>NZ_JBNNWQ010000012.1:0-271323 GCF_050281145.1 Paraburkholderia sp. NPDC080076 | reverse complement strand
GCAATCTGCTCGACCGCGAGCCGGAGCTGGCCAAGCTCATCAAGATCAAACCGGGTGACCGCTTCTCGGCTGAAAAGCTGCAAGCCACCACCAAGTCGATCGTCGACAAGCTCGGCGAATACGGCTACGCGTTTGCCACCGTCAATGCGCAGCCGCAGATCGATCAGGCCAACCACAAGGTCGACCTGACGCTGCAAGTCGACCCGAGCCGCCGCGTCTACGTGCGCCGCATCAACGTGGTCGGCAACACGCGTACGCGTGACGAAGTGGTGCGCCGCGAAATGCGCCAGCTCGAAAGCTCGTGGTTCGATTCGAACCGCCTCGCGCTGTCGAAAGACCGGATCAACCGTCTCGGCTACTTCACGGATGTGGACGTGACCACGGTGCCGGTCGAAAGCACGCCGGACCAGGTCGACGTCGACGTCAAGGTGACGGAAAAACCCACGGGCTCGATTTCGCTGGGCCTGGGCTATGGCTCGGGCGAGGGGCCCATTATCTCCGCGGGCGTATCGCAGGACAACGTGTTCGGCTCGGGCACGAGCCTCGCACTGAATGTGAACACCTCCACTACCAACCGTACGTTGACGGTCACACAGGTCGATCCGTACTTCACGATTGACGGCATCAAGCGCATCACCGACGTTTATTACCGCACGACGGAGCCCTTGTATTATTCGACCGACTCGAGCTTCCGAATTATCACGGCAGGAGCAGACCTCAAATTCGGCGTGCCTTTCTCCGAGGCCGACATGGTGTACTTCGGGCTGGGGTTCGAGCAGAACCGTCTGGATATCGACGCCAATACGCCTCAGAGCTATAAGGATTACGTCACGCAATTCGGCCGTGTCTCCAACAATGTTCCGTTGACGGCGGGATGGTCACGTGACGACCGTGATAGCGCGCTTGTCCCAAGCCGGGGCTACTATACGCAAGCCAATGCCGAATACGGCACGCCGCTGGGTGATACGCCGTACTACAAGGCAGACCTCCAGGCGCAATACTATTATTCGTTCGCGCGAGGCTTCGTGCTTGGCCTGAACTTTCAGGGCGGCTATGGCAATGGATTAAACGGCAAGCCCTATCCGATCTTCAAGAACTACTATGCGGGCGGTATCGATTCAGTGCGTGGATATGAACCAAGTTCGCTCGGCCCGCGCGACGCGACCACGAACGATCCCATCGGTGGCTCCAAGATGGTCGTCGGCAATATCGAGCTGACCGTTCCACTGCCGGGATCCGGCTACGACCGCACGTTGCGCGTCTTTACCTTCCTCGACGGCGGCAATGTATGGGGCAGCGAGGGCAGTAGCATCGGTGCGAACGGATTGCGCTACGGTTATGGGCTGGGGCTCGCCTGGATCTCGCCGATCGGTCCGCTCAAGTTGAGCCTCGGTTTTCCGCTCGTCAAGCACGCAGGCGATCAGTATCAGAAATTCCAGTTCCAGATAGGCACATCGTTCTAAAGCTATCGTCGGACCGCTCTCGCCGATCCCTATCGTCACGTTGCCTCACTCGATCCGTCCCGCGTTGGCAGCGCCCGATCGCCGACACGTCCGGCCACGGAACGTAGAATGGCGATGAATTCCTGCATGGGCTGTGACGGCAATTCGTGCTTGCGCGTGACGATACCGTAGCTCGTCATGGTCCGGGTGATGGGAATGGGCAGGTGTCCGAGCAGACCCTTGCTTACATATTTTTCGACAGCGGCACGTGGCTGCAGCGAAATCATGTCGGTTGCCTGCAACAGTTCCAGTGTCGAAAAGATTGAAGGCGTTTCCACCATGCCCACCGGCGCAGGAATGCCCGCGCCGGCGAACGTTTCGTCGAACAGCTGCCTGATAGCCGTTGCTTGCGGATAGAGAATCCATGGCCACGCGCCAAGATCGGCCAACTCCAGCCGCCGCCGCTGCAACAACGGATGATGCTGTCCGACGACCACCCAGACCGGTTCCCCGGACAGCACCTCGAAGTCGAACAGTACTTGATGGCGCGGCTCCGTCAGACGGCCGACCATCACGTCCAGCTTCCTTTCTTCGAGCCAGACCGCCAGTTGGTCACTGCTTTGCTCGACCAGTTTGATGACCAGTTGCGGCCGCTGCCGGCGAATCTCCCTGATGCCGGTCGTCACCACCTGAGCGGCCGAAGCCGAGATAGCGCCGACGGTGAGATGACCGTAGCCGCCATCGCTCAAGGTGCTGAACTCGTTCACGAACTTGCCCAGATCGGCTACCGCCGCGGTCGCATAGCGCACGGACAATACGCCGAGATCGGTTGGGCGCATCTCCCGTGGTAGCCGTTCGAACAACTGGGCCCCGAACATCGATTCAATGTCACTCAGGATTTTTGTCGCCGCGGGCTGGGTGATAAGCATCTGTTCGGCTGCGATGCGCAAGTTGTGCGTGCGTCCGAGGGCATCGAGCAGTTGAAGATGTCTGAAGCGCAGCCTTGCCAGGACGCTCGACGTACGCACCGCAAATTGTCTGGACATGGGGTAAACACGCACGAACTCATAACCGGATGGAATCGATTGTACTGAATAAGAGATTGGATGTTTATCGGTCGGCTGCCTAAAGTTGCTGCTGGGCGAATCAACGCGCGGAATCAACGCGCGAACTGGCGGCAAGCCGCGCGCGCCAGACAAACTTCAGTGGAGACAGACATGACATCCCCGCTTTCACTCAGCGTAACGGACACGCTTCCGTCGGACGGATTGTCCGGCACGCTTGTCGGCCGCGCCTGGGTACCTGCCGCGAATTCAATGCCCGCAGGTCCCGCCGTAGTCGTCTTGCGCGCCGACGGAGTGTTCGACATTTCCGACGCAGCACCGACCATCAGCAGCTTGCTGGAGCGGGAAGATCCGGTCGCGACGGTGCGAGCCGCGAGTGGCCGCTGGATCGGCAAGCTGGAGACGATCATCGGCAATACGGCCGATGCAACGGGCGGTACCGCGCGCAATCCGGAGCGCGTCCATCTGCTCGCGCCTTGCGATCTGCAGGTCATCAAAGCAGCAGGGGTGACCTTTGCGGCGAGCCTGATTGAACGAGTGATCGAGGAGCAGGCAAAGGGCGACCCGCAAGGCGCGGTGCGCGTGCGAGAGCAGATCAGGTCTCTGGTCGGCGATAGTCTCACCAGCATCCGACCGGACTCCGCCGAGGCGCGCGAATTGAAGGCGCTGCTGATCGAGCAGGGACTATGGTCCCAATACCTTGAAGTCGGAATCGGCCCTGACGCGGAAGTCTTCACAAAAGCGCCAGTGCTGGCGGCTTTGGGGACAGGCACGGAGATCGGGCTGCATCCGAATTCGGTCTGGAACAATCCGGAGCCGGAAATCGTGCTGTCGATCGACAGCCGCGGCCGCGCGCTCGGCGCGACGCTGGGCAACGACGTCAATCTGCGCGACTTCGAAGGACGCAGCGCGCTCCTGCTTGGCAAGGCGAAGGACAACAATGGCTCGTGTGCGATTGGCCCCTTCCTGCGGCTTTTCGACGAGACTTTCTCGATCGACGATGTGCGCCGGGCGACAGTCGATTTGCGCGTTGAAGGCAGCGACGGTTTTGTCTTGCGAGGCACGAGTTCGATGGACCAGATCACGCGCGACCCGCTCGATCTCGTTTCGCAGACGATCAGTTCGACCCATCAATACCCCGATGGCGCGCTGCTGTTCCTCGGGACGCTTTTTGCACCAATCGAAGACCGCGACGCCGCTGGCGCGGGCTTCACACACAAGCTGGGCGATATCGTGAAGATTTCGAGCCGGCAGCTCGGCACGCTGGTCAACCGGGTCAACCACAGCGACCGCATCGAGCCGTGGACTTTCGGCGTGCGCGCGCTGATGGCGAACCTTGCTGCACGAGGACTACTGGACACAGCCTCTCTCTGATCACGTATGACCCGGCTCTAGCCCCCCATAACAGACCGGCATACCCGGCTTCCTCAAGGAGATAGACGAGATGCAGACTCAACACGTTACGCAAGACCCGTTGGAAAGCGCGGTGCGCAAGGCGCGCCTGCGGCTCGCGCCCTTCCTCGCGCTGATGTTCGCGCTATCGATGCTTGACCGTTCGAACGTCGGGTTTGTCAAACAGGCCCTTCAAGTCGATTCGAACATCGGCAACGCGGCGTTTGCGCTCGGGGCGGGGATCTTTTTCATCGGCTATGCGGTGTTCGAGATCCCGAGCAATCTGATGCTGCATCGGGTGGGTGCGAAGCTCTGGTTGAGCCGGATCATGGTCACTTGGGGGCTTGCGTCGGCGGCCATGATGTTTGCGCACAACGAGGCCTCGTTCTATGCGCTGCGCTTCATTCTGGGCGTGGCCGAAGCAGGTTTTTCGCCCGGCGTCATTCTCTATTCCACATACTGGTTCCCCGCACGTGAACGCGGCAAGGCGCTAGGCATCTACTACTTTGGCTTGCCAGTGGCGCTCGTGCTGGGCAGCCCGCTGTCAGGTTATCTGATGGAGGTCATGGGTGGCCGCCTCGGGCTGCACAACTGGCAATGGATGTTTCTCATCGAAGGTCTCGCTGCGTCGGCTGTTGGCATCGTCGCGTTCTTCTATCTGGTGAGCAAACCGCGCCACGCGAAGTGGCTGACGTCGGCCGAAAAAGACGCCCTGGAAAACGCCATTGCAGCGGAAGACCGGCACAAGGTCGCGCATGGGCCGGCTACTGCGCTGACCGCGCTGCGCAACTGGAACGTGCTTCGCTTTGTATCGATTTATTTCGCCATTCAGGTGAGCGTGTATGGCGTCATCTTCTATCTGCCGACGCGGATTTCGGAGCTGACCGGTACCGCCATCGGCTCGAAGGTCGGCTTGCTGACCGCCATTCCCTGGCTGTGCGCACTCATCGCACTGCGCTTTATCACCGGCTACGCGGACGCGAGCGGGAAGCACCGGCAACTCGCCATCGCCATGCTGGCAGCGGCCGCGGCAGGAATAGCACTGTCTACCCTCGGCAATCACATCGGACCCGTGCTCGTCGCATTCTGTATCGCGACGGTCGGCTTCGTAGTCGTCCAGCCGCTCTTCTGGACCTTGCCGACGGCCTACCTGAGCGGTACCGCGGCAGCGAGCGGTATTGCAATGATCGGCGCGCTCGGCAATCTCGGCGGCTTCATCGCGCCCACATTAAAGACGGCAGTGGAGACGCTCTTTCATAGCCCTCGTGCGGGCATGTTCACCCTGGCGTTTGCAGGCGTCGTCGGCGTGTTCCTGCTTATGAGCATCGGCTTGCAGTCACGCCGCGTAGCCGAAGCGCCGATTGGCTCGGCCGAAGCGACGCTTCGCTAGACACATGCAGATACGCTGCACGCGATTTAACCGGAAATTCACATGAGCATTCTCGGACATCATTTCATCGGCGGACGATGCGGCGCTTGCGCATCGATCAATACGCTCGTCGGCCTTGATGCCGTAACAGGCGAGGCATTGCGTGCAGCGCAGAGCGAGGAGGCCACGTCATGATATTCAATGCGGAAAACACAATGGCCGATCCTTCGGCAACCGTAGAGCCAATCGTGCAACTGCATCCAGATGACGATGTCGTCATCGCGCGGCACCAGCTTGTCGCGGGCATGCGCATCCACGGTAGTCTTGCTGTACGTGGGTTGATCCCGGCGGGTCATAAGCTTGCCGTCCACGCTATCGAAACGGGCGCGCCAGTGCGGCGCTACGGCCAGATCATCGGCTTTGCGACACGTGCCATCGATGCCGGGGAGCATGTCCATACGCACAACCTTGCGATGGGCGATTTCGATCGGGACTACGCGTTCGGCACAGATGCGAAGCCGGCGTCGACGGTCGCAGCGGCGGCGCGGTTCATGGGCATCGTACGCGACGACGGACGTATCGCAACGCGTAACTACATCGGCATTCTGACATCGGTCAATTGCTCCGCAACGGCGGCGCGCGCCATCGCAGATTACTTTCGTCGCGATATTCATCCGCAAGCGCTTGCGGACTATCCAAACGTTGATGGCGTGATCGCGCTGACGCACGCTCAGGGCTGCGCGATCGATTCCGAAGGCGAAGCGCTGGAAATGATCCGGCGCACGCTCGGTGGTTATGCACGGCATCCTAATTTCGCCGGCGTGCTGATAGTCGGGTTGGGCTGCGAAACCAATCAGATCGATGGGCTTATGCAAAGCCAGGGTCTTACGTCCGGCGCGGCGCTGAAGACGATGACCATTCAGGCGACCGGTGGCACGGCGCGCACGGTGGCGGCGGGCATCGAACAGGTCAAGGCGATGCTCGGGGAAGCGAACAAGGTACGGCGCGAGCCCGTGGATGCCAAGCACCTCGTAATCGGCTTGCAATGCGGCGGCTCAGACGGCTACTCCGGCATTACCGCAAATCCGGCACTCGGCGCGGCAGTCGATCGCCTGGTCTCGCACGGTGGAACGGCGATTCTCTCCGAAACCCCCGAGGTCTACGGCGCCGAACATCTATTGACGCGCCGGGCCGTGTCACGTGAAGTCGGCGAAAAGCTCATCGAACGGATCCACTGGTGGGAAGCATACTGCGCGCGCATGAATGCCGATCTGAACAACAATCCATCGGCCGGGAACAAGGCCGGTGGGCTGACAACGATTCTCGAAAAGTCGCTTGGCGCCGTAGCGAAAGGCGGCACGACCAATCTCGTCGACGTGTACCGGTACGCCGAACTGGTGCGTGCCCAGGGTCTCGTTTTCATGGATACACCGGGCTACGATCCGGTTTCGGCGACCGGGCAGGTCGCGGGCGGCGCAAACCTGATCTGCTTTACGACCGGCCGCGGCTCCGCCTATGGTTGCGCGCCGTCGCCCTCGTTGAAACTGGGTACCAACACCGCTTTGTGGCAACGCCAGGAAGAGGACATCGACCTGAATTGCGGGTCGATCCTCGACGGCGAACGAACGGTCGAAGAACTCGGTGAGGAGATCTTCCAACTCATGCTTGCGACCGCGTCGGGCCAGGCGTCGAAAAGCGAGATTCACGGATACGGCCAGAATGAATTCGTGCCCTGGCAGATTGGCGCCATCACATAAGGCGGCGTTTGCGTTTCTTTGGCGCGGCTAGCGTAAGCCAGCCTGTTTGAGCCTAGCTCGACTGCGTAACCCCGTACGCGTTAGGTGCCCGCTTCTTCGGCGGCACGATCATTTCGATTTTGCCGACGAGGAAGATTTACGAAAGGATGCCCAGAACGGCGACGATCGAGATGTATCACATCGCATAGTGGAAGTTGTGCGTGCGCTGCAGGATCATGCCGAAAACGACGGGCGTAGTAATACCGGACAGATTGCCGAACGATCGTGGCGGTCAACACGAGGCCGACGATCACCGGCAACTTGCGCGCGACCGTTACCGATTTACCCTTTTTCAGGAGGCTGTCACTGAGGCAGCCTCCCGCCAGCATGCCGACCATCGCCATGAGATGGGGAATGGATGCGCGTCTACGCCTTGAGATGGGGCTCCAACAGCGACAGGTCCGCAACTGAAAGACGATCGTGCGCGGTCTGCACCTGATGCCAGTACGGATAGAGCAGGGGCGGCGCGCTCACCTTGTCGAGCCGCTCGCGCTGTTCGGCGCTCAGTCTGAGGTTGGCCGCGCCGAGGTTGTCGAGCAACTGCTTCTCGTTGCGTCCGCCGATGATGACCGACGTGACGGCGGGGCGCCCGAGCGTCCATGCGAGCGCGACCTGCGCAGCCGAGACATTCTGCTCGCCGGCGATTTCAACAAGCGTATCGACGATCGACCACAGTCGTTCGGCGTCGCGGATCGGCGGCTCCGTCCAGCCGGCGAGCTGACGCGTGCCCTCGGGCGTCGCGTCGCGGCGGTGCTTACCCGACAGCAGGCCGCCTGCGAGCGGGCTCCAGACGAGAATGCCCAGGCCTTGATCGAGTGCGATCGGCGCGAGTTCGTATTCCGCTTCGCGTGCTTCGAGCGTGTAATGAATCTGCTGACTCACGAAGCGCGGCAGGCGATCGCATTCGCTCACATGCAACGCCTTCATCAGGTGCCAGCCCGAGTAGTTCGAGCAGCCGACATACCGGACCTTGCCATGCCGGACAAGCAGGTCGAGCGCTTCAAGCGTTTCTTCGAGCGGCGTGAGTCCGTCCCATTCGTGCACCTGGTAGAGGTCGATTACATCGGTCTTGAGACGGCGCAGGCTCGCCTCGCAGGCTTCTATCAAATGATGCCGCGACAGACCCCGGTCGTTCGGGCCGTCACCCATGGGAAAGCGGGCTTTCGTCGCAATCAGCACGCCGCCTTTGCGCTTGCCGCCGAGCGCCTGGCCGACGATTTCCTCCGACGCACCGTTCGAATAGACGTCCGCGGTATCGATCAGGTTGACGCCCGCGTCGATGCACATGTCGATCTGCCGGCGCGCATCGTCGAGGCCGACCTCGCCGACGCTGGCGAATTTGCCTTTGCCGCCCATCGTCATGGTGCCCAGCGTGACGGTCGACACCTTGAGGCCCGAACGGCCAAGTTGACGGTAGTCCATGATGAAGCAATCTCCCTATATGCTGTGAGGATTTGCAACTGGCGTGCGGTCGTAAGTCTCACTGCGCCCGCATTCCGTGCGCGGCGTTTCACGTGTCCAGACATGCGACGATAACGGAGATTGAATTACCATTCCAATAGAAAGATGTGATCCAATTAAGCGGTTTCCGTGATTAATCGTCTCTGCAGAAAGAGTGCCAACGTGGATTTGAAGCAACTCGAACATTTCGTGGCGGTCGCGGAAGAGCGACATTTCACGCGCGCGGCGCGGCGCCTCAACCTTGTGCAGTCCGGATTGTCTGCGTCGATCCGCTCGCTGGAAGAAGACCTGGGCGGACCGTTATTCAATCGCAGCACGAGGCGAGTCGCCTTGACGCCTGCCGGCGAAGTGCTGTTCGCAGAGGCGCAGCGGGTACTGGCTGCCGCGCGCGACGCGCGGCACGCCGTCACGCAGGTTCATGGGCTCGCACGCGGGCGGCTGAGTATCGGTGCGATTCATGGTCTCGCGCCTTTCGTCGACTTGCCGGCTTCTCTAGGACAGTTTCGGGCCGCGTTCGGTGGGATCGATATCGAATTGACACTGGACGGCTCGCGTGCGTTGATCGACGATGTGAGGGAAGGGCGCCTCGACCTCGCGTTCACGCAGCCGCCGGATACGCCGCTCGACGATCTCGGATCGCACATGTTCGCATGCGAAGGAATGGTTGTCGTCTGCGCGACGTATCATCGACTTGCGGGCGCCAGCGGGCTGGAGCTGGCCGATCTCGTCGACGAAACATTCGCCGATCTGCGCCCGGAGTGGAGTGTGCGGCGGCTCGTCGATCGAAGCTTTGCGGCGGCAGGGCTGCAGCGCCGGACCAGCTTCGAGGTCAACGACATGCCGATGCTGCTTGAACTGGCCGCACAGGGGCTTGCAATCAGCATGGTGCCCGAATCCGTGGCCGCCGCGAGGGGCAGCGACACGCGCGGCGCGCCGGTTGCGATGGCGAGCCTGCGTGAGACCGAGGAACCCTGCTGGGAACTTGCGGCGGTTTTTAAGGGCAGCGCGGGAGAACCGCTCATACCCGTCGCCCGTGCTTTCCTGGACTTGCTCAAATTGCCCGCGATGATAGCCTGACGCTCGACTCGCCGCTTCGCGCGGCAATAGCGCAACATGCTTAGGACCGCTCGTCATTGGGAGCCCGGCCGGTCACGAAAGAAATGGTCATGCTAGGATCGCCGACTCACTGTTCCAACGGATCGGGATCGTAAGTCGCTTGTAGGCGCCGCGATTCCGGCATCAACGAGGATTCTCATGACTCATTCTGCCCTGACCCCCGGCGCCGTTGCCGTGATCACCGGTGGCGCCGCCGGCATCGGCCTGGCTGCTGCCAAACGCTTTGCGCAGCTTGGGTTGCGCGTCTGCATCGCCGACCTCGGCGCCGACCGCGTCGCGCAGGCGGTGGAGGAAATCGCCGCGCTGACCCCAAGCGGCACACAAGACGTCTTTGCGGTCGAGACCGACGTCAGCGTCGCCGACGATGTTCGCCGCCTGCACGCAACCGTCGTCGAACGCTTCGGCGGAACAGATGTGTTGATGAACAATGCCGGCATTCAGCCCGGCAGCGGGATGTTCGGTCCGACTGGGAACTGGGAGCGCGTGCTGGGTGTCAACCTGTGGGGCGTGATCCACGGTACGCAGATTTTCGTGCCGGACATGATCAAGCGCGGTCGTCCGGGGCTTGTGATCAACACTGGTTCGAAGCAAGGCATCACGACGCCGCCGGGCGACCCCGCCTACAACGTTGCGAAGGCCGGTCTGAAAGCGTTCACCGAAGCGCTGCAGCACGAACTGCGCAACACCGCCGACTGCAGGATTAGCGCTCATCTGTTGATTCCCGGCTTCGTGTTCACGGAACTGACACGCAACGGCCGCGTGGAAAAGCCCGTCGCCGCATGGACGCCCGAGCAGACCGTCGATTTCATGTTCGAGCGTCTCGACGCCGGCGACTTCTACATACTGTGTCCCGACAACGACGTGCCGCGTTCACTCGATGAACTGCGCATCCTATGGGCCGCAGGCGATATCGTCGAGAACCGGCCCGCGTTGTCGCGCTGGCATCCGGACTACGCTACGGCATTCGAAGCGTTCATCAAGCAGCCCCGTTGACTCAAGAGCCGGCACTATGTGGCAACAAAGTGAAACTTATCCTGATCCCGCGGTGGAAGTGCTCGATCCGCGCTTCCTGAAATATCGGATCACGAACGCGGCGGTCGAGCGGCTTGCGACTGGCATGCGCTTCGGCGAAGGACCGGTGTGGTTCGGCGACGGCCGCTTCCTGCTGTGGAGCGATATTCCGAACAACCGCATTATGCGGTGGGACGAGGAATCTGGCGCGACGTCGGTATTTCGCAGGGCTTCGGGGTACGCGAACGGCAATACACGGGACCGCCAGGGGCGGCTCATCACCTGCGAGCACGGCAACCGGCGCGTGACGCGCACCGAGTACAACGGCACGCTGACCGTGTTGCTCGATCGCTTCGACGGCAAGCGGTTGAACTCTCCGAACGATGTGGTCGTGAAGAGCGACGACAGCATCTGGTTCACGGATCCGCCGTTCGGCATCTCCAACAACTACGAGGGTGTCAAAGGTGAGCCCGAGTTGCCGACCAACGTCTATCGCCTCGACCCGGCTACCGGCCGGGCGGAGGTGGTCGCCGACGACATCGTCAATCCGAACGGCATCTGCTTCTCGCCCGACGAACGCCGCCTCTACATCGTCGAATCGGGCTCGAAGCCGCGGCGTATCCGTGTGTACGATGTCGAGGACGGTCGGCGCCTCGTGCGCGGACGCGTATTCGTCGATGCGGGCGAGAACGGCGCGCCAGACGGTTTCCGTTGCGACATGGACGGTAACCTATGGGCCGGTTGGGGCACCGGACCGGGACTGAACGGTGTGATGGTATTCGCGCCGGACGGCAACGCGATTGGGCGCATTGCTTTGCCCGAACGCTGCGCGAACGTCTGCTTCGGCGGCGCGGCGCACAACCGGCTGTTCATGGCAGCCGGGCAGTCACTGTACGCGCTATACGTGGATACGACTGCGGCGGTTGCAACCTGAGCTCGTCGGTGGATTACATCCGCGCCCGGTCGGCGGCGTCACCGCACACCGGCCGGTCATGATGCGGATTATGCGGGTTCAGGAAGTGCGCTGGCGCTCGCTGAACTCCCTGCATAACGTACTCCAGTCGGTTGGCAAGGAACTGCAGTCGCAATCATAGCGGCACTGCACGCCGTGTGCTCGAGCCCGGGCCGTCCTTACGCAGCGTTCGTCAGTTGGTCTGCGTTGAGGCCGAATTGATGCGCGATCGATTGCAGCCTGTCGCCCCATTCCCAGACGCCGAAGACGTCATGTACGTTTTGCAGGCAGCTCAGCAGGCTGACCGTCTGCGGGTCGTATACGTTGATCTTCGAACGCAGTAGCGCTCTTCTCAGCGCAGCGACACCCACATCCATATAGGCGGGCACTTCATGCTTTTTCCTGCTGACATAGTGAATGGGAACACCTTCCATCACTGTCAGGTAGTCGCGTGGCTTGATGAAGTTGCCGATTGGACAGCCGCCGCAGTAACCGCGATATGCGCCGCCGCCGCGCGGCAGGAGCGCTGCTTCGCGCTGCTGGAACAGATGCTGGACCGCCTGGTCGAAAATGACTTGATGGCTTAAAAATTCGAGAGTCATTCGGTTCTCCTGCCGCACGCGAGCTTGCGCGCTCGCCGGTCCTGTCGGAATGAGAGAAGAGTAGGTTTTACCGGAGCACGAATCTACTCTACGGTGGGATATGCCGATGCCGCGTTAGCGTAACTTACCTATACAGAGGTATAGGCGGGGTAATCAGCGCCACGAAAACTCGCGACCAGGGCTGCCGCAGCGCGTCTATCCGTTATCGGTCCGCGCACCTGCCTAACCCGTGTTGATGTTCGCCCGATCCGCGACCATCCGCGTGAGGCGTCCGTTCCTGATCCTCGCTTCAGGGTTTAGCCGGCCCGCACTATGGGCGCAAGCGTACCTGAGTGAGCTCCTCGCAAACCTGCCACAAACGGCCGGCGTTCGAAGTGTCCTTTGCCTGTCTGGCGACACTCGCCTCGCCGATCCTGCTTCCACGTGCCTCCAGAAACCCTTGTGGACCATAGTAGCCACCGTCACTGACGTCACGCGAAGTAGCGGCGTAAAGGGTCGGCAGCGCGCCTGCGTAATCGGTGTTCAGCGCGGCACCGATGAAATGACTAAGGAGCTCGCGGGCAGCTATTGAAATCGCGGAGCGATCACCGCCGCGAAACAGATTGGTGTTTGCGACGCCGGGGTGAGCGGCAACCGACATGACACGGGAGTTGGCAGCGCGCAAACGCCGGTCGAGCTCGAACGCAAACATCAGATCCGCGAGCTTTGACTGCCGATAGGATTGCATCGGCGAATACGTCTTTGTGGATTGGAGGTCGTTGAAATCGATCTGTCCTAGCTTGTGCGCGATGGAAGCAATCGTGACGATGCGAGGTCGCTCAGGCGATCCAGTCGCCGCTAGTTCGAGAGCGGGCATAAGGAGCGCAGTCAACGCGAAATGGCCGAGTACGTTGGTGCCAAACTGCAGTTCGAAGCCGTCGGCAGTTTCGCGCCGTTTCGGTGGCGCCATGACGCCAGCGTTGTTGACCAGAATGTGAATGGGGCGTTGCCCGGCGAGCTCCCTCTGTGCGAACTGTCCTACGGACGCGAGGGATGCGAGATCGAGAATCGCCAGTTCAGCACGAGCGTCGGGTGCGGCGGCGTTCAGACGGGCTAAGGCCTCTTCTCCGCGTTGTTTATCGCGGCACGCAAGTATGACTTGCGCGCCTTTGCGCGCCAGAGCCAATGCAGCATGGTAGCCAATACCGCTGTTCGCACCGGTGATGAGAACTCGCTTGCCGATCTGCGGCGGAATATCTGTCACGGTCCACTGTTTATTCATATTGCTCCGGCTCGGCATGATGGTAGTCGACTTCGAGACTACCATTAGTAAGCTTGGGGTGTCGCTATCGGGTAGGCAGTTGCCGCGATGCTGATCATCCGTGTTGCGTGCTGCATTCGGGGGATTCCAGTTCGCGCATGAGAAGGCGTGGAGGTCAATGTGATTGGATGTGAACAACCTTTCGTTTTCCTACAGCATGCCGCTCGGAAGTTGAATCAAGGATTTGGCGCAAAAAATTTTTGCAAAGTGCGACGCAACGTCAAGCCTGACAATAACAATTGATCAGAATAGCCGCTGATTGACTGAGCCGATGCGGGGCTCCGCTGAAGAACCGACTCAAATGAAAAAGGCCGAGCGGATTACAGTCGGCTAAACGATGTTGGCCATTCCGAGGACCGAGCAACAGCGGGAGAGAGGGCGGCGCATTATTCCATGGGTGGCCCACGGTTGAGTTGTTGTTCGCTGCTGATGTAGTCGGTCAGCGCCCGGACATCGTCGCTCGCAGGCACCCGCGACAGACGCGAGGGTGCGACATCGCTCGTCTTGCCGAGCGCATCGGTAGCACTGTTAAGTTGTTACACCCGCCAAGAGCGGCTAATTCTGGCGTGCCATGCTCACTAAAACTGACAATAGCGATTCACCTCTTGCGCTGGGTAGCAAGATACGCGGGCTGCGGCAGCGGCTAAAGCGCACGCTCGATGATACGGCCACTGCGGCTGGCATTTCGAAGCCGTTCCTGTCGCAAGTCGAACGAGGCCTGGCAAGCCCCTCCCTTACATCGCTGGCGGGTATCGCTAGATCACTCGGAGTGACGGTGCAGTATTTCCTCGACACGCCCAGTGAAGAACGTTCGGTGTGCCGCGCGGAGCAGTTGACGTTTTTTGGCTTTGCGGATTCGGCGAACCTGTTTGCCAGACTCACGAACCTGACCGGAGGCCGTCATCTCGAGGCCATTCTCGTGAGGATGCCGCCCGGGCAAGAGCGTTCCGAAGTGACAACGCATGCTGGCGAGGAGTTCATGTACGTGATCGCCGGTCAGGTATCGCTGACGCTGGAGGGCAAGACATTTGAATTGCGCGCGGGAGATAGCGCGCATTACGAATCGACGGTGCCGCATAGCTGGGTAAATACCGCCCACATCGAGTCGGTCGTTGTCTGGGCCGGTACACCCAGACTGTTTTAGATCGCCGACCAGACCAGTGGCGATACGCTGCTGTCGGCTCATGATTTCGGTGAGGACGAGCCACCCGGGCTACCTGTTCGAGAAGAATCCGCCGACGTTGCAGACTGGCTAGCGCCGGTACGCGCTACCTTGTCGCGGCGGTGGAAGAAGTCGTCAGTTGGTCTCGCTTGATTGCAATAGCGGCGACGGATCCGCTGCCTTCAACCGGTCTACTGGGCGGCGAGCTTCGCGCTCTGTTGTCGCAGGCCCTCGAAGATCCTGTCCGACACATCGGTTGGAAACGCGGCCGGTAACAGCGCCTCAACCTCCGCGACGACATCCTCCGTCATGTCCGTTAGGGTGGTGATCATCTCCTCGACGTCGGCCGGAGCCAGCGTGACTCGTTGCCCCTGCGCAATCCAGTGGCGTCGACGGATATCATTGATCAGATAGTGGGCGTTGTTGCCACGTACCGCCATTGCCAGTTTCACCCGACGCGCAGAAAGCAGGTTCGGTCCATTGCCAATGATCGGGTGCGCGGAGAGAACGTCATAGATCGGCGTGGCCTCATAGCGGTTGGACTTCAGGTGTGCGATGCTGAAATTCTTCGCGTGCCCGTCGGTGGCGGCGAGCATCCAGAACACGATCTGCGTCATGAAGAAATGGCGCTTATCGATGGCGGACCGTTCTGAACCGGCCAGGACTTCCATGATCTTCTGGATTCCGGGCCCGCCATCTGACTCATATTTGTCGGCGGCGGACGTCCCTGTCGCCTGGCACATATCTTCTTGGGGAAGCCGCAGGATCCATGAACCGTCGCTCGCGTACCTGCGATCGAATCGCTCGACGACGAGCACTTTCTGGTCCTCGAAGGTGGCGATGTCGCAACTGGCGATCGGCAAACCATACGCTGCGACGATTTTCGAGCACAGCCACTCGTTTTCCACCGACGTGCGCATGTCGGCGCGCATGTTTCCGACCAGTCCAAGAGGCAGCTTCAGGATATGCGTGGTCGGGGTACTGCCTTCCGGGATGGCCCACTGGTCGTCGTGCCACAGAAGCGCAGTCTTTTCCTGCGCGCCGGCAATGGACAGGCGCAGGTCATCGATGGGTTCATGCTGGCCCAATACGGGCGGGGCCGTTGTTTCCCGCAGTAGCCGCGCGATTTCCGCCTCGTTGAGGGGGCGCCCATTGATCTGCTCAAGATTCACCGGGGTTTCGTCTGGAGGCAGCATCTGGGTAGCGCCTACGCAGTCTCGTCCAAGCTTGGCCAGCAACTCGAACGGCGACGTGCCGCCAGTTTTGTAGCGCCCTGCGATGCGCTCGCGGATAGCCCTGCTATCAGGCAGCAGGTTATCGAAATAGTCCGAGACCACCTTGCCCCGATAGGGCTGATTGCCGGCCGTAAAAGGCAGCGAGAGCGATAGTGGACGTCCCTGTTCGTCTTCTATCCAGGCTTCGAAGTAGGTCAGCTTCTCTCCGTCCCGCGTGGTCTCCCAGGTACCGACTGGCAACCCGTTCATCCAGAGGTTGAGGCTTTTGGCGTGCGAGCGGCGGCCCATTGTTACCAGTCCTCCCGCTTCTTGGGGGCAGTAGTCACTGGTGCCACTCGCTTCCGGGTGGGCGGCTTCGGCGCGCCTTGCCCGCTACCGCGCGCCGGGGTGGCGGCCGCCTTGCGGGTGCCCGCTGTCTTCGCGGCCGTAGTGGTCGCACGCTTTTTTGCCACGCTCTGCTTTGCCGCGACCGGCGGCCCCGCTGTACGCAGACGCCCGGATTGGTAGCCTTCGGGAAGGGCCGAGCTCGACACCTGGGCCAGAACGATATCGACCTTGAGCAACTTCAAAACGTGGAATAGCCGATCCATGCTCGCGGATTCGGGCTTTGCCTCGAGTTGGGCGTAGGTTTGCTGGGCGACCCCCAAATGGCTCGCCACCTGGGACTGCGTGAGTCCGGCGGCCTTGCGGAAGCCGACAAGAAGTGGCCGCAACTGACGAGGGGTTTTAACGGGATAGTCCACGGGCGACCTCGGAAAGTCGTGAAAACATCAACCAGTCTGTGAATGACAGAAACAGTATATATTATGTATTCGACAAATACAGAAAATATGCTGTAAATGGCAGATACAGAAAATAGACTGTTAAGTCGACTTGTGGGGCGCGGGGTAGTCCTCATTGTCGTATGCGCGCATTGCGCGACGAGGGTCTTAATGCCTTTCTGGCAATTGCATATCGATAGAAATTGGATGGCGAGGCGTACAGGTAGCGGTAGCATGGGCGTCCCTTCACCTGTATCTTCCCGTTGATCAAAGCGATGTCAGCCAAACCTCCGCGCTTCGGCATCTGGGCGCTCGTGCATGGTAGCCGCGCGGCGCTGCAGGATCCCGCAGAACCGTATGACGCCTCCTGGGGACGCAACAAGACGCTCGTGCTCGAGGCCGAGCGCCTCGGCTACGACTCGGTGCTCGTCGCCCAGCATACGGTCAATCCGCATGACGCCTCGCTCGACCAGCTCGAGGCATGGACGGCATCGGCTGCATTGGCGGCGCTCACGTCGCGCATCGAGATCATTACGGCCATCAAGCCCTATCTCTATCACCCCGTCGTGCTCGCAAAGATGGCGCAGCAAATCGAGCACATTAGTGGCGGACGCTTTGCAATCAATCTGGTGAACGCGTGGAATCGTCCGGAGCTCGAACGCGCCGGCATCGGTTTTCCGGAACATGATGAACGCTACGTGTACGGCCGCGAATGGATCTCGGTCGTCGATGCGCTGCTGCGCGGCGAAGTGGTGAATCACCGCGGCGATAACTTCCACATCGACGGGTATCAGTTGCGTCCCGCTGATCCGTTTCGCGCACGTCCGCGGATCTACGTCGGTGGTGAGTCGGAGCCGGCGCGCGCACTGGTGGCGGCGCACGGCGACGTGTGGTTCATCAATGGTCAACCGCACGACGACGTTGCACGCCTGATCGCCGACGTATCCGCTCGCGCGCGCCCCGTCGGGCAGGACGATTTGCGTTTCGGCCTGTCGGCGTTCGTGATCGCACGCGAAACACAGGCGCAGGCAGAGGCTCACCTCGAGCATCTCTTCGCGCTGGCCGAATTGGACAAGCCGCTGCGGGAGCGGCAGAAAGCCAATATCGATCCGAACGTGGTGATGATCCAGACGTTCGCACAGTCGCCGCGCGTCGGTTCGAACGGGGGCACGGCCGCAAGGCTCGTTGGCGATTACGATACGGTCGCGCGCCGTATTGCCGAGTTTCACCGCGCGGGGATTGAACTCTTCATGCTGCAGTTCCAGCCCTTCGAGGCCGATATGCAGCGCTTTGCGGAAGAGGTGGCGCCGCGCGTTCGGCGTCTCCTTTCCGCCTGAACGCGGAATATCGGGTTGGAGTCAATCAAGGGTCGCACCTGAAGCCAGGTACGACGTGGTTCGTGATCAGAAGAACGCGCCTGTGGGCGGAAGACGCCCAGTCAGCAAGTTCTGCCCGAGCAGGCGTTCCTTGTAAAGCCGCGGATTGTGCGAGGCAATGACCTTGATGTTGCGCCAGTGCCGGTCCAGAGCGCCCACGCGCGAGACGACCGAGCCTGACCCGAGGTCGATCAGCCAACTGGCGATCTGCGGGGCGAGATCGTCGGTCACCACCTTGGCCTCTGCCGCCGAGAGCGTGGCGGCAAGCGTAGTCTCATATTCGTCGCTCGTGCCATAGCTGTCCCAGGCTCGTTGCAGCGCTCCGACAGCGCGGTCTACAGTCGCCTCGGTGCTGGCCGCATACGCGCGGATACGACCGAGCAATGTCTGCAGTACGGGCTCTTCGGTAGGGTGCGCGGCTTCGCCATGATAGAAGTTGCGCCCCCGCGCGCGTAGAACCTCTACAGCGTCCAATACGATGCGCCGCACGACGCCAGCGATGCAGTTGGTCAGATAGACCTGATGAAAGGTGTATCCCCACGGCGCGGCTTCTTCAGGCTTCGGCGGATCCGGCGGGTAAACATGGGCGGCGGGCACGATCACGGCGCGAAAGGCCGCAGTGCCTGAGCCTGTCAGGCGCTGGCCGAATCCCTGCCAGTCGTCGTGATCGCTGACCCCTTCGCCTCGGTCGAGCACGTATTGCACAGTCCGGCCCGCACGGCTTTCCACAGCAACGCCGATGAATGCGTCGTTGTAGAGGTTGCCCGTCGCATAAACTTTCTCGCCCGAGCCGATGTAGGCATGCCGTTTTTCGTCCCATTCGAGCCTGCTCAGGACCCGGCTCGGGCGAGCGCCCGCCGCCACCGCGTCGCTGTCGGTAAAACTGAGCCCGACGGTCTTGTTCTGCCTGGTCAGGTCGAGGACATGCGCATGAAAAGGGTGGTCTCGTTGTCTAAGCGAGGCTTCGACTTGCCACAGATGGTTACGAAAAGCATGGGCTATATTGGAATCGGCCGCAGCAAGATCGCGAGCTACGACGAAGAGCTCGGTCAACGACAAACCTTGCCCTCCCGCATCGGTCGGCAGGCGTAGCGCACCGAACCCTAGCGCCTTGAGCTTCGCGATCTCATCGTACGGCAGACGATGTGTCAGTTCCCGCTCTGCCGCAGTCGATGCGATATCGGCGATGGCCTCCGAGAAGCCGAGGCTTGCGGACAGCGGCGAGACAAGCTGGGGCCGTCCGCTGTCGACGATCGTGGTTTCAGACGTGCTCATGGTGCTCCATCAAACCTTGATGCTGTAATCCGCGACCTTGATCCGCGAGCGGATAATCTTGCGTTCCGCGAGCCAGTCGGCTGCCCGTTGAAGCTGCGCGATGAAAGCGGCGTCGTCGGGTTCGTGGAATTGATTCACACGCTTCAGGCTCGCCAGATAGTCGCGCACCTGGTTCGGGTATTTGGCTTCTCCCTGTGCGAGCTGCTCGGCTTCGGTGGAATGCGTCGACTGCCAGGAGCCTTCGACGTAGTACGCGTCGATCACCGCGCGAATCAGTTCGGAGTTCTCTTCGGTGAATTTGCGACGCGTTACCAGCGAACTGTAGTCAATCAGGAAATCGAGGTCGCGTCCCTCGTTGAAGATGTCCTTGGCGTCGTTCGAATTACGCGCGATATCCACCGCCGGCGACCACATCGACCAGGCGTCGACCTTGCCTTGCGCGAACGCGGGCGCGGCATCGGGCGGATTCAGATAAACGAACTCGACCTTGTCGCGGTCAATGTGGTTCTTTTCCAGGGCTGCAATGAGCAGGAATTCGCCAAGCCCCGAACGGTTGATGGCAACTTTGCGGCCCGCCAGATCGGCGACCGAGTTGATGCCGCTCGATTTCTTCACGATGATGGCAGTCGAGCGTGGGGAATAGACGTCGAACGCATTGAAGACGATAGGTGAGCCGGCCAGCATGGCGGCCAATGCAGGCGTAGTCGATCCCCAGAAGCCGAAATCCGCACTGCCGCCGACCACTGCCTGAATTGACGGCGCGTGGTTCGGGAACGGACCGATCCATTCGACCTTGATGCCTTTTGCGGCGAGCGTCTTTTCGAACACGCCGCGTTGCTTGGCAATGTCCGGCAGGCTGCCGTACCCCCAGCCGATGCGAACCGTATCGGTGTTGCGTGTCAGCTTGCGCGGCTCGGCTGCCCGCGCTGGGAACAGGCTGCTGGCGGCGGCACCGGCCAGCAGGCCACCCGCCGCGCGCAATAGTTGGCGGCGGCTCAGTGAAGAATCATTCATCCTTGTCAGGTCCTTGGAGTCGTGCAGGAAATCGATCAGTGAGACAGAACGCCCAGTTCTGCGAGCAGCGTGGACCGCAGTTCCTGTGGCGTGTGGTTCTTGGGTCGGAAAGAAGCAGCGATGCGTCCCGTGCGCATGACGAGAATCCTGTCGGCGAGCGTGAGCGCTTCGTCGACGTCATGCGTCACGAGCAGCACGCCCGGGTGATGGCGGGCAACGAGCTCCTTGACGAGACCGTGCATCTTGATCCGCGTGAGCGCGTCGAGCGCCGCAAACGGTTCGTCCAGCAGCAGAAGGGCGGGATCGCGAACGAGGCCCCGCGCCAACGCGACGCGTTGCGCCTGACCGCCTGAGAGATTGCGGGGCCAGTCGTTCTCCCGGCTGGAAAGCCCGACTTCGGCCAGGGCACGAGCCGCGCCGGCTCGGCCGACAGTGGTTTCATGACCTAGAGCGACGTTCTCCCACAGCGTAGCCCAAGGCAGTAGACGAGGCTCCTGGAACACGACGGAAGGACGCTCGGGCGCGCGGATCTGCCCAGCGTCGGGCAGATCGAGGCCTGCCAGCGCGCGCAGCAGGGTGGTCTTCCCGCACCCGCTTTCACCCAGCAGCGCGACGAATTCGCCTTGGTGGATGTCAAGATCCAGTGCATCGATGACGACACGCGTGCCATAGCAGCGCCGCAGGCCACGCACCGATACGCCCAGCGCGGACTGACTGACGCGATCTTCGTTGACGAGTGCCGATACTTCGGAACCACGGGGCAGTGCGATGCTTTGGCTCACTTTTGCTCTCCTTTGGCGTAATTCGCGTGCCATGAGAGGAAATGGGTTTCAAGCACCCGTACCAGCGCGTCCGCTACGACGCCGATGATCGCGTAGATGATCATGGTCAGCAAAATGACATTGGTTTGGAGGAATTCGCGGGCATCCATTGCGAGGAAGCCGATGCCCTTTGTGGTCGCGAGTGTTTCGGCGATGACCAGCGCGAGCCAGGCATGAGCGAGCGCATAACGTACGCCCGTGAGGATTGACGGCATCGCTCCGGGCAGAATGATCCGTCGCACGATCGCGGTCCAGTTCAGCCCGATAACCTTGGCGAGCTCCATCAGCTTCGGATCGATCTGGCGGATGCCAAGCATGGTGTTGATATAGATGGGAAACAGGACCGCGAGCGCGACAAGGAAAATTTTCGCAACCTCGCCCACACCGAACCAGACGATGACGAGCGGCAGCATCGCAAGGAAAGGGACCGCGCGCACCATCTGGATCGATCGGTCGAAAAGGGCCTGTGCCAGCGGTGAGAAGCCGACCATGATGCCAAGCGCGAGGCCGATGATTCCCCCAATGAGGAAGCCCGCCATTGCACGCAGAAGCGAGACGCCGAGGTGAACGAAAAGATCGCCGTTTCTGGCCAGATCCAACGCGGTTTCCGCGACACTGCTTGGAGCCGGGAGCACCTGAGGCGCAATCAGTCCAATACGCGCCGCAGCCTCCCAAAGCACCAGGACCAGAACTGGAACAATCCAGGAGAGCCAACTATAAAGCGCACCTCTCGAAACACCTGCACGCATTCGTTTCGAAGAGACATAGCTGTTGCGAGAGGAAGTTAAGTCAGCCATGTCGGTTCCATATCAGCCATGAAAAAAGAGTGCTCCGATATGGAGCCGGTACAAATCAACCCGCCATGCGGAGACGAGTCCTGACACACGATTGCTACTTCAGCGATACCCCGATGCGGGGGCAGACATTGGTCAACTTCGGCATGTCACGAAGGCGAGCCTGTTATTAAAGGCCGTTTGACATCGCAATGACAAACAGTTTTTTATGCTTTGCTTTGCAGTTTCAGCGCGTTGCTTCACGGCAGCGTCGCCCGAATGCAATCGGCGTGTATTGACAGCAATGGGGCGAACGACGGATCGCCCGTCCAGAATCGACGTCTTGCGGAGCAACGACCCAACCTTCGGCTATAGGCAAACAAAAGCGGGCTTCGAAATAAGCTTTTATTCGAACCAAAGCGCTTCTCTGGTGGACTCTTTTTGCCGCGACGGCGACTAATCGAATCGCCCGGCAACGCATAAGCATGAGCTGAATCGTTGGTTGCCGATGCCGCATCGATGCTGCTTTCATGAATTACGCCATCGACCCCAAGGAGGACGTCATGAGTACAGTGCTCGACCGCCAGCAATCGCCATCCACCGTTCGTCGCGGCTTCAGCAAGCCCGGCGTTGGCGCAAACCCCTGAGAAGCTCGAACTGCGCTAGGCAGTCCGATCCACAGTGCGCGTGACCTGATCGGCCGCAAGGTCGGCGTGAACACGCCGGGCGCTTACGAGCAGTATCTGGTGACCGCGTATCTCGAGAAGGCAGGCCTGTCCAAAGAAGAGATCCAGAAGGTGGTGTTCGTCGCGGCGCGCGTGGAATTTTTTGGGTTTGAATAGTTCGAGCCGGCGATTGGATCGAAGGCGGTTGAGCTAACCGTAGATATAGATCTTGAGCGGCACCTCGGGGTGGTACAAAGGACGGTATGTGAGCGCAGGCTCGTTGCCCTCCGTCCCTAGCTGCCGAAAATCCAGCTCATCTACAAATAGATCGACGACACGCACGCGATTCGTATCCGTTACGTAGTCGTCGAGTGCATCAGGAAGGAGAAAACTTCGCGGACGGCTGCCGCCGTGAACGAACCGCGTCATCTCTCTCCCTCCGAGACCGGATACGGAAATCATTGTGGTTCTGGACCAGCAAGGGACTGCCCGGAACCTCGCGGTCACAGTCGACCGGGAACGACTCAATTGCCTCGCCGACTATCCACCGTCGGCCGAAACTCGAGCCGAGTCACTGACGAACGTTGGACCGTACGGCATCTCCAGAGCCGGCGTAGCGTGCTGTTCCGCATAGGCGCGACGCATCGGCTTCAGCACGAATAGGGCGAGCAGTGCCGCCACTGCGGCCATTCCGGACGCGAGCATGAACACCGCGTGCCAGCTGCCCGTCATCGCCGTGACGACGCTGGTAAATGGCACCAGCAGCGCGGCCGTTCCCTTCGCCGTATACAACAGCCCCGCGTTAGTGGCGGCGAATTTCGGTCCGTACGTGTCGCCGCAAGTGGCGGGGAACAGGCTGTAGATTTCGCCCCATGCAAAGAACACGATGCCGGTGAGCAGGACAAACGCAACCGGGCTTTGACCGTACTTCGACAGCGCCAGAATACCGACCGCCTCGATGGCGAACGCGATGAACATCGTATTTTCCCGGCCGATGCGGTCCGAGATCCAGCCGAAGAACGGCCGGGTCAGACCGTTCAACACGCGGTCGATAGTCAGCGCGAAGGTCAGTGCGGGCAAGGTCAATCCGAGCAGTGAAACCGGCGAATCGTGCAGACCGAAGTCTTTTGCGATCGGTCCGAGCTGCGCGGTCGCCATCAGGCCGCCCGCAGCCATCATCACGAACATCAGGTACATGACCCAGAACACCGGTGAACTAATCACTTCGCGGGGCGTCGCGTTGTAGACCACGCGTTGCACCGCGCTCTTCGCCGACGCGAGCAGAGTGGCCGGTGGCGCGAGCAGCGCGAGACCAAGTATGAAAACAATGATGCCCTGGCCAAGACCGAACCAGAGGAACGTGGCTTCATAGCCGCTGCTCTTGATCATGCTGGCAATCGGCACGACGGTGGCCGCCGAGCCTGCGCCGAAGCCGGCCGCCGTTATGCCCGCAGCGAGCCCGCGGCGATTGGGAAACCACTTCAACGCGTTGCCCACACAGGTGCCGTACACTGCGCCCGCGCCGACGCCGCCAATGGCGGCCGCGATATACAGCAGCGGCAACGACGACGCCACCGAGTTGAGCGCCCATGCCGCTGCGCAGAGCAGGCCGCCGACGACCACGACGGGACGCGGACCGTACTTGTCAACGAGATAACCTTCGATCGGCACGAGCCACGTTTCCGTCACCACGAAGATGGTGAATGCAACCTGAATCGCCGTGCGACCCCATTGGTATTTCTCATTGATTGGATTCACGAACAACGTCCAGCCGTACTGCATGTTCGCGATCATTGCCATGCAAATCACACCAAATACCAGTTGCACCCACGGCGACGCCCTCCACGACGACGCCCCTCCCTGTAGATCCGCGCTCATAACTGTCTCCTAGGTCTTGCTGCCTGATGTTTGCGGGGCCAAGGTGGCTTCTCCGCCCGCCACCGGCACGATAACCGGTGATCCACCCCATACAGTATGTGATATATCAAGTAAGTCAAGTGAAAGAATTATTGGGGTTATCACCACGTAATTCTTAATATGAAAGCTGACTGTATGTAAGCGCCGACATTATTTCGCTGCGAAAAAAAGGCCCGCTGGCAATGCCGGCGGGCCGAGGACATGAAGCGAGACAAGGCTGTTCGCAACATGCCTTGCCTTTATATATGAAAGCTAAAAGTAATGTGAGTTTTTTATTTGAAAGAAATTTGGATGCTCCTCGACGTCGATGCGTCGAGAGAGTGAGCGAGGTTGGCGCGGGAAACGGGGCAACCGTGCAACAACCGTTGGTCGCCGAAGCTAAGGTTTCTGCGGAGAACGGCGCAGCAAGTGGTTGCGGCGCTGCCGCAGCTGGATCTTCAGAAGCAGGGCGCCCGGTTATCTCGCTGTCCGATTGGAAGTCATCATGTCGTTAGCCGCGCTCGCGCGGGTTCGTATCTCACGCGCTTCACAGTCCTCACCTATATCTGCAATTCGCCCTTACGTCCTTCGCTTCATCGCTCATGACGGCACGCGCTCGGTCGTCGCATTTGCCAACCGCGATGAACGCGACGAGCGCGGCGCCCAGCTCCTGACGCTTGGCACAGCAGTAACGTTGGCCACCGTGCGGCGTGCAGTGTGAGTGGCTCGGCGACGTGGAATTACGGGCAACATGCAGTGATGTTGAACGACTACGAACGGCCGCAATCGAGGATGCTGAATGGCTGTTGGGTGGCAGCTCATACCTGCTTTTGTGAAAACAGAAACTCACGTGACTTGCAGGGTGCACAAACACATCTTTGCGAGGTCGATGCCGACCGCAGCAAGCCGGTCCATGACTTCCCCTCCTGTTCAGATTGATGGCTGACACCTCAATCCTGGCACTCGATGCCGTGCGACCTGAACGTCGTCTCAGGATGGGGAAGTCCCTCACATTTGAAAATGTCGAATTGTGGTCGGAGATGCAGGGGTTGGCAGAACGTTTTCGAGTTGTGGTGATCGGCGAAGCGGCGACTTGAACGAAGCAACGGTTCCCGTTGCTCGTCATGCAACTGCCTGGTTCATCTGCTTGCTTCCTGCCATGTACCACCTGGTCGATCTTCGCAAATTTTGCGCAGTCGCTACCATCGGGAACTCATCATGGGCACCGCTTGGACCTCGCAATCGGAGACGGTCGAGCTTCAGAATGCGTTTGAGATGAGCGAAGATCATTTCCACGTTCTCTCGCTCACGGCAAGAGCGGTTGTATTCAGACGTCTTCGCAATACACCTCGTTTCGTCACGCGCAGCTTCATGGATGCAGCGGGCGATCTTGCGGAATGGGTGTGTTCGGACAGCAGCGATCTTTCATCCAACAGCTCTCGCTGCCCGATAGATGATCGTGTCAGCGTTTGTGACTTGCGAGCGCGGATTCCTGAATTTGCGGCGATCACTGCGTAGTGCGTGCCCGGTGAGGCAGCGATATTCATCGGCCTGTTCATCCCACTGAAACTCGCTGCCAGACAATGTATTGTCCTTGCGCGTCGTTTTCTCCCAGACCCGAATATGCGGTGCAATCTCCTTCTCGTCGATCATCCAAGCGAGCATCGCTGCTGAGCTATACGCGGTGTCGTCTGCAAGACGTCGAGGTTTGAGATCATGCTGCCGCTCTACGGGGTCAATCATCGTCATGGTTGATTCACTTTAGCCTACGCGATATCGAAGAACTGCTGTTCGAACGCGTACTCGCCTCGTGCCGCGAAGTACCGCGCAAGATCGTGATAGACCAGCTTCGCAGCTATCGCGCCGCGATTGGCGGAGGTCCGCGAGTTGACGCACGTTAATCATGTGTTTTTGAAAGCCTCCGCACGAATGAATAATCGCGCGAAAAATAGCCGTCGGCCATCAGCCGACGCGCAAACGCGAGCGTCGCATGCATGGATTTCGAAAGCCTGAACGCACTCAGACTTTTCTCTCGAGCTAAGGCCCGATCCGCAGCATTCGCCATCAGGCGACATCTGCTACAAAACTTACTTTTCGCAAACAGTTGGCCTTGCGATTTGCTACGTGGCATCGCTTTACCGAACTCGCCCAAGATCCGTCTACAGCCTTCTGAGCCAATGCGCGCCGTCGCGGTGACAAGGCTCACGTCACCTTGGTCCACCGAATGCAAAGATCCCGAGAAATGTACTCAAATGTACTCTCCGCGCGGCGCCTTCAACGCGATTGCCACAAATCCCGTACACTCGGACGCGGCCGCGGTAGCGCGTCGATCTGTGGTTCAGCAGTACATGCTGCGTTACGCTGGACGCCACCGCGCGGACCGCTCTCTCACGGAAACTTCAAGCATGGGAAACAGCCAATCTACCAGCATTACTCTTCAACAAAGCCGGGTCGTTGTGGCCGGGGGCACGTCAGGAATTGGCTTTGCCGTAGCCGAAGCTGCGGCGCGTTCGGGAGCCGAAGTCATCATCGCCTCGAGCAGGCCGGAGCGCGTCGCTGCCGCACTTGAGCGCCTACCTCGGGGCACGCGCGGCGAGTCACTCGACTTTACCGACGAGGGGCAAGTGCGCGCGTTTTTTGCACGCATCGGTGAGCTAGACCACCTCGTCTACACCGCCGGGGAGTCGTTGTTCCTGCAAACCCTTGCTGAACTCGACATCGAAGCCGCGCAGCGGGCCTTCGAGGTGCGCTATTGGGGGGCGCTCAAGGCCGTCAAACATGCAGCCCCGCTCATTCGCGCGAACGGCTCCATCACCCTGACGAGCGGAGTGGCCTCGTCGCGTCCACTGCCTACGTGGGCAATCCCGGCCAGTATCCTGGGGGCGATTGAATCACTCACACGGACACTAGCCGTCGAGCTTGCGCCGCTCCGTGTGAATGCCGTGGCACCTGGCGTCTTGCGTACCGCGCTGTGGGACAACATGAGCAAAGCCGATCGCGAGAGTCTCTACGACCATATCTCGGGGAAGATGCCGGTACGGCGGGTTGGGGAGGCGAGCGACGTCGCGCAAACTTATCTTTACCTGATGCAGCAGGGCTTCAGCACAGGGCAAGTCATTGTTGTCGACGGCGGTCACGTGCTGGTTTAGCTTCCTGGAGGGCAAAAACATGGGTTTCGATTTCAACGGTAAACGTGTCGTCGTCGCGGGGGGCTCGCGCGGTATTGGCCGCAGCATCGCGCTCGGGTTCGCGCAGGCAGGCGCCGCCGTGTCCGTCTGTGCACGCAACCTGGAAGGATTGAAAGCGGTCGAGGCCGAACTGGCCGTCTATGACCGTCCGGTCCATACCGCACCTTGCGATCTCGCTGACGGCGAGGCGATCACCGCTTACATTGCGATGGCCGGCAACGCGCTCGGCGGCATCGACATTTTGATTAACAACGCGTCCGGTTTCGGAGGTGGGGATACCGAAGCCGGCTGGGAGGCCGGCATCCAGGTCGACCTCATGGCAACGGTGCGAGCGGGTCATGCCGCACTTCCATTCTTGCGGCAGTCGGCGAACGCCGCCATCGTCAATGTGACGTCCATCTCAGCGCTGCGTCCGTCGACACGCACCCAGTCTTACGCGGCGATCAAGGCAGCGGTCGTGCACTACACGGCCTCCCATGCATTGACGCTCGCGCCGGACCGGATCCGTGTCAACTCGGTTGCGCCCGGCTCGATCGAGTTTCCCGGTGGAGCGTGGGAACAGCGCAAGACTTCCGATCCCGAGCTGTATGAGCGGATACTGCGTTCGGTTCCGTTCGGCCGGCTCGGGACGCCAGCGGAGGTTGCGAATGCGGTGCTGTTTCTCGCCAGCTCGCACGCGGGTTGGATCACCGGGCAGACCTTGGTGGTCGATGGCGGCCAGGTGTTGATGTAAGCACCAATACGCACACGGGGATAAGCACGGGTTCGCCGCGCAATGCAACATCCGTGCTGCGGTCAACACAAGCGATCGACATGACGGCATAGCCGGGCGGGTACTGCGAACTTGCGGGCTATCGCTTCCCGCCCGATGTGATTAGCTGTGCGGCGTGGTTGTACTACCGTTTCCCGCTCAGCCTGCGCATGGTCGAGCAACTGCTGGTCGCACGCGGCATTCAGCTTACATACGAGACGGTGCTGCGCTGGTCGGTGAAGTTCGGGCTGGACGGCGCCGGGCAGAGGTTTGCGCAAGTTTGTGGGCCACGGCCTTGAGCGCGACGATCCGGTTGGTCGCGCGCTACATGCGTTCATAGAAACGCGGTGCCGGCGCGCATTGCCTCAATGCAAAGTTCGTCGCCTCGATGGACGCTCACGCGAGGCATGCATTGCCGTCGCCGCCGTTGCTTTGCCCTACGCTATCGACGCAGCGACTGTACGAACTGAACTGCCCCACGCTGGCAAACCGTGCCACCGTTCCGGTCTCCAGCATGATCACCGTCGCAAGTATTTCACCAATGCCGGGCACGTCTTTAGCAGTCGGTAGCCGATAGCCGGCGCGTCGCGCTTGATATTCCGCAGAACTTCATGTCGGCCTCCGCCAAGGCAACGGGTTTGCTTCATCTTGACTCTACCCCTGCGTCTCTCGCCGCGAAATTCAGGCCCGCTCCTCGTCTGCGATTCGCTGTATGCCAACTCCTTCATCCCCGTACAAGCATTTGTGCGCGCTGGGACAAGTCCGTGGAATTTCGTTCACATACTCTCGCGCTGGTGCGATGCAACAAGGCGTACATGGTGTGGGCCATTGGCATCTGCCGCTTCAGGGGGTTCAGGGATGTATACCAATCTTGTCGATCATGAGCATCGAGTGCGGCGCGCAGGCGGTTTTGCCCGCCGTTGGCGCGAGCTGGTTCTTGGCGCCGTCAGTATGCTGGCGCTACTGCTGTCGGGTCACGCACAGGCTGCCGCGCCGGCGCCTGCCGAATGCGCGGCGCTACAGGCGAAATACCCGCAATTCAAGGGCAAGACGCTGATCAACGCGATCAATCCGCACACGCCGGGCTATGAAGCGCTAGACCCGAATGACCCGAGTAAATATATCGGCTTCGACATCGACCTCGGCGACGCGATTGGCAACTGCCTCGGCTTCAAGATTGCGTACAAGCCAGTCTCGTTTGCGGCGCTGCTGCCGACGCTGCAAAGCGGCCAGGCGGACATCGTGATCTCCGACATGTATGCGACCGAAGAGCGCGCGAAGGCGGCGGACTTCATCACCTATTCGAAGGTGTTCGACGGCGTGCTCGTCGCGAAGGGCAATCCGAAGAAGATCAGCGGCATCAACCCGACGATGTGCGGCACGACTGCCGCGGAGAACACCGGCTACGTCGAAGTGCCGTTGATCCAGAATCTTGCGCCGGCCTGCAAGGCGGCGAACAAGCCGGAAGCCGCCGTGCAGCTGTATGACAACAACGCGAACGCGATCCAGGCGATTCTCGCGGGCCGCGCCGACACGTATATCAACGACGTGAACACGGTGGACCAGGCAGTCAAGGCGTATCCGAACCAACTCGAAAAGGCCAGTGCGGTGACGCTGCCGTATTCGATCGGTATCGGCGTACCGAAAACCAACCCGGCAATGCGCGCAGCCGTGATGGCAGCGCTTGTCGCGATCCAGAAGGCCGGCATCCAGACGGACTTGCTAAAGAAGTGGTCGCTCGGCGTTGAAAACCTCGAAACCCCCAAGCTGGTTGCCTTGAACTGATGAATTTGTTTCTGCACTATCTCGGCCTGCCGTATCTGCTAAGCGGCATCGGTTTTACGATCGCAGTCACGGCCCTCGGGCTGGCGGGCGGTCTGATCGTGGGACTGGTGCTCGCGAGCATGCAACTGAGCAAGGTCGGGCCGCTCGCCGCGATCGCGCGAGGCTACACGGTGATTTTTCGCGGGACGCCGCTTATCCTGCAACTCGTGTTCGCGTACGACGCGTTGCCGCACATCGGCTTGAAGTTGAGCGCGATGGGCGCAGCGGGTCTCGCGCTCGCGGCGAACGAGGGGCCGTTCATCGCGGAGATCCTGCGCGCTGGCGTGCTCGGTGTCGACCGTGGGCAACTGCTCGCGGGGCAGGCGCTCGGCATGACGCCGACCGTGCTGCTGCGCCGCGTGATCGCGCCGCAGGCGATCCGCACGATGATACCGGCGTTCGGGAACGAATCGGTCAGCGCGTTGAAGAACTCGTCGCTGGCATCCGTGATCGCAGTCGACGAACTGACCTTGCGCAGCACCCAGCTCGCGTCGTCGACGTTCGATTTCTTTTCGATCTTCTTCGCGTCCGGGCTGATGTATCTCGTGCTGACCGGCGTGATCGCCGCGATCCAGTTGTTCGCCGAAACGTCGCTCGATCTCGATCGCAGCCCGTCTGGACGCTTTGCACGGCTGCTGCCGTGGCGCCGTGCCCGAATTGCGGCGAACCCACCCGGCGCGGGCGCGACACTTCCCGCCGATGCGCTGCTCGAACCGGCGCCGTCGCCCGTGCCAATGCCTAACGCGCGTGACGTTCGGCGTGATGTTCACGCAGAGCGCGCGCAGCGCTACGCGACGCTCCAGAAGCAGAGCGCGACCGTCCAGGTGAAGGGGCTGAGCAAGCGTTACGGTGAGCAGACGGTACTCGACGGCTTCGACCTCACCGTCCGCTACGGCGAGGTTATCGCGCTGCTCGGGCCGAGCGGATCGGGCAAAAGCACGCTGCTGCGCTGTATCAATCACCTGGAGCAGTGGGATTCGGGGGAAATCCGCATCGGCGGTAAGCGCCTCGGTTTTCGAGTCGATGGTCAGCCGATGACGCAGGCCGATATCGCCAATGAGCGTGCGAGTGCTGGCGTCGGCATGGTGTTCCAGCATTTCAATCTGTTCAGCCATCTGACGGCGTGCGAGAACATCGCGGGGCCGCTGCGCTGGGTGCACGGCATGGCGCCCGCCGATGCCGAGCGCAGGGCGCGCGAACTGCTCGAACGCGTTGGCCTCAGTCATCGCGCCGACGCGTTGCCGCGCCATCTATCCGGCGGGCAACAGCAGCGCGTCGCGATCGCCCGCGCGCTTGCGCCCAATCCTCGCGTGCTCCTGCTCGACGAACCGACGTCCGCGCTCGATCCCGAACTCGTCGGCGAAGTACTCGACGTGATCCAGCGCCTCGTGGACGAAGGCGGTCTGACGATGATCATCTCAACGCATCAGTTGCGCTTCGCCGATCAGGTCGCCGATCGCGTCGTGTTTATGAGCGGCGGCGCGGTGGTCGAACAGGGGCCTGCGCACGAAGTGCTCACACACCCGCGCGATCCGTTGACGGCGCGATTCCTGAGCGTGATGGGCGCCGACAATCGGCTCGAAGTCGCGTCGTGACGGCACGCGCCGTTCAGCTTTGCCCGGCCCTTTGCGAGAATCGAACAACCATGAAGCACCATACTTTGCCTGTGTCGCCTGAAACGGTTCATTGGGGTTACTTCAGCAAGAAAGTCGCGCCCGCGTTGACGGTGCGCTCCGGCGACCGGATCACGATCGAGACGCTGACTCACCATGCGAACGACGATCACGAACGGATGGTGGCGGGCGACCCCGGCGCCGAAAGTATCTTTAACTGGACCCGCGAGCACAAGGCCATGCCGCGCCGTGGCGCGGGGCCAACCGATGGACCGTTTACAGTCGGTTCCGGCGAAGGTGTCGGCGTGCATCTCCTGACCGGGCCGGTCGCGATCGAAGGGGCCGAGCCCGGCGACGTGCTCGAAGTGCGGATACTCGACGTACGGCCGCGGCCGAGCTGCAATGCGTGTTATCGCGGCCGCTGTTTCGGTTCGAACGTCGCCGCATCCTGGGGCTTCCAGTATCGCGATCTGATCGAGGAACCGAAGCCGCGTGAAGTCGTGACGATCTTCGAGCTCGATTCCTCGGGCGAGCCGTTCGCACGTGCGGTCTACAACTACGTGTGGACGCCACAGACGGATCCGGACGGCATCGTGCATACGACGATCGACTACCCCGGCGTGAAGGTCGATCATTCGCTGGTCAAGAAGCGGGAGAGCATCCTGTCGAACGTGAAGGTACCCGCCCGGCTGCATTTCGGCACCATGGGACTCGCGCCGACGGAGGTCGACTACGTCAGCTCCAATCCACCCAGCTACACCGGCGGCAATATCGACGACTGGCGTGTCGGCAAGGGGGCGCGGATGTACTACCCGGTCGCTGTCGAAGGCGCTTTTTTCTCCGTCGGCGATCCGCATGCGGCACAGGGTGACAGCGAGCTCGGCGGTACCGCGATCGAGACCTCGCTGACCGGAGACTTCGAATTCGTGCTGCACAAGAAGAACGATCTGGGCGGCACTATCCTCGAAGGCCTCACGCACCCGATGCTGGAAACCGAAGACCAATGGTCGGTGTACGGCTTCACCTTCGCGAATTACCTGGCGGAACTCGGCCCGGCCGGACAGATCGAGGTGGCACAGCACGCGAGCCTCGACAAGGCGATGCGTGATGCGTTCCGCAAGCTGCGCCGCTTCCTGATGACCGTACACAGGCTGAGCGAGGACGAGGCCATCGCGCTGATGTCGGTCGCCGCGGATTTCGGCGTCACGCAAGTCGTCGACGGCAACTGGGGCGTGCATGGCTCGATCCGCAAGAACGTTTTCATTGGCGGCGCGGGCGGCTAAGCGTTCTCGTCCGGGCCGCGGGCGTTGCACATGGGCTGGCGTGCCGGATGTGCCAGCGCGAGGTATGGGAGCGCTGCTGGTGCGGACTCATACGACGCTTTTCTTTGTTCATGGAGTGACAGCAGATGGATTCATCAACGAAGTTCTGGATGGTGGAGGGCGCGCCTACCCCGGTCGGTCCCTTCTCTCATGCAACCGAACAAAACGGCTGGGTGTTTCTCACTGGCCAGATGCCGACATCACCGGACGATGACAGCGCACCGCTTCCAGAAGGCGTGGCCGCACAGACGACCCAGGTCATGAACAATCTGGTCCTCGTGTTAAAGGGGATCGGGCTTGGCCTCGAACATGTCCTCTCCGTGCGAATCTTTCTGACCGAGTTCAAACGAGATTACGCGACGATGAACGCGGTCTATGCTGCCTGTTTCCCGCCTGGGAAATTGCCGGCGCGGACCTGTATAGGCGTGACTGGATTGGCGCGCGACGCGCTCGTCGAAATTGACTTTATTGCTCGCAGGCCGAATTCAGCTGCCGCTTGATACTTGAATCGCCCCGGGAATCCCGTAGACTTTTTTGTTCGAGTCACGCGGCTGTGCACAACGCCTGAAGTTGCGAATAGTATGCGAGTCTGGTCAATATGCAGTAAGACCGAAGTGCACACCGTTCCGCGCTGCCTATACGAACCTGTCGAGGGCCTGTACTCGGCATGAAGTGGAGATCCTGACTTGACTGACAATATTGCTCTCGCACCCGCGTATGTCCTGTCGCGGGAAATCGCGGCACGGCGTCTGTCGCCTGTGGACTTGATGGATGCGCTGCTCGCGCGTATCGCAACGCACGACCCGAAGCTCCACGCATTCGTGGAGGTTTATGCGCCAGAGGCGAGACTCGCCGCTGAGGCAGCGGATAAGGCGATTCGTTCGGGCCATGCGGTGGGACCTTGGCATGGTATCCCGGTGGCCATCAAAGACATCATCGACATCGAAGGGCGGATCACGACAGGCGGCTCCGCGAGCCGGCTCGATCATCGCGCGACCGTAACGGCAACGGTCGTGCGTCGCCTGGTGAGCCAAGGGATGATCGTGCTCGGCAAAACGCACACGGTGGAATTCGCTTGTGGCGCGTGGGGGATGAACCAGCATCGAGGCACACCGTGGAATCCGTGGGACGCTGACGTGCCGCGCACGCCTGGAGGCTCGAGCAGCGGCTCCGCCGTCGCCGTCGCGGCCCGCCTCGCGCCTTGGGCGCTGGGTACCGATACCGGTTGCTCGATCCGCCAGCCCGCTGCGTGGTGCGGCATTACCGGGCTGAAAACGTCGATCGGTCGAATCAGCACGTATGGCATCCTGCCGCTCAGCCCCACTCTTGATACGCCCGGTCCGATGGCTCATACAGTTCGGGACGTGGCACTGCTTTTCGATCTCCTGCAGGGCCCCGACGCGCGCGATCCTCGCACGAGCGGCCACCTGCCGGCCGATCCCATCTCGACGCTGGAGCATGGCGTCCGCGGTCTGCGGCTCGCGCGCCTTCCGTCCGAGGAAAGATTGGGTGTCGCGGCCGATGTGCTGGACGCTTACGACCGCTCACTTGCAGTGCTGAGCGGGCTCGGCGCGGAGATCGTCGATATCGCTCTGCCGTTTAGCCTCGTTGAATTCATTTCAATGACCAACGTCACGATGGCGGAGGCGTATTTCACTCACGGTCATCTCGTCGACGATCCGCGCCTGCCGCTCGACGAAGTGGTCCGCTCTCGCATCCTTGCTGCATCCCGCATCTCGGCTCAGGATTATCTGGCAACGCTGCACCGCCGGGACCAGATGAAGCAGGGGATGAAAACCGCGTTGGCAGCGGTGGACGCGTTCTTGACACCGACAACGGAGACGGTGGCCATACCGCTCAGCGAGGTGAATCAAAACGACCAACCAACCCGCCTCACGCGCTTCGTCAACCTTCTCGATATGTGCGCGCTGTCGCTGCCAAACGGCTTTACCGCCGAGCGCTTGCCGAGCTCGCTGCAAATCGTTTGCCGTGGATATGATGAATCGCTGGCGCTGCGTATCGGTCAGGCTTATCAGCAGGTGACAGATTGGCATGAGCGCATACCGCCCGCGATCGGGCAATGAGCAGCGTGACCTGCATGACCCGTTAATCACGGGCGCGAACAGACGGAGCGCCACTTCCGAAAAGTCGGACGACCACGCCCGCGCGCCCGAATCCGATCGGGTTGGGATCTGAGGTTTAACGGGCCCTATGGCCGAAGAGCTTTTATCGCATCACGTGTTTCAACCAGCAACGCTTCCGCGAGTCGCGTCAGAGGGCGGTCTTTCGAGGAAATCGCCCACGCGTCGATCGTGTTCTTCGGCCGAAACGGCAGCGCGACAATCGGCTGCTGACCGGTATGTGCGACGGCCGACAGTGCGTCGACCACCGCGACACCGGCGTCGGCGCCTACCAGCCTGCACGCGGTCTCCGAATAGCGTGTCTCGACCGCCACGCGGTACGGCACGCCGGCGTCGCGGAATGCCGCAGCAATTTGCGTGCTGACGCGCGCCAGACTCGACAGACCGATCAGCGGATACGGCTCGAGATCGGCCGGCACGACACGTTTGCGCCGTGCAAGCGGATGTCCATGGGGCACGACGCAAACCATCTCGATCGACGCGATCTTCACCATCTTCAGCGACTGGTCAAGCTCGGGTTCGAGCGCCATCGCCAGGCCGAAATCGGCCGCCAGCGCTTCAACGCTTTCGATCACCTTGAATGAATCGACGACGTCGCAGAACACCTTTACGTCGGGTTTGCCGATCATGAAACGCTGAATTGCCTGCGGGAGTATTGAGTGCCCGAGCTGCGGCGTGGCGCTCACACGCACATGTCCGAGGCGGTTCTCCTTGATGTCCTCGACGGTCTGGTCGAGAGCCTCGGAATACATGAACATGGCTTCTGATGCACTGAACAGCAGCTTAGCCTCCTCGCGCGGGACCAGCCGGTTTCCCACGCGATTGAAGAGCGGGAATCCAAGTTCCGATTCGAGTTGGCCGAGCGCAGTGCTGACGGCCGGCTGCGAGATCCCCAGCACACGGCTAGCACCGACCGTGGTCTGCGACGTCATGACGGTCCTGAAGATACCCAGCAGTCTCGTGTTCACAATAACCTTTTCTTATACGGTGTGAATAATTTTCAATAGTTGATTATTGTAAGGCCGCTTTTGATAATGCCAGTTATCGCATCCCGAAGACCGGATGCGAGCCGTAACGGCCCAACCCCCTCAGACCGAGACACCCCAATGAATAAAGTCGCAAGCGTCAACTTTTCCGGTGTCGAACAAACGGTCATGACAAAGGTGGCATGGAGAATTCTGCCTTTCCTGATGCTGCTTTATTTCGTCGCGTTCGTCGACCGGGTCAATATTGCCTTCGCGTCGCTGCAGATGAACGCGGACGTCGGGCTGTCGAGCGTTGCATACGGAATCGGGGCGAGTGCGTTTTTCGTCAGCTATTTTCTGTTCGAGGTGCCAAGCAACTTCATACTCTCGAAGGTCGGGCCAAGAAGATGGATCGCACGCATCCTGGTGACCTGGGGGCTGGTCTCCGGCGCCATGATGTTCGTGTCGGGCGAGAAGAGCTTCTATGTACTGCGCTTCCTGCTTGGCATGGCAGAAGCAGGTTTCTTCCCGGGCATTGTGGTTTACTTGAGCCGATGGTTCACCGCGAGTTACCGGGGACGGGTCACAGGCATTTTCATCGTTGCAATCCCACTGTCGGGCCTGATCGGCGGTCCGATTTCCGGGCTGATCCTCGACGGCATGAACGGCGTATCTGGCCTGCGCGGTTGGCAATGGATGTTTCTACTGGAAGCCATCCCCGCGGTTGTACTCGGCATCGGTTGTCTATGGTGGCTGGCCGATCACCCCGCGGACGTGACGTGGCTGAGCCCTGACGACAAGGACAGGTTGGAACGCATGCTCGAGAGCGAGCGTCGCGCACTCGACTCAGAGGCACGCTATCCGTTGTCAGCAGCGTTCGCGAACCGCGCTGTCTTGCTGCTGGCCGGCACGCTGTTTTGCATCGTATTTGGTACGACCGGCATCGCGTTCTTCTTGCCGCAGATCATCAAGAGTTTTGGCTATAGCAATACGACGGTTGGTTTTCTAAGCGCCGTACCGTATCTTGCTGGCGTGATTGCAATGGTGTCATGGGCGCGCCATTCCGATACCCATCGCGAACGCGTCGCGCATCTGGCCACGGCGACGCTGTTCGGTGCGCTCGGTTTCATTGCTCTCGCGTTCCTGTTGCCCGTGCACTGGGCCGCCATGATCGCTCTCTGCTTCGCGGCGATGGGCGTCTATGCTTCCAACGCGCTGCTATGGACACTGCCTTCCGAATTGATGACCGGCACAGCGGCCGCCGTGGCAATTGGCGTCATTAATTCATTGGCTAACCTGTCCGGTGTGATCGCACCCAGTCTGCTGGGATGGAGTCGTCAGGTCAGCGGTGGATTCGCTCTGCCGGCGTGGATTTTTGCGGGCTTTTTGGTCTTGGGAACCGTGCTAACGGTACTCTTTAGTCGCACACCGATGTTCACTACATCGCGACGTGCTTTAGGGAAGGCAGTTTGATATGACGACGGCAGGCGCAGCACCGTACATCGATGTAAAGCCATTAAGCGCGAACGCGTTCGAGGTTTATGGCGAAGTTCTCGAAAACAAGACCGAACAGCGACGGCGCGATTTTTCAATGCCGTTTGCCGGACTCGACGCCGGCACTACGCCGCGTCTATGGATTAACCGCTTGCAGCCGAGCCGGACTCGGTCAATCACCATCGATACGATGGAATGCCATCCGCACTCGCATCAGACCTTCATTCCGATGCGCGAGGTTCCATACCTGATCGCGGTTGCACTACCCGGCGAGGACGGCCTTCCCGACCTCGCCACGCTCTCCGCTTTTACCAGTGACGGCGGCCAGGGCGTGTGCTATCGACGCTCGGTCTGGCACTTCGCGTTTACGTCGCTCGACGACGTCAATGAGGTAGCGGTGATCATGGCGGACAGCGGCCGCAGCGATGACACCGTCGTAACGAGACTGGCCGAGCCTGTTATGGTCGCGCTATAGAGCAGGGGTACGCAATGGACGGCAAATACGATCACCTGAAACGGAACTTCACCGGCTATGGACGCCGGCCGCCCCACCCCCGGTGGCCCAACGACGCCCGACTCGCAGTCAATATCGTCATCAACTATGAGGAAGGCGCGGAAGCGTCCTTCCCTGATGGCGACGGCCACTCTGAAAGTGGCCTGGGCGAAGGAGGGGCGGGCGGCTTTGAAGGCCGCGATCTCGCTGCCGAGTCGATGTTCGAGTATGGCAGCCGGGTGGGTATCTGGCGCGTGCTGCGCCTGCTGGAGGAGCGCAGTTTGCCCGCCACCGCGTTCGCCTGCGCGCAGGCGCTGGAGCGCAATCCGGAATTCGCGCAAGTAATCCGCGATGGCGACATGGACGTGTGCAGTCACGGTCGGCGCTGGGTGAGGGCGCAAGATCTCACTGAAGAGCAGGAAGCGGAGGAAATCAGGCGTGCCTTCGAATCTATTACTCACTCCACGGGACGGCCTCCAGCGGGTTGGTATTGCCGTTATGCGCCGACCGTTCATACTCGCAAGCTGCTGGTTGAGCATGGTGGATTCATCTACGATTCTGACGCGTACAACGACGAGCTCCCGTACTGGACGACGGTGCAACAGCAGCCGCATCTGGTGATTCCGTATAGCCTGACAAATAACGATGTCAAGTTCGCGCGCGGCGCGATGGCGACCGGGGAGGACTTCTACATGTTCGTCAACGACGCGGTCGAGATGCTGTGCCGCGAAGGCGCTCGAGCGCCGAAGATGATGTCAATCGGGCTGCACATGCGTTTGATCGGTCATCCTGGCCGTGCCGCGGGACTCGAGCGTTTGCTCGACAGCCTCGCGCGGCGGGAGGATGTGTGGATGTGCCGCCGCATCGATATCGCGAATCACTGGTTGCAGGAACATCCTTTTAGCGCGGCAGGGCGGAGTTGAAGAAAGTGCAGCGCGGCCAACTATTGATGATCCCGGAATGAAAATGGCAACCGGTGCCTATTCCGTCGTCGAGATTTCCCGTCGAGTGCAAACGGGGGTGGACGACTCACTCGATGCAGCGCGCCGCGCGCTTTCGGTCATTGCACGGCGAGAACGGGAGTTGAACGCTTGGTCGCATGTCGCGTCTGCGAGCGACCTCATTGACGCGTCCGCGCGGAGCGCATCCGGTCCGCTGGCGGGGGTTCCATTCGGCGTGAAGGACATCATCGACGTGGCCGGCATGCCGACGCGATGCGGTTCCGAGGCCTGCAACACTTCGCCGTCCCAATTCGATGCATCCTGCGTCGCCTTGTTACGGCGAGCCGGAGCGGTGCCGATCGGCAAGACGGTGACGGCCGAATTCGCTTATATGACGCCCGGACCCACGCGCAATCCGTCAAATCGCCAACATACGCCGGGAGGCTCATCGAGCGGCTCGGCCGCTGCCGTAGCCGCAGGCATGGTGCCAATGGCATTGGGCACGCAAACTGGCGGATCGATGATCCGGCCGGCGGCGTTTTGCGGTGTCGTCGGTTTCAAGCCGAGTTTCGGGGCGCTCGGTCGCGACGGTACGAAGATAATGTGCGAGTCGCTGGATGTGATCGGCTGGTACTGCGCCGATGTGGCTGACGTGGCGCGGGTCGCGGAAGTCATGCTCCCCGATGCTCCACCTCCGCTGTACTCAACCGAACATATGCGGACGGTAAAGATCGGTTTTTTGCCGGGCAATCCCGGACATGTGCTGGAACACGCTGCACAGGCCGCTCTTGAAGATGCGAGGAGTGCGCTTCGCGATCTGTCGACGATCGAACCGGTCCCTGAATTAACCGACCCAGCCAGATTTCTCGAAGCGCATTCGGTGATCATGCGTTACGAACTGGCGCGCAGCCTCTTACCGGTGGCCTCTGAGCACGCAGCGCAACTGAGCCGGCCGTTGCGTGAGGCTATCGACCAAGGACTGGAGATGCCGGCGCAGACTTATCGCGAGATGAAGGCGTGGCAAAACACGCAGCGTTTGTGTTGGGCGGATTACTTCGGCGATGCGGACGTCGTCCTGACGTCGAGCGCTTTGGGTCCGGCTCCAAGAGGACTCGAATCGACTGGAACGGCGGCCTTCAATAAAGCGTGGTCCCTGCTGGGCTGGCCGTGCATCCATTTGCCCACTGCGTTGAGCGACGACGGCCTGCCGGTCGGTGTGCAACTGGTTGGGAAGCCGGGTACGGACAGGGAGTTAATTGGCTGGGCACTCGCTCTGCACAAGTTTGTCGATCGGCGAAACCACGCCGATCGATAGGCGTTCGTCTGGATCGCGGAAAGCGTGTGTGCTAGTGGTTCGCGCGCTCGACGCGCCCCTTGGCCCGACTGCTAGCCGCGCTGATCATTGCATCTTGCATGGAAAAAATACCGCGGCCAATGAGGCAATCAGCGCACCTGCCGCTGCGGTGCATCGCCAATTGATCAGCAGGAGGGGCGAGACCAGAGCAGAGCCCAAGGCACCGCCAAGGAAGAAGATGGCAATGTACAGACTGTTCAGGCGACTGCTGGCTGATTGGTCCAGCGCTAGTATGGTTCGCTGTGAAATGACGTGGGATGCCTGCACACCTGCGTCGATCATCAGCGCTCCTATGACCCATCCTGCCACCGAATCCAGGGTCCCCGCCACCGCGAACCCGCAGACGACAAGCGAAATCGCACCCATGCGACCAATCCGTCCGAACCCATGGTCGGCGGCGTAGCCAGCGACAGGTGCCGACAATGCGCCGGCCGCGCCGACGAGCGCGAACAGTGCCACTGCCGTCGAGTTGAACCCGAATCGGTGCATGAGGATGATTGGCGCAGTACCCCAAAAGAGGCTAAATGCCGCGAATAGGCATGCCTGGGCCGCCGCGAGTTGCCGTAGGGCTCGGTGCGTTCGCGTTAGCGAACGTAAAGATCCGATCAACGCCTTGTAGTCGTGCTTTGCGTCCGGTTGCCTGACTGGAAGCTGGCGACTGAGAAGAAACGTGAGCGCGACAAGAATGACGGCGTCGAGAATATATAGACCCCGCCACCCCACGACGTTTTCAGCGACGCTCGCGACAGGTCGCGCAAGCATGATGCCTGCGAGTAATCCGCCAGTGATCTTGCCAACTACTCGACCTCGGGACGCATCGTCAGTCATGTGCGCCGCCAAAGGGATAAGCATCTGTACGGCGGTGGTTCCGACACCAAGAGAAAACGCGGCCGCCAGGAGCAAAACAACATTGGTAGCGCCCGCCATCACAGTCAACGCGACGCAGAGTCCGGTAAGTGTCAGCAAAACGAGTCGTCGATTTTCCAGGAGATCGCCGAGTGGGGCGAGAAGGACTAGTCCGACGCAGTAGCCGGCCTGGCTGAGTGTCATGACCAGACTTGCGCCCCAAAGCGGCAGTCCGACCTTGGGCCCGATGAAGACGATAAGAGGTTGTGCGAGGTAACTGCTGGCTGCGATAAGTCCGCATGCGAGCGCCATAAGCGCAGTCATCGCAAAGCCGATGCGGTGAGTTGAGGAACCGTGCGATTCCTCAATTGATAGATCTGTCGCCACTGTAACCCCCTGATTTGCGGCTGGGCGTTGACTACGTTTTGCTCAACCCCCAGCCGTCCAATTAACTAATCAACGGGTCGATTTTCCGAGGACTCCTCCGAGCCAACAATATCGCGGCTCTCATCTCATCAATGCCATCTTGTCATTTGTTTGTGCGGATAGGTAGCGGGAGACAGAAACCGATTTTCTGTCGACGTATCTTTGCCCAGTTACGCGACAAGCGCCTTCAGGACATCATCGAGAGGAATTTGGCCTTTGCGGTGCTCAATACCAATACCGCCCTGGAAGTCAATCCAACCCTCGTTGAATCCATCGATCATCCGAATACGGGGCATTGGATATTGCATGCCTTGGGACCGGAACAGTGTTTCCCATGTATCGCGCGGCACCGGGACCATGCGCACAGGACGGCGGAGGGCGGCGCTGAACCCGGACGCGATGTCGTTTGCGCTATAGCGCGCAGGCCCCTCCAGTTCGACAATTCGCACACCGGTCCATTCGTCACGAAGGATTTCTGCGGCGTTGCTTCCTATCTCATCAGCGGCCACCATCGGTATTGGATGGTCTTGCGGTTGCAGGAAGCAATGAATTGCCCCGGTGCGCGCCGCATCTACATCCCACGCCGCGTTTTCCATGAACCAGGCCGCACGGAGCATACACACTGGAAGGTCCAGAGTGCGAAGCATCTCCTCGGTCATCTTGGAGTTATTGAGCAGGTTCGGTTCGGCGATGTGCGCACCAACTGTCGAAAGGAATACTACCTGTTTTGGCCGCGCAGTCTCCAGCGCTTTCTTGACTGCAACAGCGTTCGCCTGCGTTTCCGGGAAGCCAGGTTGGGGATCGTAGTTTGGAGGTGTCATCAAGAACACGCCGTCTGCACCCTCAAAAGCCTTCGTAAGCGCCTTGGCGTCGCCGATTTCCGCAAGAGCGATTTCGCAACCGAGCTCTGCCCATGGCTGACCCTTCGCGATGTCCCGGACAACGGCACGAACAGGCAGTCCTGCCTTCAAAAGCGTTCGGGCGACGACACCGCCGACTTTTCCTGTAATTCCTGTAATCGCGTACATTTGACCTAGTCCTTTAAACGGTATTAAACCTGTCAGGCGAATAGACCGCCCAGTCTGGTATCCAAACAATTGGTTGATGGCGAATAACTTGGCAGAGCGTTGATTCGACGCATCGCTGCCTTCCGATAAAGTTTCTTGGAGCTTAAGTTGAACGACTTGGTAAATGAATATCCGTCACGTCAGAAGTGATATGACACTTTGTCATCAAAGATCACGAGTGGATTCAAGACTTGTGACAGTAGCAGGGCTGCGCATGCTGGCATTTGGTACGTAGTAAAGCGCGCGGGCGATTTACTACATATAGTTTGGCCGGACGAAATTCCAGCCTGAAAGCCGCCCGTCCGGCGAGGCAGAGTGTAGATTCTTTCGCGCCGGACGGCATATGGTTCAGCGATGCGCATAAATTGAACCGAGCCTTTTAACGACAGTACGGCTGCCCGATTCCGTGCGGCTGTCCTGTACGCCGCCGAAACTGGTTTCGACGTTGGCATCGGTGTTGCGCTGTGCGCTAATCTTGGTCTCAGCGGCTTGAATGTCGTCCGGGTAGTGGGGATCGTTGGCGCGGCCAGGCGTGTAGCCGGCCTTTTCAAGCTGAACGAGTTCGGCGCGGACCTGGGCACGGGTTACAGTGGAAGCGGTTTCCTGGGCATGGCTCGCGATTGGAAAGACGAGGGCAGTTGCGACGACCAGGGTGAGTTGGCGGAAGTTCATGGCAAATCTCCTCCGGTTTGGGTTAAGAGAAGAACGTATGGTGTGGAATGGATTCTGGACAAAAGGAGATGAAACTGAAATAGCATCGCAGTCATCTAATCGATGCCGCATTGTCATGAAACGAATCGCCGGTAAACTGACAGGCTGAAGTGAATCGCGCTACCGAAACGCGGCGCAGCAAAATTCTGCGGCCAGTGCGGCTGGCAAAATGTTCGGCAGGTATCCGCGTCGTTGGGAGACGGGCTGGGGTTATGACCTCCCCGCTACGTCTTGAGGTCGCGACGAACGACGGTTTAGCGGGGAGCCGGACGCTACTGTCTACCGCGATAGGGGACGTGTGTCGTTAAAGTCTCGGAAATGCGCCGGTTTTTTTAACAGCTGGGAGATCCAGACTCGTCAGTGCAGGGTCACGGGAGGACGGGTGAACCGCTCATCTACACGCGACCACCTTTTGAGCCAAAAGATAGTGAGCGACTTGGCCGTTAGGGACGGCTAGCCTTGGTTCGCCTATCGAGCATCTTTTCCGGGGCTGCGCTGAGCGACACAATGAAATCGAGAAACATGCGCACCTTTGCCGGAACATGATGGCGGGACGGATAGAGTGCGTAAAGTGGGAATCGATCGTCGGGCCAGTCGGGGAACAACTCCACGAGCCGGCCATCCGCGAGTAGTTGTTCTACACCGAGCTCCATCACCTGAGCAATGGCGTGCCCGGCCACGCAGACGCTATGCATTGTGCCGACATCGTTGACAGTGAGTCGCCCAGCCACCTCAATGGAAATTTTTTTGCGCCCGCGGTGAAATTCCCAGTCGAAGGGTCGCCCTGTTTCGGGATCCCGGAACCTTATGCATTGGTGAGCGTCATTTTCGAGCTCCGTGGGTTGCTCGGGGCGGCCCTTGCGCTTGAGATAGGCGGGCGCTGCAACGGTCAGGATGCGCGTATCGAGGAGCTTTCGTGCCACAAGACTGGAAGGTCGCGGTTCACCAAATCGGACCGCTAGGTCAAAGCCGTCGGCGATCATATCGCCGAGCTGATCTCTTGTGACCAATTCCAGTCGGAGCTCCGGATACTGATCGATAAATGACCCTAGCTTCGGGGCAAGGAGCAGGCGGGAAAAAAATGGATCGACATTGACCCTCAGGCGACCGCGTACCGCTGTCGCTCCCTCGGTAGCGGACGTCGCGGCCTCTTCAAGCGCCGCAAGCAGTGGTATCACTTGCTCGTAAAGGCGGCGGCCCTCATCCGTCAGCGTGACAGAACGCGTCGTGCGGTCCAGGAGACGGACTCCTAGGCGCGTTTCAAGCCGTGCTATGCAGCGGCTCACACCCGACTGAGACATGTCGAGCATGTCACCCGCAGCAGCGAAACTGCCGGTGTCGACTATCGCGGACAGAACACCCATCCCATTCAGAATTCGTTCGTCGAAGCCGGCCATCAATGCCCCCGCAGCATATATCAAATGACACTGATGTTATCGCGAAAAGACGTGTCGGCGCACAAAATTGCCCCATCGAACGATGCGAATCAGGAGGGGCAGATGTTTGCGGTTACTGGAATTACCGGGCAAGTAGGAGGTGTCGTTGCACGTGTTCTGCTTGCTGCAGGCACTGGAAGTGCGTGGAGTCGTTCGTGATCCAGTAAAAGGAGAGGACTGGGCAAACCAGGGATGCGAGGTGGCAGTAGCTCAAATGAACCACGCAGTCGCCTTGGCGCGTGCCTTTGACGGGGCGGAAGCAGTGTTCATTTTGCTACCTCCGAATTTCGATCCGGCACCCGGGTTTCCAGAGTACAGGATGGCGTCTGGGGTCGACATTCTCATTACGGAAGACGAACTTGACTACGTATGGTCCTTTCACGGTGGGATTTTCTATCATGGAATTCGGCGTTGCGCCTTTGGCACGTCAACGGACCACGAGCTAAGCCAAACCGTTCTCGATGTAACAATTGACGCCTTCATCAACGCGGCTCCGCACGCGATCGGTCGGTTCACGGCCGAGGCTCACCGCTCCTGAGATTTTCCGCTTCGAGATAGTTGCTACAGCGCGGCCTCGCTGGAGGCTGATATTCCTGGACTCGCTCAGGTAAAGCACGTCTTTATCAAAACGGCTGCTCGCGTGACAAACCGCGCCGAGAATAGCCACCAACCAACCCGCAGTCGCGAGCGCCAGATGTGCGACTTTCGCGACGCGCGTCCCACGCAGGCGTTTCTCTCATGCTCCGGCCCGATCCGGCGGCACTTCGCGCTGCCCAGACATCAGATGAACGCGGATTGTCATCGCGCCATACTAAAAGAACGCATCGCCACATGGCAAGACAGGCCGGTCCCAACCGCAGCCAACCTGGTTATCTGATAAGGATAACTACTCTTGATTCAGACATGTAGCCTACGCTCGTCAACTTGACAGTGCCGTCGCGAGTGGGCTTGTGGCCGCATTCATTTACCCATGAACCTGATGATTTGCTCGGCGACGGCGCGAGGGGCTTCTTCGGGCATATAGTGCCCACAGGCAGCAAACACAGCACCCCGCACATCCACCGCGACTAAGCGCATCGTGTCGAGCAGCATTGCTCCGACTCCGCTCTCCGCGCCGACAGCTAGTACCGGCATGGCGAGCTTGCGCTCGGCGCGGGCCCGAGTGTGCGCGATTCCTTCGGGCCCGAGATTGTGTCGTTGGTAGGAAAGCGCCGCCCGCGTCGCGCCGGGGGCGGCGTTGACGCGCACATATTCACCGAGATCCGCCGGCGTGATCGTCCAGGGACGAGTGGATTTGGCCCTGAACAGCCAAGTCAGGAACTCCCGCTCGCGTCCCTGCAGCAGGATCTCCGGCAGATCATCGAGCCGGTTGAAGGCCAGGTGCCAGGTCTTGACATTCGCCTCCGCCGAGGGAATGCCGGCCGGAGGCGGCGGGGTGATGCCGGGCAGCGCCGCGTCGAACACGGCGAGCCGCTTCACGTCGCCCGGCCATTCGGCCGCATAGGCATAGCCGATCCAGGTGCCGAGATCGTGACCGACGATGTCGACAGGCCCGTTGGCGGTCAGTTTCAGCGCCTCGACGAAACCATGAAGCTCGGCGGCCACGGTACGCATCTCGTAGCCAGAGGCGGGCCGATCGGAGTCTCCCATGCCGCGCGGGTCGAGCGCGATCACGCGTCGGCCGGCCTTGGCCAGCAGCGGCATCACATAACGCCATGCGTACCAGCTCTGCGGCCAGCCGGGCAGCAGCAGGATCGGCGCGCCGCTGCCGCCTTCGACGAAATGCAGCCGCACGCCCTTGATCACGACGGTATCGTGGTGGAACTGCGTCCAGAACGTCGCAGGGTCGAAGGGCGGTAACGTGTCCGCGGCGGAGGTTTGAACGACGTCATGCGTCATGGTGTACTCCTGGTCGAGTCTGGGTGATCAGCGGTCGCGTCCAATCGCCTGGTGGGACTGGTTTCGCGGGGGTCGGTTGGCGTGGCCGGTTTCATATAGAAAGAGACCCCTTCCAAATTAGGCAAATGCTCAGTCGAGCAGCTTCAATGCGCTATCGACAAGACTTGCCATCTCCTCACGGGAGCGGCCGGTCTTGCCCAGCACGCGCATTCCCTGCACCACGCACAGCAGCAGGCGGGCGGTGACGGCAGCATCGACCAGCGAGGAAACGGAGCCATCTTCCTGTCCCTCTCGAATGAACCCGACGAGACGCCTTTCCTGGCTCGCGAGCACGGCGGCGACGCGCTTCGCCATTTCTGGATCGGAGCTTGCGAGATCGACAGCGCTGCTCACGACGAGGCATCCGCGCCGGCCGGTCTTGCCGTGGCTGCCTTCGGCATAGACGGCGAGTATGGCCCTGACCTTGTCGCGTGCGGTTCGTGTGTTTGCCAGCTCCTGCGCCAGCCGCTCGCTGCGCAGCATGACGTAGCGCTCGAATGCGGCCAGAAAGACGCCGCGCTTGTCGCGGAAGGCCTTGTAGAGGCTGCCCTCGGCGATCTCCATCGCAGCCGTGAGCTTGCCGAGCGAGGTGGCGTAATAGCCGTTCTCGCTGAACGTGCCGATGGCCTTGTCCAGAGCGTGATCGAGATCGAACTCCCGTGGGCGTCCGGGACTGCGAGGTCCCGGAGATGGTGTGACTGATTTTTTGTCCATGGGTTGTATAATAGGAAGAGATCGCTTCCTAATCAAGCCATGAAAACCTGGCACAGGCAGTTCGGCTTTGACCGTGTTCACGTGGTCAGTGCGCCCGGTTGGAGGCCTGAATACCGGGTTCGTGGCGCGATGCCGTGGTCGGCGCGGATCGCGTTCTCCGTGATCGGGCCTGCCGGATACGGGTGAAGGCCGGTCACCGCGCGCTCGTCGGCTTCAGCATAGACGGCGGTCGCGCCCTTCAGGCTGCGCAGTGCGTGAATCAGTTCATGGGCTAGCCCAATGAAGGGAGGGCGATGTCCGTCCGGAGAGTCGTACTTGCCCGGATTCCAACGAATCATGGACGGCGAACCGATATCGCCATCGAGAAACCGCATCTGGGCGGTTGCCCACGCGGCCGCATTGAAGTTGGACACGTTGCCTGTCAATGGAACGGGTGCGCTTGTCCTTCCAACCTGTTGGGCGCCCTGCGCGCGCACGAGGTTCGACGCACTTGCGCCATTCGTGCCAGCGTACACCCGCGATCCGAATGAACCAGGAGCTATGGAGACGCGCTGACCGTCGCCGGACGGAATGATCGCCACTTTGTACGGCAGAGTAGTGTGGATCAGGGCCGCGGCCAGTTCAATTTCATCCATCAGCCTGCGGCCGGCCGCACCGCTAGCGATCTTGCCGAGGGCTTCGAGCGTCGCACCGACAAACGATGCGGGATGCAGCGGCCGACGTCCGACCATAACGCCATGGAATTGGGTCGACGTCCACTGGAAACCTGGCTGCGCGTTAGCTTGCGACGGATTGTGAAGAAACGGCGGGATCCTAATGGATGGCATGTAGTTAGCTCGTTAGACTATGAGAGTCTTGGTAGAACAGCCAGTGCCGCAGATTTATTCCCTTGATGATCATGCCCGGTTTGGCGAGGGGCGCAGTTGGAGAGTTTGCTGGCCGTCTGGGCGACAAGCTCGCCCAGCAGCGGACCGTGTCGTACGTGACCACGACACCACGCTTGAGCAATAACGCCTCAACGTCGCGCAGGCTCAGGCTCAACCGGAAATATCAGCGAAGCGGAAAGCTGATAACGACGGCAGCAAAGCGGTGGCAGTGACAAAGCGATCTCGTCTTGCTCACCGCTTCACGACGCCGGTCCATCAATCTGGCACTGGCTTGCACATGATTCGCGTGCTTCGAGCAAGATGTGCTGCAGCAAGCGCCGGTTAGTCTGCCTTACGAAGATGTTCGACCAGCAGTTGCGTGGGAACATTCAACGTATGCCGGTCGCCATTGAAACATAGGTGAAGGTGACGTTGCGCCCAAGGCTCATCGAGCGGCCGGGTTTCAACACCGGCGAAACTCGGGTGGCGCTCGAGCCACGGCGCAGGCAACACCGAAATGCCCATGCCCATCTCCACCATGCAGCAGACCGCTTCGTTGCCGCTTACCTGGACGCGCCGGCTGATCTGCCGATCAAGCCGGGCCGCCGCTGCGAAAAGCAGTGTGCTCAACGAGCTTTCGCTGCGCAGGCAAACAAACTCGAACGGCAACATCTCGGCGAAGCTCAGGCTCGGTCGCGCCAGCAGTTCATGTCCCACGGGCAGCACCGCAACTAGCCTCTCTTCGTTATAAGGCAGCGTGCTCAGGCCGTTTGCCGCGAACGGATCGCCGAATATGCCGATGTCCGCCTGCCCGTCGGCAACGAGCTTGATCGCGTGAGGACTCAGACTGTCAGTGAGTTCGACACTGACGCCGGGATGCAATCCGGAGAATGTACGCAATTGCTGCGGCAGATATTGCGTGACCACCGCGATGCTCGCGGCAATCCGGACGGTACCGCGCACTTCTTCCGACAGATCCGTCATCTCCACTTCAAGCTGCTGGATGTTGCGGCGAATCGTGTTGGCGTGACGGAGCAGGACATGGGCGGCCCGCGTGGGTTCGAGCCGGGTGGGACGACGCTCGAACAAACGCTGATTAAGCATCGCTTCAAGGTCCGACATGCGCTTGCTGATGGCCGACACCGCTATGTGCTCGCGCGCGGCGGCCTGCGTGAGACTCTTGGTCTCCATGACGGCGACAAACAGTTGCAGCGTGTAAAGATCGATTCTCATACAGGTTCCCTGCCCGAACGTTGACCGCCGAGGTGATCGCGTCCGGTTTGTTTCGACACATCAAAGCACAGCCGGCGTTAGTGCTTTCCCCAGGAATATCGCGTTGAAGGAGCGCCATGGTCGCCGCGCATCCGCTGCGCGGCTCGCGCGTACAGCCCGTGTCATTTTACGCCGCGCTCCGATGACGTAAGGCGTTGGCGTCCTTTCGCCGGTCCTCGCGGCAGCCGCCGGCTCGCTGACGCCGGCTGTGAGCGTCGCCGATCGACAAGCCCCCTTCGTCAAACAGAAATAGCGAGCCCGTGCCGCTGTTCCTAATATCGAGGCCAGAACAGCGGCGTGCTCGATGCATTGCGCCGCTGTACCCAACTAATCATGGAGACACGCGATGAAGGTTGCCGTATTGCCGGGCGATGGAGTGGGCCGGGAGATCGTTCCCGAGGCCGTCAAGGTTCTGAAAGCGGTCTCGAACGGGCGCTTCGAACTCGAACTCGAGTATGGGGCCATCGGCATGAGCGGTGTGGAGGCGACCGGCAAGCCGCTGCCCAACGAAACGCTGGCGATGGCGCAACGCTGCGACGCCATCCTGTTCGGTTCGGTAGGCGGCCCCGAGTATGAACAGTGGCTGCGCAAGAACAAGGTTCGCTCAGGGTTGCTGCAACTGCGCAGGACACTCGGTCTGAACGCGAATTTACGGCCGGTCCGGCCGATCCGGGAACTCGCGTCCGTGTCGACGCTCAAGCCCGAAGTGATCGACGGACTCGACATGCTTATCGTGCGCGAACTGTCGAGCGATATCTACTTCGGCGAACCGCGCGGTCCGGTGGAAAGCGCGAACGGCGAGCGCGAATCGATCAATACCATGCGTTACCGCGAATCTGAAGTGCGGGCGATTGCCCACGTCGCATTCAAGGCAGCGCAGCAGCGCAACAAGCGGGTGTGTTCGGTCGACAAAGCCAATGTGCTCGAGACCATGCAGCTATGGCGCGATGTCATGACGGAAGTGGGCCGCGAGTATCCGGATGTGGAACTCACGCATCTTTATATCGACGCTGCCGCGATGGCGCTATTGCGCACACCGACGCGCTTCGACGTGATTGTCACGGGCAACATGTTCGGCGACATTCTCTCCGACGAAGCGGCGATGCTCGCGGGTTCGCTCGGCATGATGCCGTCGGCTTCGCTGGCGCCCGGCGGCAAGGGGCTGTACGAGCCCATCCACGGCTCGGCGCCCGACATTGCCGGGCGCGACATCGCCAATCCGCTCGCCACGATTCTTTCCGCGGCAATGCTGCTGCGTTACACGCTCAAACGCGAGACGGAAGCGGTGCTCGTCGAGGAGGCGGTGCGCCGGGTCGTCGCGGCGGGCACGCGTACCGGCGACATCATGGAAACGGGTTGCACCCAGGTCGGCACGCGCGCCATGGGCGATGCGGTGGTCGCGGCACTCGCGGGTTGACGGCCATGATTCGTTCCGCGTTGATCCAATCCGCGCTGCCGGGTGTTCAACCAGGCGCATCCGGCACGCGACGCGCAGATGCGTTGCCGACACCGGCGGCCGCGCAGGCCGGTGCCGCGCTCGCGTTCGAAAACGTCACGTGCACGTTTTCGCATGCGTCCGGCAAGCAATGCTATACGGCAGTCGACAACGCGAGCTTGAGCGTCGCGCCCGGCGAGTTCGTGTCTGTGGTCGGTCCGACCGGCTGCGGCAAGTCGACCTTGCTCAACATGGCGGCGGGTCTGCTGTTTCCATCGTCGGGAAGGGTGCTCAGTTTCGGCCGCGAGGTGACGGACATCAACCGTCACGCGACCTATCTGTTTCAAGGCGAAGCGCTGATGCCGTGGCGGCGCGCGATCGACAACATTTCCGCGGGCCTGCAGTTCGCCAACGTCAGCCGCGCCGAAGCCGGACAGCGCGCCGAACTGTGGCTGGCGCGCGTCGGCCTCGCGGGGCACGGCCACAAGTTTCCGTATCAGATGTCGGGTGGCATGCGCAAACGCGTCGCACTCGCCCAGGCGCTGATTCTCGATCCGCCGCTTATCCTGATGGACGAACCGTTCAGCGCGCTCGACATCCAGACGCGCCAGTTGATGGAATCCGAACTGCTCGCGCTATGGCAGGCGGACCGCAAGTCGGTGCTGTTCATCACCCATGATCTGGATGAAGCCATCGCGCTGTCGGACCGCGTCGTCGTCTTGTCGGCGGGGCCGGGCACGCGGCCGATCGCAGAGTTTCCGATCGATTTGCCGCGCCCGCGCGAGGTGTCCGAAATCCGTAATTCCGAGCGTTTCGTGGCGCTGCATACCCAGATCTGGGACGTTCTTCGTGATGAGGTGCTGAAAGGCTATGAACAGAGCAAACGCTGAACCGATCGAAGGCGCCGTGCGCACGACGAAGCGCCCGACAAACACGCGTGCGCCGCGCGATCTGATGCTGCTGTGGCGTCTGTTGCTGCTCGCTGCAACGCTCGGCCTGTGGCAACTGCTGGTGAGCCTCGGCGTGATGCCGGTGTTCTTCTTCGGCGATCCGGGACCGGTGTTCGTGCAGGTCTGGCGATGGTTCCAGAGCGGCGAAATCCTGCCGCATCTGTGGGTGACATTGGTGGAGACGGTGTTGTCGTTTCTGGTCGGGACCGGCGCGGCGGTGGTGGTGGGTTTGCTGCTGTCGTTGAACGATTTTCTGGCGCGTCTGCTCGATCCGTTCATCAAGGCCGCCAACGCGATGCCACGGGTGATCTTCGCACCGATTTTCGCGCTGTGGTTCGGCCTCGGCATCTGGTCGAAGGTCGCGCTGGGTACGACGCTGGTGTTCTTTATCGTGTTCTTCAACGTCTTTCAGGGCGTGCGCGAAGTCAGTCCGGTGGTGCATTCGAATGTGCGGATGCTGGGCGCGAGCCGCAGCCAGATGCTGCGCTATCTGTATCTGCCGTCGGCGGCCAGCTGGGTCTTTTCGAGCCTGCACAATGCGGTCGGCATGGCGTTCGTCGGCGCGGTGGTGGGGGAATACCTCGGTTCGGCGCGCGGCATCGGCTATCTGATTCTGGAGGCCGAAGGGTCCTTCAACATCAATGCGGTGATCGCCGGCATCGTGGTGCTGACCGTCTTCGCGTTGCTGATCGACACACTGGTGACGCGTATCGAGCGGCGCCTGCTGATCTGGCAACCGGCCTCGGGCGCATCGGCCAAAGCGCGCGCCGACAACTAACGGAGACGGATTGTGTCCATCATGCAAGGCAAGACCTTGTTCGAAAAGATCTGGAGCAGCCATGAAGTCGTGCGCGACGATACCGGCCAGAGTCTCCTTTATATCGACAGGAATCTGATTCACGAAGGCTCGCGCAACCCGTTTCAGGTGCTCGCGGCGAAGAACCTCACCGTGCGCCGTCCCGACCGCACGTTCGCGACGCCCGATCATTACGCGCCGACCACGGGGCGCACGCTCGACGACGTCGACGGCCCCGAACGGCGTGATATGGTCGCCTCGCTGACCCGCAACGCGCAGCGCGAAGGCATCACGCTATTCGGCATGGACGATCCGCGGCATGGCATTACGCATGTCGTCGGGCCCGAGCAAGGTTTGAGTCTGCCGGGCATGACCATTGTGTGCGGCGACAGCCATACCTCGACGCACGGTGCGCTCGGCGCGCTGGCGTTCGGTGTCGGCGCGTCGGACGTCGCGCTCGTGTTGGCGACGCAAAGCGTATGGCAACGCATGCCGCGCACCCTGCGTGTGACGATCGACGGCGAACTCGGACGCGGCGTCAGCGCGAAGGACGTGGCGCTCGCGCTGATCGCGAAGATCGGCGCCTCCGGCGCGACGGGGCATGTGATCGAGTACACCGGCAGCACGATTGCGGCGATGTCGATGGAAGGGCGGTTGACGTTGTGCAATCTGTCGATCGAAGCAGGGGCGAGGGCGGGCATCATCGCACCCGACGAGACCACCTTCGCCTACATAAAAGGCCGGCCGTTCGCGCCAGCGGGGGAAGACTGGAACGATCGGCTGGCGCAATGGCGCATGCTCTTCAGCGACCCGGACGCCGCCTTCGATACCGAGGTTTCGCTCGACGCCACCCGCATCGCGCCCATGGTCACCTGGGGCAACAGCGTCGAGGATGCGTTACCGATCAGCGGCGCGGTGCCGGACCCGGCAAGCGCCGGCGAGCCGGAACGTCGCGCGGTGATCGAGCGCACGCTCGACTATATGGGCCTCCGCGCCGGCGAGCCGCTCGACGGCGTGAAGATCGACTATGCGTTCATCGGTTCGTGCACCAATGGCCGCATCGAGGACCTGCGCTCGGCGGCGGCGATCGTGAAGGGCAAAACCATCGCCGCCCACGTCACGGCGCTGGTCGTGCCGGGCTCGGCGCAGGTAAAGCTCGCAGCGCAAGCCGAAGGCCTCGATCGCATCTTCGTGGCGGCCGGATTCCAGTGGCGCGAGCCGGGCTGCTCGATGTGCCTCGCGACCAATGGCGACACCGTGCCGCCGGGGGCGCGTTGCGCCTCCACCTCGAACCGCAATTTCGTCGGCCGCCAGGGGCCGGAATCGCGTACGCATCTGATGAGCCCGGCCATGGCCGCGGCGGCTGCGATCGCCGGGCATCTGACCGACGTGCGTCAATTTCTTTAGGGAGCCGTGCATGCAACCGTTCTTGCGCGTCGAAGCCGTCGCGCTGCCTATTGCCAGTTCGAACGTGAACACGGATCAGATCATTCCCGCGCGCTTTTTACGCAAGCAACGCGCGGAGGGCTTCGGCCAGTATCTTTTCCACGACCTGCGTTTTGACGACCACGACAACGAGCGGGCCGATTTTGCGCTGAACCAGGCCGCTTATCGCGACGCGCAAATCATGGTTGCCGGACCGAACTTCGGTTGCGGGTCGTCGCGCGAAATGGCGGTCTGGGCGATTGCGGACTACGGTATTCGCGCGGTGATTGCCGCGAGCTTTGGCGATATCTTCTTCAACAACTGCGTCAGAAACGGTGTTCTGTGCTTGGTGCTGCCGCCGGAGGTGGTAGCCGGCCTGCTCGCGATGCTGGAAGACGCACCGGGTACGACGCTGTCGATCGATCTGGAGCGTCAGATCGTCGGCACGCGGGATGCCGACCACCGGTTCGAAGTCGATCCGTTCAATCGCAAATGCCTGCTGCTGGGGATCGATGGCGTGGACTACACCTTGCAGTTCGCCGACCGGATCGCCGCGTTCGAGGCACGCACAAGCGCACCGCCCTGACATATGCAAAGCGGTAGACAGGCCGAAATCAAATACAAGGAGACACCGACATGAAAAACACTTTCCGTACGCTGTGCTGCGCGCTATTGACGCTCAGCATGGCCACGCTCAGCCACGCGCAGGGCGGTCTGGAGAAAACCCATCTGGACATCGCGACCACCAGTTCCGTGATTTCCTACTATCCCTTCGAAATCGCGCTCGCCAAGGGCTATTTCAAGGATGAAGGACTCGACGTCGAACGCAGCATGTATGCGGGCGGTCCGCAAACTTTGCAGGCGCTTCTCGGCGGCAGTGCTGACATGGTGGTGAGCGCCTATTCGAACACGCTCACCATGGCCGCGCACGGCCAGCACCTGCAGGCGTTCGTGCTGATGATCAAATATCCCGCGTTCGTGCTGGGCATCACCAGGCAGGGGCAGGCGAAATATACGTCGCTGAAAAGTCTCGCCAACATGAAGATCGGCGTGACCTCGCCGGGTTCGAGCACGAACATGATTCTCGATGCCATTGCGGCCCGTAACGGCGTCGACCGCAAATCGTATGCGGTGATCGGCGTCGGCGCGCAAGCCAGCGCGGCGGCGGCGGTGAAGCAAGGACAGCTCGACGCGCTGGTGGGCATCGATCCGACCATCACGATGTTGACCGAGAGCAATGAGCTGAAGGTGGTCGCCGATCTGCGCACCGGCGAGGGCGTGATGGCCTCGATCGGCAGCAGCACCTATCCGGAAGGCTCGGTGATATCCACCACCGATTTCATCAAGAAGAATCCGCATACCGTTCAGGCGGTGGTCAACGCCATGCTGCGTGCGGAGAAATTCCTGCAGACCGCGACCCCCGCGCAGATTGCCGATGCGTTGCCCAAGTCGTATCAGGTGGGCGACCGCGCCATGTATTTGAAGGCCATCGAGCATACCCGTTCCGTCTATTCCACGGACGGCCGCTACGACCCGAAGGGCGCCGCGGCGGTACTCGACGTGCTGGCCGGATCGGACCCGCTGATCGCGGGGGCGCGTAGCCGGATCGATTTGCCATCGACCTATACGAATAGTTTTGTGGAAGCCGCCACCGTCAAGAAACCGTAACTCATTGGAGACCATTCGACATGCAGCATCCGAACGCATTCAAGACTGCCATCGCGGCGCGCCAGCGGCAGATCGGCTTATGGCTCAGCATGGCCGACAGCGTGGCCGCTGAAATCTGCGCGACCGCCGGCTTCGACTGGTTCCTGATCGACGGCGAGCACGCACCGAACGATCTACGCACGATCCTCGCGCAGTTGCAGACGCTCGCGGCGTTTCCGGTCGAGCCAGTGGTGCGTCCGCCGGTTGGCGAGGCGTGGATCATCAAGCAGTTGCTCGATGCGGGCGCACGCTCGTTGCTCGTGCCGATGGTCGACACGGCGGAGCAGGCGCGCGAACTGGTTTCAATGACGCGCTATCCGCCGCATGGCATTCGCGGCGTCGGCGCACGCATGGCGCGCGCTTCCCGATTCGGCGCGCGCAGCGACTACATCGCGAAGGCCAAAGACGAGATGTGCCTGCTGGTGCAGGTCGAAACAGCCGGCGCGCTCGGGCAGATCGAAGCGATTGCCGCAGTTGAGGGTGTCGATGGCATTTTCGTCGGACCATCCGATCTGGCGGCGTCGATGGGGCATCCCGGCAATCCCGCCCACCCCGAAGTACGCGCCGCAGTCGAAGACGCGTTGCGCAGAATCGCCGCGGCCGGCAAGCCGGCGGGCATCGTCTCTTTCAACGCCGACGACACGCAGCGGTTCATCGATCTGGACACGATGTTCGTTGCGGTGGGCGCCGACGCGGCGATTCTGGCCGATGGAACCCGCGCGCTGATAAACCGCTTCAAGAAGCCATTGCAATGAGCGGGGTGCCTGTCATGAATGCCAGCAAACCTTCTTCCCGCTTACCCACGGATCCGCACGCGCCGGTTCGTCCTGCGTGGCTCGCGCTGCGCAACGAAACGATCATCGAGCCGGAGCGGTTGATCGTGGACCCGCATCATCATTTGTGGGACCGGCCAGGCGCGCGCTACCTGGCGCACGATCTGCTCGACGATGTGACGAGTGGCCACCGGATCGCCGCGACGGTTTTTATCCAGAGCCGCTCGATGCTGCGTGCGCAGGGCGACCCGGCCTTCGCCACGCTCGGCGAAGTCGAGTTCGCGAACGGCGTGGCGGCGATGGGAGCGTCGGGCACCTACGGCAGCACGCAACTGTGTGCGGGAATCGTGGGCGCGGCCAGCCTCGCGCTCGGCGATAACGTGGCGCCGGTGCTCGAAGCGATGCTTGCGGTTTCCGGCGGACGGCTGCGGGGGATCCGCAATTCGCTGGTCTGGCACGACGATCCCGCAGTGACCTCGACCACCGCGCGGACGACCGCCCACATGATGCTCGATCCGAAGTTTCAGCAGGGCGCCGCGCGGCTGGGCGATTACGGGCTCGCGCTGGACATGTGGATCTATCACACGCAACTGGACGAATGCTACGCGCTGGCGCTCGCGATTCCCGATGTGATCGTGGTCATCGATCATTTCGGCGGACCGGTGGGCGTGGGGCGCCACGCGTCGAGCCCGCAGGCGCGCAATGCCATGCTGAGCGAGTGGCGTGAGTCGATGCGGCGGCTCGCCGCGCTGCCGAATACCCGCGTGAAGCTTGGTGGCGGCGGCATGCCGGTGCTGGGCTTTCACCTGGATCAGGATGACCTGCCGCCCACCTCCGCGCTGCTCGCCGATACGTTGCGGCCCTACGTGGAAACCTGTATCGAACTGTTCGGCGTGACACGCTGTATGTTCGAGAGCAATTTCCCCGTCGACAAAGGGATGTTCAGCTACCACGTGCTGTGGAATGCGTTCAAGCGAATCGCCAGCAGCGCGTCCGAGGACGAAAAACGCGCACTCTTCAGCGAGACGGCGGCCGCGACCTATAAGCTCGATCTGGCCGGGCAGGAGAGCGCATCATGAGCCGGGGCCGCTTTGCCATTCCGGCGGCCGCAATGTCGGCCGCGCGGATGACGCTGCTGCTGACCGCGCTATTGGCATCGGCCGCCGGCGAAGCCGCGCCGCCCCTGGAGAAGACGCATATCGACATCGCCACGGTGGGCGCGGTGATGGGTTATCTGCCGGTCGACATCGCTATCAGCAAAGGCTACTTCAAGGACGAGGGGCTCGACGTCGAGCGCAGCATGTTTCCGGGCGGCCCGAAAGTGCTGCAGTCGATGCTCGGCGGCACGGCCGATTTCGGCTCCAGCGCGTATTCGAACACCTTGACCATGGCCGCGAAAAACCAGAAGGTCGTCGCGGTTGCGCTGATGGCGCGCTATCCGGGCTACGTGTTCGGCATCTCGAGCAAAAGCGCGGCGAAGTTCAAGTCGATGAAGGACCTGAGCGGCATGAAGCTCGGCGTGACCTCGCCCGGCTCCAGCAATAATCTGGTGCTCGATTATCTGGCGTCGAAGGCCGGCGTCGATCTGAAGAGTTTTTCGGTAATCGGCGTGGGTGCCGAGGCCGGCGCCGTGGCCGCGGTTCGGCAAGGCCAGATCGATGGACTGATCAGCGTCGATCCGGTCATTACGATGCTGACCGACAGCCACGACCTCAACGTCGTCGCCGACATGCGCACCGCCAGTGGCGTGCAGGCCGCGCTCGGCAGCGCGCAATATCCGGAAGCCGCGATCCTGACCACGGCGGATTTCATCGCAAAGAATCCGCATACCGTGCAGGCTGTCGTCAACGCGATCGTGCGCGCCGAGAAATTCCTGCAAACGGCGACACCCGATGAAGTGACTGACGCGCTGCCCACCGCCTATCAACTCGGCAATCGCCAGACCTTCGTCGCGGCCTACAAAAACTCGCAACCGATCTTCTCCGCCGACGGCCGTTTCGATCCAGCCGGCCCGGTAGCGGTGTTCAATATCCTGTCGAAGTTCGACAAGGAACTAGCCGACGCGAAAGGGCGGATCGACATACCGTCCACCTACACGAACCGTTTCGTCGACGCCGTGCGTCACTGATCACGCCTGCCGCCGCGCAGCGAAACATCTGGCGCACTTCAGTTGCCGGTCGCAGCAATGCATCTCCCTCATCCACTCCAGGAATCCGCCATGAAGGATCTACAGTCAAGCCTCGATCGTCCGGCGCTGCTCAGCCCGCTCAATTTCATCGACGGCGAATGGCAAAGCGCGCTGTCCGGCGAAACATTCGCGGTTCACAACCCGGCAACGGGCGAGGTGATCGCCAATGTGCCCGACAGCCAACCCGCGGATGCCCGCGCGGCCACCGATGCCGCGAGCCGCGCATTTCCCGGCTGGCGCGAAAAGCTGCCCAAGGAGCGCGCCGCGATCCTGCGCAACTGGTACGACGCGATCGTCGCGAACAGTGAGGACCTGGCGCGGCTGATTTCGCTCGAGCAGGGCAAGCCGCTGGCCGAAGGGCGCGGCGAGGTGGCGTATGGCGCGTCTTACGTCGCGTGGTTCGCCGAGGAAGCGTCGCGCATTTACGGCGACATCATTCCGCAGCAGCAGCGCGGCAAACGGATGACTGCGCTGAAGGAGCCGGTAGGGGTGGTCGCCGCGATCACGCCGTGGAATTTTCCGCTCGCAATGATCGCCCGCAAGATTGCGCCGGCGCTGGCGGCGGGTTGCGCCGTCGTCGCGAAGCCGGCGGAGGATACGCCGCTCACCGCGCTGGCGCTGCTGAAGCTGGCGCAGGAGGCGGGCGTGCCGGCCGGCGTGATCAACATCGTCACCGCATCGCGCGAGCATGCAGCCCCGGCGGTGGGCGACTGGCTCGCCGACGAACGGGTGCGCAAGATATCGTTCACCGGCTCGACGGCGGTGGGCAAATACCTCGCTCGCGAATCGGCGGGCACGCTCAAGAAGCTTTCCATGGAACTGGGCGGCAATGCGCCCTTCATCGTGTTCGACGATGCGGATATCGAGGTCGCGGTGGCGGGCCTGATGGCATCGAAATTCCGTAACGGCGGACAGACCTGCGTGTGTCCGAACCGGGTCTACGTGCAGTCGGGCATCTATGATCGTTTCGCCGACGTGTTGAGCACGCGCGTGGCCGCCCTCAAGGTCGCGCCAGCCACGGACGAGGCCGCGCAGATCGGCCCGATGATCAACGCCCGCGCGATCGACAAGATCGTGCGCCATGTCGAGGATGCGCTTGCTCAAGGCGCGCGCGCGTTGACCGGCGGCAAGCGCCTGACCGACGTGGGGCCCAACTATTTCGCGCCGACCGTGCTGGCCGATGCGACCGCGGACATGCTGCTGTTTCGCGAGGAAACGTTCGGGCCGGTCGTGCCGTTGTTCCGCTTCGACACCGAAGCCGACGCGCTCAAGGCTGCCAACGAGACGCCATTCGGCCTCGCCGCGTATTTTTATAGCCAGGACGTACGGCGTATCGATCGCGTTTCGCGATTGCTGGAGGCGGGCATTGTCGGCGTGAATGAGGGCGCCATTTCGAGCGAAGCGGCGCCATTCGGCGGGGTCAAGGAATCGGGCTACGGACGCGAGGGCTCGCGCTACGGTCTCGACGACTACACCACGCTGAAATATGTCTGCCAGGGCGGGCTGGCGTAAGCACGTCGGCAGGACGCGAGGCGGCCGCGAGGTGCGTCAGGTCAACGCCGATGAGAAGCCGTAAACGGAGAATCGCAAGCCCACCGCCGGCTCGTCGCGATCGTCATCGATTCTCCTTGACGTAGGTGATTGCGTTACGCATGGCGCCGAAACGTCGGCGGTATTGCGCCGGTGTGAGGCTCACTTTGCGTCTGAACAGGCGGCTGAAGAATCCCGCGTCTTCGTAGCCGACTTCATTGGCAATGGCTTCAATCGGCTGAGTGTCGGTTTCGAGCATCTGCTTGGCTTCTTCCAGCCGCAGCGTATGCACGTAAGCGAGCGGCGACATGCCGGTCGCCTGCTGAAAGCGGCGCTTGAACGAGCGCTCGGGCAAGCCGCTCATTTGCATCATCTTGCTGACGGGCGAAGGCTGGGCGTAGTGATCGGAGATCCACGACTGACAGCGCGCGATGACGGCATCTTCCGCCTGCCGCGTGCGCGCGAGCCGCGCGAACGGCTGCTGGCCGACATCGTGCCAGTCGACGAGATTGATGCGCGCCGTCTGCATTGCGGTTTCGATGCCCGCCAGCCGCGCGATCAGATACAACGCCAGATCCAGCCACGACGTGCCGCCGCCGGCCATGATGAGCCGCTCGCCATCGCCCGATGCGACTAGCGCCCGATGCGCGCGTACCTTGATCGACGGATAGCGCCGTGCCATGAAATCGCAGTACGCCCAGTGCGTCGTCGCGTCGAGGCCGTCGAGCAGGCCGGCTTCTGCGAGCAGGATCGCGCCCGAGCAGGCCGTTGCGAGAATCTTGCCCTGCGCGTAACAGCCTTTGAGGCAGGCGATTTCGTGGTCGAAGCGGCCCGCGAGCGGCTCGCCGGGCGGGACCAGCAGCTCGGGCACGCAGATTACATCGGCATCCGCGCAGGCATCGAGCGGCGCGTCCGCCGTGATTCGCACGTTATTGGCGGCGACGAACGAGGCTCCGTGGCGCGACACGACGCAGGGCGCGATGGGCGCGCGCCCCGGCGTGCCCTCGACGATGAGACCCCAGTCGCGCCCCGCCGACATGAACATGTCGTACATGCCGTACACGACGGATGCCGACGTCTCGGGCAGCGCGAGGATGCAGATGCGCACGGGTGAGCGGTCGTTCATGGCCGTTTTGTCCGGTAAGTTGCCGAAATGGCTTTGGCGTCGGGCGCACGCTCGCCGTATCGTGGCTCCGTCGCAATGTTATTAAAGTGTAAGGAAGGCGCTGGCGCCAGCACTCCCCGCAGGAGCGGGGGCCCGGACGCTCATGTTTTATCTCCTTCTTTCACTCGGCGGATGCCCCGCCGATGCCTTGCCGACGACTTCCCTGACGTGGACTTCATTGACGGAGCATGACCATGAGCCAGTACCGCACTCACCTTCCGCAACTCGATGACGCGCTTTTCATGACCGATGGCGGCATCGAGACGACGCTGATCTTTCACGATGGCATGGAGTTGCCTTGCTTCGCCGCGTTCGATCTGCTGAAGGACGCCGCGGGCACCGCGCGCCTCGACGCTTATTTCCGGCGCTATGCGAGTCTTGCGAGCAGGGAGGGTATCGGTCTCGTGCTCGAAGCGCCGACCTGGCGCGCGAATGCGGACTGGGGCCGCAAGCTGGGCTATTCCGAGGCCGCGCTCGCGCAGGCAAACCGCAAGGCGATCGAACTGCTCGTGCACGTGCGCGCCGAGTTCGAAACGCCGGATACGCCGATTGTCATCAGCGGTTGTCTAGGCCCGCGCGGCGATGCTTACCGGATCGATACACGCATGACCCGCGACGAGGCGCGAGCCTATCACCAGCCGCAGGTCGACACGCTGGCGGCGACCGAGGCGGACATGATCGCGGCCTTCACGATCACCTATCCGGAAGAAGGCATCGGCGTGATCGATGCCGCTAGGCAAGCCCGCATGCCCGTGGCGATTTCGTTCACGCTCGAAATGGACGGACGCTTGCCGTCGGGCGATGCGCTGCGCGATGTTATCGAGCGTGCCGACGCGGAAACCGGTGCCTATGCCGCGTATTACATGATCAATTGCGCGCACCCATCGCATTTCGAAAGCGTGCTGGGCGATGGAGGCGCGTGGCTCGAGCGCATTCACGGCATCCGGGCGAACGCGTCACGGCGCAGTCACGCCGAACTCGACGAATCAGCCGACCTCGACGACGGCAACCCGGAGGAGCTCGGCGCACAGTATCGGGCGCTGAACGCGTTGTTGCCGCGCATGAACGTGGTGGGCGGATGCTGTGGCACGGATCACCGCCATGTCAGCGCGATTTGTAGCGCAATGAAGGGCGTGAGAGGACAGTATGCGAGCGCGTGATCCATTCCTGCGTCGCGGCGCCACCGGACTCCGCCGCGCTGAATCAGGCGGAGGCCTGGCCCGCGGCGAGCACGTGCTCCAGTCGCTCGATGAGATTGGCGCGCGCGCGGCTCGTATGATGCTCGGTCAACTCGACCGCTCGCACCGCGTCGCCGGCCGCGATGGCCTGCGCGATCGCGGCGTGCTCGTCCCAGATCGCGTCGCGCAGGTTCGACGATTGCAGCACCGCACCCATCACACGCCGCAAGTGGACCCAATGCAGAAGGGCGCTTTCGCCAATCAGCGGATTGCCGGACGCCTGATAGATGGCATTGTGAAAAGCGGCGTCGGCATCGATCATGGCCTTGACGTCCTTGCCTTTGGACGCGCGCCGCCCTTGGGTGATCAGCGCGGGATCGATCGTACTGCGGCGTAGCGCGGCGAGTTTCGCGGCCAGCGAGTCAAGCGCGCCGCGTATTTCATAGAGGTGACCGATCCACTCGACGTCGAGCGGCGCGACGACTACACCGCGGCCCGGCGCATCCTGCACGAGGCCGTCCTTTTTCAGCAAACGCAACGCCTGCAATACCGGCGAGCGCGACACCGCGAACTGCTCGGCGATCTCCTCCTGGGTGAGACGCACGCCGGGGGCAAGCGACCCGTCGCTGATGGCATCGAGCAGCACGCGATAGACCTCGTCCACGAAGTCGGGGCGAACCTGAATTTTGTCGAATTTGATGGGCATGGCGCTCTCTGTACTTTGGATACAGACTACAGTGCCGGTCTGACGTGGTCAACGCATTGCGGGCCGGTGTCTGTCGAAGCGCGAAGCGCTGGATAGCGCGTTAACCCGTATAGGCATCTGATTACAACGCTTCTAATCTCTGTATACAGAGTTCGGAGTTCAGTAGCCAGGCAGATTGCTATCTGGCGCGGCGTTAATAATCGGAGGGGTTCCCATGACGATCAAGTCGGAAAAGATGGACGATGGCGGCAGCAGCGGCGGCGCTGTGGTGAAGAAGCTCGTGCCTTATGGTGGCTACTACACGAACAAGGTGCCCGATCACGATCCCGAACTGACCGAAACCGGCCCAGGCACCCCCACGGGTGAATACATGCGGCGCTTCTGGCATCCCGTCTGCATGGCGATGGAACTGACCGACACGCCGCGCTTCCTGAAAATTCTCGGCGAGGAACTGGTGGCTTTCCGCGACGGCAGCGGCCGGGTCGGCGTACTGCATGCGCACTGCGTGCACCGCGGCGCATCGCTCGAATATGGCGCGGTCCTGGAACACGGCATCCGCTGCTGTTATCACGGCATGGTGTTCGACGTGGACGGAACCTGTCTGCACGTGCCGTTTCCCAAAGGCGAGGAAGCGGAGGCCGAGAAGTACGCCTGCTCGATCCGGCAGGGCGCTTACAAGGCTGTCGAGCGCAATGGGCTCGTCTTCGCCTACATGGGACCGCCGGATGAAGAGCCGCCGTTTCCCGAATGGGAAGGCGACTTCACCGTGCTGCCTGGCGACGAGTTGGTGCCGTTCAGCAACTTCCAGCATTGCAACTGGTTGCAGGTGCAGGACAATGCGGCCGACAATTTCCACACGGCCGCCTTGCACGCCGGCAAAAACGTGGTGGACGGCCACTTCCAGGGCACCACGTTCGACGAGGTCGGCGCCGCGTCGATGGAAGTCGCGCCTGACATGCAATTCATCCCAGTGCAACAGGGCCGCAGTCTGGCCTGTGCGGGCGCGCGGCGTGTCGACAAGGAACGGATGTTCGTGCGCGTGCAGCATCAGGTGTTGCCGAATCTGAGCCTGCATGCGTACACATCGGAAGACGGCTCGGCACGCAAACTCTTCAGCCGCTTTCATATCGTGCGCTGGACCGTGCCCGTGGACGACGAGAACAGCAAGATGATCGGCTGGCGCGTGATGGGCCCCGGCATCGACACGCGCGGCGTCGGGAAAAAAGAGTGGGTCGGCTACGAGTCGATCGACTTTCTCGAAGGACAGGTGGCAATGCGCCGTCCGGAGCGTTTCGGCAAATATTCGATAGACGAAATGCCGCCCATCCCGACTAACCACCGTGAACGCGGGCATTACAAGCAAGCGCAATACGCGCCTGGCGATTACGAGGCCATCATCAGCCAGCGTCCCATTGCCGTGCACACGCTCGAACATCCCACCAAGCTCGACGCTGGCCTCTATCTGTTCCGCAAGATGCTGCGCGACGCCGTGCGTGGCAGCAATCCGGCCGCCGGGCCGCAGCAGTTTGCCGAGTGGCTGCGCACGGTCGGCGGGGCGCCCAACAGCTTTTGCTCGGGCAATGTGTTCGACATGCCGGAAGCGGCGACCGTCGAAGAGGAAATTGCGCGGCGGCGCAAGCTGTCCAAGGGCGTGGTGGCGATCCTGATCGAAAGCGAGAAGCTGCAAGGCGAAGCGCGGACCGCGTTCGTGCGCGACAAAATGGCGGCGCTCGAACTGGAGGTCAACGGGCGAACCGCGGGCGCGTCCGCCAATCAGGCTGCGCGGGCAGAGTCGTAAGCGTCATTGCACCACCTAACGCGAAAACCAGCGCGGCATGCGGCACTCGGTGCCGCAAAGCGGAGACATCATGGCAGAAGGCGGTTTCGAACAAACCCTGGAAGCGACGACGCTGACCGTCTTTGTCCGGCAGATTCGCTACGAAGGGCGCAACGTCCTGTCGTACGAATTCGTCGATCCGGACGATGGCGATCTGCCGCCGTTCGACGCGGGCGCGCATATCGACGTGCATCTCGGCGACGGCCTCGTGCGGCAATACTCCTTATGCAACCCGCCGGATGAGCGGGGGCGTTACGTCATCGCGGTGCTTCGCGACGAGCGCGGGCGGGGCGGCTCCAAAGCGATGCATGAGCGCTTGCGCGCCGGCGAGCGCGTGCGCATCAGCCGGCCGCGTAATCATTTCATGCTCGACGGACGGGCTACCCGCGTTCTGCTGCTGGCAGGCGGCATCGGCGTGACGCCGTTGAAGTCGATGGCGCATCGGCTCGCGCTCGATGGCGCTGACTTCGCGCTGCATTACTGCGCCCGCGAGCGGAGTGCCGCGCCGTTTCACGACGAGTTCGAAGCCATGCTCGACGCGGATCAGTTGCATTGGCACTTCGACGGCGGTGATCCATCGAAAGGACTCGACGTGCGGCGTCTGCTCGACGAAGAAGCGTCGCGCGGCACGCACGTGTACTACTGCGGTCCAGCGGGTTTCATGCGGGCTTGCGCCGAGGCGACCGCGCACTGGCCGCGTGAACGCGTGCATTGCGAGCATTTCAGTGCGCCGCCGGTGCTCGAATCGGCGGTATCGGACGCGGCGCATGACCCCAGCGGCAGCTTTGAAATCCAGATCGCGAGCACAGGTCAACGGTTGACGGTAGCGCCGAACCTGAGCATCGCCGACGTGTTACGGGAAGCACATCTGCCGATTCAGACCTCGTGCGAAGCCGGGCTGTGCGGCACATGCAAGATGCGATATCTGGAAGGTGAGGTTGATCATCGCGACTGCATTCTCGGTGCCGGCGAACAGCAGGAGTTTCTGACGGCGTGCGTATCGCGTGCGAAGAGCGAGTTGCTCGTACTCGATCTGTGATCGTGCCGCGCGAAGTGCCGCCACAGCCATTCGGCCAGAGTCAGTTCAAGGAGACGGGAGACGCGATGGACATGCAAGACTATCTGACGGTCCGCGCGCACGCGCAGGGCCGCGAAGGGCTGTTCCTGATCGGCGAAACAGGCATGACGATGCGCGCGACGCACCGTGCGGATTCGACGCTTGCGGTCTGGACGGATGGCGACGGACTACCGGCGCAGGCGACCGATATGCTCGCGGCCGATCCGCGCTTCCAGCACCTGAGTGGATTGATTCGCGTGTTCGCCGAGCCGGCGGGTTCATGCGGATACCACGCCGGCTGGATTCTCGCTCGCAGCGCCAGCGGCCTCGTGTCGATTTCAGTGCGCGATGCGGCGACCTGCGACAGTTCGCAATTGCGTGACGACGCAAACCTCGCCTTGTACCAGGCGCAGCGCTATTGCGCGCCGGACGCCGTCGTCATCGTGCAGGGCCGAATACCCGGCGAGACGGCCTCGGCGCGCGAGGCGTTGGCACGCGCATTCGGATTGACCGACGTGCGCGACCACACCTTGTATGCGGCCGACGCCGACGCCCACACGCGGCTCAGCGTCGGTTGCGTGCGCTGAGTTCCATCACCCGAGCTTGCGGGACGGCGGCATGCGGCGTTCCTTTTCGATCTCGTCGTCCTCGAGGTTCTTGATGATGGTGTGCAACGTCTTGCGAAACTGGGCAAGCGTTCTCGGTGGAATATTCCGTACCGCCACTTCGTGCAGATCCTCGGCGAGAGGAATCAGCGTCTTTTGCAGCGCCTTGCCCTTCGGCGTCAGGTAGACGCAGATGTTGCGCATATTGTCCGGCAGCTTGCGGCGCGTGATGTAGCCAAGCTTTTCCATGGCCTGCAACGCGCTATAGGCGGTCGGTTCCCGCAAGCCCGCCAGTTCGCTCAATTCACGTTGCGTGAGGCCGTCGCGCTCCCACAGGATGCGCAGGAACGGCCAGTGTCCCAACGAGACCGAATGCTCCATCAGCCGGATCTGCAGTCCGCGCGCCATGGCGCGTTGCGCGTCCTTGATGACGTGGGCGAGGCGATCGTTCGGGACGGCGTCGCGCCAGTTGATCGGCATCGGTAGCGGCGGCTTTTCTCGAACGTTTTTCGTGGTTGCCATCTTGGTCGATTGAAGTGAGCAAAGCGCATAGCATACACCGCCCGTTTGCTCCTCAAGTCAACGCAGCCGGCCCGTACAGTCCGGTCGCCTCCAGTCGGGACGAAGTGCGCGGAATTATAGGTGCGCCGCCGTATTGACATTGTGCCGTTTGCAACTTAACTTCGAATAATATTAGATGTCGAAGTATCGACAGTGTAGGCAAGCGGCGAGTGCAATCAGCTTGAATGCCGTGGCCGCCGGTGCATGACAACAAAGCGGTCGATTCGCGCCGAAAAAGCACGAAACGTGGCCGACACATTGGAGGAAGACATGGCTGATGAACTGGCGTTGAACATGACATCGTTGCGAACGCAACACCTTCCGTTTTTGCCGCGTCACCTGCCGGGCTTACCACGCCTGCTCGCGGCATGCGCGCTATCGGCGGGACTTGGCTTTGGGCTGGTGAACGCCGCGCGGGCGGAAGACACCATCGCGCTCGGCATGACCGTGCCGATGTCGGGCGCGGGAGCCAGTTGGGGATTGGGCTCCGAGTGGGTCGGCAAGCAGGCGGTGCAGTACGTGAACAGTCATGGCGGCGTTCATGTCGGCGACAAGACGTACAAGCTGGCCTTGACGTCCTACGACAACAAATACACCGCCGCGGACGGCGTGAAGGTCGCGCAGACCATGCTCAATCGCGACGGCATCAAGTTCATCATACTTGGCATGTCGACGCAGGCTGTCGTTGCCACGCAAAGCATCTCGGAGCGATCGAACGTGCTGATGTTCACCATCAGTTGGTCCAATGCGATCAAAGGCCCCAAATACCCGCTCACGTTCACGACCATGAACACGCCGACGGAGTTTCTGGAACCGCTTTATCAACTGGTCATGAAGCAGCATCCGACGATCCGCACGGTCGCCCTGATCAGCCCGAACGATAGCGCGGATCAGGAAGTCGCGAAGGCGGCGACCGCGCATTGGGAAAAGCTCGGTGCGAAGATCGTCGGGCAGTTCACGTATGAACGTGGCACGACGGAGTTCCAGCCGGTGGCCACGCGCGCCGCGCAACTGAAGCCCGATGTGATCGACACGCTCGGCGCGCCGCCGGGCGATGTAGGCGTGCTGTATCGTGCATTATCGGATCAAGGCTGGAACGGTGTGCGGATCGCTTCCGCGGGGACGGTATCGGATGCGTTGATTCACACCGGAGGAAAAACGCTCGAGGGACTCTACATGGGGCTCGACGCGGTGTTCTCGTCATCCGGCGCGACACCGATTCAGCGCGACCTCGACGCGCGCTTCCAGCCGATTTTCCACGAACCGTTGAACCTCACGGACCTGTCCGCCTGGGACGGCGTGATGGCGCTGAAAGCGGGGCTCGAAAAAGCGGGCCGTGTGGATGCAACCTCCGTCGCCAAGGTGCTGCCGACCATCGTCTTCGATTCGAGCTTCGGTCCGAGCGCGTTTGGCGGCAAGAGCCAATACGGTACGCCGCAGCAGATCCTGCTGCCGGTGATCGTCACGCAGGTACGCGACGGCAAGGTGGTCGAGATCGCGCGAATCGAGTCGACGGAATTGAAGCAGCGCCTGGGTGGGAAATAAGCGGAGCGGCGGCGCGCGAGTGTTGCCCGCCGCCATCGAATAGAAAAGCCGGGTGCAAGCACCCGGCAACTTGCCCTCGCAAGTCGCTTATAGCGAGTCGAGTACTTCTTCGAAGGCACGAGCCTGGCCGGGCTGGAACAGTTCGACCAGTTCCCGCGCGAACGGGGAATGTCGCGCATGCACGCGCGAGAGCAAACTCGCGAAACCGTCCAGGAAGTGGTGCTTGTCGCGCTCCAGCGGCAGGTCGATGCGCTCATTGGCGCGCGCATCGCGCATCGTGCCCAGCGGATCCTCGCCACGCTGCACCTTGCCGATCTCGCGATGCACCATGCGCCGCAGGATCGCCAGCCCCTGGTCCGTGCTGCCCAGGTTCTCCTTCGTGCGATCGGCGATCGGCCCTTGCGTGACCCACGCCATGATGTCCTGCGCGTCGATCATGTCCAGCGCGTACTCGCCATGCTTGTCCAGATACGGCACCTCGTACACCGGCACGCGCTCCAGCAGATGCGGCGCCACCTTCGCGCCCGGCGGCGGCACGTACGCGGTGTACCACAGGTGCAGGGTGTGCGTGTCGTCCATCGGCGTGCGGATCTGGAACGCGTACATACCCCATTGCGGCGACGCGTAGCCCACCGCCAGCATCGTCGGGAACACCAGCGGATGGCCGATCTGCCAGTCGTCGCAGTCCTCCGACTGCCCTTCGAGCAGGCGCCGCTTGATGATGCCGTGCTCGAACTCGGTAAAGCCGATGCGCACGTGCCGGCGGCTGATCGAGAACTTCGCGGGCTGCCCCTGGATCTCGCGCAGATGCTCGTGCAACTGCCCGTGCAGCCACTCGGTGTGGACCTGGTCGACCGAGTTCTCCATGATCTGCAGCCAGTTCGCCGGCACCACCGCCTGACCGATCATGCGGATCGCGGGCGAGGCGACGAAGCCGTCATAGCGCGGCAGCAGCGGACGCGGCTCCGGGCCCATGTAGGCGAACAGCATGCCGCCCAGTTCCTCGACCGCGTAGGCGCTCGTGCTCACGCGCTCCTTGAAGCAGGTCTGGGCCGACTCGTTGGGCTGCTCCAGGCATTTGCCCTGGGCGTCGAAGTGCCAGCCGTGATACGGGCAGCGGATGCCCTGGTCGGTGGGAATGCCGTAGGCGAGCGAGGCGCGCCGGTGCGGGCAGTGCTCGGCGATGAGCCCGAAGCGGCCCTGGCGGTCGCGAAACAGCACCAGGTCCTCGCCCAGCACACGCACGCGCTTGGTGGAGCGCGCGCTGCTGAACTCATCCACTCCGCCCACCGGGTGCCAGTAGCGGCGCATCAGTTCGCCGCCGGGCGTGCCCGGCCCCACACGTGTGAGCAGTTCATTCTGTTCGGCCGTCAGCATCGGGTTCTCCTCTTTGCAGCATTGCGGCGCTTTCCGCCGTCGCGCGGATGGTGAATGAAGTTTAGGAATCTAATAACAGGCTGTCAATCCTGAGTTCCCGCCTACGAACCGCAACGCGCTCGCACGCGCCGGTGTTGCGCTGCGGGAGTGACGCCATGCGGAAGCGGACGCAACGAACCCGTCAAAAATTGCCTTGACAGTGCCGGGACAGTGCATGATATTAGAGACCTAAGTAGCCATCTATGCATTCATCCCACGCATGGCATGACACGTCATGCGAAGCCAGGAGGAGACAGATGAATCAGCACGAAGGGCGCTCACTCGAAGTGCCGGGTGTCAGCCACGGTAATGCGCCGATCCCGATGGGCGCGCGCGTCGGCAACATGTTGTATTCGTCGGGTATCCCAGGCAAGGATCCCGCCACGGATACGCTTCCCGATACCGCTGAGGCCCAGGCCCGCTTTGCGTTTCAGACCATGCGGGCGCTGCTGGCAGCGGGCGGCGCGGGTCTCAGGCACCTCGTTCGCATGACCGTCTACATCAAGGACGACAGCGCGCGCGCCGCAGTCAATCAGGAATGGTTGCGCTGCTTTCCGGATCCGCACGACCGGCCCGCGCGCCACACGCTCGTCTATGACCTGCCGGGCGGCATGCTGGTCCAACTGGAAGTCATCGCCGTAGTCTCGTGAGGAGGTTTTCCGACATGCCTATGATCATCGATTCCCATGCACACGTTGTCGTGCCGCTCGAAAGCTATCGCTACATGGCCGAACTGGTCGGCAACCGGGGCAATCCGAGCAGCGCGCCGACGCTGACCGAGAAAGCGGTGCGCGACGCCGCACAGACCATTATCGACATCATGGATAAGGTCGGCACCGACATCCAGTTCCTTTCGCCACGCCCTTACATGCAGATGCACTCGATCAAGCCGGCCAAAGTGCCGGCGCTCTGGGCGCGTCACATGAACGACCTCGTGTATCAGACCGTGCAGATGTTCCCGACGCGGTTTCGTGCAGTGGCCGCGCTCCCGCAATTCCGCGACACGTCGCCGGTCAACTGCTTTGAGGAACTCGACTTTCGCGTGAAGGAGCAGGGGTTCATCGGTTGTCTGCTCAATCCGGATCCGACCGAAGGCGAAGGTCCGCAGCCTCCCGGACTCGGCGATCCGTTCTGGTATCCGCTGTACGAAAAGCTCTGCGAACTCGACATTCCCGCACTCGTTCATTCGGCCGGCAGTTGCCAGTCACGCGAAAGCTACACAATGAAGTTCATCAACGAGGAGAGCAATGCGATCGTTTCGTTGACCAATTCGGACGTGTTCGAGCGCTTTCCGAATCTGAAGCTGATCTTGCCGCACGGTGGCGGCGCCATTCCCTATCACATGGGCCGGTTTCGCGCGTGGGCCGTGCGTAAGGGCGGCGAGTCGTTCGACGACAAGCTCAAGCGTTTGTGGTTCGACACCTGCACGTACGACAAGAACGCGCTCGAACTGCTCTTCAAGACGATCGGCACCGATCGCGTACTGTTCGCCACTGAAAATCCCGGCACCGGCAGCGCGACCGATCCAACGACCGGACGGCCGTTCGACGATCTGAAGCCGGTGATCGAAGGCATCGATTTCCTGAGCGACGAAGACCGCGACAAAATTTTCGAGTGCAATTGCGCGCGCCTCTACACGCGTTTCAAGAACTACAAATAAAGGGAAACGTCATGAACGGCAATTCAGCCTTGCCGGTGCAAGCCCAGCGTCATCCAGATGACGAGCAGCAGCTCGCGTTGGTGAAGCGCCTCGCCAGGCTCGACACGTGCGCGGTATCCGACGCGCTCGACCGGCTCGGCCTGCGCGGCGTCGCGTTCGGCCTGCGGCGTCTCGCCGGAACGCATTCGTTCGCGGGCCGCGTGATCACGGTGACACTCGGTCCGGCGGATGGCGCGACGGCGCCCCGCCATCTGTGCACCACGGCGATCGATAGGGGCAGCGCAGGTGACGTGATCGTGGTCGAGCATCACGCGCATCAGGAGGCCGCAGGGTGGGGCGGCATTCTGTCCTATGCAGCGAAGCGCAACGGTATTGAAGGCGTGATCGTCGACGGCATGTGCCGCGATATCGATGAAGCCGCTGGACTGGATTTTCCGGTGGTGGGCTTGGGCGCGGTGCCGGCCACCGCGCGGTCGCGCGTGATGGAGACGGCCTGCCAGGATCCCATCGTCGTGCGCGGCATTCGCGTGTATCCGCACGATTTCGTGCTCGCGGACGGCAGCGGCGTCGTGTTCGTGAAAGCAGCACGAGCGTTAGAGGTGCTCGAACTTGCGGAGTCGCTGGCCGAGCGCGAACGGCAGATGGTCGAACGCCTGCGCGCGGGCGAACTGGTTAGCGCGGTGATGGGACATCAATACGAAAGCATGCTGGACAAAAACGCTTCGAGGGGACAGGCATGACAGACAGCGCTGTTTCGTTACTGAGCCGCATGGATACGACCACCATCTCCGATGCGCTCGACAAGCTGGGGATCTCTGGACAGTGCCTGGGCATCGCACCGCTCGATCCCACTTTCCGCATGGCCGGTCCCGCATTCACGGTTCGCTACGTGCCGTGCGGCGTGCATGGCGGCACGGTCGGCGATTACATCGACGATCTGCCGGAAGGAACCGTCGTGACGCTCGATAACCAGCAGCGTGTCGACGCGACCGTATGGGGCGACATTCTGACCATCGTCGCCACACGCAAGCATCTGGGCGGCACGGTGATCGACGGCGTGTGCCGTGACGCGCCGCGCGCAATCGAGATGCGCTATCCCATCTTTTCGCGCGGCACCTACATGCGTACCGGCAAGGATCGCGTCGCGGTCGACGCGGTGCAATGCAGTGTGTCGATCGGCGGCGTGCGCGTCAATCCCGGCGATCTGCTGGTCGGCGACCGGGACGGCGTGGTCGCCGTGCCAAAGGAGCGGTTCGAGCAGGTTGCGGAAGTGGCGCAGCGTATCGATGAAGCAGAGAACCGGATTCGCGAGGCCATCGAGCGCGGCGAACGCCTCGACGAGGTGCGCAAGACGCAGCAGTACCATTCGCTGCAAACGCGGGACCGGTCATGAGCGCGTCATATTCCGCCGAATTGCTCGACCACGCGCGACGTCTCGGGTCCGCTACCTTGCATGAGGCCGGCGGCAAGGTCGGCGCGCTACCCTCGGCGATCAAGCCGCTCGACATGCATTGGCGCCTTGCCGCGCCGGCCTTCACCGTTGCCGGCCTCGCGCTGGACAACCTGTGGTTGCATCGCGCGATTTACGCCGCGCCTAAAGGCGCAGTACTGATCCACGAATGCGGCGGCTACGTCGAAGCCGGCTACTGGGGCGGCGTGATGGCGAACGCGGCGCTCGCCCGCGAACTGGCCGGTTTCATCAGCGAAGGCGGCGTGCGTGATGTCGAAGAACTGCGCGCGTTGGGCCTCGCTGTGTTTGCCGCCAACATCTGCATCCGCGGCACGGGCAAGCGCGCGGACGGCGCGGGCGCGCTGGGTGGCTCGGTGCTGATCGGAGATGTGCTCGTCAGCACGGGCGACCTCGTGGTGGCCGATGCCGACGGCGTGGTCGTGCTGCCCGCCGCGAGCGCGGCAAACATCGTGTCCAACGGCGTCGAGCGCGAAGAGAAGGAGAGGGACATCGTCGCGCGACTCAGACGCGGCGAACGCTCGCTCGATATTTACGGCTTGCCGGAGAACGCACAATAAGGGAGTGAGAGATGGCTCAAATCGTGCTCGGTATCGGCACGTCACATACGCCGCTTTTTACGCTCGACAGCAGCGACTGGTGGCATCGGGCGCAAGCCGATTTCAATAACCCGGCGCTCAATCTTTCGGACGGCCGCCGTCTGAACTATGCGCAGTTGCTTGCCGAAGTGGGTCCACGCTACGAAGAAGCCGCGCAGCCCGAAGAACTGCATCGCAAGGCGATCAGGTGCGAAGCCGCGCTCGATTATCTTGGCGACATGCTGGAACTGGCCGCACCCGACATCGCCCTGATCGTCGGCGACGATCAGGGCGAACTGTTCGGCACTGACAATCAGCCGGCATTCGCGGTGTACTACGCGGACAATCTCGTCACTAGCGACGCCTACGGTCACGAAGGCAGCCCGGACTGGGTTCGCACCATGGGCCGCGGCTATATGATGGACGATAACCACGCCATCCGCGGCGAGGCGGAGTTCGGCCTGAAAGTTGTCAATGGCCTGATCGAGCGCGAAGTGGATGTTGCCGCGGTGGCGCGCATCGGCGATCGTGAACGCTGCGGGCTGGGTCATGCATTCGGTTTCGTGGTCAAACGGCTGTTTCGCAGTCGGCCCATTCCCGTGGTGCCTATTCTGCTGAACACGTATTTCCAGCCGAACGTTGCGAGTGCATCGCGTTGCTACGATATCGGCGCGAAGCTGCGTGATGTCCTTGCCGCGATCGACGGCAACGCACGTGTTGCGATCATCGCCTCAGGAGGGCTGAGTCATTTCGTTGTAGATGAAGCGCTCGATCTCGGCGTACTCGAAGCGCTCGAATGCAACGACGCACGCGCCTTGCGAGGGCTGCCGCGTGGTGCGTTGAATTCCGGGTCATCGGAGATACTGAATTGGGTGCTGGCGGCCGGCGCGCTGCAATCGCTGCCGGTCGTCTGGAAAGAGTACGTTCCGATCTACCGCACCCCCGCCGGAACCGGGGTGGGCGCGGCCTTCGTTGTCTGGAAACCGGCGTAACGGATCGCGCGAACTTCGCGTGCTGCCCGCGCCGCAAGCGTTGCGGGAGGCAACATGAGCGAGCCGCTCAGAATCTGCATTGCCGGTGCTGGCGCGTTCGGCGTCAAGCATATCGAGGCTTTGTCCGCGATCGACGGCGCAGTCGTCACGACGCTGGTCGGACGTGACGCCGCGCGGACCGCCGAGATCGGCGCGCGCTTCGGCATTGCCGATACCGCGACGGACTTTGCGGCGACGATTGCCCGCAACGATATCGACGCGGTGATCCTGTGCACGCCGACCGGTGTGCACGCGGAGCAGGGTCTCGCTTGCCTTGCCGCGGGCAAACACGTGCAGATCGAGATTCCCATCGCCGATAACCTTGCTGACGCGCAGGCGTTACTCGACGCACAGCGTGCCAGTGGCCTTGTCGGCATGGCGGGTCACACGCGGCGCTTCAATCCGAGCCATCAATGGTTACATCAGAAAATCGCAGCAGATGAGTTGCGTGTCCAGCATCTGGTCGCGCAGACGTTCTTTTTCCGGCGCACCAATACCAACGCTCTCGGCGAGCCGCGTAGCTGGGTCGATCATTTGCTCTGGCATCACGCGTGTCATACCGTTGATCTGTTCGCCTATCAGACGGGTGAGCCCATCACGCTGGCGCGAGCAATCGAGGGCCCGGCCCATCCGGTTCTAGGCATCGCGATGGACATGTCGATCCAGATGAAGTCGCGCTCCGGCGCGCTGTGCACGCTTGCGCTCTCGTTCAACAACAATGGGCCGCTCGGCACCACGTTTCGCTACATCTGCGATAACGGCACTTATGTGGCGAGCTACGACGACCTCGTCGATCACCACGGAAACCCGGTAGACGTGTCGAGCGTCGACGTGTCCATGAATGGAATCGAGTTGCAGGATCGCGCTTTTATCGAGGCAATCCGCACCGGGAGAGAGGCACCGTCGAGCTTCGCGAACGTGCTGCCCGCTTATATCACGCTCGACCAACTCGCTCGTTCGCTGAATGATGTTTAAACGCCAGCGAATCGAGACATCGAGCATACATCAAGGGCGGGGCCGCGCGCTCACCAGCGCCGGCTCCTCGGCGCGCACGTCGACAAAGCTCGGGCGCTTCATCAGCGCGATCACCGTGTACATGATCAGTGACAGGCCATTCAGGCCGATGATCATCACGAACGCCGCGAGGAATTTGCCGCCGAATACGCCGACCAGGTAACCCATCGCCGCGGGCGAAAACGAACCAAGCAAATTGCCCAGGCCCACGACGATGCCGGTCGAGCGCGCGATCTGCGTATGCGGGACATAATCGTGCAGCATCGCGCTGTGCAGGCCGCCGAAAATCATCGGCGCGGCAATTCCGAGTACAAGCAGGAACGCCGTGACGAGCAGCCACGGCACGCTCATGGCGATCGAGAGGCCGGCCATGGTGGCAAGCGCAACGATGGCGCCGACCCATGCACGATGACGCGCTTTATCGGCGAGATAGCCGACGAGGACCACGGTGAGGATCGGCGCGATATAGCTGATCGAGATCACGCCGCTCATGCTTTTCATCGACAGTCCGCGTTCCCGCACGAGGTAAGTCGGCAGCCACGTCGTGAGCCCCCACAGAATAGCCGATGAACTGGCGTGAACGAGAATCAGCAAGACGATGCGAATGTTCAGCAACGATTGCGCGAGCGTGGGCTGTTCGCCGCTCGCGGTGCTGACCAATGGCGCCGCGCCGCTGCGGATGTAGGCGACTTCGGCCTCGTTGACGAAGCGCGCTTTCGCCGGATAGTCGGCGCCGAAGAAGAAGAACAACGGCACCAGCACGAACGAAAAAATCCCGAGCGAAATGAATACACCACGCCAGCCCAGTTCGAGCAGAATCGCCGTGATGATCGGAATGCCGACGGCGATTGCGGCGAATGCGCCGCTCACCCACATGCCGGTGATCCGTGAACGTTCGCGCGACGGGAACCACCGCCCCGTGTAGCTGTTCGCGAGAGGCCAGATGCAACCTTCGGCTGCGCCCAGCAGCGCACGCGCTGCGTACAATTCGACCACGTTGGTGGTGCGGCCGCACATGAAGGTAAAAAACGCCCAGCCGCATATGCTGACCATTGCCGAGCGCCGCGGTCCGAGCCAGTCGATCACGAAACCCCACAACAGCATGCCGATTCCGTAGCCCGCCACGAACAACGTATTGAGCAGACCGATATGGGCCGGCTTGCCGACCAGATCGAGTGCGTGCAGGAAGGTGCGATCCGCGATCACGACGGACATGTTCGTCTTGTCCAACTGCACGGTGAACGAGAACAGGATCAGGAGCGGCGCGATGACCAACCAGCGGCCGCGAGTTCGCTTGAGGGCACCCGTCGACGCTTCGTGCAGCGAATTTCCGTTCATCGCGTTTCACCGTTCGGTTGTGAACAGACATGCCGGTTGTCTCGTCGTGCAGGCCGCGCCGGGATGGAGCGAGTGGAGCGGGGCACGTTGCCGCTGGCGCGGCTATCACTTAGTTATCTAAGCGTTGTGTGCTGAGCATTTTCCTCTCCCTGGCCAGCTTGTCAATCGGGATGCGTACGTTGGAACGTAGAGAAATACCCTCATCGAAATGCGAGCTCCGCGGGGGTTGTGGATCGCCCACAACTTCATCGTATTCCTCTATACTTTGGTATCTAATATTAAAGCCTTCATGTCATATGCGGTGCGATCTAAGGCGACGTTAGCGGAGACAGTCAGATGAACGGAAGACAGTTTCGGATTGGTGTAGTCGGACTCGGCACGGCTGCGCGCATGATGCTGCCGGCCATTGCCGCTCATCGCGGCATGGTGCTGGCTGCAGTCGCCGATCCCGTCACGGAAGTGCGCGAGTCCGTCGGCGCGCAGTGGGGCGTGCCGGCGTTCGATGGCATCGAATCACTCGTTGCGGCGCAGCATCTGGATGCGGTATACATCGCGACGCCCACCGAGTTGCACGCACGGCACACCCGCATCGCTGTAGAAGCCGGATTGCACGTGCTGTGCGAAAAGCCGATGGCAGCGCATCTCGACGACGCGCAAGCAATGGTGGATGCGGCGGCCCGCGCGCAGCGTGTGTTGATGATCGGGCACTCGCGCAGCTACGATGCGCCGATTCACAAGATGCGCGAAATCATCGAAAGCGGCGCGTTGGGGCGCATGCGAATGGTCACGCAGTTGTCGTACACAGACTGGATCTATCGCCCGCGCCGTCCCGACGAACTCGACCCCGCGCATGGCGGTGGCGTCACTTATCGGCAGGGCGCGCATCAGTTCGATGTGATCCGGCTGCTAGCCGGTGGCCTTGCCACGCAGGTTAGCGCGACCACCTTCGATTTCGATGCCGCGCGACCGGCCGTTGGCGCACACACGGTGGTCGTTCGCTTCGCCGACGGAGCCATCGGCAACGCGATCTACAACGGCTATGGCGCCTTCATGTCGGCAGAATTATCAGACGATGTCGATGAAGGTGGCTTTGCCGCCGACCCTGCTGCAATCGGCGCACGGCGGCGCGCGCATGTGGGCGTACATCAGGACGAAATCGCCGCGAAGCGGGAACGCTCCGCGAAGATGCACCGCGGGCAGCCGCCTTACCATCCGTCGTTCGGCCTCACACTCGTGAGTTGCGAACACGGCGACATGCGTCAGTCGCGTCACGGTATTTCCATTTATACCGCACAAGGCCGCGAGGACATGGCGTTGCCGATTCCGCCGGGGCCGCAGGACATGGTCGTCAATGAGTTTCATGATGCGCTCGCGGGGTTGAGGGCGCCCGTGCACGATGGTCGATGGGGACTCGCGAATCTGGAAGTGTGCGTCGCCGCGACAGAATCGGCGCGCAGTGGAAAAGAGGTCACGCTCACTCGTCAGGTCGCGGTGCCGTCGCCGGTGTCACATTAAAACGTTGCGACAGCACGCGCGCCCAACACGCTTCAGGTAAGCAGAGACGCTTGCTCATTGTTGCGCGGCGCCACCGCTCGCAGGTTCGCGCAACAGATGCGCGACGCTCGCGGACGAACGCTCGGCCCAGCGGCTCGTCGACAGAAAGCCGAGCGCGATGATCGCCGCGCCGATCACGACGACACCCCACCAGACCGGATGCGTCGCTTCGGCGAAGTTCATGCCGGTAGCGGTTCGCGCATGCGTAATGACGCCCGCGAGCGCGACGCCGAGCGCAGCGCCGATCTGCCGGCTCGTCGACGCGATCGCCGCGGCGAGTCCCGCCTGCGCGAGTGGCATGCCCGACACGGCCGTGTAAGTAACGGTGGCGTTGACCATGCCGACGCCGCAGCCGAACAGCAGATAACAGGCGAACAGCGCCGCAAACGGCGTGTCCGGCGCGAGCTGGGTTTGCCAGAGCGCACTCGCCGTCAAGCTGATGCCGCACAGTACGATGTTCGGCCGCGCGCCATAGCGATGCAGCAGCCATCCAGAGAGCGGCGAGCAGACGATCATGCCGAGCGCCATCGGCAGCGTGCACAGGCCGGCCAGCATGGCCGAGAGACCGCGCGTTTCCTGCAGATATAACGAGTTCAGAAAGAGGAAGCCGGAAAAGGCGCCGATCGATCCGATCGCGAGCAGCGTCGCGCAACTGAACGGCACGTTGCGGAAAAAGCGCACGTCAAGCATCGGCTGACGTTGGCGCGCTTCGTGCATCAGCAATGCGACGGTCGCAAGCGCGGACAGCGCGAAGATGCCGACGATGATGGTCGATCCCCAGCCGATTTCATGACCTTCGATCACGGCGAACGTCAGTGCGGCCAGCGCGATCAAGACGAGTAGTTGCGCCAGCGGGTCGAGAGGTCGCGCCTGCTGTGCGCGCGATTCGGGAACGAGGCAGGCGGTCAGCACGATGGCGGCCGCGCCGAACGGCAGATTGACCCAGAAAATCGCGCGCCAGCCGATGCTTTGCGTCAGCAGGCCACCCACGAGCGGTCCGAGCGCCATCGAAATGCCGACCACAGCGCCCCATAAGCCGGTCGCGCGCGCGCGTTCTTTCGGGTCCGTGAAAACGTGCGTGATGATAGACATCGCCACGGGATTCAGCATGCAGCCGCCGAGCGCCTGCACGGCGCGAAACGCGATCAGCCAACTCACAGTAGGCGCCACGCTGCACAGCAGCGAGCCGATCGAAAACACGCCCATGCCGATCTGAAAGATTCGCCGTCTGCCGAAGCGGTCCGCGAGCGAACCGCCCAACATCAGGAACGAGGCGACCACGAGCGTATAGGCGTCGATGATCCATTGCAGCGCGGAGAGCGAGGCGTGCAGGTCGAGCCGGATGGCCTGCAGCGCGACGTTGACGATGGTGACATCCATCGAGACCATCAGCAGGCTCAGGCAGCACGTCGCGAGAATCACGGTGCGCCGGGCGGGCGAGAGTTCCTGCATGGCGGCTGCCCGGCGCTGGGCGCTCAGGCGCGCGCGGCGAGCGCGGTGTCGATTGCGGACAGCAGGCGCGGGTCGTCCGCAGTGACGTCAGGCGAGAAGCGCGCGAGAACCGCCCCGTCCCGGCCAATCAGGAATTTTTCGAAATTCCACAGCACGCCTGGAGCGGGATTGGCCGGCACGCCACGCTCGGTCAGCCGCTGCCGCATCGGGCCTTCGCCGGTCGCGTCGGGCACGGCTTGGGTCAGTTCCTGATAAAGAGGATGCTGGTCTTCGCCCACCACCGAAATTTTCGCAAAGAGCGGGAAGCTCACGCCGTATTGCGTGTCGCAGAACGCGCGAATTTCCTCGTTCGTGCCGGGTTCCTGACCTTTGAAGTTGTTGGCCGGGAAGGCGAGAATCTCGAAGCCTTCAGCGCGCTTTCTTTCATATAGCGTTTGCAGCCCTTCGTATTGCACCGTAAGCCCGCATTTTGACGCGACGTTCACGATCAATAACACCTTGCCGTCGTAGGACGACAGATCGGCGGTGTCGCCGGCGTTCGTTTGCAACGGAATCTTGCGGATGGCTGACATGGCGCGCTCCCTGTATTGCGAGTGGACGAGCAGCGATAATACGCGCGCCCGGCGAATGCCGCTGCGCGCGAGGCGCTCACGCCCTATAGATCCACTGTCGACTTTGCAAATACCTCGTCCACGTTTACGCGGTGCGCGGTCAGCCCCTGTTCGTGCAGATATTGGGCTACACGCTCCACGACTGGACGCGAGGCCTTCATGCCATACGCCTTCGGATCCTGAACAAGCGTCTGTTGTACGGACGCGTCCACGAGCCCGGTGTCGAGGAAAGCACGCATGCCTTCGAGCGTGTCGCGCTCCGCTTCGTTTTTTGCGTCGACAAATGCATGATAAAGATTGAGTGCGAGCCATGGGTGCTGTTCATACAGCGCGCGGCGGATCACCACCGTGTGATTGATCGGGTAGATGCCGGTCTTGGCGTAAAAGCGCCGCGTTTCAGCCAGCTTGTCCGCAAAGAGCGGTTTGACCGTCTCGACCTTGCTGATGTCGATCGTGCTGCGATCGACCAGATTGCGCGAGGTCAGATAAAGCAGCGTGCCGTCCAGTTCGCCGCTGACGAGCATTTCGCCGATATTCGTCGAGGGTGGAATCTGATTGAGACGAACGCCCTCGGGCGGCCTGAAGCCGGTGGCGCCGCCATGGCTTTTTTCCGGGCCGCGCTCCATGAACCATTCGATGTCTCGAGCCGCCACGCCGAATTCGTGCTCCAGTATGCCGCGCGACCATAACGCCGCAGTCTGCTGGTATTCGGGCACGCCGATACGTTTGCCGCGCAGATCTTCCGGACGTTCGATGCCGCGATCGGTACGCACCAGAATATTTGTGTGGAAGAACTGCCGGGACGTGTAGACGGGCAGTGCAACCCAGTCACGATCGCCACGCGATGCCGCAATGAATAGCGACGAGAGCGACATCTCCGAAACGTCGAAGTCGCCGTACTTCAACTGACGCCAGAACATCTCGGACGGATGCACGACGGTGGGTATCAACTTCACGCCTTGCGCATGCACGCGGCCTTGCGCGAGCGGACGGGTGCGTTCGTTGTCGGATAGCGCAATGCTCAAGGTGATCGTGTCGCCGCTCATGGTCGTTGTCTCCTCGGAGGGAGTGGAAATGTCATCAAGCTGGAAGGGGCAGCCGTCTGCCCGGCTGCATGGTTAGCTTTCTAGTTAGCCGTCTAATAATCGACCAGCACCGGATGTGTGTCAAGCGAGTCGAAGTATGAAAAATGCGGCCTTAGGGCTTTCCCGATGTATGTAGTAACAGGGGAACATGGCTCACGACGTCGATTGACACGATTAACTTAGATGCCTAAACTTAATCCGAAATCATCGATAACCGGTTGACGGGCGGCACTGCAAACACGCCGCTTTCGTCATCGAGTGCAAAGAGGAGAACCCGATGCTGACGGCCGAACAGAATGAACTGCTCACACGTGTGGGACCGGGCACGCCCGGCGGCGAACTGATGCGCCGCTACTGGCACCCGGTGGGCGGAGTGGATGAGTTCAGCAGCGCGCGCTCCACCAAGCGCGTGCGTGTGCTGGGCGAGGACCTGGTGCTGTTTCGCGACCGCCAGGGCCGCTTCGGGCTCATCGCCGAGCACTGCCCGCACCGGCGCGCCTCGCTCGCCTACGGCATTCCCACCGACCAGGGCATCCGCTGCCCGTATCACGGCTGGCACTTCGATGCCCAGGGCAAATGCCTGGAGCAGCCCAACGAGTCGGCCCAGACCTGCTTCAAGGAGCGCGTGAGCACGAGCGCCTACGCGGTCGAGGAACTGGGCGGCATGCTGTTCGCCTACATGGGCCCGGAGCCGCGTCCGCTGCTGCCGCGCTACGACGGCTTCGTCGCCTCGCCCGCGATCCGCATGATCGGTCAGGCGGTGGTGCCGGCGAACTGGCTGCAGATCATGGAGAACTCGGTCGACCAGGTGCATACCGAGTGGCTGCACGGGCAGTTGCACGAGCATCTGCGCGAGATCCAGGGGCAGCCCGCGAAGTTCTCGATCAGCCGCCGGCACGTGCGCATCGGCTTTACCGAGTTCGAGCACGGCATCATCAAGCGGCGCCTGCTCGAAGGGCAGTCGGAGGACTGCGACGACTGGCAGATCGGCCATCCGCTGGTGTTCCCGACGATGCTGGCGGTGGGCTATGCGTCGCCGCAATGGGGCATGTACGCGTTCCAGATCCGCACGCCGATGGACGACACGCACACCCTGCACCTGTGGTACACCGCGTACGTGCCGCCGCCGGGCGCGAAGGTGGCGCCGCATCTGCTGGAGCGCGTGCCGGTGTACGAGGTGCCGTATCTGGACAAGCATGGCGAGTACGCGCTGGACATGATCGACGCGCAGGACATCATGGCGTGGGTCACGCAGGGGCCGATCGCCGATCGCACGAAGGAGAACCTGGGCAGCACGGACCAGGGGCTGGCGATCCTGCGGCGCATGGTACATCGCGAGATCGGCAAGGTGCAGCGTGGCGAGGATCCGCTGGGCACGATGCGCGATGCGCGCGCCAACGAGCGCATCGATCTGCCGCTGGAGCGCGACAAGCACCACTTCCTGGACGGTTTCGCGAGCCTGCTCTCGCGCGTGCATGCGCGACATTCCCCGTTCGCGCGGGAACTGGTCGAACTGTTCCAGCCCGGCCAGGCTCGTGCCTTCGAAGAAGTGCTCGACTCGCTTTAAAGCAGCGCGGACCGGCAACGAATAGACCGGGAACGTGCACAGGGAGAATCATGAATTTGCTTGTGAGTCACAAAGCGCAGATTGCGGGTGACATCTACCTGTTCGAGGTGCGCGACGCCAACGGCGCCGCGCTGCCCGAGTTCACGCCGGGTGCGCATGTGGAGGTGACTGGCCCGACGGGTCTCGTGCGCAAATATTCGTTGTGCAGTGCGCCCGGAGAAACAGGTTATTACCGTTTCGCCGTGAAGAAAGAACATCACGGTCAGGGCGGTTCGCGAGCGATGATCGAAGGCGTGCATACGGGTGATCGACTGGATGTGTCGACGCCGCGCAATGATTTTCCGCTGGAAGCGTCGGCGGAGAGATTCCTGTTCATTGCGGGCGGCATTGGAATCACGCCAATCTACGCGATGATGCAGCACCTCGACGCGCGTGGCGTTCCTTACGACCTGTACTACTTCGCGCGTACGGCGTCGGTGACCGCATTTCTGAATGAAGTCAACGCGCCGCGCGAGCATTCCAACATCACGGTTCATCACGACGAAGGCGATCCGAGCCGCGCGTTCGATGTCGCCGGATTGCTCGCGGCGCGCGAGCCCGGCACGCATATCTACTGCTGCGGCCCACGTCCGCTGATGGACGCAGTGCGCGAGGCCGCGGCGAACTGGCCACGCGGCACGGTTCATTTCGAGGACTTCGGCTCCGCGAAGGTCGCTGAAGAATCGAACGTGAACCGGCCGTTCCGGTGTCATCTGGCGAAAAGCGGCGTGACGCTCGACATTCCGGCGGACAAGTCCATCGTGCAGGTCATGCGCGAACACGGTTTCGATGTGCCGACCTCATGCGAAACCGGCTCCTGCGCGACATGCAAGACCGCGTTGATCGCGGGCGTCGCGGATCACCGCGATCTCGCGCTGTTCGACGACGAACAGGACACCTTCATCATTCCTTGCGTGTCGCGCGCGAAAACGCAGGAGATCACGATAGATCGCTGACGCGGCAGGATGAGTCGAAGCCGCGCGGTCAACACCGCTGCACTCAATCAGGAGAGGCCGTACATATGGATACCACGCTTGATGAACTTCGTGAAACGATTGCCACGTCGTGCCGGCTCCTGGCTCATCTGGGCCTGGTGCGCGAAACCACGGGCCACGTCAGTGCGCGAATCGAAGGCGAACGCATGCTGATCCGCTGTCGCGGCAAGAGCGAAGCGGGCCTGATCCGCACGCAGGCTGAAGCGGTCCACGCGTGCCGTTTCGACGGTTCCGAACTCGAACATGCGGATGCCTACGAGACGCCCACCGAACTGCCGATTCATGGCGAGTTGTATAAGGCGCGGCCCGAGGTCAACGCGGTCGTGCATGCTCACCCCCGCGCGTCGATGCTTTGCACGATCCTCGGCCTCGAACTGCAACCGATCTTCGGCGCCTACGACCCCAACTCGATGTACCTCGCGGCCGAAGGTGTGCCGATGTTCCCCCGCGCAATGCTTGTGCGCGACGCGGCGACCGGTCAGCAACTCGTCAAGTCGATGCAGAACAAGTCGGTCTGCCTGATGTATGGCCACGGCGTGGCGACAGTGGGCGCGTCGGTGGAAGAAGCGACGATCAAGGCGATCCAGCTCGAAACACTGGCCAGCATCACGCTCGAATGCGCAAAGGCCGGCAAGCCCCCCATGCTGCTCGGCGAAGAGGATCAGATGTACTTCAAACGTCTGCGCGAAGCACAGAACGCCAAGCTCTCGGCGCACAACAAAGACGTGTTCAAGTGGACGTGGCGTCACTATGTGAGCGTGCTTGAAGACCACGAGCGTCGCGCCTAGCCGTATGGTTTCATGCGGTTGCGCGGCGGCGCAGCCACCTTTCACTTCAGCGTCGCGGAGGTTCGGATGGATGGCATCGATCTGGAAGTCATTTTTCAGTCCACGTTGCAGATTGCACGTGAGCTGACCATGAACATGCTGCGCACCGGCTATTCGACGGTGATCAAGGAAAGCCAGGATTTCACCTTTGCGATTTTCGACCGCCATGCGCGAATGGTGGCGCAGGGCATTCCCCAGCCGGCGCATATCGGCCCGATCGCCGCGCAAACGCGCGAAATCCATCGGGCCTTTCGCGGCAAGATGGCACCGGGCGATGCATTCATCGTCAATCATCCGTACCGTGCGTGTCAGAACCATGCAACCGACGTCACGATCGTCTCGCCAGTGTTCTTCGAAGGAGAACTGGTCGCGTATATCGGCAACACGGCGCATAAGCCGGACATCGGCGGCAAAGTGCCGGGCACCAATAGTCCCGACGCGACTGAAGTTTTCCAGGAAGGTCTGCTGATCCCGCCGGTCAAGCTGTACAACGAGGGCGAGTTGAACGCGGCGCTGTACGAACTGATCTGCGCGAACACGCGCACGCCAGAAATGACCTGGGGCGACATCAACGCGCAGGTGCAGACCAACGTGTATGGCATCCGCAAGTTCGGTGAACTCTTCGAGAAGTACGGCACGAAATCGGTGCTCACGTGCTGGACGCGCTGGATGGACATCTGCGAAAAAGAACTGACTGCGCAGATCAAACAGCTCAAGCCCGGCACGTACGGTCCGGTTGTCGACTATCTCGACGACGACGGCATCGACCGCGAGAAGTCGTATCGTATTTCGCTGTCGCTCGAAGTTGCTGGCGACCGGCTCAAGTTCACGCTCGACAGCGATTCGCAAGCGCGCGGTCCGATCAATCTGCGACCATGCGTGTCGCGCAACGTGATCGAATGCTGGGTGAAGATGGCTTTTGCGCCGCATCTGCCCGTCAACGACGGCATGTCGCGGCCGGTCGACGTCGCGTATCCGCCGGAAGGGTCGCTGCTCAATCCGCGCTTTCCAGCGCCGGTCAATATGTATGTGCGTGCGAGTCAGTTGATTAGCACGCTGGTCGCGCGCGTGCTTGGCGAGGTGGCGCCCGACCGCATTCCGGCACCCGGCAGCGGCGCGAGCGGCGGCTTGACCGGTTCGGGCCTCAATCCCCGCACCGGCCGCTGGTTTTCGATTCACGAGATCTACAACGGTGGCGGTGGTGCAAGGCCGCATGGCGATGGCGTCAGCGTTCAGGATGAGCTCGTGCTGAACGTGATGAACACGCCGGTCGAAGCGGTCGAAACAGAGTTTCCGTTGCGCATTCGCCGTTACGCGCTGATTCAGGATTCCGCCGGCGCCGGTTTGCATCGCGGCGGTCTTGGCGCGATGCGCGAATGGGAAGTGCTGAGCGACGAAGTGACCTTCAATCTGCGCGCGGATCGCTTCAAGCATGCGTCGCCGGGTTCGCTCGGCGCCTTGCCGGCGCGGGCTTCGAGTGCGGTCCTCAATCGCGGCAAGCCGGACGAACGTGCGCTGCCGTCCAAAGTGGCTGGGCTGCGCCTGCACGCCGGAGACGTTCTCGCGTGGGGACTCGCGGGCGGCGGCGGCCGTGGCGATCCCTTTGGGCGCGACTCCGAAGCAGTGCGACTGGACGTGTTGCGCGGCTATGTGTCGATCGAGGCGGCTCGCACGCTATACGGCGTCGCGATTCACCCGGAAGACGGCAGCGTCGACGTTGAAGCAACCGCGTACTTGCGCGGCAACAAGACGCGTTCCGCTACGCACTGACACCCGCGCACCAGAAAACGCGTCAAAAACCTAATTACGTCCGTTATCAGAAAAGAGGTGGCTATGAAACTGCGGATCGGCATCGATGTCGGCGGTACATTCACCGATGTGACGGCATTCGACGAAGACCTCGGCGACGTCACGGTAATCCGCAAGTATCTGTCGAACCGGGCAGAGCCGATGCTCGTGATGGACACGATCATGAAGGACCTGCAGACGGAGTTCGGCAAGGACGCCGTGTCCCTGATCCTGCACGGCTCGACGGCGGCACTCAACACCTTGCTCGAAGACAATGGCGTGCGCGTCGGGTTGCTGACGACCGCGGGATTTCGCGATGTATATGAAATGGGGCGTCAATGGCGCGGCGGCGATGTGTTCAACCTCTATGCGCCCGCGCCGAAAATGCTGCTGTCGCGCGATCGCATTCACGAAGTGCGCGAGCGCCTCGCGTTCGACGGAACCGTGATCGAGCCGTTGCAACGCGACGACGTGGTCGCCGCGGTAGAGAAATTGCAGGCGCAACAGGTGGAGGCGATCGCTGTGGCGCTGCTATTTGCCTACGCAAACGCAGGGCACGAGCAGGAAATTGCGAGAATCATCGAAGAAGTCGCACCCGGCATGTACGTGTCGCTGTCGAGCGAGGTCAACCCAGAATGGCGCGAATATGAGCGCACGGCATCGACCGTCGCGAATGCGTATATCGGGCCGCCGGCCGCACGTTATCTGAAGGATCTGGAGACGCTTTCGCTCGGCTATTTTCCGGGCGCGCGCGTGCTCATGATGAAATCGGACGGCGGCGCCGCGAGTTCGCGAATGCTCTCGCGCACGCCGATCCAGACGGTGATGTCTGGTCCGGTAGCCGGGACGATCGGCAGCCGCTACCTCGGCTCAGCCAAAGGCGTCGCCAACCTGATTACGTTCGACGTGGGCGGCACCAGCACGGATATGGCCGTGGTTCCGGGCCAGTTGCTGCATAAGTCGGAGGTGTCCGTGGGACGCCATCCGATCCGCACGCACGCGGTCGATATCGATACCGTTGGCGCTGGCGGCGGCAGTCTCGCATCGATCCAGCTCGGCGGCGTATTGAAGGTGGGACCGGAAAGCGCGGGCTCGAATCCGGGACCGGCCTGTTATATGCGCGGCGGCACGCATCCGACGCTCACCGACGCGCTGGTCGTGCTCGGCCATCTGAATCAGCATGCGTTGCTCGAAGGGAAAATGGCGATCTCGCGCGATGCGTCCTACCAGGCGGTCGAAGAGCACGTCGCGCGACCGCTCGGCATGAGCGTGCACGAGGCGGCGTGGGGAATTCTGCGGGTGTTGACGACGAACGTCGTGATCGCGATGCGCACGATCAGCGTCGAGCGCGGCTACGATCCGCGCGAGTTTGCGCTGGTGCCGTTCGGCGGCATGGGGCCGACGACAGCCGCGAGAATCGCAGCCGAACTGGGCATCAACCGGATTCTGATCCCGCGCGATCCCGGCACGTTCAGCGCATACGGGATGCTGGTGAGCGACGTGCAGCAGGAGCGCAGCCTGACGCGCATCACGCGAATGGAATCGACCAGTTGCGACGAGCTCAATGCGTTCTATCGCGACATGGAAGCGATCGTACTGAACGACCTCGTCAACGAAAATATTCCGCGCGAGCATCTGACCACCGTGCGCCATGCAGGTATGCGATACGCCGGCCAGTCGTATGAGGTCGATGTGACGGTGCCCGCGCTGAACGGCCCGCAAGACCTCGAAACGTTGCAGCAACGCTTTCATGAAGCGCATCACCGCCGCTACGGACACATGGCGCAGCAACAACTGGTCGAGATCGTCAACTTCCAGGTGACGGGTGTCGGGCAGATTCCGAAGCCGGCGATGAAAACCTTCGAAATCGCGCAAAACGTCACGCCGGCCCCGTTCGAAACGCGCGACGCGTGGTTCGGTCCGCAAGCGTCAGTTCCGACACCGGTCTATCGCCGCAACGATCTGTATCCGGGCACGCGGCTCATCGGTCCATTGATCGTCGAGGAACGCACGTCGACGACCGTGGTTTATCCGGGCCAGCACGTAGAAGTCGATACGTTCTGCAACATGCTGGTGACGGAGATCGGAGCATGACCGTACCCGCGAAAAGGGGTTACTCCTGACTTGACTTGCTGCGGATCCGTCATAATCTTAGGTATCTTATTTTAAATTTACCAGCGAGCGAATGGTGGAGACGACCTCGGTACGTGCCGGCGACGAGACCGGCTTGCGGGATTATCCGTTGCTGATCGACGGGCAGCTTGGCGCGGGCGCGCGCGGCGAATGGGCCGTCTCGCTGAATCCCGCCGACGAAACGCCAATTGGCCGTAGCGCAATTGCCGACGCTGACGACGTGGAACGCGCGGTCAGTGCCGCCGAACGCGCGCAACCCTCGTGGGCCGCGCTCGACGTGAGCGATCGGGCCGAGCGGCTACGTGAGCTGGCCCGCCGGCTGATGCAACGCCGCGACGAGATTTTGCAACTCGAAGTGCGCGACACCGGTAACACCATTGGCAAGATGCGCGGCGATCTGGCGGGCGCGGTGCATCTGCTCGAGTACTACGCGAGCATTGCGTGCGAAATCAAGGGCGAGACGCTGCCATTTTCGAAAGAGCGCCTGCATCTGTCGATGCGCGAGCCGTTCGGTGTGGTCGCGCGCATCGTGCCGTTCAACCATCCGATCTATTTCGAAGTAGCAGCGCTCGCGGGACCGCTGATGGCGGGTAACGCCGCGTTGATCAAGCCACCGGAACAGAGCCCGTTGTCGTCCGCGATACTCGGCGAAGTGTGTGCCGATGTATTGCCCGCCGGCATCGTCAATATTCTGCCGGGTCCGGGGCAGATCACCGGCGACGCGATCGTGCGCCATCCGCGTGTGCGGCGCATCGCGTTCACCGGATCGGTGGGCACGGGCATGATGATTCAGCGCCGCGCGGCGGAAGTGTGCGTCAAGCAGGTTTCACTCGAACTGGGCGGCAAGAATCCGATGATCGTGTTTCCCGACGTCGATCCTGACGTGGCGGCGAATGCCGCGATCGCCGGAATGAATTTCGCGTGGCAGGGTCAGTCATGCGGCTCGACGAGCCGCCTGCTCCTGCACGAGTCGATTCATGACGCCGTAGTGGAACGAGTTGTTGCGGCAGTTTCGTCGCTCAAACTCGGCGACCCGCTTGACGAAACCTCCCAAATGGGGCCGATCAATTCTGAGCGTCATTATCGGCGCGTGCTCGAATACATCGACGTCGCGAAATCCGACGGCGCGCACCTGGCGACAGGCGGCAAACGGCCGCCGGGTGAATCCTTCGGGCGCGGTTATTGGGTCGAGCCGACCGTCTTTACCGGCGTGACACGTGACATGCGCATCGCGCGTGAGGAAGTGTTCGGTCCGGTGCTCTCGGTGCTGAAATGGCGCTCGCCTGATGAAGCGTTGGCGCTCGCGAACGCGACTGAATACGGTCTGGCCGCGGCACTCTGGTCGAACGATCTGAACGCGGCCTTGAAGATTGCGATGAAGCTCGATTGCGGCTATGTCTGGGTGAACGGCGGCGGTGGCCATTACACGGGCATGCCGTTCGGCGGCACTAAAAACAGCGGCGTGGGGCGTGAAGAGTGTATGGACGAATTGCTCAGCTATACCAGGCAAAAGTCCGTTCACGTCACATTGCGCTAATTGGTCCAATATTTACGTGTTCCGACGGCGCCCATGAGCACAACATCGCGATTCGATTACATCATCATCGGTGCGGGCTCGGCTGGTTGCGCGCTCGCCGCGCGCCTGACCGAGGCGGGCGATACCAATGTTTTGCTGATTGAAGCGGGCGGATGGGATCGCAGCGCGTGGATTCACATTCCACTTGGCTGGGGACGTTTGCACGGCTCGCCGCGTTTCGATTGGGGTTTGCACAGCGAGCCGGAAGCACGACTCGACAGTAGACGTATTGAGTGCGCGCGGGGCAAGGTGATTGGTGGCTGTTCGTCGGTGAACGCGATGGCTTACGTGCGCGGCCATGCAGGCGATTATGATCGATGGGCCTCGTACGGCTTGCCTGGTTGGTCCTATCAGGACGTGCTGCCGTATTTCCGCAGGCAGGAGCATTGGGAGGCCGGAGCGTCGGAGTTTCGTGGCGGCGTCGGGCCCGTCGCGACATGCACGTCGCAATATCCTGACCCGTTAGTGGACGCATGGATGCGCGCGGCGCACGAAGCCGGCCTGCCGGCCACGCCGGACTATAACGGCCATATGCAGGAAGGGGTAGGTCGCCTGCAATTGACCTTGGGTAACGGCCGCCGTTCGAGCGCGGCTTCCGCGTATCTGCGACCCGTGCTCAACCGCAGCAATCTGCGTGTGATGACGCGCGCCGCGGTGCAGACGCTGCTATTCAGCGGCGACCGCGTGACTGGCGCGCGAGTCGTGGTGGACGGCGAGGCGCAGAACGTCGAAGCCAATCGCGAAGTCATTCTCTGCGCCGGGACGATTCATTCGCCGCATCTTCTGATGCTGTCCGGCATCGGCGACCCCACGCAGCTCGAACGTCATGGCATCCCCATCAAGGCCGACGTGCCGGGCGTCGGGCGCAATCTGCAAGACCATCTGTGGGCAAGCGTTGAATTCTCACGAAGCGCACCGGGGATCTTTCAACGTGAGATGCGCCTGGACCGAGTGGCGCGCGGGATCGCCCAGGCGCTTCTGTTCCGCAACGGCTTCTGGACGGACCTGCCGAGCGGCTGGACCGGCTTCCTGAAGACCGACAATGCTTTGGCACTTCCCGACATCCAGTTGCTGTTTCGTGCCTTGCCACCGGGCGCGGGTCCGTGGTTTGCACCGTTTCGCCGGCCCGTAGCGGATGGCTTCGCGTGCCGCGCGGTGCTGCTGCGTCCTCTCAGTCGCGGTCGGATCGAACTCGCGTCGGCAGACCCGCGTACTGCGCCAAAAATTCACTTCAATTTCCTCGAAGACGAACGCGACGCGCGCACGCTGCGCGCTGGCATGCGGCTGATCCGCGAAGTCGCTAGCCAGGCGGCGCTGCAACCGTTCATCGGCAACGAGACGCTGCCGGGCGCCGATCAGATATCCGACGCAGCGCTCGATGCGCATATGCGGCGCACATCGGCCACTTCGCATCACCCGGCCGGCACTTGCCGGATGGGCACCGCCGACGACCCACTCGCCGTTGTCGACGCATCGTTGCGCGTCCGCAATGTGCGCGGCTTACGGGTGGTGGATGCGTCGGTGATGCCGGACATCGTCGGCGGCAACATCAATGCCGCGGTGCTGATGATCGCGGAGAAGGCGGCGGAAATGATCGCCAGCCAATCCAGCGAGTCGTCCGCGCTGCGCGCACCGGCGACACATCCAACGTCTCAGCAGCAGGACGCGGATGTGCGGGCTATGGTGAACCTCACGCCGAAGCCCGACACCGCATTCACGCATCACACAAGTCGATCCGCAAGCGATTCAAGGAGACAGTTATGAGCGAGCAAACACAGATGGCGGGCCTCGTGACGACACGGCCACTATCCGACGCATTGGGAGCCGAGGTGCAGGGTATCGATTTGCGCGATCTCTCGCCCGAGCAGAACCAGAAGATTCTCGACGCGTGGCATGAGAACCTGGTCGTGCTGATCCGCAACCAGACGTTGTCCGAAGAGGACCAGGTGCGCTTCGGCAGGCTGTTCGGCGGTGGCGCACTGTCATCAGGCCATATTCCGGCTCTCGAACGTGTCGAGGGACTCGTGTACGTGACAAATGTGAAGCAGCCGGATCGTCCGGACGGCATTCTGCCCGACGGCGAGATGCAGTTTCATTCCGATCAGTGCTATCGCGATCACCCGTCAAAAGGCACGATGCTGTATGCCATCGAGATTCCGAGCGAAGGCGGCAATACGCTATTCGCCAACACGTACAAGGCGTATGAAACCTTGCCGGACGACGTGAAGCAAAAAATTAAAGGTCTCAGGGCGCTGAACGTGTACGACTACGGGCTGAATCCGACCCGACGCGGACAGCCGAATGCGGACGCACCCAGCCACGTGCATCCCGTGGTGCGCACTCATCCTGTCACACGGCGCAAATCGCTGTTCGTCAATCGCTTGATGACTGCACGTATTGAAGGCATGCCGGAAGAAGAAAGCGATGCGTTGCTCGAGTATCTGTTCGCTCATCAGGAGCAGGAGCAATTTATCTACTCGCATCGCTGGCAGGTCGGCGACGTGCTCATCTGGGATAACCGCTGCGCTTTGCACGCACGCACGGACTTCGATCCCAAACAGCGTCGCGTAATGCGGCGCATCACGTTGCCGGCGGAAGCGGTCGAATGACCGGAACGTAATACGCGCCACACGCTGCGGAGGACGTCCATGTCGTTGATCGCGAAGCTCGAAGCCCGGGCTGCGTCGAACCGGCCGATACGTGTCGGCTTGATCGGCGCGGGCAAATTCGGCTCGATGTATCTGTCGCAAGTACGCACGACACCTGGCGTACATCTGCTCGGGATTGCCGATCTGTCGCCACAGCGCGCGCGCGATTCGCTGCAACGGGTAGGCTGGTGCGCGTCCGCCTATGCTGCGACGGATTGGCGTGACGCCCTCGACACAGGATCGACGTTCGTTACCGACGACGCGTCCGCGCTCATTGCCTGCGGGGCAATCGACGTCGTTATCGAAGCGACCGGTCATCCGGCTGCCGGCGTGCGTCACGCGTTGCTGTGCTGCGAGCACCGCAAACATGTGGTGATGGTCAACGTCGAAGCAGACGTGCTCGCGGGTCCGCTACTGGCGCGCCGCGCTCAGGAGGCGGGTGTTGTCTATTCGCTGGCATCGGGCGATCAACCGGCGCTGATTGCGGAACTGGTCGACTGGGCGCGCACCTGTGGCTTCGAAATCGTTTGCGCGGGCAAAGGCACCCGCTATTTGCCGGCTTATCGACAGTCGACGCCGGATACCGTCTGGCGCCACTACGGCTTTACCGACGAGCAGGTGCAAAGCGGAGATTTCAACGCGCAGATGTTCAATTCATTCGTGGACGGCACGAAATCGGCACTCGAAATGGCGGCCGTTGCGAACGCCTGCGCACTCACGCCCGCCACCGATGGACTCGCGTTTCCCGCCTGCGGCGCCGACGATCTACCGGCACTGTTGAAACCGGTCGACGCCGGTGGTGTGCTGGAGCGGAGCGGCACCGTTGAAGTCGTGTCATCGCTCGAACGCGATGGACGCCCGGTGTTTCGCGATTTGCGCTGGGGCGTGTACGTGGTCATCGAAGCAATGAGCCGCTATGTACGCGAATGTTTCGCGCAATACGGCTTGAGAACGGACGCAAGTGGCCGTTTCGCGGCCATGTACAAACCCTATCACCTGATTGGCCTCGAACTGGGCACGTCGGTGGCGAGCGTGGCGTTGCGCGGCGAAGCAACGGGCTCGACCGGCGGCTTCCGGGCCGATGCGGTGGCCACAAGCAAACGCGCGTTGCGCGCGGGCGAGCGCCTCGACGGTGAAGGCGGCTATACCGTGTACGGCAAGCTGATGCCCGCCACGGATTCGCTGGCGATCGGCGCGCTGCCGATCGGTGTCGCGCACGGAATGGAACTGGTCCGCGACATCGCCGCGGGCACGGTGGTGCGATGGCAAGACGTGCGCTATGACGCCAAACGCCAGGACGTATGTGTGCGGCGCGAAATGGAAGCGATGTTTGCCGTGCGCGAGAAGAGCTTCAAGAAACTAACGAACAAGGAGACATAGCGATGTCGACGGTCACACATTCATGGTTGGTCACGATCATGGCAACAACGCTGATGACGGTTTCGGCAGCGCCGACGTGGGCGCAGGGCTCGGACGCTGCCTCCAGCACGGCCACGAAAGCCGAGCGCAAGGCGCAACGTAAGGCAGACCGAAAAGCCGCCCATGCGAAGAACAAAGCTGAATTGCAGACGCTGGAAAAGAATGGTTATAAGCCGAATCAGGTGGGATCCACTTATCCGTCGAATCTGCAGGACGCGCAGAAGAAAGCGGGTATCGGACAGGCGGCGAGCCAGTGAGGGCGCAAGGCGCGTCAAGTGCGCGTCACAGAGGCCACACCATGTATCCCATCGACATTGATCCGCAATCGGGCTGCCGGTTGCCGCTACCCGATCGCGCGAGCCTCGACACGGAAGCGCAAGCTATTTTCGATGCGCACGTGAAGCCCGGGGCGCATTCGATACGTGGCCTGCGCGGGCCGGGCGGTCTGCAATTGCACAGTCCGGAACTCGCCAAGCGCAACCGTCCGCTGTTGCGCTATTTGCGCTTTGAAGCGGCATTTTCACCGCGCGTACGTGAGGTCGCGATACTCACCACAGCGCGTTGTTGCGACAGTCAGTTCGAGTGGGCCGTCCATGAAGCGGCCGCGCTCAGCGCGGGCGTACCGGAAGACACCATCGACGCGATTCGGCGCGATCGGCGCCTCGCCGCGCTCGATCAAACCGACGCGCTTGTCATTACGTTGGGCCGGGAAATATTTCGTGCGCATCGCGTGAGTTCGCGCACTTACGAACGGGCGCTCAAGACGTTCGGCAAGCGCTCGCTGATCGATCTGGTGGCGTTGATGGGTAACTACTCGACGATCGCGGCGCTACTGGCCACTTTCGATATGCAGCTCGATCCGGGTGTCGAGCCGCCATTAGTCACCAGCTAGCGGTGTCATTTCATTTAGTGGCAATGTGAAGCGGGCGCCAGACGGCAGCACCCGACGTCATCGCTTCTAGAGCATCTCCAGAACGCGCTCGAACGCCTCGGCGTGCTCCGGTGAAAAAAGCCGGATGAGATCGCGCGCATAGGGTGAATACCGTGCCTGAGTGCGCCCGAGCATGCTGGTGAAGCCGTCGTTGTAATGATACTTGTCCTGTTCAAGCGGCAGATGAATCTGCTCGTTCATCGCTGCGTCGCGCACCGTGCCCAACGGGTCCTCGCCGCGCGTGACCTTGGCCTGTTCACGATGCACCATGCGCCTGAGGATCGCCACGCCCTGGTCGGTCGAGCCGAGATTTTCCTTTGTGCGATCGGCGATCGGACCTTGCGTGATCCACGCCATGATGTCCTGCGAATCGATCATGTCGAGCAGATAGTCACCACGGCGGTCGACATAGGGCACCTCATAGACCGGCACGCGTTCGCGCAGATGCGCTGGAATTTCGGTGCCTTCAGGCGGCACGAACGTGGTGTACCAGAGGTGCAAAGTATGCGTGTCGTCCATCGGCGTACGAATCTGGAACGACATGCGGCTGCCCGCTTTCTTCGACGCATAGCCTACTGCCAGCATGTTCGGAAACACGAGTGGATGGCCGACCTGCCAGTCGTCGCAATCTTCGCTTTGACCTTCGAGCAGACGCCGCTTGATGATCCCATGCTCGAACTCGGTAAAGCCGATACGGACGTGCTTTTTGGTAATTGCCACGCGCACACCTTCTTTCTCTTTCAGGTTCTCGTACAGATGACCATGCAGCCATTCCGTATGAACCTGATCGACCGAGTTCTCCATGATCTGCAGCCAGTTAGCCGGGATCACCGCGCGTCCGATCATGCGTACCGCCGGTTCGATCACGAAACCATCGAAGCGCGGCAGCAGCGGGCGCGGCTCCGGTCCCATGTACGCGAATAGCATGCCGCCGAGTTCTTCGACTGCATACGCCGGCGTTTTGACGCGTTCCTTGAAGCACGTTTCCGCCGACTCGTTAGGCTGGTCAATACAGTTTCCTTGCGCGTCGAAGTGCCAGCCGTGATACGGGCAGCGAATGCCGTCCTCGGTAGGAATGCCGTATGCAAGCGACGCACGCCGGTGTGGACAGTGTTCTGCAATCAAGCCGAAACGGCCTTGACGGTCCTTGAATAACACGAGGTCTTCGCCGAGCAACCGTACGCGACGCGCGCTGCGGCCGTCGGAGAATTCGTCGACACCGGCAATGGGATGCCAGTAGCGGCGCATCAGTTCGCCGCCGGGCGTTCCTGCACCAACGCGCGTAAGCAGCTGGTTCTGTTCTGCTGTCAGCATGAGTTCACCTCCGGGAGAGATCAGTGACAATCCGTCGTGCGTATCAGTTGACTCATCACGCAGCGCCGCACACGGAAGAAGCGGTCAAACAGGTTGATTTATATTAGCTATCTATGTTTATTGCGTCAACGTCAAACCGTTCGAAAAACTAACTATCGCGCGGGGAAATGAGCGCGATCGCGGCGCGCAGCGGCAGTTCACTTCGCCGGACGTGCGGCGGCGAGTCTCGACAGGCTCACACATGCCGCGAGCGCGGAGAAGCCGGCCCCCGCCGCGAGGGCGACACTGGCTTCGTGCTGTGGAACGACCTCGAATGCAAACGCGACAAGCGCGGCACCGATTGTCTGACCCAGTGTGCGTGCCGTACCGATCATTCCGCTGGCGCCGCCGGTTCGCCCGCGCGGTGCGGCGGCCAGAATCGCGCGATTGTTGGGTGACTGGAAGAGGCCAAAGCCGAGACCGCACAATGCCATCCGCCAGGCGATGGTGATGGCCGGAGGATCGGCGGGCAGCCACGCAAGTAGTGCAAGCCCGGTTGCGAGCGCTGCGAGGCCGATGCCGCCAAGAACACCGGCTGGGTAGCGGTCGGAAAGAACGCCGGATATGGGCGCCATGCATAGCACGGCGAGCGGCCAGGGCGTCAAGAGAAGGCCGACATGTGCAGGGGTGTATCCAAAGGTCCGTTGCAGCAAGAATGGCAAAGAGACGAATGCGAGCATCTGCGCAATGAATGAGCAGATCGAAGTCGCGACGGAGAGCGCAAAGACCGGATCGCGCAGCAGATCGACCGGAAGGAGGGGTGTCTCGCGATCGAGCTGACGCTTGACGAAGACGTACCCGACGCAGACCGTGCAGCACAAATAAAGCATGACGGTCAGCGCGTTGCCGCCGTGCCCAAAGGCATCGACAGCCATTACCAGCGAGCCGATCGTGAGTACGTTGAGCAAAGCGCTGATCACATCGTAGCGGTTGCGATGCGTGAGACTGCTCGGCAGCGCGACGAATCCGAGCAGGAGCGCCGCGATACCAAGCGGCACGTTGACGGCAAAAAGCCATGGCCACGACGCGATCGACAGGATCGACGCGGCTACGGTAGGTCCGGCCACCGACGCGGTGGCGATCACCGAGGCGTTGATGCTGACACCGCGGCCGAGCAGGCGGGAGGGATAGAGCGTTTTTACCAACGCCGTATTCACGCTCGCAATGCCGGCTGCACCGAACCCCTGCGCGACACGCGACAAAGTCAACTCGACGAGCGTATGCGAAAGCGCGCACGTGAGCGACGCGAGCGTGAACACAGTGATGCCGGTCAGATAGACCGCACGATAGCCGATGCGGTCCCCGAGCGAGGAGAACGGCAGTAGCGAAATGGCGATAGCGATCTGATAGCCGTTGATGATCCAGATCGAGGCGGAGGGGGACGCATGCAGGTCTTGCGCGATGGTCGGCAGCGCCACATTGGCAATAACCGTGTCCAAAGCGCCTAACGCGGTGCTCAGCGTGACGACCAGAATGCCCCAATAGAGTTGCGGAGCGGATACGCCGTCTTGCGGCACGTTCGCCGTGCCGTCCCGTGCCGCCGTATCGGCGATGGACGTCTTCCCGATAGATGCTTTCACGTCACGCCTGATCCGGAATGCCGGCGCGCGGCTCTGCAGCAGATGAAGATTGGGACCGGGGCGCACGCGCGAAGCGCCGGTCTTCAGGCGGTTTTATTATATCCCTAAGTATTTGTTGGGCGCAGGCGATTTCCGGCGATTCCTGCAACCGCATCGCCCGTCATGGGCATCACACGATCTTGCGCGAAGGCGGCATGAGGCGGTTCGCTTCGAGTTCGTCTTCTTCGAGATTGCGCACCATGGTTTGCAACGCCTTGCGCACGATGGCGAGGTCCTTGTCAGCAATGCCTCGAACGGCGACTTCATGCAAATCTTCGGCGAGCGGAATGAGCTGCTTCTGTAGCGCCTTTCCCGATGGCGTCAGGTAAACACAGATATTGCGCATGTTGCCAGGCAACTTGCGGCGCGTGATGTATCCGAGCTTTTCCATTTGCTGCAGCGCGTTATAGGCAGTTGGTTCACGCAGTCCCGCAAGCTCGGCGAGGTCGCGCTGAGTCAGGCCTTCCCGCTCCCACAAAATGCGCAAGAAAGGCCAATAACCATACGAAACCGAATGCTCCATCAGGCGAATTTGCAGACCGCGCGCCATGGCGCGCGCCGCGTCCTTGACCAGGTGCCCGAGCCGATCGTTCGGTACGGCGTCGCGCCAGTTGCGCGGCATCGGTAGCGCCGGTTTTTCGTTATGTTGGGTCGCCATCGCAATCCAGGAAGGTTGTTTGTTGATTAAGGATACACGGCAGCCTGCCAACCCGCCAAACGGTTCGCGCACTGCGGCAGGCCTCGGAATCGGCAATTGACAGGGGATGTAGTGCGACGCTACATTATTAGCGATCTAATTCTATTTTCCTGAGGGTATCATGACCAACGAAGAACATCGCCAGTTGATCGGCAGTGTCAACCGCGCGCTCAGTTGGCCGCTGCCGGAAAAGATCCGATCTATCTCGGCAGATCTGGCGCAGCGCCAGGTGACGCTTCAGTTCGTGCATGACGGTGAGGCAGGCGCGGCTGAAAAGGAAACCATCGCGGGTATTGAGCGCCAGGTGGAACAATCGATGGGGGACTATCGCGTCGACTCGACGCTGATCAGGGTGGACGCCCCTAGACCTTACGCGGAGCAACTGCTGCCCATCGTCGTACTGGCCATGTTCGAACAGGAGGAGTGACACAACTGGCACGTTCCACCGGCGCCGCCGGTGAGCGGCGCCCGTTGCGAACCGCAGACTGCTTCAGTGAGGCGCGGGCGCCTGCAGATTGAGCCGACGCATGGTAGCAATGTAGCCGTCGACGATCCGGTCAACATCATGGTCGGCTACGAAACCCAAATCTTCTTTCGCGCGGCTTACGTCCAGAATGCAATTCATTGATCCGGTATCGGTACCCGGTCCGATGGATATCTCTGCGTCTGGGAAGCGCCGTTTCACGGCCGCACCAAACTGCTTCAGCGTAAAGCCGGTCCCGGTTGCGATGTTGTACACCGAGTGATTGAGGCGGGGAGCGTCGAGCGCCGCAATAATGCCGCGCGCTACCTCGCCGTTGAATAGTGCGTCGCATACCGCGTCGCCGCCTTTGGGAATCTCAGCCGGCAACCCTGCCATCGGATTTTCCATAATCACGCTGTACCTGCTGTGCGCGCCACCATGACGGGAGATCTTGCCCGGTCCGATCGTCGAGCCAAAGCGCAGCGCGGCGAATTCAACCCCGTGGCGATCGCGAAACCAGCGGCCGAGCAATTCGCCCGCCAGCTTCGAGATACCGTACACGGTAGCGGGTTCGGTGGGCGCAGTCTCCGGCATGGGCCGATAGGTCGGATGGGCGAATTCTCCGCTGATGGGTGAATAAGCGGCTTTGCTGCTCGCCATCACTACGCGTTTGACGCCGTGCTTTCTTGCTGCTTCCAATACGTTGGCAGCGCCGCCAACGTTGATCTGCATACCGAGCGCGGGCGTATTCTCCGTCACGCTCGTGAGGGTTGCGCCGAGATGGGCGATATGCGTGATGCCGTGGGCGCTGATCGCGGCGTCGACGCTGTCGGCAGCGGACGCGTCGCCAGTCAGCAGATCACACGAAGCTGCGATGTCGCTGATCAGTTCAGTGTTACCGCTTCGCGACATCACAACGGGGCGATGCCCGGCTTCCACCAGTGCACGAGTGACAAAGTGACCGATCACCCCGTTGCCGCCGATCACCAGATATCTGGACATAGTGTCTCCTTGCTTGTGGTCGAAGCGCGTTGTTGAGTCCTGAACGCAGCCGCCTGGATGAAACGATTAGCAGTCTAACAAAACAACATGCTTTGTCAATTGACGCCTGTTTTATCGCATCGCAGCACACTCGCTTGACCCTCTGTGCGTCGTCGCACTTCGCGTTTACGCGGGCGTCCACTCGTCTTGACTTCACTGTACCCCTGGCATAATCTTAGACATCGAATATTAAATGCATAAGAAAGCTCGACACCATGAGATAGGGATCGCATGAAACATGCAATGGTCCATGAGACGGCGATTCACACCGAGGAGGCTCACGTGAACGTTTTCCCGATCTGTTGTTCGGCGTCCCCGATGCTGCTGCAAGTCTGACCTTCACACGAACCGAACAAAGGACCGCGGACATGGGCTTGTTCATTCAATTGCTGTTCAATACGCTGGAAATCGGTTCGGTGTATGTGCTGTTTTCACTTGGACTCACGTTGATCTTCGGCACGATGAAGATCATCAATTTCGCGCACGGTCAGTTCTTTGCCGCTACGGCGTTGCTGATTTCGAGTGCGCTACCGACATTGACGAACACCTTCGGCTGGCCCGTTTGGGCCGCGTATATCGCTTCTTTCGTCGGTTCAATCGTTTTCATCGCAGTGCTTTCCATGGCGCTGTACTGGGGCGGTTTCTACAAATTCACGCGCGACCTGCTCGGGTCGTTCACCTTATCGCTGGGCTTCCTGTTCATGGGGCAGGGCATCCTGCTCGCGGTGTTCGGCGGGGCGCCACGCGTCACACCACGGCTTGTATCAGGCGACATCACCGTGCTAGGTGGCGTGGTCAATGCACAGCGATTGCTGATCTTTGGCGTGGCGATTGGAGTCACGCTCGCGCTCAACGCGTTCGTGCAGCGCTCCCGTCTGGGTAATGCGCTGCGCGCCATCTCGGACGATTACGAGGCGGCCATGCTACAAGGCATCCGCTATCGCCGGATTTCGTGCTACGGGTTCGCGCTGGGTTCCATTCTCGCGGCAGTCGCCGGAGGTCTCATCGCTCCGCTGGTCTCGACGACGCCGACGATCAGTGACGACTATCTCGTCAAGGCGTTCATCATCATTATCGTCGGCGGCCTGGGCAGCATTCCAGGTGCGATTCTCGCCAGTTTTCTTATCGCGGCCATTGAGAGTTTCGGTGGCTATTACTTTGACCTCACCAGTGCGGCGATCGTGTCGAACATCCTGGTGATCATTTTCCTACTCCTGCGTCCGCGCGGATTCATGGGCCAAGCGGTGAAGATCGTATGAACACGGAAAAAGCAAGCGTGGCACTCACGGGGCAATCGGTCAGGAAGATGCCGCGCGTTGGCCGAGTGTTGGTTGCCGCAATCTTCATCGCGCTACTCGCCTATTCGATCTTTGCGGAAAATCGCTATGGTCAGAGCATGGTGATGTGGATCGCACTGAATTCGCTGGCGGCGGTCTGCTTGCGCTTTGTTCTGCTGATCGGCGAAAAAAACGTTGCAACCGCAGCGTTCATGGGCTTGAGCGCATACGCCACGGCAATCGCCACGGTCAACTTCGGCTGGCCGTTTATCGCGGCGATCCTGCTGGGTAGCGCAGTGGCCGGCGTGACGAGTTGCCTGTTCGGCGTTGTATGCCTGCGCGTCAAAGGCCCTTATTTCATGCTGATAGGTTTTTCTTTCACCGCATTGATGGGGCTGATCTATACGAAGTGGGACTACGTAGGCGGCAATGCGGGCATGGTCGGGATCTATCTGCCGCCCTACATGGAAGGCTGGTTGCCCGCACTGGTGTTGAGCGTGTGCAGCGTATGGATGCTGATTCTCTATCTCTGCGAACGCTCGCCACTCGGCAGGCTGTTTCAGGCGATTCGCGACAACGATTCGATCGTGGCGTCGGTCGGTGTCGATATCATTCGAGTCAAAGTGATCTGTCTCGTACTTGCTTCGGTGGCGGTCGGTTTCGTCGGTTCGCTGACCGCGTTTACGAATGCGATCATCAGCCCGCCGGACTTCCAGTTCTCCGTCGCGGTGTTCCTGCTCGCGTACATCATGATCGGCGGCCAGAGTCACATCATTGGCACGGTGATCGGCGCGGCAATCCTGACATGTCTCGATCAGGCTTTGCAGGGTCATAGTGAATGGGAAGAGATTGTGTTTGGTGGCGCAATCGCTGCAAGCATGCTGTTCCTGCCCGACGGGTTGCTGGGTGTCTGGCGCTGGATAGTCGAAGGTTCGTTCTGGCGGACTGGATGGCGTTCGTCGCTTCGCGGCTCGGAACAGCGTATGGGGAGCCGCACGGAGGTGTCAAAGCAATGAGTACACCCGCTACCTCGTCGGCCAGCTCATCGACCAGCTCAAGCAACGAACCGCTGCTCGTCGCAGACGGCATTAGCCGGCAGTATGGCGGCGTCAAGGCGCTGGACAATCTGAGTTTTCAGGTTCGCGAAGGCGAAGTGCTTGGACTGATTGGTCCGAACGGCGCCGGAAAGAGCACGACGTTCAACGTGATCAGCGGGCACACGCGAGCGTCGCGTGGCCGCATCTATTTTCGCGGCGAAGATGTGACGAAGCTTCGCGCCACCAAGATCAGCCGCCGCGGTTTCGGTCGTACGTTTCAGCACAGCAGTCTGCTTCGCACGATGAGCGTCTACGACAACATCCTTGTCGGCACGATGCAAAGCCTGCGTGATCACGCGTCACGAAAACGGCGCGTACTCGAGACCGCGGAATTGCTGGGACTAGAGACGCTTCTCGATCAAACAGCCGGCACGCTTCCTCACGGCCGCCAGCGCATGCTGAGCATTGCGATCGCATTTGCCGCACGGCCGGTTCTGCTCGGCCTTGACGAGCCGCTCACCGGATTGAACTCCACCGAAAGCAACTTCGCGATCGACATCATCAAGCGCATTCAGGCCGAGTACGGCACGACGATCATTCTCGTCGATCACAACATGCGTTCGGTGATGGGGATTTCGCACCGGATCATGGTACTCAACTATGGGCAACTGCTCGCCTCGGGAACACCGGCGGAGATTCGCACCAATCCTGAGGTGATCAAGGCCTATTTGGGAGACGATGCATGAGCAGCGAGTGTCTGGCCGTCGAGGGACTCGAAATCCGCTACGGTAAGGTGTGCGTCGTGTTCGGCGTCGACTTTGCGGTCAAGCATGGCACGCTGACCACCTTGATCGGTTCGAATGGCGCTGGCAAGACGACCATCATGAAAGGCATCACCGGCATGCTGCCGGTTGCGAAAGGGCGAGTGCGCTACTGCGGCGAAGACATCACCGGTTTGAAGCCCGATCAGATTACACAGCGTGGCATCGTACTCGTACCGGAAGGCCGAAGACTCTTCCACTCAATGACTGTACTCGAGAACCTGAAGATTGGTGCGTGGCTCAGGACCGACAAGGTGGCCATCAAGCGCACGCTCGATCAGGTGCTCGAGTACTTTCCCGATCTGACGACCAAGCTCAATGCAAAGGCCTCGATGCTGAGCGGCGGCCAGCAACAGATGGTCGCCTTCGGGCGCGCCTTGATGGCAGCACCTCGCCTGTTGCTGATGGACGAGCCCTCGGTGGGCCTTGCTCCGGTCATCGTTCAACGCATTCTCAACATCATTCGTTCGGTCAGCGAAGACGGCATTGACGTGCTACTGGTCGAGCAGAACGCGTCGCTGGCGCTCAAGCATTCGGATGAGGCCTACGTCGTGGAAAACGGATATATCCATCTGCACGGGCGGTCGAAGGCGCTCGCCGACGACGAGAACGTTCGCCGCGCCTACCTGGGACTCTAGTCCACGCATCCCGCAGTTCTGGAGCCGCATGCGTAGAGCATGCGGCCTTTTGCACTTGCCCATTCGCTCCTGCGGTTGTGCGCTTGCGTATCAGCGCGCAGCTTGCCATATTTTCCGTCGCAAGGGTTCTACCTGGTTGAAAGTGGGACTGTGCGTTATATCGTTAGGTATCTAAGTGGAGTTGGAATGAAAACGGAAGCGGCCCGGATTGTCAGGGGTGAATGTGGTTTTCCGGCCGCCTCGTGGGAGCAATACGCGAGCGCAGTACATCGGAGTGTTGAATGTCTAACTGGATAATCGGAATCGACACAGGTGGGACGTTTACGGACGTCGCCGCGCTAGAAGTGACAAGCCAGACGCTGCATGTCACGAAGGTTCCGTCGACCCCGGATGATCCTTCGCGCGCGGTGCTCAACGGCCTGGCCACGCTAATGGATGAGTTCCCGGCGGTGACACCGGCCGAGATTCAGTTCTTCGCTCATGGCACTACGGTTGCGACCAATGCGCTGCTTGAACACAAAGGGGTGACGGCCGGGCTGCTGATAAACCGTGGCTTTCGGGCCGTATATGAACTGCGCGGTGGATTGCGGCCGGTGGGTGCGGATGCGATCGATACATTCTGGCGCAAGCCTGGCCCACTCGTACGTCAGCGCCATATCGAAGAAATCGACGGACGGATCGCTTTCGACGGCAGCGAACTGGAACCGCTGGACGAACCCGGCGTGCGCGCGGCGGTGCGTCGATTGAGAGAGCGGGGGGTGTCGGCAATTGCTGTGGCGTACCTCTTCTCGTTCATGAACGATGCTCACGAAGCGCGCACGGCGCAGATCATTCGTGAGGAATTTCCTGGGTGCCGCGTGTCGCTGTCGAGCGTCATTCTGCCCGTGATACGCGAATATCAGCGTACGTCGACGACCGTCGTGGACGCCTATGTCGGTCCGGTAATCGAGAACTATCTGCGCCGGCTGTCGACGGGCCTGAAAGAGCTGAATCTAACGACACAGCAACGTTTCATCATGCAGTCGAACGGCGGCCTGATGCGTGTCGACATGGCCGCGAACTATCCAAACCAGACGTTACTGTCCGGCCCGGCGGCGGGGGTGGTATTCAGTGCACAACTCGGCCTGGCAGTGGGTGAGCCGAATGTCGTCACGTTCGATATGGGAGGCACCAGTACGGATATCGCGGTGCTGGTGGGCGGCGAATACCAGGAAAACCGCGACGGCAGCATCAACCACCAGGACGTCGGCACGCCGATGATTCACATCAACACGCTGGGCGCGGGCGGCGGCACAATCGCGCGTATCGGTCCGGACGGATTGCTCAAGGCGGGGCCGCAATCGGCAGGCGCCGCGCCGGGTCCCGCGTGTTACGGCCGCGGCGGCGAGTTGCCCACCGTGACCGACGCCAATCTCGTGCTCGGTTATCTTGAACCGCATGCGCTTGTGGGCGGCAAGGTCAAGCTCGACGCGAACCTTGCGCGCGAAGCGATTCGCAAGCGCATTGCCGAGCCGCTGGGGTTGAGCGTCGAAGAGGCGGCGCTTGGCATCATCGCGATCGTCAATGTAAATACGGAAGTCGATACACGCCTTGCGTTTGCCGAGCGCGGGCTCGATCACCGGACCTTCGCGCTCGTGGCATTCGGCGGTGCGGGGCCGGTACACGCAGCGCGCGTGGCGCGAAACGTCGGCATTCCACGCGTGATCGTGCCGCCGCATCCCGGCATAAGTTGCGCGATGGGGCTACTGCAAACGGACGTCAAGCATTTCTACCTGCGCAGTCATCCCGCGCCGTTACCGGCGCTCTCCGTGGCCACGATCAATCAGCTGTTCGGCGAGCTCCGCGAACGGGCGCTTGACGAAGCGTACGCGGAAGGTTTCAGGTCCGTTGAAGTGGAACTGCATTATCAGATGGACTTGCGCTATCCGTATCAGGGCTATGAACTGACGATTCCATGCGTGGCGCCGCCGTTCCTCGATGCAGATAAGGAAACCGTGCGGCGTGCATTCGACGAGGCCCATCTGCGCGTATACGCGATTTCCGCGCCGCACGAAACGCCGGAGGTCGTGAACTTGCGGCTGGTGTCCGTGAGTGCGGTCCCTCATCTGACCTTACCCGACGTGCCGCAAGGAGAGGGCTCCACGGATGCCGCGCGCGTGGGCACGAGGCGCGCCCGCTTTGAGGAGTTCGACGACTATATCGACACGCCGGTGTATCACCGCGAGCGCTTGCGGCGCGGTGATGTGATCGAAGGACCGGCGATCATCGAACAACTCGATTCGACTACGGTGTTGCTGCCGCGACAGAAGGCCGAAGTCGTTCGCTTCGGCACGCTGATCATCACTGTGGAGGTGTGAGGCGATCATGATTGTGAATCCTGTCACGCTGGAAGTTCTGAATAACCGGCTGCGCGAAATTGTGTCGACAATGGAACATCTGCTGTTTCACGGCGGCTACTCAACGATTTTGCGCGAGTCGAAAGACGGCAGCGCGGTGATTACAGACCGCGACGGCTGCGCGGTATTCTCAGGCTCGCAAGTTCACCTGATGCCCTATCAGTTCACGTTGCGCGCCATTCTCGAACAATACCCGCTGGATACGATGCGCGAGGGCGACAGCTTCATCGCCAACGATCCGTATCTGGGAGGCTCGTTCCATGCTTCCGATATTGCAATCGTCACACCGATCTTTTTCGACGGCGATGTGCTCGGCTTTGCGGCGAGTATCGCGCACAAAAGCGATATTGGCGGCATGGTGCCCGGGTCTGCATCGGGCGCGTCGCGCGAGTTGTATCACGAAGGCTTTCTGATTCCCGCGGTCCGCTATGCGACGGCAGACGGGCCAATCGAAGACGTCGTTCGATTGTTGATGCGCAATAGCCGGCAACCCGATGCGTTGCGCGGCGATTTGCAGGCACAGGTTGGTTGCACACGCGTCGGTGCGGAGAAGGTGAGGGCGCTGTGTGAGAGTTACGGGGTGGACACGATCCGCGCGGCGTTTCAGGAGTTGCAGGACGTCACCGAAAGACGCGTGAGGCGCGGTCTGCTCGAATGGCCGGACGGAGAATATACAGGCGAAACCCATTTCGAGGCCGATGGTCATCTGTTCAAGGCACCAGTACGCTTTAACGTCAGGGTGAGAAAAGAAGCCGACACAATCACATTCGACGTGACCGGCAGCAGCCCGCAGGTGGCAAGCCCGCAAAACATTCGTCCGCAATCGCAACTTGCCGCGGCGGCACTCTCACTCATCACGAGTATGGATCCATCCATTCCGCTTAACTATGGCGCATTGCGGCCGATTCGCCTTGTCAGTAAGCCCGGCCTGGTCACCGAAGCGAGGTTTCCCGCGCCAGTCGGATCGTATTTTGCATCGACTGCCATGCTGTACAGCGCGTGCCTGATGGCACTCGCGCGCTTCAATCCCGCACGTGCGGTGGCGACGAGCGGATTTGGCACCTCGGGGCCAGTACTCGGCTTTCGCCAGGCCCGCTCGGGCAGGCCGGCGGTCTCCTATGAACTGATGTCGCCCTCGCTTGGCGGTACGCCGACGCACGATGGCAATCTGGCCGTCAATCCGATGCATCAGTACACGCCGTACACGCCTGTCGAGATCATCGAGACCGAATATCCGGTGCAGGTCGAGCGCATCGAAACAATTGCGGATTCGGCGGGCGCCGGCCAGTTTCGGGGCGGTTTGGGCTATCGAAAACGCTACCGCGTACTGGAAGACTGCACGCTCAACTTCCGTCGCATGCAGGCGGGAGAGCCGCAAGGTGCATTTGGTGGACGCAGTCCCCTGCGTCTGCGCTCGTCGATCAATCCGGATACGGACGATGAGAGACCGCTTACGCATTCGGCGGCATTCGAGCTGAAAGCCGGTGAGACATTCCAGTATCAGTCTCAAGGCGGCAGCGGATACGGCGACCCCTATGCACGTGATCCGCAGTTGGTACTGGATGACGTACTCGACGGTTACGTGTCGGTGGAAGGTGCGTTGCGCGATTATGGCGTCGTCATCGATCCTGTTACACATGCGATCGATGCCACGGCGACTGCCGCGCGCCGATCGGTGCGGTGACAAGCGCGACAGCGGCGAGTAGGGCATCAGCCGATAGGGATTCACCTGATTGGCTGCAACACTTAGATGGCTAAACTAAAGTCATTCTCCGGGAAAGATTGGCGATGTTCGGAGTAGAAGGGCGGAACACCATGAATCTCGAAGAAGTTGTTTCAGGAAGGACGATTTGTCTTTTGATTAAATAGGATACCTATCAAAGAAAGGCTGGTGAGTTTCGGAGAAAAATCAGTGCGCGACGAGCGTGGGTCTTCTGATCTCTGGCTAATGCGCGCTTCATCCTGAGCTGGACTGAATTGAAAGGGTCTCTCATGACCAACAAGAAAATCTGCGTCGCGCTGGCGTTTGGCGCCGTGTCCGGAATAGCTAGCGCGCAATCGTCGGTGACGCTGTACGGCTTGCTCGACGTCGGCATCGAATACAAGAATCAGGTCCCCACGACGACCGGTAACAAGACCAATAGCAGTCAGGTCCAGATGCAGGCGGGCAATCTGCTCGGCGATCGATGGGGCCTGAAAGGGGTCGAGGACCTGGGTGGCGGTCTCAAGGCGATTTTCACCCTCGAATCCGGCTTCCTCATCAACACCGGTCAGTCTTCGCAGGGCGGTCGCGAGTTCGGGCGTACGTCGGTAGTCGGGCTGGACAGCAAAACGTGGGGTACCGTCACCGTGGGCCGGCAAAAAAATCTCGCGTACGAATATCTATGGACGTATGACCCCTTGCAGTTCGCCTTTTATTCGGCGTATCCGATGGATTCGTTCCTCGCCTCGCGAATGGACAATTCGGTGCGTTACACGATCAATCGTGCTGGCTTTACGTTGGGCGGCATGTACAGCACGGGCTTCGATTCAACGATCGTGAACGGCGCGCAGGTCCCCGGCGCAAGCAAGGTCGGGCGTGAATGGGAACTGATGGCCATGTATCAGGGCTCGCTGCCGATTAGCGCAGGTGTCGTGTTCGATCAGCAGCAGGGCACGTCGATTGCCACACAGAGCAATGCGCTGCAGCGCGTCGTGGCCGGTGCGTCCTATACGTATGGCAGTCTTACAGGCTATCTGGGGTATCGCTGGCTGAATGGGCAGAACGGCGCGTCGGCGCAAAGTTCGAACCTTTACTGGTCAGGTCTGTTCTATCGCTTCACGCCGGCGTTTTCGCTGTCCGCGGGCGGGTACCACATGCAGATCCGCAATTTGCACAACGGCCCGACAAGCGGCGTGATTCTCGCGGACTACTTCGTCTCCAAGACCACGGACTTCTACGCGCAGGTCTCCAAGATCTGGAACACGAAAGGCAGTAACGTTGGCATTGACGGAGCCGGTTTCAACACGTCTTTCGGCGCGTCCCAAACCGGCGGCATGGTTGGCATCCGGCACACGTTCTAGCTGGCCGACACGCCTGCGCGGTGGGGCTACAGGGGGGACGATGCATAACTATTCGTTTGTACGTCGGACGCTGGCCGCCGCATGCGCGGCGTGGGCGATCAACGCGACGTTCGTCATGCCCGCGTTAGCGGACGACGTGATCCACCTTGGAATGACGGTGCCGATGTCGGGTGCTGGAGCGAGTTGGGGCATGAGTGCGGAGTGGGTCGCGCAAATGGCCGTCAAATATGTGAACGACCATGGTGGCGTCAATGTCAACGGGAAGATCTATCACTATGCGGTGACGGCGTACGACAACAAGTACACGGCGGCCGACGGGGTCAAGGTCGCCCAGACGATGTTCAATCGGGACGGCATCCGCTATGTCGTATTCGGCATGTCGACGCAGGCCGTCGCGGCGACGCAGAGTATGTCAGAGCGCGCCGGTATTCTCATGTTTACCGTGAGCTGGTCCAATTCGATCAAGGGTCCGAAATATCCACTAACCTTCACGATCACGAACACGCCGACCGAGTTTCTGGGGCCGCTCTATACACTTGTCAAGAAACAGAATCCGTCGATAAAAACGATCGCGCTGATCAGCCCGAATGACGCTGCCGACGAAGAGGCAGTGGCATCCGCCATGCCGCATCTCAAGGCGCTGGGCATTCAGGTTCTCACTTACGTGAAATACGAGCGCGGCACAACCGAGTTCCAACCGGTGGCAACCAAGGTCGTGCAAACCAAACCGGACGCGATCGATACACTAGGTGCGCCGCCTGGTGACATTGGTGTGCTCTATCGCGCGATCGCGGATCAAGGGTGGAATGGTGTTCGCATCGCGTCGGCGGGTACGGTGTCCGATGCGGTGATTCGCACCGGAGGCAAAGCGGTTGAAAACCTTTATATGGGGCTGGGCGCCGACTTTGCCGGACCCAACGCGACGCCGGTGCAGCGTCAAGTGGCCGCAGCGTTCGAGCCGGCGATGCACGAGCCGCTCGATATTGCCGGCATGTCGGCGTGGGAAGCTGTGATGGCGCTCAAGGCGGGAATGGAGAAGTCGGGGAGCATCGATCCGCGCGTCGTTGCTCAGACGCTGCCGAAGATCACCTTCGAGTCAAGCTACGGACCGGCCGCGTTCGGCGGAGCGTCCACCTACGGGACGCCGCAGGAGATGCTGCTGCCCGTCATCATTACGCAGATACGCAACGGCAAAGTGGTCGAGCTGGCACGCATCCCGTCGCCTGAGTTGGAAAAACGCGTGGCACAAGCGAAGTAGCGCCGCCGCTCGTGATGGGCGGAACGGAGATCGGCGGGGGAGCTTGAGCGGAAATTTCGGCGAGACATCACGTGATATATGGCGAGCACGCCGCCTTGCGCGGAATAAGTAGACCAGTTCGAATTGTTACGCGTTATTCGACGCCCTCCCTTGCTTGCGGCCTAAGGAGTACACGACAACGCGCGCTGGCGGGCGGTGGACGCGCTCGAGGAAGGGCCCGCGAAGTGGTCCGAGAGGCGGGAGTCTTGTGCGGCTAGGGGAGTGAAGTGCTCTCATGAACGGCGGAGTTTCTCGGCCATCGCTTGCGACTCGCAGCCGGTGCGCGTAGCGACGTCCCGTATCGTCGCCAGGTTGCCTGACGCACCGGATTGGCCAGCAGACCGTAGTGACGGATGCGATGGAAGCTGGCCGGCAAACGAAAGCTTGGCGTACTCATCAAAAAACAACTGGCCCCGCTGGTATGCATGAGTGAGCTCTTCCAGGTGGCGTCGCCGGATCAACCCCGAATGCACGCATATCGGCAGGAAGACAGCGGGCCGTCATGGCACTCGCCGCCCACCGCCCACCGCCCGGCGAAATGCCCCCGCTGCGAACAATGAACGAACTCCCCACTTCGCGCCGACTCCGAGAGAAGCCCCTTGAGGCCCAGCTGGAGCGTTCTTGTCAAGCGTCGCACGCAGGAGAAAGCAGTCTACAAGTTTGCCGGCAAGCATGCGCACTCCAAGTTGCCGAACCTTCTTCGTTGTCGCCGGCGACGAATTCAGAGAGCCAACGAGCCTAGCGCAAGGCGGTGTCCTATCGTCACACTGCGAAAAGCATCCGGCGGCGGAGCCACGGCTGTCGGTGAGCCGCGCTAGTCTGGAAAACAACCTGACACGCCATCCACTTCAAATCCGTTAGCTTGGCGGGTTGGCGCGGCCATGCGGTAACCGTTTCGACTACTGTTTCGATTCCCGCAACAGTGCTTTCACCAATTAGGTATTTACCCTGATAAATACGGCTCGTAGACTGCTTTGATGAGTTGCAGACCGGTGTGTCTGTAGCAACATTTGAAATGATCGCTGAGGTTCAAATCATGAAATCGCTCATCAATGCAATCGCTGTTGCACTCGTTTTTGCCGCACCGGCCGTGTCGTTTGCACAAGTGAATCAGCCGGTTACGCGCGCCGAGGTCCGCGCTCAACTGGCCCAGCTCGAGAAGGCTGGCTATGACCCGGCGCGGGCAAATAGCTCCGACTACCCGCAGAACATCCAGGCCGCCGAAGCACGTATCGCTGAACAGAACGGTTCGGCAACCTACGGCGGCGTAGTAAGCGGCTCGTCGACGTCAGGTGTTCATGCCTACAAAACCGAGGCAGACTCCACTGGCCCGCGCTCTGTATTTTTTGGTCAATGATCAAAGAGTTGGACGGGCCGCTGCTGCGCAGTCCACTCAGCAACACAGTCCTTCGAGCGCGGTTCCGCTGTGCACCGTCACTCATGCAACCGGCTCGCAACTGGGAGTCACCTCGATAGCGAGCCGGTTTTAATCTAATTCTTCCCAAACCACGAAAACTCCTGGCGGATTTGCGTAATCTGCTGGCGTACGTGATTGACGCTCGCAGTACGCACGACACGCCGCTGGAGCTCCTGGTTCAGGGAAATCCGCTCGCCTCATCAAGGCCGCGCACAAGCTCGTCGTCGTTGACGAGTGTGCAGTGTGAGGGGAGGGCGCCCACGAGCGCCAGTCGGAGATTGCGACACGAGTCTCGTGGACTGTCGGAGCGACAGGTCTGTCGCACGTCGTTAACAATTGGCCCTACGAGCTTATCGATGGCATTCGCAATCGGGAACAGTCCGGGTTGGATGAATGTTTGGGCATGATAAAAATGCAACTAACAGTCGATTCTGCCGGAACCTTTAGTCGCGGTTTTACCGCTCAAAAGGCGCTGTCAAAGCGAGTCCAGGTAATCCTAAAGTAATGTCCGCATGAGATTGATCGATTAGCGCATTACCGCACATGCGGAACCGCCGCGTCTTAGCCGCTCAGTAGCCGATCCCTCGAATCCGCTGAATGTCGTCGCGGCAATGCCTGGTTCGATCGTGACCGTGGCTCATCGCGACCCAACTTTCCCTACCCGTAGACCCACCGCACGGCCATTTCCCGTCGCGCGCAAGCTCGAGATTAAAAGTCCATCTCGACCTCAAACCGAAGCGTTGCCGCCATGTCCATGAAATCGCGCCAGAAACTGCCTTGCGCGCAGCGAGTCCGGTGAGCCGAAAAATTTGGCCGGCGTCGCCGTTTCGACAACCTGGCCGCCGTCCATGAACACGATACGATCGGCTACCTGTCGCGCGAATTCCATTTCGTGCGTGACGATCACCATCGTCGCACCTTCGTTGGCAAGGGACCTCATCACGCTCAGCACTTCCCCAACCAGCATTGGATCGAGCGCGCTGGTCGGTTCGTCGAACAGCAGTACGTCCGGCTTCATCGCAAGAGCGCGGGCAATGCCGACCCGTTGCTTCTGCCCCCCAGAAAGGCGTGAGGGAAACTGGTCGTGCTTGTCGGCAAGGCCGACGCGGGTAAGCAGTTCGATCGCTTCCTCGCGCACGGTCGCGCGGTCGCGTTTGAGCACGTGCAGCGGTGCCTCCATCACGTTTTCGATGACGCTCAGGTGCGGCCACAAAGCAAAATGCTGGAAGACCATGCCGATTTTGGCACGCATTTTTGCCAGATCGGCATCGCTCATCCTGATACGGGTGTTGTCGCGCACGCCCATCCGTTGGCCGGATACATGCACGCTGCCTGCGTCGGGCACTTCGAGCCAGTTGATACAGCGCAGCAGCGTCGACTTGCCGCATCCGGACGGTCCTAACAGGCAAACGGTCTCGCCCTGCGCGACCTGCAAAGACACGTCTCGCAGAACGTGGTTATCGCCAAACGACTTGGAGATGCCGACGAGCCTAAGGACGTTCGGCGACGTATCGACGGGGGGCAAATTTTCCGTTTCTGTTTCAGGCATTGTCAAAGGCAAGGTCGGGGTCACGCTCGACGCTCCTCGGCGAATTTGTTCAGCATCCCGGTGCCGGCTTCGATTGCAAGGCAGAGACACCAGTAAAGGAGGACCGCCGCGACGAACGCAGCGAACGGAATGAAGTAGGTGGCCTGAATGCCCGTCATTTCATGGGTCAGTTCGCCGACGGCGATGACGGTCAGAAACGCACTGTCCTTGACGATCTGGATCAACTGGTTGCCGACCAGGGGCATCGCGCGCAGCATGACCGGCGGCAGAATGATCCGTCGTAACAGGGTGAGACCGCGAAATCCGAACGCCTTGCCCGACTCGATCAACGATGCCGGAAGTTCGAGCCAGGCGCCGCGAAGCAACTCGCCCATGTAAGCCGTGTTGTAGAGAATCAGCGCGACTGCGCCAGCCGACCAGTTCGACATTCTGATGCCGAGCGTCGGCAAGCCGAAGTAGATCAGGTAGACAAACAGCAGAAATGGCGCGCAACGCATGGCATCGACGTAGGCGGTGGCCGCGCGGCTGACCGCCTTGTTCTCCGACATGAGCAAAGGCGTAAGTAGCGCGCCCAGTACGAGCGACGCCACGCCGGATATGACTAGAAGGATCACCGTGTTGAGCAGGCCAGCCAGCACGATGTCGCGCTGCTGCCAGATGATCAGGAAGTTGTTGATCAAATCATGCCTCCGGAGCGAAGACGTTTCTCGACCGCACGTTGCAGCCTGATGAGAGCGAACACGATCAGGCCGTAGAGCGCGAGCGCGAAGATGAACGGAGGCAGCGGCTCATACGTGTTCGAGCCGACACGCAACGCAGCGCGCGTAATCTCGACAATGCCGATCACTGCCACCGCGGGCGTCGACTTGATCTGCAGCGTCATTTCGTTCACGAGGCCGGGCAGACTCGCGCGGCAAACCTGTGGCATCACGATGCGCCGTATGCGGGTGAAACGCGGCATCGCGAACGACAGCGCTGCATCGTATTGATCGCGCGGAAATTCGACGAGCGCGCTGCGCCATATCTCGCAGTTGAAGGCCGACGTGCTGATAGTCAACGCGACAATCGCGGCGGGCAGCGGATCGAGCGATAGTCCGAGCTGGGGCAACGCGAAGAACACCAGCAAGGTCAACGTCACGGTCGGACACGACCGGATGACGCTGACGTAGGAGTACACGAAGCGGTCGAGCACCGGCACTTTCGCCCAGCGAATCAGCGCCAGTGCGAGCCCGAGCGGAACGCCGAGCACGATGCTGATGAGCGACAGCGAAATGGTCGCGAGTGCACCTTGCGTGATGCTCCAGTAATCGTAAGCGGTCATTAAGCGGGCTCGCCTGCGAGGTCAGTTGATGGACTGCGGCATCGATTCGAAGCTGGCGCCGAACCACTTCTTCTGAACCTGGTACATCTCACCACTCTTGCGTAGGTCGAGGAGCACGCTGTTGACCATCTGCAGCGCAGCCGTGTCGCCCTTCTTGACCGCCCATGCGATATACACTGGGCTGCCTATCTTTTGACCGATTACGAATGTGTCCGGCCGCGTCCTGATTAGTGAGTTGAGATTGATCTGCGTATTGGCGACGGCGTCGAGCCGTCCGAGCGCGAGATCCTGATAGGTCTCCGGATACGACTGATATTCGACAATCTGCTTGAGGCCGTTGCCGCCGTGGGTTTTCTTCAGTTGCTCGTCAAATGCTTTCACGTCGGCCAGCATTGCGCTGCCGGTCTGCACGCCGATCACCTTGCCGATCAGGTCGTCGGCGGACTTAATGGGCGATCCCTTCTTGGTCGCAAAAAACGTCGTCGATTCCGCCAGCGGCGCGGTGAAATCAAAGGTGCCTTTGCGCTCCGGCGTGACTAGAACCGCAGTGACAGCCATGTCGTACTTGCCTGTCGTTACGCCCGGCAGGATGCCCGACCACGGCATGATCTGCTGCTTCACCTGTACCGGAAGCTTCTTCTTCACTAGCGCGAGCATCTCGTTGTCATAGCCGGTGGGGGCACCGTTATCGACGAATTCGAATGGCTTGAAATCGTCTTCGGTCGCGACCGAGATATAGCCACGCGATTTGATCTCGTCGACGCTGGCAGCCGATGCGATGTGCGCAGCGCCCGCAAAGGCGGCAATAGCGAACAGCGAACGCAGAGACGACAGCGCGAGCCGGCTGAAGCCGGTGCGGAAAGTCTTGTCCGTTGCGGCACTTTGGATGGTGAGAGACGACATGAATACCCCTCTTGGTGTAATGACTCGGATGGCGCGCGAAGCGTGCGCTTTGGTGGCCGAAAGGCCGTCTCGTTCGTACGCATTCGAAAATTCGTATGCACACTGACAAGTTGCGCGTCTCCGATGCAATTCACATGCCAGTTCGACGAGCACCGCGCCGTGCCGATGTGAGCGTCGAGGCGAGCGCATACATGCGTCGATAGAGGGCAATCTGCGCACCAACAAAAGACTTAAGCCCCCACAGAATGGACAAAATGCACTCATTTGAGTCAATGCAACGGCTTTGGCGCCGTTGCGCGATAAAGGAGACGGCGCACAAAAAACGTGCGTGACGGACAGAGACGAGAAAGAAGAGAATTTCTGTTTTTGTACTGATACGATGCATACTGACGAATCAACTTACCGTTGACCAATTTGACAAGAAGCATGGAGGCTGGACCAAATGAAAGACGGCGGCGATCTTACGTTCCAAGAACCGGCTTATCGTGAAATCATCGAACCGGGCGGCCGCTGGTCGATGCGGCTGGAGACGGGCGATCAGTTGCGTATTGTCGATCTGGAGGGGCAGCAGGCGGTCGACTTTCTCTGCTACTCCGGCGAATTGCCGCTCGACCGGCTCAACGTTCCGAACACGGTAAAACTCAATCGCTCGTTGTATGTGACCAAGGGCACCACGATCTATTCCGATCGCGCGCGCAAGATGTTTTCGGTGCTCGACGACACCTGCGGTTTTCACGACACGCTCGCGGGATGTTGCAGCCACGAGATGGACTTCCTCCGCTACGGCGTCCATAACAAACTGAGTTGCCGCAGCAACTTCGCGCAGGAACTGGCGAAGTGGTCTCTGGGGCCGTCGGAAATCGTCTCGAACATCAACTTCTTCATGCGTGTGACGTTCGGCCAGCAGGGCGAGGTCGAGATTGCGCCAAGCCCGTCGAAAGCAGGCGACTACGTGGTGCTGCGCGCGGAGATGCCCGTTATTGCTGTGTTGTCGAACTGCCCACAACAGAACAATCCCTCGTCGGGCTTCCGACCCACGCCTGTCGAGGTCACGGTGTCGCGCGCCACGTCAGATAACCCTCCGCAGGCAAAATAAGGCAGGTCATGGTGGCGAGTCCGAATAAAGCAAAACCCGACAGGGCAGGCGCGAGCGACAGCGCGTCGAAGGCCTGGCGTCATACCGCGCTGGATGCACGCCCAGGCTTCCTGATCCGCCGGCTGCATCAGATCCATGTCGCGTTATTTGTCGAAGAGTGCGCGCCAGAGGGTATTACGCCAGTGCAATACAGCATTCTCACTGCGCTGGAGCAGATAGGGCCGTCCGAACAGATTGCTTTGTCGCGCGCCGTCGGTCTCGATCGCGCCAATACCGCCGACGTGATTGGGCGGCTGGTCGAGCGGCGTTTCATTCAGCGGCGCGTGTCGAAGACGGATAAACGCAAGAAGGTGGCGGAGCTGACGGAGATTGGACGGGCGCTGCTGGCGCGGCTCGAGACGGGTGTCGCGCGGGCTCACGAGCGGACGCTCGCCGCGCTGCCGCCCGAGGATCGCAAGCGCTTCATGACTTATCTGACGTTGCTCGTCGAGACCAATAACGATCTGAGCCGAACACCGGTCGGTGGCGCCGCGAAGAAAAGCGACGACGACTGACATTGCTGCCTTTTGGCGAAGCGTGGATCGTGCGTGCGACAGTGAGGATTTGCCAGGCGCCATCGATCCGGGCCTCGCCTCTGCAACTGACAGCCCAGAGGCGATTCTGGTCGCGAAGTCGTTGCCAAAGGCTGTCACGGAACAGCTCACGAGCATCGCGTTTCGAGAGATTGAACGGCCGACGCAAACAGACTCTGCGGAACAGCGAAGAGACCGCGGCCTAGCAGACCGGCACGGCCATCGGCGCCGATCATTGCGATCGCAGCGAGCGGCGCGACGCGGTGTAAGGCGACTCGCGCGGCATCGAGTCCGCAGTGGAGATCAGTAAAGCAGGGGTGGGAACCCGCGTACAGTTGGGCTTGCTCGCGTTGCCATTCGGGCGGCAGCCACGCGGCGAAGGCACCCGCCGGTTCAGGCGCGAGTGCGAGCGCCTGCGCTCCGAAACCGGCTACATCGATGACGCCGCTGTCTCCGGTCAAAGGAGCAGCAGCGACCTTGAGCGTGGGATTGATGGCCGGCCCTGCCGGCGCAGCAGCAGCGGCGGTGTGCCAGTGCGACGGGCGGCCCGCCAGTTGAATGCCGACGTCGATGCCGTTTCCCGCGAGCGAGACGACGAGCGTCGATGCCGGATCCGCATTTCGCGCGGCAGCCGACGTCATCAGGCGACACGCGGCCATCCACAGCGTGAGGAAGAACAGCGGCGTCTGCTGCAACATCGCATGGATCGACGAATCGGTGAGTCGTGCGGACAACACGTCGTAGAGCGCTGCGCTTGCGGCGGTCGTGCGGGCGTGCAGATCGTCGCCGTTGTCGAGGCCGTGCCGGGCGAGCGCTAAGAGATCGACGGGTTCGCCGCGCAGCGCTGTGTCGAGTGCCGGCGCGAGAATCGAGTCGCGCCATTTCATGCGGTCGAGAATCGCGGGGTCGCGTGAGCCGAAGCGCAGTTGCGGCCCCGCGCCGCTGCCCAGCAGCGACCAGGCGGCGCCAGTCGGATCGCCGGCTTCGACAAGCGCCGTGCTGCCCGAAATCACGGCTGCGAGCGGCGTAACCACTTCATAGGATTGGGCGCTGACAAGTTTCACGCGGCCGGTGGCGATCAGGTGTTCGGCATCCTGCTCGCTTGCCGCCCAGCCTTCATACAGACAGCACAACACCGCCGACGACAGCACCGGCGGGGGTGGCCTGCATGGGTCTTCATACGGAGGGCCTGCATGCAGCAGCGTGAACTCGGGCAGCCCAACGGCATCGCGTGCGAAGCGCACAGCGCGCCATTGAGGACGAACCGCTTGCAGGCGCTGAAGCGCGGCATCCTGGACCGGGGATGTCATCTGCGGACTCCGAAGCCGAACAGCCCGCAAACACGCGACCACAGGATTTTCCAGAACATGTTGCCGAGGTTGAGCGGGGCATTAGCGGACGGCTGCGTAGCCGGGTTAGCCGTATGGGCTGATATGACATCCGTAGGCTGCAAAACGGGTGGAACTGTTGCGGCTGGCGTCGTCACCGGGTCGGGGGCTGAAACGGTTGCCAGCTCCGGCTCGGCAGCAGGCGCGGTGGTCGTAGCTGCGACTTGCGAAGCCGAGAGATCCAGCCGGGCCTTGAGGTTCGCAGCGAAGGCTTCGGTCATCCGTGTGGCGAGTTCCTTCACGATGCCGCCACGCGAGAACTGCGCAAGGCTGCCGGCGATCGCGTAGTCCACCTTCACGTCGACGCGCGTCTCGCGAGGCGTCGGGTCGTCGAGTGAGAACGACGCTTCCCCCTTCACGCGTGACGCGCTCTTGCGATCCACCCCGCCGCCAATAACGCTGCCACGCCAGGCTGTATCGTCCAGCTTCATCTCGCCGTCGCCGGCAAAGCTTGCCACGATTGGCCCGAGTTTGACGGTCATCGCGAGCTTCAGACGGCCGTCGTCTGGTGGCGCGGTCAGCGACGCGCCGGGCAGACACGCTACGATCCCAGGTGTGTCGCGAAAACAGGCCCATACGACATCGCGTGGGTAGGGCACTGTAAAGTTTTGCTCAATTTCCATTCGTGGTCCGGTCTCTTGAGACTAGGGGATCAGGTTGCGGCAGTCGCGGCGAGCGGTGCACGCTGACTCGCCCGGTGCGCATCCAGTACGCGCCGGATCGCTCGCACGATACCGACATAGCCGGTGCACCGGCACAGGTTGCCCGAGAGTTCGAGGCGCACGCGGTCGTCGTCTGCGTCGGGCAGGCGGGTGACGATATCGCGCGCCGTCACCAGCATTCCCGGCGTGCAGTAGCCGCATTGCAACGCGTGCTCTGCCGTGAAGGCGGTGCGCAGTTCGTTCATCACGTCGTCGCTGTCGAAGCCTTCTATGCTCTGCACGTCGGAACCCGAGCACGAGACCGCCGACGTGATGCACGAGCGGGTCGGCATGCCGTCGACCATCAGCGTGCACGCGCCGCACACGCCCTGTTCGCAACCGAGGTTCGTGCCGCACAGCATCTGATGCTCGCGCAGAAAATCCGCGAGACTCGTGCGCGGTTCGACAGCGGCCGACACCTGCTCGCAATTGATCCGCAGTTCGATCCGTTGAGTGAGGATATCGGTCATTGCTGCTTCCTGTTTTCGCGGACGATCGCCGCAGCCCGTTCAAGCGCCACGCGATGCACCTGGTATTCGTAGCTCCCGGTTTCGAGACCCGCTGCGTCGAGATGCGGATCGAGCAGCGCCGCATTGGGGTTGTCGAGCAACGCGCGCGCGTTTTCGATCAAATGCGGCGGCCCGTCGATTGCACCGATCACGGCGCGGCAAATGCCGGCCGGCGCATCGTCGATGAAGACCGCAATCGCTTCCGCGAACTCGCCGGGCTTGCGATTGAACTTGTAGTAGCTCCAGCGCGCGGCAGGCGACAGGCGCCGAAAGCGCACGCCGGTGAGAATCTCGTCGGCCTCCAGCGCGGTCGTGAACGCGCCGCTCATCCAGCCGGCTGCCGTCAACGAGCGGGTCCCATGCGGGCCCGCGACGAGAAATTCCGCGTCGAGGGCATACATCGTGTTAATCCAGTCGGCAGCCGGATCGGCATGAGCGAGACTGCCGCCGAGTGTGCCGCGATTGCGCACCGCGCGATACGCGATGCCGCGCGCCACATAGGGCATCAATCCCTGTGTACCGTCGTCGATCTTGCGATCTTCGATCTCCGCGTGCGTCACGCATGCGCCGATCAGCGTCCTGTTACCTTCGTTGCCGCATTCACGCAACGCCGCGATACCGCGCAGATCGACCAGCGTCTCGGGTTGCGTGAGCCGCAGATTCATCATCGGGCCAAGCGACTGGCCGCCGGACACGAACTTCGCCATTCCATCGCTGGCGCCAACCAGCGCGATCGCGCTATCTTCGGTACCGGGCTTTGCATAGTCGTAGATCGCGGCTTTCATGCTGGCATCCCCTTGGCGGCGCGAGCCGGCGTTGCCGATCGCATAGCTTCGACAATGACACGCGGCGAGATCGGCAACTGGTCGACCTGAACGCCGAGCGGCCGCAGTGCATCGTTGACGGCATTCGCGATCGCGGCCGCTGAGCCGATCGCGCCGCTTTCGCCGATGCCTTTCTGTCCGAATTCGGTGTACGGAGCGGGCGTTTCCATGTGTTCGATACGGATAGCGGGGACTTCCGTGGCGCCGGGCAGCAGGTAGTCGGCGAGGGTAGAGGCAAGCGGCTGGCCGTCCTCGCTGTACGGCATGGCTTCGTAAAGGGCCGTGCCGATTCCCTGCGCTGCACCGCCGAATACCTGCCCATCGACGACCATCGGATTAATCAGCACGCCGCCGTCCTCGACGATCACGTAGTCGAGAATTTCAGTCTTGCCGAGTTGTGTGTCGACGGCTACGACGACCGCATGGCACGCGTAGCTGAACGTGCCGGTATCGCGTTTAGCCTGATACGACGTCGACACTTCCAGGCCGCGCGGATCGACGTCGGGCGGCAGTAGTTGTGGCGCGAGATACCACGTTCGCGCAATGTCGGCGATGGTGCAGCGGCCTTGCGCACCGACAACTGCGCCGTGCTCCCAACGCACGGCGTCGAGCGGCTCCATCAGCAGCCATGCGCCGATTTTCATCATCCGCTGTCTGAGTTCCTTCGAGGCCTGCCCTAGTGCGCCGCCAGCCATCACGATCGAGCGCGAGCCCCATGTGCCGGTCGAATACGGCGTCACACCGGTGTCGCCAAGTACGATGCGTACGCGTTCCGTATCGATGCCGAGCACCTCGTGCGCGATCTGCGCAAGCGTCGTCTCCATGCTCTGACCGTGCGAATGCACGCCGGCCCGCACTTCGAGAATGCCGTCGGGGGTGAGGCGAATGACGGCCGGCTCGCGGCCCGGCACCATCGGAATACCCCAGCCATGATAGACGGAGGTGCCGTGTGCGCCTTGCTCGCAAAAGACCGCGAGACCGAAACCGATCCGGCGACCATCGGGTTCGCCGCGCCGTTGACGCGCGCGTATCGCGGGAAGATCGATGGCGGCGATGGCCCGCCGTACGGCCTCTGGATAGTCGCCGCTGTCGAAGTGCTTGTTGGTGATGTTGTCGTACGGCATTTCGTGCGGTTCGACGAGATTGCGCAGTCGCACTTCGTAGGGTTCGATGCCGGCTTCCACGGCGATCGCGTCCATGACCGTTTCGATCGCGTAGCACACGCCGGTACGAGCTACGCCACGGTACGGCAGGATGGGCGGCTTGTTCGTCGCGACCGACCAGGTGCGGCAGCGATATCGATCCATCTTGTATGGGCCGGGCAGAATGCTGCCCACCTGCGCGGCCTCAAGGCAGGCGGAGAACGGATACGACGAGTAAGCGCCTGAGTCGACGCTAGCCTCGCACTCGACGGCGATAAGCCGGCCGTCGAGTTCGGCATACGCGGTGATGTCGTAGTCGTGCTCGCGGCAGTTGGCATTGGCCGTCAACTGTTCGCGGCGATCCTCGATCCAGCGGACCGGCTTCTCCAGATGCATCGCAAGCCAGCCACAGCAGACTTCTTCCGGCAACAGGATGCCCTTGTAGCCGAACCCCCCGCCGACGTCGGGCGCGATCACGCGGACCTGGCCTTCATCGAGACCGAGACAATGCGCGAGGCCCGTACGAGTGATGTGCGGCATCTGCGCCGACGTGTGGATGATCAGCTGAGAGAGGCGTCTATCCCAGTGCGCGACGACGCCGCGACCTTCCATCGGCGCCATGCTTTGGCGCGAGGTGCGTAGCTTGCGGCGGACCTTGATCGGCGCATCGCGACGGATCGCGTCGAGGTCGACGTCGGGCTTCGCATCGACAAAGGTTTCGAGGAAGACGTTGTCCCCCCAATGCTCGTGCACGAGTGCGGAGCCTTCGCGGCGAGCGTCGAGCATGTCGACGACAGCGGGCAGTTCTTCGAAGTCCACGAACACCTGCGCCGCGATGTCTTCCGCGGCAGCGCGCGTTGCCGCGACGCACATCGCAATGGTTTCGCCCACCTGGCGAACCTTACCGCTGGCGAGTACGGGCTGTTCGGACGGTTTGAAACCCGGCAGCCCCGAATTCGCTACGATCGGCTTCACATTGTCGAGATCGATCAGCGTGTAGACCGATTTTTCCAAACCGGCCGGCTTCTCTATTCCAACGATATGGCCATGTGCGATCGGGCTGCGCACGAACGCGACGTCGACCATTCCGACCATGCGAATATTGCTGACATATTCGCCGCGGCCATGCAGGAAGCGGTCGTCTTCCTTGCGCGGCAGCGATACGCCGATGCCCTGCGGCCGGTCCGGCGACTTGACTGTGACTGCACGTTTCATCGTTTGCCTCGTGAAGAGAGCCGGGTCGGATTTACGCCGCTCGCGCGAGAGGCAACTGGGACGCATTGGCGTCATAGCGGACGCCATCGCGTACACAGAAAAGCGGGGCGAGCATGCGGTCGGTGATCACCTGGGTGCCTTCGTTGTCTTCGAGCACCCAACGGCCACGGCGGTCGTCCAGCACGCTGATGTCAGCGACACCGCCCACCTTGAGCGTGCCCAATTCACCGTCCATGCCGATCATCTTCGCGGCATGGCTGGTCGTCATCGCAACGACATGATCGAGAGGAAGCCCGAGCGCCAGCATGCTGGTCATCGCACTGACGAGACTGAACTGCGTGCGGCCGAGGAATGAGTGCTCTTCGTCGGGATGGCTGTCAGGCGTGCCCGCAGGCGAGGGCACATGCGTGTTGTATCCATGCATGTCCGCGCCCAGCGTGTCGGGGATCACGCCGCTGTCGAGCACGACGCGAGCGGTCTTGAAGCTGAAGTGCGAGCCGTGACCGACGTCGATCTTGAGGCCGCGTGCGACCGCTTCATGAACGAGCGGATGCAACTGGCCGTTCTCCTCGACAAACCCGCCCGGATGCCGGCTGAACGGATGCGCGAGAATATCGCCGGGCTTCAGGGTCTCGACGACCTGATTGAAAATCGAGTCGGGATTGACAGGCATGCCGCCGAGCTCCGGCTTGGGCCAGAGCTGTCCGAAGTGAATGTAGACTGGCAAGGCAGCGTCGCGGCCAATTTTCGATGCGATCTTCATCACGTCGAGTCCCCAGCGCGCGAAGCCGCCGATCTCGGCATGCGCCTTGATACCCTTGACCAGATCAGCGTTGGCGAGCGCCGACTTGACGGTCGCTGCCGCATCGAGACAGTCGGGACGGTACAGGTCGGGATAGTAATGACCTTCGAGGCCGCCGACGAGATAGGCCGAAATAAAGGCGAACACGCGGGTTGCGGCGCGCTCGGCGACGAAGTTGCGAAAGCCCGGAATCGTGATGCAGCTCGCTCCGCCTTGATCGACGATGGTCGTCACGCCGGAGTGCACGCCGCATTGATCGGCATTCAGGCCAAAGCGGCCGGTCACGTATTGATAAACGTGGCCGTGTGTGTCGATCAGGCCGGGCAGCACCAGCCGGCCGCGGCAATCGATGATTTCGGCTGACGGCGCCTGGGCGAAGAGCCCGGCACCGATCGCGGCGATCGACTTGCCGTCGACGAGAACGTCGAGCGTGGCGTCGATGCCGGCGGCCGGATCGATCACGCGGCCACCTTGAAGTAGAAGCTGGGACATGTTTTGTGTGCGTTTCCGGGACGAGATGCGTGGTGTACCGCAAATAGTGTGCCGGTTTGAATCCGTTGCTTCAATGATTCGGAAAAGCCTTTTGCATCAATGAGAAACCGTCGATACCGCCAACAGATGTGTGCCATACCACGGATTTTTCCGAGCGACTTCGCACCAAAATGAAGACTCTGAGGCGGGTGTGCACCGGATTCTTGCCCAGTGCTATTTTTTGGTGAATTGTGTGGTGTGCCGCGCATTTGAAACGGGGCGCGTCGTTCGCATAGAATGCTGCCATTGAGCGCGCGGCTCGCGCATCTACGTCAGTTCACCAGTTACGCCAGAGACCGCACCATGTCGACCTTGATCATTCCGGAAATGGACCTCGAAACAACCCGTGCTGAGCTTGAGCGGCTGCAGGCAAGATCCCCATTGTTTGGGCGGCCTGGTTTTCTGATCAGGCGCCTGCATCAGATTCACGGGTCGTTGTTCGCCGAAGAGACTAGCGAGTTCAATATCACGCCCGTGCAATACAGCTTGCTGACCACGCTTGAAGCGCTGGGCGAAATTGACCAGAACACGCTGGCCATCGAGATCGGCCTTGAACGTTCGAGCGTCGCCGAAGTGATTCCGAGGTTGCATGCGCGCGGTCTCGTCAACCGAAAGCAGGCTGCGCACGACAAACGCCTTAGGCTCGTACGGCTTTCTGCCCAGGGCAAGCGTCTCGTGGCAAAAATGGCGCCGGCCGTGCAACGCGCGCACGACAGAACGATCGAGCATCTGTCATCTGTAGAGCGCGATTTCTTCATGTTGCAAATGATCCGGCTCGTGGAGGCCAATAATGAGCGGACCGTCGTGCCGTTGAGGTTGCCGGAGGGTTAGTGGTGGACAACGTGAGAAATTCGGTTGCTACTTGACTTGGTCGAGGTCGGATTCTTTTGTCAATACATCCGCAGTTTTTGAGGGAAAGTGAAGAGCACACGTTATAGAGCGACTGCGGGCAGCATGACCTGGAAAATTCCAGCTGGAAATGTATACGCAGCGTAGTACCCGTCGACTCCCTTTGCGGTGGTTCCGTTCGTTCAGCGTGTCTTCATGCGATCTAAGGTGGAAGCTGCTGGACCTCACGTTGCTGTTCTGATCGCAGGTAGCCGCGCGAAGTGGGAGCTTGCGGCAAGCATGAAGAGCTTTGGTGTCCATCTCGGTCTTTCATCGCCCTCGAACTGGCAAGCATCGCTTTGTCGCGCGCAATGACCCCTGGTAAGTGGGCGCGCAGGAGATCGACCCATGTGCGTACTTTCGCATCGGTGAACTTGCGTGAAGCGTAAAGTGCGTAAATGTTCATCTTCTGCAGCGTGCGATCGGGTAGCACGCGAACTAGCGTGCCGTTGCGCAGACCGTCGACTGCGGCATACAACGGCAGCATCCCGATGCCCATGCCTTCGCGGATTGCGACAACAAGCGATTCGGCGATATTCACTTGCAGCGGGCCCCTGACTTGTAGCAATTCGCTGTCGTCAGGTCCTTCGAGTAACCACTCGCGCTCCGGAAAGCCAGGCGTGTTCAGCGTCAGGCATTCATGCTGCGCCAGATCGCCCGGTTGCCGCGGAGTGCCGCGCGAGCGCAAATAGTCCGGCGATGCGCACAGGATGCTACACGTGGAGCCGAGCAGGTGCGACACCATCTCCGAGTCAGAAAGAGACGGCGCTACAACGACGGCAACATCGCTGCCGCCACCGAACAGATCCGGCGTACTCTGCGACAAGGTTAGTTCGACCGCAACTTCCGGGTATTGGGCGCGATATTTCGAGATCGCCGGCAGCACATAGTGTTGTCCAATGCTCGCCAGGCTGAACATCCGTAAAGTGCCGGCAGGGCGTTCGTGCGCACTGCGAGCCTCCTCTTCTGCAATGTCGAGGTCAGCTAGGATCTGTTGACAGTTTTGCAGATATCGCTCGCCAGCCGGTGTGAGGGCAAGACGTCGCGTCGAACGGTTCAGCAGGCGGGTTCGCAGATGGGCTTCGAGTTCTGATACCGCTCGAGACATGACTCCGGTCGTCGTATCGAGCGACCTGGCAGCGGAGGTGAAGCTGCCGGTCACCGCGATTCGCGTGAACGCGCGCATTTTTTGCAATGTGTCCATAAAACCCTCAGATTTAAGTGGACGGTCAACGCACTACTCGTTGCTGCTGCGGTTACCGCGTGTGGCCGGATTTGTCCGGAAACTCGACCGGCCTCCCCGACTATAAATGTCTCGTTGGCAAACTGTCGCAACCACGATCGATGCCATACCGAGGCGAGCACTGTCGGCCCAAGACCAGACAGGTGGTGTCGATAGCGGACCACCGCCGTGCCAGCAAAAGTGCAGCTTTACCAAGCGACCGAGACCGGTGATTAGGCGACCAAATTCCAGAGGCGCAACACAAGCAGCACGAAGAATAGGGCGGCGAACAGGACGATCCGGTAGATAGCGTCGACCGTCCCGCCAGAACATTTTCAAGGTGCTGTAGTCGCTAAACAAAGAGGCGCTTGCGGGTACGCTGTGTTAGCACGATTAGAAATCTGCGGCCATCGCAATCGCTTGACGTTTCCCCTGCTCGATAGTTTCCGGTCCCTTAGCATCCCAAGTGTGTTCCACCGTCAGGCTTTTAACTTCATCCACACCGATGAACTTCAGCCAGAAATCGATGTAATCGGCTTGATGTTTAAACCCGGGGCTACTAATACCCGCACCTCTATCGTGGCTCTGTCCGCGAACATAGATGACGAGGGCCCTCGGGACCTTCAGTATTGGGCCGTATCTTTCGCCATCGAAGGTGAACAGCATGTTCCGCTGACTGACAAGATCAATCAGTTGTTTCAGCTTATAGGGATATCCAAAATTCCACATCGGGACACCGACGACTATCCGATCTGCTTGTTGAAAACGCTTCACAAGAGACTGTATCCGAATCCAGATCGACAATTCGGCGCTATCCATCGGCTCTTTTGATACTCCTTTGTACTTTGCACCAATCGCATGACTGTCAAAGTCAGGCAAGTTTTCGTCCCAGACGTTCAACGTGTCGATCTCAATCGAAGGAGTAGCCTTACCATACGCATCGAGAAACGCGTTAGCGACAGAGATTGAGACTGACTTGGCGCCACGAGGAGAAGACACGATGTTTAATAGACGCATGATGCGTGACCCTGATGCGAAAGTGTGAACAATAGGGGTGAGTGCAGAATGCCTTGTTTCTTTATGTCTTGCGCCGAGTGGTCCACGCATGCCGGGCCATAGCGGTCGGCCTGCGTCTGATTGGACACAATTGCTCTTGCGAAGCCATGATGCCAGTCTGCGGAATGCGCTACACCGGTTCAACAACGCTGGGCGGGCAGACGTTACCCACCACGCGCCACCGCCCCATTGACCGCTCGCGCTCTATACGCCATTGCGAGCCGACGCGAGTACCGCCTTACTTCTGCTCACCGGTCGCTTCGAGGATCAGATTTGCCACTTCAGTCGGATGCGACAGAAGCGACACGTGGCTCGACTTAAGCTCGATCGTATGCGCGTGCATCCGGTTCGCCATGAAGCGCTCCAGATCGGTGTTGATGGTCCGATCTTCAGTCGACACCGCATACCAGGTCGGCTTGTCGTGCCACGCGGCGACGGTCGTCTTCGCCATCGTGATCGCCTTGCCGATAGGCTGCTGAACCGCATAATACTTTTCTGCTTCAGCCGTCGGCAGATCGCCGGCAAAGTCCTTCAAGAATGCCTGCTCAGACAGCGCGCCGTAGCCGTCCGACCACTGAAGCCCCGCCGATGCGGGCGCGGCCGGGAATTTTTTCGTCAGCGCCGGATAGTCCTCTCCGGCATCCGGTGCACGCGCGGCAATGTACACAAGACCGGCCACCTTCGGATCATCGCCAGCCTGGCTGATCACCATCCCGCCGTACGAGTGCGCGACCAGCAGCGTTGGGCCCTGCTGCTGCGCAAGCGCGCGCTTGACCGCGTCCACGTCCGCGTCGAGCGAGGTCGTCGGATTCTGCACCGCCGTCACGTGCAGGCCCTTCGCCTGCAGCAGAGGAATCACTTTCCCCCAGCTTGAACCATCTGCAAACAGTCCGTGAACCAACACGACGTTCTTGATCGGTGCGGACGGGGCGGCGGTGCTGTCCTGCGCAGATGATGTCGTTGCGCTCAGCAGCGTGGCGCAGGCGAAACCGGCGAGGACAAACGAATTCAACTTCATGAGACTTCTCCGAGATAGGTGAGGGATGAGATTCGCGGATTTCGCTCAGCCGCTGCGGCGAGTCGATAGACGAACCATACCCAGTCAATCATCCGGTCGATGCTTCCGACTGCAAGCGGGCGCTGGATTCTGGTGTACGAAGGGGCAAACACAGGCTCGGAGCAAACATTCCATTCGCTGCAATTTTTTTTATGGCGTCAAATGTGCCGCGACGCGAGGCCGTCGGAGAACGCCGAAAAAGGATCCCGTTGCGATTTGCGGATAGACGCTTGACGCGAGACCGTGTGAAGCATGCCACTGCGGGCTGGGTCGATGGACGGGCTGGATTGCGGCTGCATGGCTATATGCCGGTGTGGCGCTTCTGCATCGTCTCGTCAGCCGCCGTGGAGAAAGTCGGGTATGAGCTGCAAGAACTTTTGCATCCAGATGGTCAAATGGGAAAAGCCATCTTTCAATCCCGCTTAATTTCACAGCCGTAAACGGGGTTGGAAAAAACCGGTCCTAGACGCTTTCGAATCCGTCCCTGTTGTCTTCCAAGGCATCGTTGAGCCAATAGAGAGCCTGGACGACGCGCATCGCGGGCCTCCCGGCCCAATAACGACGGCGGGGAGCGATGATGCGGGGCATCCGCTGCCTCGCGGGCCGGCCCAATTGCCAGGTGGCGGGAAGGGTGCCGTTGAGCTACCAGATATGGCAGCGTGTTTCTGTCACAATAGCGCTCAGCCGTTTCGCTGACGTACCGTCGGCAACGCCCCACAATTGACCTTTTCGTAAATGCGCATCTTCGGAATCAGCCTTTACGTCATCATCGCCCTGTTCTTTGCGGTGCATGCCGTGCGCACCCAGCAGAACATGTACTGGCTGCTGATCCTGTTTCTTTTCCCTGGCCTTGGCAGTGCGGTCTACTTCTTTGTCATTTACTTGCCCTCCCTGCGCCAGTCGCGTGGGGCAAGGGCGGCAACGAGGGCCATCTCGCAGTTTGTCGATCCCAATCGAGCGGTGCGCGAGGCGCGCACTGATTTCGATCGCGCGCCGACCGTCGCGCATCGCATGCGGTTGGCCGCAGCGCTGCTCGATGCAGGAAATGCCGCCGAAGCCCTGGAGCATTACCAGGCGGCGGCCAGCGGGCCGTTCTCATCCGATCCGGCTTTACTCCAAGGGCTGGCGCGTGCGCAGTTTGCCAACGGCAATGCTTCGGCCACGCAGGACGCCCTGGAAAAACTGTTCGCCGCCCATCCTGTCACCCGACGGCAGCCGGAGCCTGCCTTGCTGTATGCACGAGCCTTGGGCGTGATTGGCGCGCCAGGCACACGCGCCGCGTTCGAGATTGCGCTCGCGAGCGCAAGAGACGCTGCACCGCGTTGCCTGTACGCCGATTGGCTAGCGGTGCAGCCCGACGAGGCCGACCGCCAGCGTGCGCGCGAACTTTACGCTGAGATTGTGCAGGATGCCAGGCATTGGCCACGCCACGCCCGCGAACATAACAGCGAGTGGCTGCAACGGGCCCAGGCCGCCCTAAGCCGATAATCCACGGGGGCCCGCTTGAGAGCGGCAGACCTTTGGCTGCGGGGTCAGTCCGGGCCGAAGCCTGCCGAAGGCCCCATTAAACCTGACAGATTCGAAACGACCGGTTCATACGGTCTGCGCGTAAGCCGCTGTTCGCGAGCGGTGTGGATGACGCGAGTGCTTCGCGTATGGGAGCCCGATGAGGTTTCCCTGATTCCAGAGTTCTCATGCTCGAGACGGGCTGTTAATCCTGCGTGACGGTTTCTGTCAGATGCCTGGTGCACCAATCTACGATGGGCAGCCAGTTCACCAGCGAGGCGTTCACCGACGCCGTGCTCGGAAATGTCCATAAGGCCTTTATCGTGTGGGGCGGATTATTGCCCCACCTCTGCCCCCACACGACGGACGGCTCTCGCGGGAACGGAGCGGAATTGTCGGCATGGGCAAGTGGCCGGCCTCGTTCGTTTGTTCGCGAGCTTGGGGCTACTTTGCGTGCTCGCATATCAATGCGTGATCTACACGCGCGGCAACCGGTCATACCGATAACGCAGTCCCATTTCTGACGGGTCGCGGGCTGCCAGCCGTCCAAACGTAAGTCGGCGGAGCAGCAGTTAATTCGCTTAAGAGAACCAAGGCTTTGTGTCGGGAACTAGCCGGACTGGGTTGCGTAGAAACGTATCGTTACCCACTGAAATGACCGCTTTCTCCGCACGCGGTCTCGTACGCCATAAAAAATACGGTTTCCTAAATTTCACCAAATTCCGATCCGCAGACATCCCACAGCAACATCAATTCGCCCGCATCTTCATCCCACCATTTGCAACGCGGTACCAGGGGAAAAACCTAATGTCTGATGAATCCTTACGCGTGCATATTTGAACGAAATATTCATAGGTGGATTCAGCATAATTTACTAGCAGGAGACACGATGAAAATTCCCACCAGTCCAAAGCGCCGCAAGCTGCTGAAGTTAGGCAGTGCTGCTGTCATCCTCCCGGTTGCAGCACGTGCTGGCGCTGCAACTCTTTCCTCGCCCGGCGCGACCGGCGATCCCTCTTCAGTTCCATCCGATACTTTCGATTCAGCCAACGCTTCGACGCAGGCCGATTCGGCGCGCGTTCCCGCCGATCAGGCACTGCTGTTCCGATACGACTCGCCTGCTGCCGAGTCCAGCATCCAGTTTCAAGGCCTGCCGGTCGGGAACGGGCGGCTCGGTGCGATGGCCGGCGGCGCGAGCGAACGTGAGGTGCTGTACCTGAACGAAATCACGTTGTGGTCGGGCAGCAAGAACGTTGTCGATCCGGCCTACACGACGACGGGGATGGGCACCTACCTGTCGCTCGGCAAGCTCTACATCGATCTGCCCGGTCACGCCGGCGCCACGAACTACCAGCGTTCGCTCGACATCAGCAATTCGATCGTACGCACGCAATACCGCGTTGGCGGCAAAACCTATCGGCGCGAGATTTTCAGCAGCTTCCCCGACAACGTGATCGTCGTACGGCTCACGTCCGACGGCGGCACCTATAACGGCGCGGTGTCGCTGGTCGACGGGCAGGGGACGCAAACCATCGGTGAATCGAACCACGCGCTGTCGTTCTCGGGCGCGGTCAGCGGCAGTGGCGAGCTGTACACGACCTACATGCTGGTCGTTCCAGATGCGGGCGTCGCTTCGCTCGACTCGGCCAACGCGCAGATCACTCTTCAGGGTTGTCCGGCGCTCACGATCATCATCGCGGCGCGCACCGACTACAACGGGCGCTACGTCGAAAACTATCTGACGGGCGTCAATCCGCGCGGTGCAGTGATCGCTGACGTGAAGGGCGCCTCGTCCCTGCGTTACCGCGAACTGCTCGAGCGTCACGTGCGCGACTATCGTTCGCTCTTCGGGCGCATGGACCTCGATCTCGGCAGGTCGAGCGATGCGCAACGGGCACTGACGATCCCGGAGCGGTTGCTGGCGCGTCAGGTGAATCCCAACGCGGCCGACCCGGAGCTCGAAGCAATGTACGTGCAGTTTGGACGCTATCTCACGATCTCGTCGTCACGCGGTTCGATGCCGGCGAATCTGCAGGGTTTGTGGAGCACCACGAACAACCCGCCGTGGATGGCCGACTACCACACCGACATCAACATCCAGATGAACTACTGGCTCGCCGATCGAGCCGGTTTGCCGGAGTGCCAGCAACCGTTCGCCGATTACGTCACCGGGCAGTTGCCGTCGTGGGTTCAGTCGACGAAGAATCACTTCAACGATGCCGCCAACGTGAACTACAGCAATTCGAACGGCAACGTCGCGGGCTGGACGGTTGCCATTTCGACGGGCATCTACGGCTCTATAGGCTGGGACTGGAGTCCGCCCGCGAGCGCCTGGTATTGCCGCACGCTGTGGAATCACTACCAGTACACGCTGGACAAGGCGTATCTCGCCCGCATCTATCCGGTAATGAAGTCCGCGTGCGAGTTCTGGCAGGCGCGTTTGATCAGAGACCCCGTGACGGGTCTGCTCATCGACGACAAGGACTGGTCGCCGGAGCAGGGACCGCACCAGCAGCTCGGGATCACCTACGCGCAGGAACTCGTGTGGGATCTGTTCACGAACTATCTGACCGCGAGCCAGCTGCTCGGTAAGGACGCGGATTTTGCTCGCTCGATCGGGAGCATGAAGGCGCAGCTCTATCTGCCGAAGGTGAGTGCCACGACAGGGCAGCTTCAGGAATGGATGAGCGACAGCATCGTCGGCGAGACGGGGCATCGGCATCTGTCGCCGCTGATCGGCTGGTTCGAAGGCGAGCGCATCACGCTCGACAGCGATCCGAAGCTCGTGGCCGGCGTGAAGGCGCTGCTGCTTGCACGCGGCTTCGACTCGTTCGGTTGGGGGCTCGCATGGCGCATCGCCTGCTGGGCGCATTTCCACGACGCCGCCAACTGCTATTCGATGATCCCGAAGCTGCTGCGCTATTCGGTGGGCAATGACGGCGTGAGCGGCACGTTCGCCAACATGTTCGACGCGTATGCGTTGTCGAGCAACTCATCGGCGTTCCAGATCGATGCGAACTTCGGCGGTCCGGCGGCAATACTGGAAATGCTGCTGCAAAGCAGGATGGATCGCATCACGCTGCTCCCCGCGCTGCCGTCGCAATGGAGCACGGGGCATGTCACGGGCGTGCGGGCAAAGGGCGGATTTGCGGTGGACGTCAAGTGGAACCGCGGCGTGTTGTCGTCCGTGAAGCTCGTCAGCGTCGGCGGCACGCGAACGACACTGCAATACGGCAACGTGGCGCGAGCCGTGTCGATAAGGGAAAACGGAACGGCACGATTCGACGGCAACCTGCAGCCGGTTTCCTGAACCCCCGAAGCGGCCGGGCAGCCCGAAACAGACGCCGCACAGCAGTTTACCCGGAAGTCCCAGTTTCATTTTTCAACAAAGGAAAATCATGAAGATCCTGGGTCGCACACAGGTGTATCTGTTTTTCGCGAGCATCATAATGGTTTTCGGTTTGTCCGGCTGCGGCGGCGACCAGCAAGGTTCCTCCGACGGCGCGAGCGTCATGCAGGCCGCGGCCAACTCCGCAAACGTTTCCGCACAAGGCGGGCCATCGCAAACTCAGGCCCAAAGGTCGATTGCACTACCGCCAATGGGTTGGGCGTCGTGGAATGCGTACGGCTGCAATATCACCGAGGATCTGGTGAAAACGGCCGCGGACGTTATCTCCGACGGCCTGAAGAAGGATGGTCCGTTGATGAAAGCGGGCTACAGCTATATCAACGTCGACGACTGCTGGTTCGCGCCATCCCGCGATGCGCAAGGCAATCTGGTTGCCGACCCCGTGAAGTTTCCGAGCGGCATCAAAGCGGTGGCCGACTACATTCACGCCAGAGGTCTGAAGTTCGGCATGTATGAAGTGCCCGCAGCCGAAACCTGTGCTCAGCGCAACAATCTGTACCCTGGGCACACCAACCCGATGGGCAGTCTTGGGCACGAAGTTCAGGATGCCAATACATTCGCGGCGTGGGGCGTCGACTACGTGAAGTACGACTGGTGCTCGCCGGATGGCACCGTCGACGATCAGGTGGCCGGTTTCCGGAAGATGCGCGATGCGCTGGACAGTGCGGGTGCCGCGGTGAATCGGCGGATCGTCTACAGCATCAATCCGAACAGTTTTCACACCGACAAGACGGGCAGATCGTATGACTGGGGGCAAGTCGCGGATCTGTGGAGAACGACCGAGGACATCACCTATGACACCGGTACACCGGGTCATCAAAGCACGCCGGATTTTTCCAGAATCGTCAACCAGAATTTCTACGGCAATCTGTTTCCGGAAGCGCAACATACGGGTGTCTATAACGATGCGGACATGATGCTTGCCGGGTTCGGTCTGAGCGCCGCGCAGGATCAGACGCACATGAGCCTGTGGGCCATTTCCGGTGCGCCGCTTATCCTGGGTCTCGATTTCACGACGCCCGTCAGCCCGGCAACGATGGCGACGCTGACCAATCCGGAGGTGCTCGCCGTCGATCAGGACCCGCGCGGCCTTCAGGCGATCCGGGTCGCGGTGCCGCAGAACGGTCTGGGCGTATGGGCCAAGTTGCTCGCCGGTCAAGGTCGCCGTGCGGTAGTTCTGCTCAACACGACCGGGTCTGCCGCTTCGATCACGGTGAACTGGAAGGATCTCGGACTGGACCCCGCTGTTTCGGCCAGCGTGCGGGATATCTGGGCGCACCAGGATCTTGGTTCGCACGCGTCCGGGTATACGGTGTCCGCTGTTCCGGCCGGCGGCTCCGTCATGCTGACCATCGCCGGCGTGGACGATGCATCGAAAACCCACCCGGCCAAACCGGTCACACATGAAGACGGCGTAGCACGCTACACGGTAAATGCAACCGCGGGCGGGTACATCGACGTGACGTACCGGAACGAAGGAAAGTCTTCGCTGAAGGTGCCGCTGATTCTCAACGACAGCGTACTCACGACGATCCAGCTGCCCGTTACCATCGGACAGGCCCAGGGCACCGTCACGCTGTACATGCCGTTCGTGCCGGGAAGCAACAAGCTGACTTTCGTTCTTCCGGACAAGGGGCGCCGCGCTCCGTCGATCGGCAAGGTGACGCTGATCGCCGCTCCGCAACCCGCATTGCCGCCTATCGCCTATGAAGCGGAAAGCGCCACCAACATCATTCAGGATGCGGCAGTCCAGGCATGCAACATATGCAGCGGCCACGAAAAGGTCGGTAATTTTGTGAACTCGGATTCGAGCCTCCAGTTCAACGGAATCGTGGCGCCTGCCGATGGCGAGTATGCGGTCCCCGTGGTGTATATCAGCGCGGACGACGGTGGCGGTTCGCCTCGTGCAATGAGCGTGAGCGTCAACAATGGCCCACCGGTTCCCGTGCGGTTTCCCGGTGAAGGCACCTGGGACTTTCCGATCCTGTCGAGTGCTCAGGTCATGGTCCCGTTAAAAGCCGGTGCGGCCAACACGATCAAGTTCTCGGTGATTTCCGGCAACTACGGTCCCGATATCGACGGCCTGGGCCAGGCAGTCAGCCAGCCGGCCAAACAGTGACCGGCGATCCATGGAGACAGGCATGAAGAACTTCTTGATGCGGATTGCGCTGCCGTTCGTATTGGCTGCGAGTGGGGTACAGATGTCCGTTGCCGCCGACGCGACGGCCCAACCGAATGCCGCCGCGGCGCAATCGTGGGAGAAAGGATCGCGATTCCGTCACGACGAAGTGGCGGTCCTGTTCGTGATGGGGCAGAGCAACAGTGCCGGTCTTAACGGCCTGCCCGCGGATCTGACGTTGACGGGAGCCTCGGGTGCGGGCGCGGGCACCGGCGGGATGCCGGCACCCAACGTATGGGGCATCCGCAACGACGGCTGGGGGAACATCACCGGTAACGCCGACGGGACAGGTGCGCCATTTACCCAGCCGATATCCACGATCGATCACGTGTCCTGGGTGAACTGGTCGGACAGCACGTCGTCCGACATGAATCTCGGCTACTACGGCGGCAGCGGAAATGCCGCCAATTTCGCCGCGTATGCGTGGCAGGCGGCGATCAATGCGGGCGAGCCGCTGCCCGATCTGTACATCATTCATATCGGCTGGGGCAGCCAGGGCGTGGACGTCGCAGACGACGCGTTCAGCGGCTGCTGCGGCTGGACGGTGCATGGCGTTAATCTCTGGCAACCCATGCTCGATGCAAGCAAGACGCCGACGTATGCGCTTGCACCGTTCGCGCGCCGCATGATGTATCTGGGACTGAAGCAGATTCTGGCGACCGGCAAGAAGCCGCGCATCCTCGGCCTGCAGTGGAACCAGTGGGAAGCAGAAGCTGCACCGCTGAATTCGGCCGGCAACGCAACGACGATTCATCGCGCGCCGCAGAATTACGCTGACCTCTTCAGCAGTTTTTTTGCTGCGGTGGGTTCGACCTTTCCGGTGCTGATCGTGAAGCCGTTGTCGACCGCTTACGACAACGTCACCAACGCGGTCGCGCCTTATAATCCCGCCGCGCTTGCGTCGATGCAGAAAGTGTTCGGCGGCTTCGTCGACGCGAATCCTCGCGTCTTCAGTTTCGTCGATGCGTCGCAGTCGCCGGACTGGAATGGACAGCCGCCCGGGTTCGGTATTTTCCAGGGCGGCGCGTTAGGCGGTGGGGACGGCAGCGTGCACTACAACCTGGACACGCAGAAATGGTTCGGCGAGCAGGCGCTCGCATCGTGCCTCGGGCACTCCCGACTCTGTGGGCCGCGCATCACGGATCTTCCGCGGCGCCTGCCGAATTGACGAACGGATCACTCCGTACCACTCGGCGCCATCGCCGCGCCGAAACAGACCCGGGTACATCGTGCCATAAGTCTCGTGAAGCGAGTGGAGGAGGGTGCGGGAAAGCGGCCGGGCGATAGCCATGCCACGTGAACTCAGCGCAAACCTCTAACCTCGCTCGGCGTGACAGTTCCGGCAAATCGATTGCCGAAATGGGTTCTCGTGTAGTTGACGACAGCAGCGACCTGATCGTCATTCATCGCGTCGCCAAACGATGGCATCGCCTTTCGGCCGTGCAGTACATTGGCGATGACGTAGGGTGCCGCTTCGACTGCCGGGTTGTCAGCGAGCGCCGGGTAGTGACCCGCGCCCTGTGCGCCTTTTCCATCCGGCATATGGCACCCCGCGCAGGTAGCGTTGTAAAGCGCTTCACCGCTTTTTTCGGTGAAGCGATAGCCCGGTGAAATCGTGAAAGTGCGTGGTGCTTCCTGTGCCACGGCCTGAACCGACATTGTCGCGGCTCCCATCAGCAAGGCCATCAGCATCACGCCGAGGATCAGCGTCGGCTTATCCATTGACGATTCTCCGATGCAACCGGGTGATCGCATCCAGCGACGACAGCACGGCGCCTTCCTGCCATGCCGGGATATGGGACGCGTGCTCTCCGGCAAGGACGATCCGTCCGTCGATCTGACAGAGATTTGCGTAATGCGCTTTTCTCAACGCATCCGTCCATGCGGCGAAGCAGCCATTCGTGAACGGTGATCGGCTCCAGCTCATCGCGAAGCCGGTCTGGTACTCGCGCGCGTACTGCGGATGAATCTGGCTGCCCTGGCTCAATGCCACCGCGATCCGTTCGGCAGGGGGCAGCGCACCCATCTCATAGCTGGCGGGCCCCCACATGTAGGCGCCAAGCAGCACCGCAGGACCGGTCGATCCGTAACCTGTTGCCGGATAGCCAATCGTCGAGATCGGCAGATCAGTTTGCGTGATGCCGCCGTAGATCTGCTCGTCTTCTTCCCAGAATCGCCGGCCGAATTGCAACCCGATTTTCACCGATGTCTCGTAGGGCACCGCATCGATCGCGGCGCGCATGGCCGGACCGACCGCAATGTCGATCTGACTCAGAATCGAGAGCGGAATGGTGCACACCAGCCAATCCGCGTGCGCGTTCCGTTCGGTCCGGGTGGTCGTATCGGTATAGCGCACTGTGACGCCTTGCTCGTCCTGCAAGATAGCCGTGACTTTGGCGTTGAACACTACGGCGCTCGCGACCTGAGAATGAAGCGCATGGGCAATCCTGTCCATGCCGCCGACAGGCTGGAAAATGGTGCTCTGGAAGTCCTGCTCGTTTCCAGACGAGAGCCATTGCCACAAACGCGATGCAAGCAGGGGGTCGCGCGGGAGCAGATCCGACGGGACGGCCTCGGGCATCAGCCCACCGCCGTGCGCGGTCGCGAATCCGCGGCGTTCACTGCTTCGCCGGCCCGCCTGATAGCTGCCATCCCGACCAAGCGCACCCCATTCGCGCAGGGATTCGAGTAGCAGATGCGCATCTTCGCCTGACACCGCATCGTCGAGTGCGTCCTTGCGGATTGCTTTGGAAAGCAGCTCGGCGATATAGCCTTGATAGTCGGTCTGCACCGCCCGGAATCGTTGCGGTTTACCACCGAAAGCCTCAGTCGAATGCAGGTATGCGTTGTAATTGACCTGGATGAACGGTTCGAGCGACACCTTCAGGCGTCTTGCGTAGTCGAGTACGCCCTGGTGGTGATACGGAATGCGCCACGGCCCCGGGTTCAGATAAAGCCCGTCAGCGAAATCGCAGTACTGGGTGGCACCGCCGAGTTCTGTATAACGATCACCGCCCCTGACAGTCCAGGCCCGGCCACCCGGGCGGTCGTTGTACTCGAGCACCTGCACGTGGTAGCCCGCGTTCCTCAGCTCAAAGGCCGCGACGAGGCCAGCCATGCCCGCGCCAAGCACGAGAATTCGCGTTCCTTTGGGTGCGCAGTCGAGTCTGATCGGGCCGGCGTAGGTCGAGGTAGCGGCGAACCCAAGCGTGCCCATGCCTTGCATCATGGCGGCCGCGCCGAGGTTCTTGCCGATCAGCGTCAGCAGGTGCCGGCGGCTCATCGCATTTGTGGTCATTCTCGACATAAGGACGTGGTGCCCCGACTGGAGAGAAACGATGGCGAACGAAATCCGATGGCATCCCAGATCGTAAGGCTCGAGTCATCTGGATTCGCATGTTTGGCGATTGCGTTGGGGCGTACTGCAACGGACTAGTTCATTTTATGCGATCACCCGTCGAGCGTCGTGAATCGAACACCAGAAACACCGGTGGTGAGCGGGCGATGTTGGTCGTCGCGCCCCCCGTTGTGGTGCGAACGTCAGGAGGCCGTCTGTTTCCACTGAAATAGGGCTCGAGGCGAATTAAAAAGTATGAACCGTTTCTCGTCACCACGCTCGACTGTCCGTTATCAGGACGGCCGATTGCATCCTGTGGGTCGGGCTCGCCAGGGCGCGCGAGACGGCAGCGTTCGAGGATGAGCGAGATGGGGTGGCTGTTTCGCGACACCGGCCAAGCGGATTGAAACGCTCCGACCTGACGTAGCACCTCTCAAACAAGCAAGGTTTCCTTGCTTGTTTTTCTTCTGATTAGTCCGCGTCTGCGAGGGCGCGTGTCGTGCGAACCTTGGACGGCCGGTCTCGCAGCAGCAGGGGCATCAAACGCCGGTTAGCGGTCTGCGCCGCCCACTCGCAATACGCGGCGCTGCCGAGCACCCAGCCCTTGAGCGTCGACTGCATCAGGTTATCGACCTCGTGTTCGTCAAGGGGCCGTGCGCCCAAATCGCGGTAAGTCTGATGGCGCTCGGACGGCGTATTGCCGAGCGCCCGGTAGAGTGGATGGTCCTTGATAAAGCTATCGACACGCATTCCGATGTGATGTGTGTAGCTCGACCACTGGTAGTTCCCAGGCTCTGCCACAAGGCGGTTGCGCACCGGCGCTTGATCGATGATCTGGCTCGCGAGCAGGAAATACCGGTCGGGCTCAATCACTGTTGCCCAATACGCGCCACGCCACACCGTACCGCGGCGTCCATGGCGGCGGTTGAAGGTCTCGACATAGCGACGGCCGACCGCCTGCATCGCCATGGCCACGCTCGACTCGTATGAAGGCGTGACGAGCAACTGTACCGCGTCAGGCATAAGGACCCACGCGTGAACTGCCAGATCGGCGACGCGCGCTGCGTCTGCCAGGCAGGCGAGGAAGTACAGGTAGTCTCCTTCGTCCAGGAATGCGGGCCCCGTGAGCCCCTGCAGGATAACGTGCTGAGGTTGTTCTGGGACGTAGTGCCGTGCAAGCCGTGTCATGCTGAAGTAACCGGAAATCCGATGTGAGAAAGCGATCCGACAGGTATCGGACGCGCGACGGTGCGTAACGAAATTCTATCGGTCATGTGCGTGCGTTTACATCACGAACAGGCCTTTTTTCTGGCCTCTTTTCGTTGATTTGCCCATCGTAGCCAGCGTCTTTTTTATGCGTGCGCTGCGTTCGCCGTGGGCGGATTGACGGAGGGCGCGAACGCGTTCGCCGCCAATGACACGGCGGATGCGGGCGCGGCCGCCGCGCCTCAATGCATTGCGGAGCGGCCGTCGGCGCTGTCGTTGAACCGCTGGCAGGAAGACTGGTCCGCGCTGGCGAATCCGTGCGTGCCGCGCAAGTCATCCGATGCGCTCAAGTACATCCCGCTCGGCAGCGATCCGTCGACGTATCTGTCGCTCGGCGCGAACCTGCGCGAGGCCTTCGAACTGAACAATGCGCCGCTCTTCGGGCTCGGCAGCGCGAGGCCCGACAGCTACGTGATCCAGCGCACCGAAGTGCATGCCGACGCGCGCATCGGTCAGCATGCGCAGGCGCTCTTTCAACTCCAGGATGCGCGGCCCTTCGGCCGGCTACAACCTGATCCACGTGAAGCCGTCGATTACGTTCAAGGTGTCGCCGAAGGTCACGTTAATTACCGCGCGCGTTTTCCAGTGGCATGCGATCGCAGCCGATGCAATCTACAGTCAGGGCATGGCTGTGGTGCCCGGCACGGAAGGGGAGCGAACGCGCTGGACTGGGATGTATGGGCAGGTTCGCGCCGACTGGCTTGTCAGTTCGAACGTTGCGCCCGCGCTGGAAGCGGTGCGAACGCGCCCGACCTTCGACGAACCAAAAGCCTGCAATCCACAGCACTCTTGTCAGAAGTGAGTCAATGAGTTTGGACTGAATCGCCGCTGATAGTGGCGATTGGGACGGCGCCGCCGCGTTCTCGTGGCGTACTCGCGTGTGCGAACTCGGCTTGTCTTCGTCGCTGCTTCTACGGTTCGCGATAGCCCGTCTGTCTGTCCAAGGCGCGAAGTTTGCCGAGGACGGCTCTATCAATCAATGTCTTCTTTACCCACTTCAACAGTCGTGGCATTCGTCGCTGCAGGATTTTTCGTTGTGTGCAAGAATCGCCGCGCGCGGCTTACCGGCCATAACAACGACAGTAGGCCGACTTCATATTGGTGACGAGGAGTAGACACTTGATTCAGCGAATTTCCGCCTTCTTTACTCAGGTGGTGCACAGGTTTTTGCCGGACCCCCTGATTTTTGCCATCCTCCTAACCATCGTGACCTTCGCGCTCGCGCTTGGTTTGACGCCGAAAGCACCCGCGGACCTCGTGATGCTATGGGGTTCTGGCTTCTGGAATCTGCTTGCATTTTCGATGCAGATGGCGATGATTCTTGTGACCGGCCACGCATTGGCGAGCTCAGGCCCGGTCAAACGGATGTTGGTCGCCCTCGCAAGCTCCGCGCGTACACCCGGCCAAGGCGTGATGCTGGTGGCGTTTGTGGGCGGAGTGGCCTGCGCCATTAACTGGGGCTTCGGTCTGGTCCTCGGTGCGATGCTTGCGCGCGAGGTCGCGAGACGTGTCCCCGGAACGGACTACCGTCTCCTCGTTGCAAGCGCCTACATGGGTTTCCTGACGTGGCATGGGGGCCTGTCTGGCTCAGTGCCGCTAGTGGCCGCGACCAAAGGCAATCCGATGGAGAAGACAGTAGGTCTGATTCCGGTATCGCACACCATATTCACCGGCTACAACGCGTTTATCACCATCGGCCTCATTATTCTTTTGCCAATTCTGGCGAGACTCATGATGCCGAAGCCGGAGGACGTCGTCACAGTGGACCCGGCCCTTTTGCAGGACCCGCCGAGTGTCGAGCGCAAACTTCCTCCTAACGCGACGTTCGCGGAGAAGATGGAAGAAAGCCGTATCCTGGCGTTCCTGGTGGCGGCACTGTGCGCCGTGTTTCTGGTAATCCGATTCGTCAAGAACGGCTTCGTTCTTGACATCGATACCGTGAACCTCGTGTTCCTCGCAGCAGGTATCGTGCTTCACAAGACGCCGATGGCCTATGCGCGCGCTGTAGCCGGTGCAGCCAGGGGCGCGTCCGCCATCATGATTCAGTTCCCGTTCTACGCTGGCATTCAGGCCCTTATGGACCATTCGGGGCTGGCTGGTGTAATTACGAAGTGGTTCGTCGACATCGCGAACGTTCACACATTCCCGCTTCTGGCGTTCCTGAGTTCGGCGCTTATCAATTTCGCGGTGCCGTCTGGCGGCGGTCATTGGGTGGTGCAAGGTCCCTTTGTTATGCCGGCAGCGCAAGCACTTGGCGCCGACCTCGGCAAGTCCGCGATGGCAATTGCCTACGGCGAAGCGTGGACGAATATGGCGCAGCCGTTCTGGGCACTGCCTGCACTTGCTATCGCCGGTTTGGGCGTTCGAGACATCATGGGCTACTGCGTGACGGCACTTCTGTTTTCAGGCGTGATTTTTGTGGCTGGTATGTACCTGTTCTGAGAAGGTTGGCGCTCCGCCTCAAGCGAGGTGGGGCGCCCAGGAAGGCATGTTGCGAAGCTTCGTGTCCTTCCGTATGAACTACATCGGGCCGTTGCTGCTCGCCGGCTGGGCACTAGATTCCTTGACCGAATTGATTTCGTAACGATTGGGTCAAATTTTCCTACGCAGCGATCTTTGCTTCGTAACACCATCTGTGTGACCTGTTCGGGGCCACGGGTCAGTTGCGCAACCCTCGCCTGCAACGTCAAATATTCCGCTGGGTTGAAGAACTGCGTGCTTGTCCTGTAACAGCGTTTTGCTTCGATTGGCACTGGTAATTCCGGCTCGGCAGCCCTGGCCGAATGTATACTGACCAGGCCGCCATTCTGGTCGTGGACGAACGTCTGCCAGTTCGAACTGCCGTTCTGGTTCTGTTATCGCGCACTCATGCCGAGCTTTTCGAAGTTTGCGCGGAACTGTGTGAACCCTTGGGCAAGCAGTGCAATGTGGTCGACAGCGCCACGTTCGTTGTTGGTCGGAATATCGTCGTTCTTATCGGCAGCCGCTCTGCCCGTTACGCGACATGCTGACCAAGCCACGCAAGCAATGTGTCAGTGACGAAGGACTGATTTTCAAGGTTCGAAATGTGGCCTGCCTCGGGTATTAGCATTTGCCGGCAGCCAATCACCGCAGCCATTCGTGCCATTTCGGTTGGTGGCCGCGGAATGTCGAGTTCGCCGCACATGAGCAGCGTACTGGCGGCGTCAAGACCGGCAAGACTGGCAAGGGCGTCGGACCGCCCGAAAATTAACCGGCCCAGCGGTACAACCGACTGTCGCAACTGGTCCGCAGAGAACCCCGCCAGCGCTTTTCGAAACTTTGCGTGCACTTCACCGTCTAGCGTTGCGCCCCGGCGGAAAAACAAAGGCACGATGACCTCGATCATCGGAGCGGGAATACTGCCAAGCGATTCGATCGCGTTGAACATCTGGGAATATTGCTTGAGCGTCGCATCAGGTTCGGCGCTCCTGTCGGTATCCATCAGGACGAGGCACTTGACACGGCCCGGTTCTCGCAACGCGAGTTCGGACCCCCACATCCCGCCCACCGACAAACCGACTATCGCGCATTGTCCGATACCCAGGGCATCCAGAAGACGGCCCGCATGTGTGGCCAAATCGCCAAGCGAACGCGTATTCTCCGGGAGCTGCCCGGATTGCCCGTGGCCCCAAAGGTCCGGAACAATGACCTGATAGTGGCGAGACAACGCGTCGATTTGCGGCGCCCACATTGACGAATCCCACAAGTAGCTGTGCCCCAGCAGCACCGGGAATCCCGTGCCGTGAGTCTGATAGTGCAGCGGCTTTCCTTCAATTTCGATGAATGGCATGTTTGATCAGGTAGAGGTTTCGAGTTCCGTGCGGCAGACTCGCTCCGTCGCAACGAGTGCAGCGTAATAACGCTTGAACCGATCAAAGCATTCCATCGGTTCGTTATGTTCCTGGGGCGCAACCTTGTTGAGGCACGGTTCTGCTGGACCGCGGGCACGGGAGGAAAGTTCCGCCTGGAACGCCATCGCGCTTAAACGTTCGCATGCGAAGTATAAACCTATTCGCATTTGAAGCGCATTTGTGAAAGTCAACGAGCCGTCAACTGAAACTTGACATCAACGCGGCTGCGGCACTTCGCGAGGTTGAAGGAGCGACTGGTGTTTGGCGCGCTCGCGGGGCAACAGTCATGTCCAGCATCGCTGGCATATGTAGCGGCCAAGAGCAAGTCGGCAGTCAGACAGGCAAACCGATGGGTTCTTCGCGAGACTGGCGACGCCCGCAACCACGTTTAAGTTCGGCCGCGAGGCGTCATGGATAGGCCCCAATGCACGCTGAGATGGGTCGCTGTTAGCGAGGCGCCGTACAGGCGCTGGCCTGCACAGCGTCTTGCGCTACATCAGTGACTGGTGGCTTCCATAGGTGAAATGCCTGTCTGTGAGATGAACTCCTGCGCGTCGAAGGCGGCAATTTCCTTTTTGGCGCGGGCAGTGCGGTCAAGCTTCGAGAAGACAAATATGCCTGCGAAGGCGAGCGGCACGGAAAAAAGAGAAGGATTGTCGAGACTGATGGGCGCGGTGGCGTGTTGCATGACATCAACCCATACCGGTTTGGACAGGATTGTCAAAACCACGGCCGAGACAAGGCCGAGACAAGGCCGAGTAGGCCGCCAAGCACGGCGCCTAGCGTGGTTGTGCCTCGCCAGAATATTGAACAGAGAAGAACGGGGCAATTGGCGCTGGCGGCAATCGCTGCTCCCATGCTGACGATAAACGCGACATTCACGTGCTCAAAAGGAATGCCCAAGCCTACTGCGACCATGATTAGTGCGACAGTTGATATGCGCGATATCTGCATCTCCCGGCGATCGGACTGTTTCCCGCGAGCTATGCACGAAGAATAGAGAGTTATCACAACTCGAATGCGCTGGTGCGAGGCGGCGACCGCTCGATCGTCCTGCAGAAAACCGGCTTCATCAACGAGGCCGGGCACTGTGAAGTATTCGCGTATCTGGAACGGCTGCGCGCAAGGGATGCATTCAGGCGCGCGTTGATTGCAGAAAGTGCTCCGAATCGTCAGGACGGGCGGCAAGCGTAAAGTGTCCGCGTGATTCCGTCGACTGCCGGTCTCAAGTCCGGAAGAGCGTCTTTGGCTGACGAAGATTGGCTCCCCATTGTGTCGAACGCTCTTGGTTCGGCGGATGACGAATGCGCTGCATGCAATCGCGATGAGGACGACAGCCATCAGGCCAGCGCTCATGAGTGATATTCGGCAGGCAAGGGCAGGTCGTCGATCATCGACAGGGCATCTTCAAAATTCCCAGCCGGAACGACCGGGTGACTTTGACACGGAGCGACCCGGTGAGTCGCGACAAGGCAGAGTCGAGAAACTTTCCAACAACCATCGCCTGTGCCCCCAGCCTGCTGATAGCTGTTGTGTTGGAGGTGACGACCCTGGTCATTTCTCCTAGAACGCCCGTATCTTGCCATTTTCAGGCTTCGCTCAGAACCTTTGCCAGTCATCGGCGGCGCTATCGGCCAGAGCCGTGTTGCCGCCGGTACGCTCGGCTCGCACGAGCTTTTGCGATGACGTAGTCTTTGCGATGGATGACGCGCTTCTGGCTACCGTTCGGGGCCGTTCGAGTGGCTGGACAGTCGCATGGGATGCTTCATGGTCGTCTACGCTGAAGACGGACACCGCGTCACGCAGACCCTCTGCCTGTTGCGCCAGAGACTGGGCCGCGGCCGAGGCCTGCTCGACGAGCGCGGCGTTTTGCTGGGTCACTTCATCCATCCGGGTAATGGCCGTATTGACCTGTCCGATACCAGTGCTCTGCTCCTCGGAAGCCGCCGCGATCTCACTCATGATGTCCGTGGTGCGCACGGCTGCCTGCACGATCTCAGTCATGGTCCGACCCGCGTCTTCAACGAGCTTCGATCCGGTATCAATGCGTCTGACCGATTCGGTGATCAGATCCTTGATCTCCTTCGCGGCAGTGGCACTGCGCTGTGCAAGCGTGCGGACTTCTCCCGCGACGACGGCAAACCCTCGCCCCTGCTCGCCGGCACGGGCGGCCTCGACCGCCGCATTGAGCGCGAGAATGTTGGTCTGGAACGCAATCCCCTCGATCACGCTGATGATCTCGGCAACCCGCCCGGAGCTTTCGGCGATCTCGTGCATCGTCGTGACAACACGGCTAATCTCTTCCCCTCCCCGTCGCGCGACGCCCGAGCCTGTACTGGCCAGCTGGCTCGCCTGAATCGCATTGTCTGCGTTCTGGCGCACGGCGCTGGTCAGCTGTTCCATGCTCGATGCGGTCTCCTCCAGAGAGGCGGCCTGCTCTTCGGTCCGCTGTGAGAGATCGGTATTGCCCTGCGCGATCTCGCCTGAGGAGACCGTAATCGACTCGCTGGCGGTCTTGATCCGCCGGACGAGAGCCGCAAGCTGGTCTCTCATTGTGCTCAGCGAGTACATGAGGCTTGAGTGGTCGCCCGGCTTAAGCTGTACGGTGGCGCGCAGGTTACCTGCCGCGATCTCGCTGGCGAGTGCCATTGCGTCGCGAGGCTCACCACCAAGTTGCCTTGCCACACCAAAGGCGATGACGAGAGCAACCACGATGGCGACCACGGCCGCTGCCAGCATCAAGCTGTAAACTAGCGTTTTCGCCTGCGCATAATCCTGACCGGCCTGTTTGCCTTCGTCGTTTGCGCTGGCCGTATTGGCATCCACGATGGTCTGGATGTCTTTCTCGATTGCATTTCGAATCGAGTCCGACTTCTTGCGCAGCAGGCTCATCGCATCGGCCTGCCGATCCTGTCTGACGAGTTCCAGAACCTGATTGTTGAGATCGAGAAACTTAGGCATCAGCATCTGAATGTCGGCGTAGGCGGTTTTTTCCTCGGGACTATCTACCAGAGTTGCGTATTCCGAAGATGCCTTCTGGTAGTTGGCCAGCGCCGCATTGATGCGATCTTCTGCAGTATGGGATTCATCAGGCGTCGTTGCGGTGGCGGCAAGAAGCTGACTTGCCCGGATCCCGCGAATAGCCAATTGCATCTCCAGATTGGTGCGTACGCTAGGCAATGCGTTGTCGCGCAGGGCGGCAACGTGCGTGTTCTCCTGATTCATCTTGTAAAGGGAAAACCCACCAAGACAAGCCATCAGAAAGATCACGAGAGAAAATCCCGCGATCAACTGCGTTACTACCTTGAAGTTTCTTCCAAACTGCATGGCACCCCCTCCAGGATCGAGATAAATGGATCGTTATATTCCCTCGGAGAGCACATCAATTATTTTTATGTGTAAAACGAAGGGACGAATATTACCGCAAAAAAAAGTAATCGGTTGGCATCATATTTATTACGTATTGCTTGTCATGTTTTACGTAACACTTGAATGTCACCCGCTTGGCTGTGATGCTCCCGCGACACGGACTGTCCATGAAGAGCATCCAGCGGTATCTGAACGCGCTGGAGACTGCTGACCATACGCAACTCGCTGAGCTGAAAGTAAAGGCAATCCGACTGCAGGACAAGATCGTGCGCTTGCGATCCAGACGCACGTTCCATGGCGACGAGCGGAAGACTGCAGGAGATCGGAATTGAGGTAGGGGCCGGCACGATGCTGGAGGAGATCGGCCTGTTTTCGGCCGACCACCGGCGGACCTGCACGGCACGCTGCCGGAGCGACTGCGAACTCCTTTCGGTCTTCTGCGGCCGACTTAATGCGACTCTATTACCAGGACCGGAGTTTGCAACGTACCTGATGCAGCTCATCACCCGCCGACTGGGAGCCGACAAACTTGGGGCCGAAGGACCAGTCTCCGTTTGCCAAGCGCGCTTTTGGCGTGCAAGGTCAGGTAGCAATCGGTCTTCGGTCCTCGTTGTGTCGGCCAGCCGTGGGGAGTGTCGTAGATTCAATGAGTTCCTCTGTAAAGCTGTTGGATGTGCGCCGCTTCACCGTTATTTTTCGAGCGCACGAGGTCGTGATAAATGTCGGCTCGGCTTTTTGCAAGGGGAACGGCAGCGCCGCCCGACATGGAGTGGCCAGAGAAATCCGGACCTTGTGAAGCGATCACGGTCTCTGACATTGCGGGCGACGGATTCGAGTTGGTGTCTGCGGCGTTCGCCTGCCAGGCAGACATACAGATTGCTCCACCGACAAGTAACCGTGCTGTCTTCATGTGAATCTGCTTGCGAAAGTATTGGCGCAGTTTCGGCTGCGTCGGACCAGTGATGCCTATCCGCTTGCCACACTGAGCAGTGAGTTTCTATCCACAATCGAATCGATCATCGAGAATCCGTGGTCGCTGGCGGCGCTGCCCGATCTGGCCTATCCCGATGCGCGGGGCAAACGTCCAGCCGATCTGGAAGAATCGATCGGGCATCACATGGCGATCACCCAGGCGGCGCACAACGATCCCGACATCCATAAACGGCTGATCGAGGTGTTGAATCTGCTGAAGCCGGTCAGCGCGCTAAAGGCTCCGGCGATCACGCAGAAGGTGACAGGAGAAGAGGTCAAAGCCTGATGACGTCTGTACGAAGCCGAGGCGCACCGGTCTACCATATTCCTTGCATAAGTGAATGATGCCTCATGAGATGAGCATTGCGGTGCGTGCGCCAAACTCTGCGAGAGACGGTATCGTGCCGCTGGCCTCGGTGCTGGTCATGGCAGCCATAGTGGACGAAGGACATTTGTAAGCCGCCTGGTTGCGCAGGGCGACTCGCTCGACACGGTGCAGTTTCTGCTTGGGCATTCCGATCTGGATCACGTTGCCCCGTATCTGGAGGTGACTCGGCGGGAGCGATGGGAAGCCATCGCGACATTCGACAGGGTCTTTGATAAAGATTGATGCGTGGATGCCGTTAACTATCGTTGGATGCAGATTCCACGTTCGAAGCAGATTCATGCAATTCGCATGATTAGCCAAATAGATGGTCGTGGGCCGGAAATGCGCAGAGTTCGCTGGATCAAATCGATTGAATTACTCGACGACACATTAAAGAGAATTTAGCACATGCAGAAGGCTAAAAAGGTTTTCCTCCGGGTTGGGGCGATGCTTGCCCTCTCTATGCTCGCGGCGAGCTGCGCGATCGACCCTTCCTCTCCGACACCATCGGGACAGAACTTTGCGCCCGAGATGACCGGCGCGTTCAATGTGGTGGAAATGAGCGATAGCAGAGCGGGATTTTCTCGCCTGACCACCTCTTTCAGCTCGGATGGAGCAATCGGCTCGCTTGTGTACGACTACTCGAATGGGAATCGCATGGATGTCGAACTCACTGGTTGCGCATCGTACACTCGCCATATTCTCCCTGGCGTAATGCACGACAACGCCACGGTTGAACAGGACATTCATGAGGTCCGTTGCCGATCCACGGGATCTGTATGGCGCGTCGCAATTTTTCGGAAGGGTGCGCCTGGAACGGGCATCACTGCGTCGTTGAAGGCGGCGACGGGCTACGAATTTTCCTTTGATGTCCCCTTTAGATCCACTGTTGCAGTCAAGCCCGCCCCGGAGCGGGAGTCAATGAAGAAATCCGGGTAATCGGAAAAGCGGGCCGCGCAACAAGGAACACATGAACCAAAACACAGACGCGAGCAAACTGCCCGCATGGACGTTGCTGGTTTCTGTGCCTGGACGGTTGGCCGCACTGACGATCCTATGGAAGTGCCACGACTTTGGCTTGTTCTGTGGATCGGCGTGGCAGCTGTCCTTGTGGTTGTGGTCGTAGGCATCTTGTTCTACCCATCGAGCGGAAGTAGTCACCATCACGGCGTTAAATGTGGCAATAAGCACTACAACGGATCGCTAAGGCATCCTTGACGCCCACCATGCCGAAAAGGTAATACCGATCTTCCATGATGAATGTCTGGAGAATAAACCAGAGACATACGCTCTCCTCCAAAAGGTTCGCAAAACGATGCGCATCCAACATAACGCCTTTCTCCCTTTTGTCGAGGATACGCGGTCCGTACATCAGAATGAGCACGGTTATTTGCCGCACAAGGATGATGCCCCGTCCGCGGTCAGTGCTCTCCCGCATAATCAGGCAGCAGCAAACGCGACTACCAATGGGCAGTTTATGGAATACACGTGTCAGGACGATCTGTACGTGGAGTGCCGATTTGTCGTCGACTACCGTTTTGGCTTTGTCTACATGACCTTTGGACACTATCATAGGGCTTCGTTTGCTTTGCTTATCCGCTCTAGCGCATTGTATTTCGAGGTTATGCCGACTTTGCCGGCACTGAAGGTGAATTACGCGCAATAGACGAACTTATCGTGCTTCGGCACGGTTCGTTTTCCGAAGTGGCCGGATCATATCGTGCCTGTGCGAGACTTTCTGGCAGTTGGATATGCGATATAGTCCAATGACAGAGTATGTTCCTGAGCGCGCGACCGGTGCTGTTCTGAACACGGCCTTCGCATCGGTACTCGTGTAGAGGCCGTGTAACCAGTAACGCAGACCGGCATGGACGGCGACTCCGAATGGACTCTGACCATTGACGGTAGATTCGTCCGGGCCGGCGTAAACCGGAATATCCGATTTGAGGTGCTAACAGGGCGACTGTCTGCGCAAGGCAAGACGTGTCGCACGTTCGCGTTCGTGCGAGTACGGACCCACGCACCCAATGTCGATCACGACATCGCGAGACCCGCCGGCGTTGACGCCTCCCAACCGGCACGTCTTCTTCGATAGTGTTCACGTGTCCACCTATTTAAGTGCACACGATGCTCCCAAGACCTTCAACGTTACTCAAGACGGGATCGCCGGCCGCTTACGCACCCCATCCATCGGACCGATCCGGGAGAAGCAACCGCAAGCTGCCCCTGAAGGACTGTGAAAAGGCATTGAGCCGGCGGCACGTCGGGCTGGTCAAGTTGCCACGACAAGTCTTTCGCCACGCTCTGTCGCGTGTGAGTGGTGCAGGACGGCTACTCCTCAACGAGAGCCTCCAGTCGGCCTGCACGTACCGCCTTCACCAGCGCTGCGTGGTCGCGCTCCGTCTGATCTGCATAGGCGAGGGAGAACGCGCCGATGGCCTCGTCAAAGGTGTCACCCTTGCCCAGATAGCCACTGATGGTCGTGGCGTCCCCGGACTTGGCATGGGCGCGGGCCAGGGTCCAGCCGCAGTACTGGGCATAGCGGTTGAGCTGCGCGGCGGTCATTTCATCGAGGACAACCGACATCTTCATGTCCCGCAACTGCCGCACAAAAAAGTCATAGCCTCGCTGTCCCCGCAACCACCCTAAAAAGATGTCGCTGGAGGACTGCATCAGCCGTTGTCCCATGACGACGCGCTGCCCCTGATTTTCATAATGGCTCTTTCCCGCATAGGGTTCGAGCACCGACCGGCGCTGTTCCTTGAACTGGAGCATCAGGGGATGGTCTTCCTCGTCGAAAAACAACCCGATGAAGCACCGGGTGCCCACGCTGCCAATACCCACGACCTTAACGGCGAAGTCCTCCAGGTGGTAGCGATCCATGAGGACACGGCGCTCGTCGGACAGCGACCGGCGATAGTCGGCGAGTGCCTCACGAACCCGTTCCTCGAAGCCCGGCTCACTGACGTGGTAGAGCAGCGGCGGTTGATCGACCAGGCGGCGTCGTCCAGCCACTTCGCCGGTGATCTTGGGAAAGAGGTTTTCGACAACACGCTGGCGGGCTTTTTCTGCCAGTCGCTCCCGGTATTTTTTGACCTTTTCATCGGGCGCCATCGCAATGAGGGTTTCCATGTCCAGGCGGGTGTACCAGACTTCTAGAGGATTCGTCCGGGAATACTCCCGCAGGTGTTCCCGATATGCGCGCACGCACTCGAGGGCGGCTTTCCGGGAATCCGCATCCGGCAAGTCGTTATCGCGTCCAGCAATCGCGAAACTGACGGCCAGCCGTTTCAGATCCCATTCCCAAGGCGCTGGCAGCGTTTCGTCAAAGTCGTTCAGATCGAAGACCAGATTGCGCTCCGGGGTGGCAAACAGGCCAAAATTCAACAGGTGGCAGTCTCCACAGGCTTGCACTCGAAGACCTGTACTTGGGGTAGCCGCAAGATCGTGGGCCATGAGCGCCGCCGAGCCGCGCAGGAACGTGAAGGGACTGCGGAGCATACGGCCATAGCGGATCGGGACCAATTCCGGCAAGCGATCCAGGTTCGATTCTTCCAGTATCTCGATGGGGTCCCGGCGCTGTGCCGATGGTGTCCAGTCGGCGTGGCTGTTGCGCGGCACCCGATCGCGCAACGCCCGACCGGCGGCAAGTCGCTCTTCCCGGGAGCGAGGAGCCGAGACATCCTCCGCGACGTTATTGACCCTGACCTTGGCTTTCCCAGGCACCTTCACCATGGTTTCCATGCTCACCTCCTCCTGACGGGCTCGCGATGCGGAGTTCACTCTGGCATGGCGGAGGCCGGCATCCTCTGATCCTGCCGGCCCCAGGCACGTGTCCAAAAATACTTCAGATATCGAGCTTGCTAACCTTCGTGCACCGGCGGTGCGCGGTTAGCCATCAACCCGGCATGGGTGAGCACGGCGGTCCAGCCGTTACTTTTGCGAAATTAACCCCGCCGGCCGACCTGATCAGGAAGGATCACTGACCCACTTCTTTCAGTGTCAGGGAATTCTTCACCGACGTGACGCCGGACACCCCCTTCGCTAGTTCTCCCGCCTTGTCGATCTGGGTCGCGTCAGTGACGGCTCCCACGAGCGTCACTGCACCGCCTTTCGCAACTACGTTGATTCTGGACGTGCTGACACCGCCCTTCGAGAGCGCGACAAGCACTTTCTTGCTGAGTGCGCGATTTGCCTGTCTGGTGGCTTTCGCGCTTCCTCCGCTTGACGGCGCCATACTGGACTGAGCCGACGGCGCAGCGGATTCGCTAGTCTGCGACCACGCATTGACGGATACCACGACGATCAATGCGCCACCCATCAGCTTGAATGTCCTGATTGCTTTCATTTCTCGCTCCTGTTGAGGCACGATAGATCCGGCGGGAATCGCCGGTCTGCATCTGACAACGGACCTTAACCCGACGATCATGCTAGTCGAGTCGTCGACCATTGCGGACGATCACGTTCAGATTCGACTCGCTAGTGCCGGTCCTCAAGACGTTTGAGGTGACTCTCCGGTTCCTTCAGAAGAAATCATGGATGGGCGGCTGCAATTCGCTCAGAGTCCCCCCGATCGAGCGAATTGAAAGTCGGCGCCACCGAAGCGCCGCGAACGAATCTGGCCGGCATTTCCGCCGCTATGAACACGATGACGGATCGGTCTTTTTTCGCCTCTGCCTTCGCCATTCCTGTCTTCGCGAGTCCCGGGTTCAGGTACTTTCCGCAATTCCTTTCATAATGTAGGCTGCGGAACAAAAAGCGGCAATGCAACTTTGGTCCAATTCCTGGAGCATCGGGAGCGCGTTACGCTGATCGAATCCACTTTCGAGTCAGCCAATCCGGTGACTGCCGCAACCACCCCCGGTCGCCTCAGCGCGTTGTTCCTATCGCGCCAGACCATACTGACAAATGTGGCGCGCCGAGGCACAACCCAGATTCGGGTTCTCCCTGGTCGGCGTAAGGAGGCCATCTGCTCCCGTGACATTGGTAGCAAATTTGGTGCTGTGCCCAGTGATCGCCAGAAGATGCAGGACGAAATGGACCGGACCCGGCCGCCGGCGTTAGCGCGTCTTGCGGCGCAATGCCATGCGATTTCTTTCTCATGGATGTGTTTTCGAGGCCGACGTTGTAATCCGCATACGGTCATGCACAGTAGACGAACGGTGCAATCTCATTGGTTCAACGGACTAACAATGGTCTTTACCCCTTACTGTCGAGCGTGAAATCGACCCATAGCTGCTCGGGCAGGCTCTTGCCCTCGAGCCCATGCGGCGGAGGCGGGCACACGGCGTCGCGCACGGCCGCGAGCGCGGCATGGTCGAGCAGGCCCATGCCGCTGGACGTCACGACGTGTGTGTCGGACACTGCGCCGTCGCGATAGACGAACCCGACGAGCGTCCGCCCGGTTGTCCCTTCCATGCGAGCCGATTCTGGATAGCGCAGCGCCGCTTCGATCGCGGCGCGCAGCGCGGCGTCAAAACTCGCGTCGGGGCGGGCCGGAGCGGGGACGGGCGCTGGCGCGGGACGCGGTGCTGGAGGGGAGGCGGGTTCGGCCGGCGCGTCGCTCTGTGCAGGCGCGGTGTTCGGCGCCGGAATCGGCGCGGGCGGTGGCGTGACCGGCTGCGGCTTCGGCGGCGCCGCGTGCGCGACGCGCGCCTGATGTACCGCTGGAGCGCGACGCGGCTGCACGGCCGGTTTCGGCACCGGCATCGACACTTCGCGCCCGGGGATGGGCGCGAGCTTCGGCGGCTGGGCCGTCGGCGGCGTCAGGGTGATCGTCATCGGCTCGGGCCGCCTCGGCGCAGAGATGCGCGGATGAGTCAGCCATGCGCCGACGCCCGCGAGCAGGAGCGCCTCGACGGCTAGCGCGAGCGTGGCTGACATATAGAGCGGCTTGCGCGTGCCGGGGTGCGGCGCATGCTGCGCGACGGTCGGCATCGACGACATGTCAGTCCACCTTTTCCGGTTGCGCGGCCAGCGACACCTGCGTAACGCCGGCCGCGCGGCACGCGTCCATCACGTTCACGAGCTTCTGCAACCGCACGTCCTTCGCGCCGGCGATGGTCACCACCATATGCGCCGGATCGGGGCGCTTCGCGAGCAGCGCGGTCAGATCGGCCGTGCTGAGCGTGCGGCCGTCGACCGACACGCTGCCGTCGGCCGCGAGCGTCACCGTCACCTTCGGCGGAGGCAGGCTCTGTGCGCCCGTGGCCGACGGCAGCCGCGTGCGCAGGCCCGCGTTCGGAATCATGTGCAGCGTGATCATGATGAAAAACACCAGCATGAAGAACATGATGTCGATCATCGGAATGATCTCGATGCGCGCCTTGCGTGCCTCAAAGTACCTCACGTCATGCTCCCCGCCGGGCGAGCGACCCGATCACCCCGTGCGGGGGTTCAGTTTCCGCCTCCCGCGCGACCTGGACATCCGGGATGTCGCTCGTCAGGCGATTGACGAGCGCGGTCTTCAGCGTATCGAGTTGATGCACGACGAGTCGCACGCGATTATGCAGGCCATTGAAGAACACGAGTCCGATCATCGCGACGAACAGGCCCGACGCAGTCGCGATCAGCGCCTCGGCGACGCCGCCCGTCACCTGGGTCGGCGCGTTGCCCGGATTCGACAGCACCTGAAACGCGTCGAACATGCCGACGATCGTGCCGAACAGGCCGAGCAGCGGCGCCAGCGTGACCGCGGTATCGAGCACCCACAGGAAACGGTCGATGCGGGGAGCCTCGCGCATCACTGCTTCCTCGAGGCTCGCGGCGAGCGTGTCGCGATCGGCGCGTCCGGCGAGCCGGCCCGCGGTTGCGATCACGCTGCCCGTCGGGAGCCCGTCGTGCCGTTGGGCCCAGGCCGCGAGCGCGCTCGCGTTCAGCGTCTTCTGATGGTCCAGTTCGGCAAGCGCCGCGTGCGCATCGCGCGCGACACGATGCAGGAACCACAGCCGCTCGATGACGACGGTCAGTGAGACGAACAGCAGCACGGCGATCACATACAGCACGCCGCCGGAATGATCGGCGACGCGTAACAGGATGTCCATCGACATGATCGATCCTCCTCAAAAATCCGCATGCAGGGAAACGTAGGCGGCCAACGGCGCGCCGAGGTAGGCGCCGACCACGTTGGTGGCGATGTAGTAGCGCTGGTTGGTGACGTTGTCGATGTTTAGATCGACCCCCCAGTGAGGTTCCGCGTAACCGAACTGCAGGTTCTCGATCAAAGAGGCAGGCGCCCAATCGTAGCCGTTGGCGAAGCCGTTCGACATCCGGCTCATGTAATTGATGCCGGCACCCGCATGAAAGCCCGCCCTGCCGAAGAGACTGAAGCGATACGTCGTCCACAGGTTCGCCATATAGGCGGGCACGCCCTGCGGGACCGTACCGACCGCGCCAGGAGTGTCTGGGCTATAAGTGATACGCGCGTGCTGCGCGGTGAAATTCGCGTACACGTGCCAGTTCGGTGTGAGATCCGCGTCGAGCGAGGCCTCGGCGCCGCGTGTGCGCTGCGAATCGAACGCGATCTGGTCGTCGCCGAACGGGGTCGCCACGTGTTCCCGCTTCACGTCGAACAGCGCGGTGTTGAGCACGTAGCGCCCGTCGTCGAGCGACCACTTTACGCCTAGCTCGTATTGCAGCGCCGATTCCGGCGGGCCGATGGAAAACGCATCGTTCTCCGAGTTGAAATTGGCGAGGTAGCTGCGCGATACGCCGAAATACGGTGTCATCCAGGGCGTGACCTTGTACAGCACGCCGGCGTTCCAACTGGTCGGCGCATCGTTGCGCGTATACGTATTGCCCTGAACCAGCGTGATGCCGTCGTTGGCGGTACGGTTCGGCTCGCCGGGGAGCGGGTTCAGGGTCAGCGACGTATCGAACCAGTCCTTGCGCACGCCCGCGCGAATCTTCAACTTGTCCGTCACGTCCACCTGATCGGTCGCGTAAATGCTGTAGAAGTTCGCGTACACATGGTCGTTCTGGCACGAGTGAGAGGGCGCGCACTGGAAATGCAGGCTGGCGATGGAGGTTTCCGTCGGAACCGGCGCGAAGATGTCCTCGATGTCCGGAAGGTCTGCCGTCGCCTTCACCGTGTTGAGATCCTGGTTCAGGTATTCGAAGCCCGTCAGCAGCGTATGGTGGATGCTGCCCGTCGAGAATTTCCAGACCGGCTCCAACTGGTAGTCGAGCGTGTTGAGCGAATCGTCCTGGTCGCGCAACTGGCGGCCGGTGAATGTGTTGCCCTTGACCTTCGCGTGCGTGCTGTCGCCGTTGCTGTAGAAATCCAGCGTGTGGTGCATGTACGACAGACGATTGTTGATCGTCAGGTAGTCGCTGATGCGCCATTCGTCCGTGAGCGTGGCGCGTACATCGTTGCCGTGTGCGTTCGCGAACGGCGTCGAATATTTGGCGTCGAACGGGACATTGCGGATCGGCGCCCCCTTGTAATAGATCATCCCGTATGAGTCGGGCGTTGCCATATAGTCCTGCGCGTCGATCGAGAACTCGATCTTGTGGTCGCCGATTTTCCATTGCAGATCGGGACGGATTTCCTTGTTCCACGATGCGAGGTCGCGGTAGCCGTCGGAGCGGCCGGCGCCGGCGTCCACGCGATAGTTCAGTCCGTCGATGCCGGTTGGACCGGTGACGTAGCCACTGGCGTTCACGGTACCGAACGAGCCGGCCTGGATATTGCCGCCCCAGTGGAACTGCGCCGACGGCGTGTAGTGGATCAGGTTTATCGCGCCGCCCGGCGGGCCGCTGCCGAGCAGCGCCGACCCCGGTCCTTCGAGCACTTCGATGCGCTCGACGCCCAGCAGCGAATGCGTCGGGCCGTTGACCTGGTCGCCGTCCGAGAAGCCGTCGTCATAGGTCTGCGCCTGCAGGCCGCGGATCATGAAGTGGTCGGTGAAGCCTTTCGAATCGGTACCGCCATAGTTCACGCCGGACACGTTGCCGTTCCGGATCGCTTCCTGCAACGACGTGACGCCTTGTTCGTCGAGAATTCCGCGCGGAATGACCTGCACGCTCATCGGCAGGTCGCCGAGCGCGGTACCCGTCTTGCTGACGCCCGTGACCTGATACGGGTCGTTGACGTTATGGTCGCGCCCGGCCGCGGCCGTCGCAGCGGTGACGGAAATCTCGCCGAGCGTGCTCGCGGGTTGCGTCTGCCGGGTTGGCGTCTGTTGACCTTGTGCTTGCTGAGGCTGTTCCTGTTGAGCTTGTTGAGGCTTCGCCAAATTAGGGAATGACAAAGCGGCAAATAGCGCCGATATGGCAATTGCGGTTCGGGACCTGGATACGTTCGTTGGCTTCACGCGGTGCTGGCTATTGTTGGAGACGGTAGTGAGAAGGTCGGCGGGCGGCCGTCCGTTGGGACAGCGACCCGCCGTGACTGGCTACTTCGGATCTCGCGCATCAGGCAATGCAAGGCCGCCCGATGCACTCGAACCGGACCACGCGACGACCTGCTTAATCGTCGTCGTCGTCGACAGCAGCGACCGACTTCGAACCGTCGGCTGCGGCCTTCGAGTAGATCGAGTGCGGGACGGGATACGGCTTGTCACCCATCACGCCCTTCCACTGCACGCGATTGAACAGATCCGGCGGAATACGATCTTCTTTGGAGAAGTCGAAGTCCTTCGTCGCGTTCGCCCAGTACGTCGCGTCATGCAGCGGATGAATGTCCTCACCCTGGGCAAACTGGTTGCCGTCGGTGCCGCTCGCCACGTTGCCCACGTTCGTGTTTTTCAGAATCGTCGAAGCAACGGCCGTGTAGGTCCACGAACCGTCCGACTTCGTGTCGAAAAGGTCGGACATCGGACGCGCGTACGCCGTGTTCAGGTCGATATGCTGGGTACCGAGCAGGTCTTCCATGGTACGGAGCGCGTTGACCTGGCTGTAGGCGGTACTGACGACGGCGTGCTTCTTCACGAATGCACCGACGACGTACGCGGGCGAGCGGTGCGAGTCGACGTGATCGGAACCGGCTTGCGAGTCATCCTCGACCACCACGATCAGCGTGTCCCGCGCATACGGGCTGTGCGCGACGGTTTCGACCAGCTTGCCAACTGCGAAGTCGTTATCGGCTTCTTCCTGCTCAGCCGAACCCATCTGGCCGACGTTCTGGGCAAAGCTGCCGGTGTGGTCGGAGCCCATGCGGACCATTTCAAACGACGGGAGCTGGCCGTTCGCGACGTACTGCTGGAACTCGCGGTTCCATTCGAGTTCGCGGAAGGTGTCGGGATAGGCCTGGTCGAAGCCGCGGTAGTACTGGTCCGTCAGGTTGACGAGCGAAGGCTTGAGCGGATGAGCCTGGACGATGTTGGCACCAGCCGGATTGAGCAGCGGGTTGGCGATCGTGCCGATCGAGCCAACGTTGTTGACCATGCCGCCGTAGTTGCGGACCGCACCGCCGGCTTGCAGAACCGCGTCGTAGATGCTCGCTTTCTGATAGCCGAACGGCGCATCCGGCACCGACACGTCGGCGCTGCCCGGCAGCGCGTTGGCCGCGCCGCCCGGCAGCGACGACGTGGCGCTTGTGAAGCTGCCATTCGTGGCGAAGTCGCGCATGGCGGTGGTGGGGAGGCCAACCGGCAGACCGCGGTTGGAGCCTTCGGATTCATACGCCATGCCGCGGCTGACGCCGGCGTAGTTCTCCTGCTGCGAAACTTCCTCGGTCGGCGTGACGTGTGCGTGCTGCACCCACGACCAGCCGTCCATCGAACCGTCGCCGGGATCGGTGAAGTTGTCGAGCGTGACGAAGTTGCTGGCGATGTTGTGGAAGTTCGGCGTGGTGGCCTTGCCGTACATCGTCAGCGTCGGATCGCCGTTCGAGCCGTTGCCGAGGTCGCCGAGGATCTGGTCGAACGTGCGGTTTTCCTTCACGACGTAGATCACGTGCCTGATACGAGCGCGCAAGAAGTGCATCGTCTCGCGATCGCTATCCGACTCCTTCTCCGAGTAGTGGTTATTTTCGTCCACCTGGGTGGTCAGCTGGGCGAGCACATCGCCGGTCGGGACCGGAGCACTGACGAGACTGCTCTGTTCCAGGCCGAACTGGTACTGGGCCGTGGTACCCGACGTATAGAGGGGGTTCGGGCCCGTGACCGACTTGCCGTTGATGAGGTACATCTGTGAGCCATCGGCGCTCAGCGTGATGTCCTTCGGCGCATAGGCGGTCGGGATCAGACCGTTGACGTGGTAGCCGTTCTCGCCGGTGAGCGAGATCACAGCGATCGAGTTGTCGCCGTTGTTGACCGCGTACAGGGTCTTGCCGTTCTTCGATACGGTCACGTTGACCGTATCGCGGCCGCTGTATTTCTTGTTATTGCCGCTACCCCGGTCGTTGCCGTCGCCATTCTGGCTGGCGATGTCGATCGCTTTCTCAACCCTGTGGCTGGCGGTGTCGATGACGGCGACCTGGTCGGTGTTCGATACGGCGACGTAGAGCTTAGACTGATCGGGCGAGAAGGCCATGCCGTATGCATTGCCCTTCACCGGGATGCGCGTGATGAACTGCGGCGCGGCCGGGTTCGCCAGGTTCAGCACCACGACTTCACGGTCACGCACCGACGAGATGAACGCGGTCCCGTCGGCCTTCAGCGAAACCGCCCACGGGTATTCGCCACCGGCGACACCCTGCTGGCCCGACGTGTTGAACGGACGCAGGTCGTATTCGGAAACGAGTGTGTTCGAGCCCGTATCGATGATGGAGATCGAGTCGTTGTAGTTGTTGACAACGACCAGGTTCCGGCCGTCAGCCGACACAGCGAGGCCGCCAGCGTTCGGCTTGACGCCCGAACCGATACCCGTCGTGTGGTTCAGTGCGATGGCCGCGGTCTGGGACCATTGCGCCGACGGGACAGCCGAAGCGCGGTTATACACATAGACCTTGTCGTCGGCGCCGCCGGTGCCGTACAGGGTCTGGTTGCCGTTCCAGGCGAGACCGTCGAACGCGTTGTTCTGGTGAATGACTTGCGCCAGCATCGGGTGGGCCTTGTTCGCGCCCGACACGTCGTAGATGAAGATGTACTGGGTCGAGTCAGCCTTGTCCAGCGTGCTGTTGTTGGCGCCCGTGTAGACGGTGTTGTAGCCAGCGGTGATTACGGCCAGCGTGTTGCCGTCCGGGCTGAGCTGCGACTTGATGGCACCGCTGACCACTTGGGTCGACTTCGCCGAAAGCTGCGGATTCAGCAATTGCTGGACGGCGCCCGGAATGGCTCTCGGGGAGATGAACTGGCCGGTCGGCAACAGTTCCATATTGCTTTGAGGTGCTGCGCTTGCTTGAAGGGTTGGGAAAAGTATAGAGCCGGTAAGTAATCCTAATGTAATGCTAGACTGAACCAGTCTGCATTTTTTCATTTCATATCTCCAGAAAACAAACAGAATTGAAATCTCTGCTCCTGAACTGAACGTCTCAGATCTGTTCTGTTACCCCTGATCTAAAATTGGAGCTGCTTGTGCTGAGCGTTTCTGAGCCTCAGCCAGAAAAATCTATCGTTTGCATATGTCAGAGACGTGAATCAAGACGTGGCGAAAAAAATGCGGATCGACGGGTTGTATAAGCAAATTGTTATTCGGATTTCCGAAATTTGTGCCTTTATAAAAAAGCCTCTCGATGCATGCATTTTTTTCCGAAAACTAAAGACCCACTCATTCACTTTACTCAAAAAATTACCGGAGATTGAAAATACTTCGCAGTCTGAACTATGCGTAAATAGAGTGATTTTCTTTCTCACAACTGGTTGCCAGTTTTTCCGGGTCATCGAGCGGATCTTTTCGGGCACGGTACACTGATTGCGTCGGGCGGAAATCGGTAGCCGGCATAGACATAGCGTCGTTGGCAGGTGCGCTGTGTTGGAGAGCAGTCCGTTTCATACCCGCAATTGTCGCTGCATTTCCGCCGACATCCCGGCAACGTGACAGTATCCGCGCAAGACAAGCGGCAGGCGCGCATACAGGTTTTAAAGTGTGGGAAACCGTGACCGGCAACCCAACGTTGGATCGCCTTGCCGCACAAATCAGGAATGCTGATGTTCAAAGTCTTCGCCCGCTCGACCATCAACAACGTGACAGTACACGCGCCGCGCGGTGGTCATGTTTTATTGAACGTTACAAATTGATTAAAGCGAACGTTTTTTGTTGACCGACAACTTTAAGAATGATTGCATTGCGTGCTGCATCGCTTCTCTTGATAGTAAATTGCATTTACAGCCGACCCTGCTTCATCAGCATCCGCTAGCGCGACCGCGCACGACGTACCCCTGACGTGTAAGCCGGGAAAGCCAGCGCTGCGCGTGGGACACGATGGCACCACCCGGAAGCGGGCGCGAGTGAGCTGGACGACGCCAAACCATTCATTATGAAAGGTTCTTTATTAGCAATAATATTGACACAGGATCCTGTTATGCCCGTTGCTGATCTGGATTCAACGGTCGGATAGCTGAATTGCGGCGCTGCAGCTAGGGGATTATCCTGAGATGGTGAGGCGATATTGTTGACTAATATTATTAATAGTTGAGATCGCTGGCGCCTGACCGGCATCGTGCTCCCTCTGGCTGACGAGTCGCGTCACGCAGCAGAACATTCTTCAAATCGCCGGAAACGAGTGACGGTTCCGCACACTGTCTGCTTGATCGGTGATGATTCTGTGCAAATCAGTTGGCATAACTAATTTTATGAAAACTAACCCGAAGCGTGGTCCGATACGAGGAGGTCATGATGTCCAGAGGAGTTGGATTGATTTCTGTTTTGCTGGCGGCGACTGTTGCACTCGCTGCATGCAATGGAGACAGCGCCGGCACATCTGCGGCGCAAGGCGTGGCGAACACGAGTGCGTCACCGACGTCATCAGCGAACATTGCATCGCAGCCAGATAGCAGTGCAGTAACGGAAGCGGCAAATGCGCTTCCGTTACCTTGCGACACCGCCGCAGCGGCCAACACACCGTGTTCCGCGGCTCACAGCGTGACACGCTTACTGACAAGAAATTATAGAGGCCCGTTGTTCCAGCTTCAACGGGCCTCTGACAATGCAAAGCAGGACATCTACCCTTATACGTCGAGCACCTTGCCGAACGGCGGCGATCGGCAGCAAATCGGTTCGGCCAATGTCAGAAGCGCAAACGCGTTCTGCAACGATACGTCCTGCGCCGTCTCATACATTTACGATCAGATCGACTCAGTTGCGGCTCTCAAGGGAGGCGCGTTTGGTAACGTGCCTGCCGTTCTCACACTCAATCAGGACGGCACAGAATCACTGACCCTTGCGAGTAGCGCGTCAGGATCGAAGAAGACGACGACCGTACCGGTCATCAACGGCTTTGCGACGATCACGCTCCCAGGAACGGGTGGGACACTGACTGTGCAGTTGTCGCAGCCGCCCACCGCGCTGACCGCGCAGTCGCCCACACTGCAGGTATCGATCGGTAACGATTTGCCGGCGCACGGCACACCGGCGAAGCTGGGTTTCGTACCGCTCGAAGGCGCGCAGATTCCAGCGCTGAATACGTTGGGGGGACAAGCCTATCGGAACCGGTTCGGCACAGTGAACCAGTCGATCGGCGATACCGAGATCGCCGAGTATATGGTGGCCGGCGCACATTACAGCCAGTCCTCTACGTGTTGCGGCACGTACGGAAACATGGAGAACAGCGCTAACCCCAGCACCTTTGCTCATGGCGAAATCGAGGGCGAGATGTTTGCGCTGGCGTTCTCAAACGGCAACGCAGCGGTGTTCGGTTACTGCGATGGTGATTCGAATCAGCCACCGAATGCGAAGGACCCGGTATGTAACGGACTGGATACCAACTGGCCGGGCGTCGATGCCGAGGCGGGGGTCTATCTGTACGGCCCACAGCAGCCCAAGAATGAAAAGTTTGTCACGGTACTTTCCAAGTATTCGCCGGTGAACGCATCGAATATTTTCGTCGTCAAGGGCGGTTCTGCTTCGCAGAGCGTGCTCACCCCGCTCTTTGATCAGGCTCCGCCAGAAGCCCTTAACTTTGGCGGCGATGCGGGCCATGCCTTCAACGGACAATGGCAAGGCGGTCTTTCACTTGGTGAAGGGGGCGACGGCAGCGCTGCGCCAATTCAGTTCTTCGAAGGTGCGATCATCACCAAGGCGACATCCGACGTGACGGACAACGGGATCCAGTCCAGCATTGCGGGCTTCTACGGGCCGCCGGCCAATAAGACTTCGGCCGCCTGCTACGCGAACAATCTGGTGAATTCGCCGCTGAGTCTTGCAATGCCAGATGCATGGAGCCAGCAAAATGGCGGCACGGCTGTGCCTGCGACTGATATCAGCGGGAACAGCAAGCATGCGGCGACGGTCATCGGTACGAATGGCTCGTCGGTTGCGAATATCCGCGAAATCATCCGGGTTCAGAGCGGCCAAACCTACAGTTTCACGGACTACGTTATGGCTACCTCCAACGCGACGGTCTTTCCTGGCGGATCGATCCAGACCGATGACTCGAGCGGCACGGAATTCGGATGGGTCGTCAACACGAATACGGGGCAGGTCGTGAGGGGAACATGGGGCGCCGGACAAGCGACCTCGCTGAGCGCGGTGCGAGCGGGCAACTGGTGGAAAGTGACGATGACCTTCACCGCGCCTGCGGGATCGAATAACGCATCTGTATTTATCGATCCACCCACGTCGAGCGCCGCTGGAAACCGGTCGCAGCAAGCGGCATTTCTCAGCGCAACGCATTATTGCCCAAGCCTGGCAATTCAGACTGCTTCAGGAATGTAGCGCTCGAAGTGTGCGAACGGTGGCGTCCAGCGCATGGGCGCCACCACGTTTGTCGACGACGCAGGGGACAGCGTTGACGTTCGCACACCGATGGCCGCGAATGTCAGGTCCCACCGTCAGCGATTGAGCGCTCCCGATCCAACTCAGACGTTCCTGTCCTCGCAATCAACGGCGTGTTCTCGATCAGAACCGGACGCTGCATCTTTGCTCGAGCGCGTATGCGAACTGCCCGACAAGGGGAACGCCGCCTTCGAACTCGCCTGGGGTTACTCAACGCGCTGGCGAGACAAATGGAGCCAAACTCGCAAATACTGCGTGCCGCGTCATATATCCGCGGAGCAGCCCGCGCCGTCGAAGGACTGCCTTAACGGCACAGTGAAGCGCGCGAAGGGACCGACCCGAGATCAATACACCTTGAAGCTTTCGGTGCGTGCCATCAATGCCAGTCCAATAACTGCTATACCCGCGAAGAGTGCGGGCAGCAGGAAGACATGGGGAAGGCCCAGGAATGCGACGCCAAGACCGCTCGCGATGCCTCCTAACGCCGAGGCGAGGGCCGTCGAGCTCATGAAGATTGCCGACGCCGTCGCTACCGCGTTGGGAAGCAGGCGTTGAGCGACGATGATGCCCAGAACCATAAATATGCCCCAAACACCTCCCATGAGGATCTGTCCGGCGAACATGCCCGCTGCAGACGACCAGAGCGCAAAGCAAAGATTGGCAAACACCCCCATGGCGGCCGCGATACACATCAACCATATGTTGCCAAGCTTGCGGCCCAGCCCGATGCTGAAAGGCATGATGATCAGCTCGATGAATGGCTGTGTCCCGATGACTGCTCCACGTACGGCCGGGCCTAGCTTGAGGCGTTCTTCCATGTAGATCAGCAGGAATCCATACTTCACTGGCTCCCCCGCGTAGAGCATGACGAAGAGTCCTGTGAACGTCAGGAGTGGAAGCATGGCACGTAGGCTGGAGTGACGCGCGGGCTCGCTCGCCGACGCCGGCTTGATCTTGACGGTTGGGTTCAGCGTTCCGAGAGGTGCGATCTGTAAAAGCATGCAGATGGCGGTCATCCAGAGCATGGGGCGCAGGCCATAGGCAGCCGCTACCCACGCTCCCAGGACAGGCCCGACGATCCATCCGCCGGTAAGCGCCATACGGATGATGGCAACGACACTTTCATTTGCGTCGTCGGGCTTGTCGCTGAGTTCATCGTGGACAGCCGCAAAAATCTGCGAGGCGGTAGCACCGGAAACGGCCAGCAAAGCGACCGCAATGATGAAGGGTATCCAGACCGAAGTAGAGACGGCCAGCCCTGCCCAGCCCACAAAGCCCGCCACAGCACACATGCGAAAAAGACCGAGGCGATTCCCTGTGTGATCAGAGTAGCGGCCGACGAAATACCCCGCGACTGGAGCTGCAAGGCTGGTCAGGTAATAGAATCCTGCCAACGGCAGCGAGGCGCCGAGTTCCTTCACCAGGAACAGAACGATCTGTGGTGCAGCCGCCGACGCGCCGAGACCCGACAAAAACATCGCAATGGTTGCGCCAAGAAAAAGCCTCGAAGCTGCAACTTGACGCAATGCAGATTTACTACCGGTTCGGTCAGACATCGTGACAGATTGACTACCGCGTTGGTCAGACATTGTGAACCGCCCCCCCGTTATGTTCCTGAACTTGCTCGGCAGCGATGGTCCGTGCGGCCCGCACACTGGAGACTATCGCGACCGCTTCCCGATTGCTATAGCCAGGTTGAACTGGTCACTTCCGCATTGCCGAAACAACGGACTGAGGCTTGAAACTGCAAACGCTTCAGCAGTCCGTGTGCTCGTTTATTGCGGTCATTCGATTTTATCTTCTACGCATAAATTTCTGTAACCCTAAATATTCCCACGTGCTGGGATAACAAAAAAGTTTTTGGAGTTCCTGAGCGGACCTGAATATAGTCACTCCCGAAAACAGCCCTGCCGCAAGAGTCAAGCGTTCAACCAGGAGACAGACATGAACCTGCTCGTGTACAGACGTTGTGCCTTTTCGCTGTTAACCGCATTAACCGTGAGTGTGTCGCTGGGCTTGTCGGGTTGTGGTGGCGATGCGCCGGGCGGTAGCGGGGCCGTCGCCTCGGCGAAGAGTCAACAAGCCACGGCGGCCTCTGCCGCGCAAAGCGAATCCGCGGCGCAGCAAAGCCGCCGCCCCTCGCGTCAAATCGCCGTGGTGCCGCCGCCAATGGGATGGTCGTCATGGAATAGCCTTGCCGAGAACGTGAATTACAACACGATCAAGGCCGAAGCCGATGGCCTTTCCGCACTGAATGCGCAGCTAAAAGCCGGCGCGCAATACGAGTACGTGAACACCGATGAAGGCTGGTGGACCTCAGGGGCGAGGGATGCCAACGGCAACTTCGTCATCGACAACACCCAATGGCCGGGCGGCATGCAGGCCATCGCGCAATACATCCACAGCAAGGGACTGAAAGCGGGCATCTACATCGACGCCGGCCCGCAGGGTTGCGGCACGCGAACCAACGGCACGCATTTCGTCGGTAGCGACTTCGCGCACTACGATCACGACTTCCTGCAGTTCGCGCAGTGGGGATTCGACTTCGTGAAGGTCGACTTCTGCGGGGGCGGCGCAGCCGGCTATGATCCGCAGCAAGCCTATACAGCCATCGCCGATGCGATCGACAAGGCATACGTGCAGACCGGCCACCGCGTGACGCTCAGCATCTGCGACTGGGGAACCATCGCCAGCAACAGCACGTACCCCGACTTCAACGAGGGACCGTGGGCGTGGGCCGCCGGGGTTGGCCGGATGTGGAGAACGACGGGGGACATCTATGGGCCGAACAGCGGCGCGCCGAACTTCGGCAGCGTGACCGGCAACTTTCTTGGCAACTATCACCCCGAGGCCCAGCACACTGGCTTCTACAACGACCCCGACATGATGGTGGTCGGCATGGGCATGACGGCGGTTCACGATCAGGCGCACATGAGCCTGTGGGCGATCGCCGGCGCACCGCTGATTCTTGGCGCCGACCTGTCGAAGCCGCTGACCGCGGATACCACGCAGTTGACGACCAACACCGACGTCATTGCAGTCGACCAGGACCCGCTTGGCACACAAGGTGTAAAGGTCGCACAATCCGGCGCACAGCAGGTGTGGGCGAAGCTTCTCGCCGGCCAGGGGCAGCGTGCTGTCGTGCTGTTCAACAATGGCACGACGGACGCGCCGATGACGATCACGTGGCAGCAACTCGGCTTGGTGCCAAACGCGCGCGCGATGGTGCGTGATCTGTGGGCCGGCAAGCAACTCGGCTCGTTCGTCACTTCGTATACGGCACCCTCGGTGCCGGCGGGCGGCGCCGTGATGCTCTCGGTAAGCGGACAGGACGTCGCCGCGAAGAACTACCAGCCGACTTCACTTGGCGGTGGTGCATCGTATACGCACTGCCCGGACTGCGACGGCGGCAGGATCGTTCGGGGACTTGGCACGGTAACCTTCGGCAACGTCGCATCGACCGGCACCGGCGGCTACGTCGAGATTGCATATGCGAACCGCTCTCGCGACACGTTGACCGCACAACTTTCGACGAACGGCGGCCAGACGACCACAGTGGCGTTTCCGCCGACCGGCGGCGAAGGGCGCGTTGGCACGGTCACGGTCTACGTGCCGCTGCAGCCCGGGGGTAACTCGCTGACGCTGTCGAGCGCGGACAGCACCGCGGCTGCGCCCGACATTGGCACAGTCTCTGTCGTCGCCGGCCCGGTGACGCTTCCGCCGTTCAAGGCCGCCTACGAGGCAGAAGCTTCGAGCAGCGTACTCGCCGGTGGCGCGCGCATTTCGGCATGCAGCGTTTGTTCGGGCGGCTCGGACGTCGGCTATGTTGGCAACGGCGGGACGTTGACGATCAACAACATTAGTGTTCCCGCGGACGGCACCTACACCGTGTTGGTGGGCTATGCGAACGGCGACTCGGCGCCGCGCTCCGCGGACATCAGCTTTAACGGATCAACGCCTGTCACTGTGTCGTTTCCGCCGAGCGGTGGGTGGAGCACCATCTCGACTCTCGCTGTGACGGGCACATTCAAGTCGGGCAACGCGAACGCGCTGATCTTCTCGAACCCTTCGGGTTGGGCACCGGACATTGATGGCGTCGGCGCGCCGGCAGCGCAGTAGCTTCAGTTGAAAGACCTGCGCCGCCGTGTCTTGCGGCGGCGCAAACCTCAAACTAGGGAGACGCGCAGCGTTGGGTGCGCTATGTGTGAGGCCGCAGCGCGCTACTACCTCTCACGATAGCGATTTTCAAGGCATGCGGAATACAAGATGCGTCGCCGGCGGCAACGCGGGGACGATCAGATTGCTGCTCGCAGTTTCAAAGGACGATACGTCCCATCACAGAAGCAATCGAGCACCACTCAGCCCAAAGCCAACTCGCCCGCCGTTTCCTGCAGCAGCTTGCGAAAGCGCTTCAACACGGGTTCTTCGCGCGCCGTTAGCCGCGAGCCGAGCATGATCGGGCTCGATGGCAACGCGCTCTCGATCTCCAGAATGCTCAGCATGCCGAAGCGCATGTAGCGCCGGGCGATCGACTCCGGCGCGATCGACAGCAGCCGCGTGTGTGCCACCACTTCGATATTCGACTCGAACGAGCGTGTCTCGAGCACCGGCTCGATCGGCGGCAGACGACGTCGCGTCCAGAATAGATCGAAGGCGACACGCGAGGTCGTGTCGGCATGCGGGAGCGTCCAGTCGAGCGCAGCCAGGTCGGCAAGCCGCAGCGGCCTCGCGGATAACACAGGATGGTGGTTTGAACAGACGATTACGGTGCGCTCCGCATACAGACGTTCGATCTTCACCTCGTCGCTCTTCACCGTGCTGGCGCAGCGCAGGATCGCGAAATCGAGTTCGCCTGCCTCCAGTAGCTCAAACAGCATAGTCGAGCTGCCCTCGATCACCTTACAGCGGAATGCCGTGTCGTCGGTGCCCGCTGGATCGTCTGCGTGCGTCCCTGCGTACATCCGCGCATAGAGCGGCGGGATCAGCGTATGCATTGCGCGGGGTATGCAACCGAGCCGGACCGGCAACCGCGCGGACGCGGCGCTCGCGCTCAGCCGGTCCATCGCGCGCATCACGGAGCGCGCTTGCGCGAGCACGGTTTCGCCGAGCAACGTGGGCTGGCTTCCTTGGCTCGACCGTTCGAAGAGTCGTGTTCCCAGCCGGCTTTCCGCATCGGCGAGCAGCCGTGAGAGCACCGGTTGCGCAACGCCAAGACTGCGCGCAGCGCGATGTACCGAGCCACCATCACCGATGGCGATCAGGGCTTCGATATGACTTCGTTGCAGTGCCGCAGGAGATCGCTTCATGACATCACCGTCCGAGGGTTGATGAGGAGATGCGAAAAAGGTATCACGTGAGGACGATGCTACTTTTTCGACGCCGCCGGTCCGGGTGACTTGAGAGTAATTAATGACAGAGACTCGTGGCGCAGACCTGACTCCACAGACTATGCTTCGGAATGGAGTCAGGCTGATTCTCACGGTCTAGCGCAATCACATCATGCCGGTCTTCGGCGCGTCCTTCGAGACAGGAATCAAGCTGATACATACGAGGCACGAGGCCGCCACCGGTCACATGGCCGACTCACTGGCGCGGATGGCCGGCAGAGTAGGCGTGGCCGCGATCACGGGCGGTTCCGGGCACGCCAACGCTGTGTCGGCCCCTATACACGCCGTGCCTGGTTGAGTCCTCCGTGGTCCTGCTGTCCAGCCCGGCGGATAACAGCCGCTCAAAACGCCCGACACGATCAGTGCATTCGTCACCTTTGCCAGGACGTTTGTGCATAGAGTCTCCGGCGCCGGTCATAGAGGACGCCATCCGACTCAATGCAGACAACAATTCGTTGCGCTCTGTTAAGTTGCCTTCTTGATATCGTTGCCAAGCCGATTTGTCAGGATGGCGCTCGTAATAACGTGAAGGAGATGATCGGCCCGTGACGCGAATGAGGGTTGGTCGACGAGCCAGCCGAGCGCCGACATCAGGGCGAACAGATCTACCCCATCCATATCGGCGCGTGCCGTTCCGTCGCCCTGAGCGCGGCGCAGTAGTCGCTCGCCCGCTTCATGCACCGCTGTGCAAGAAGCGTAAAGCGCGGAGTGCGGGTCCGCGTGGGCGCTCGCCATCAAGGCGACAACGCCGCTATAGCTATGAACGAATGCGACCCCTTCGCGAAACCAGGACACAAGCGCTTCGCCCGGCGGATTCGACGTTTCGAGTTCGCCCGCCTTTTGCGTCAGTGCGTCCAGATTCGCACGCAGCAACGCTTCGAACAAGGCTTCTCGCGTCGGGAAATGACGCAACACTGTGGCCAACCCGACCTCGGCCCGGCGGGCGATGTCACGCATGGACGCATCGGCGCCATTCTCGGTGACGACGTCACGAGCGACTGCAAGCAGGTGATTGTAATTTTTTCTGGCGTCGGCCCGCATAACTTTCCTTGACAAATGGATCGGTGATCCATATATTTCAATCGGGATATGGATCACTGATCCATAAGATACAGCGCATTTGTGCAAATTGGAACAGAGACGCTGTCCGACACCACGAAAGGAGATGTCATGGGAAAGCTTGAGGGTAAGGTTGCAGTCGTCACGGGTGGATCGAGCGGCATGGCGCTGGCGAGCGCCAAGCGGTTCGTTGAAGAAGGCGCCTATGTTTTCATCACGGGCCGCAGGCAGGAGGCGCTCGACGAGGCCGTCAAGCTGATTGGCCGGAACGTGACCGGCGTGCGCGGCGACGCGGCCAATCTGGACGACCTCGACCGCCTGTTCGATACAGTCAAACGGGAAAAGGGCAAGATCGACATCCTGTTCGCGAGCGCAGGCACGGGCGAAGCTGTCCCTCTGGGCGAGATTACCGAGCAGCACTTCGATGCGATCTTCGGTTTGAATACGCGCGGAACGCTGTTTGCGGTTCAGAAGGCGTTGCCGCTGTTCAACGATGGCGGATCGATCTTCATGACCGGGTCCGTTGCTTCGGTGAAAGGCTTTCCTGGTTATGGCGTGTATTCGGCGAGCAAGGCGGCGTTGCGCTCATTCGCACGCACCTGGCTTAACGAACTGAAGGGTAGGAATATCCGGGTGAACGTGCTGAGCCCGGGGCCGATCGCCACACCGATGCAGGACCAGGTTCTCACCGAGGAGGCTAAGCGGATGTTCGAATCCCTGATTCCGCGGGGAAAGATGGGTCGTCCTGAGGAAATTGCGACGGTCGCGCTGTTTCTTGCTTCAGACGATTCGAGCTTCGTGAATGGGGTGGAGTTGTCTGTCGACGGCGGCTTCTCGGCCATCTGAAATCGCGCCGAAAAGCGTGTAGAAGCACCTGTCAACTCGACGAAGATGATCCGATTTGTGTCGATAAATATGGATTCCTTGTCAATACGGAATGGAGAGTTCGCATGAGCTATTCAATTATTGGCTTTGGCGCGATAGGTCAGGCACTCGCCCGAGCGTTTGCAAGAAAGAACATCGATGTGACCGTCGCCAGCCGGCGCTCTCCCGAGACGTTGATGCCGCAGGCACAAGCGATTGGCCGCACCGTTGTCCCCGGGACGCTGCAGGATGCAATCGCGTCCGACACGATCTTCCTGGCGGTTCCGTTCTGGGAACATCGCGAAGTCGCGAAGCAGATCCCAACCTGGCAGGGCAAGACAATCATCGATACGACCAATGCTTACGGTGTTCCCGTTGCAGACCTGGAAGGTCAGCCGTCGGCCGCGGTTGTCGCCAAAGCGTTCACCGGCGCCAGGTTCGTAAAGGGCTTTAACCATCTGCCCGCTGCCGTTCTGGCCGCTGATCCAAGCGTGAATGGCGGGAGCCGCGTCGTGTTTTTGTCGAGCGATCACGAAAATGCGGTGGCACCGGTCGCTGCTTTGGCCGAACAACTCGGTTTCGCGCCGATTGCGCTGGGACCGCTCAAGGATGGCGGCTTGCTTGTCCAAGGTAGGGGGAATACCTGGGGGCAACTGATCTTCAAGGATCTCGTCAAGTTCAAATAGCGGCGCCTCACGACGAAGACAGCGGCCACGCGCATCGCTAAACGCGTGCTGGTGATCTGACCGGGATTCGGTTAGTGCCTCTGAGCGAGTGCATGATGGCCGCTGGCGACTCGTCGGCTACGAGCGCCCGTACGGCAGAAGTGACGCAGACGGATGTCCGTTCGGACTTGAAACAGCGACGAGTGCTGCCGCGACGCATTCGGGCGTAGATGGAGGATACTTCGTAGCAGCAAGTCAACGCGTCCAGCCAGGATTCTGCACATGAAGACACTTTCTCTACTGACTCTTTGCGCAGCGCTGTTGTCGTTCGGCGGTGCGGCGTACGCGCAAGTCGACCAATCTGAGCCTCAGCTGCTGATCAAGACCGCGACGCAACAGATACTCGACGAGGTGCGGACCAGAGCGATCGCGCCAGACGATATTCCTCGCATCATTGATATCGTAAACCGGGACATTCTTCCCTACACCGATTTTCACCGCACCACGTCACTGGCGATGGGCCGTTACTGGCGGACGGCTACGCCCGCGCAGCAGCAGCAACTGGTCGAACAGTTCAAGATGCTCCTGATCCACACCTATTCGGGTGCTATCGGTCAGCTCCGTCCAGACCAACGGATCGACTACCCGCCGATCCACATCGCTCCAACCGATACGGACGTGGTGGTGCGCACGGTTGCAACCAGGAACGGCGAACCAGCGGAGATCGACTACCGGCTGTACAGCACGCCGCAGGGCTGGCGGTTGTATGACCTGAATGTGCTCGGCGTCTGGCTAATCCAGACATATCGGCAGCAGTTCAGTGACAAGATCAAGGAAAGCGGTGTTGACGGTCTGATCCGGTTTCTTGCTGAGCGCAACCAGCAGCTCGCTTCCGGCAAGCAGTAAGTGATCGCTGGGTATCATGGCGGCGGGCGCTTACCGGGCCGTGACCCGTCATTCGCCCGCAAATCGTTTGGATATTCAGAGGGCGGCCATCTACGGTCAATCAATAGGGCTTCGCGAATGACCGAAGTGTGCGCTCGAACGGACTTTCATGGCTTTGGCGATCCTGCCCAACCGCAGCGACTCCCCCGTTTCCCCGAGCTTCGACGGCGCCTTTTGCTGCACAAATCATGCTGCTCGCCATCCGGTGGGAACTCCAGTTCGATGACTATTTTTCCGCAGACGTTCCTTCGTCAGACGGGCGATTGCTGCCGGCGCCTGGTCCGGTATGGCGAAAACTGAACTGACGTTGATCTCACAGAGTACGTAGGTATCCTCGCCCGATTCGGTGCGCGGTCCGTAAAGGAAGTCAGCATCCCAGATAATCGGCAGCGAAGCGCTGTCGATGTTCAGGATATCCATCATTTGCGGCGTCCATTCGAGTTCCATTTTCGCTCTGAGGACTTGGAACGGCTCGGCCGAGGCGGAGTGCATGATACGTGGCCCGGGCTGCGCAGCGTCAGAGTCATGGCCTTCCGGTGGTGGCGATATCAGCGCCTTGATCAACTGGTGTCCGAACCCGACAACCTTGTCGGCTCCCATGTAGCAGCGAATCATCCCGTCGGGAAGGCGTGACTGAAAGGGTTGGTCAACAATGCAGCCGTCAGGCGTGAGGTATGCCTCGCAGCGCGCCATGAAATCGTGCAGCGTTATCTCTTCCGGCACGCTCCCTCGGCGTGCATGCAGCACGCGAACCAATACCGCATCGCCGCCAGGCGGCGAGATCTGCTCGACTTTCCAGATCCCCTGACCACCATTGCCCCTGTTTTGTTTGAGAACGCGCGGCCCCGCCGATTCAAGGCGAGACGGGAACTCAGACTGGAACGCAGATCTGTCGCGATAGAGATGGGTATCCGTTCCCCAGCTGAGATTCCGGGTGCGATGCAGAACTTCCTTGACGCCCATTTTCAGGATGACGTCAGGGTGGGCGCTGACCCAGGGTCCACGCGACGCCACCTCCCGCAGCATGGCGTCGAGAGCCACACGGGTCTGCCCGTCGTGAATCGGATCAACCCATACCAGTACGCCGTCGACCTTCAAGAGTTGCTCACGCACTTCATCCACTATCTCGTCGGAATAGACAGCGGGTTCCACCTGAATACCGATCGCCGTCAGTTCTTCGAAGACGCGATAAAAGCGATTGTTCGCCGGTGTCGCATTTTTGCGCGCTTCATGATCACCGCGCCACAGTATGGCCACCTTGGCGGCAGTTTTAGTTTGACTCATCTCATCCTCCACACGCGCCTGCATCCAGGGGGGAACTTGAGCGCGAACAACTTCGCGATCGGCCAGGGTTGGTACTACCCATTCCGACTCCGTTGTCTTTATCGCCTCAGCCTTGTGGGGCCATAATGCGCAACATTGCTTGCCCCTGAACATTTTTAAGCGGGAAGTAGGCACGATGCGTTGAGTCATCTACTGCGACAACGTGCGCATTGAGGCCGACACGACCGTCACCGATCTTCGACACGTTGCCCGCTTCGGCTTTGAACATCGAGACGATCCCGGCTTCGCCAGCGACATAGAGCAGATGCAGTTGCGGGTCGAAGGCCAGGACGTCCGGATCCTCTCCGACATCGAACGATGACGTGACCCGCATCGTGGGCATGTCGAGTACCAGCAGCTTGTCATTGCCTTCGCAAGCGATGAAAGCAAGCCGTTGCTGCGGTTCGATCAGCAGTCCGTGATTGCCCTGCGCGCCCGGCAGATCGATCCGTGTGATGATCCGGTCCGTGGCTGGGTCGATTTCGAGCAGTTGCCGCCGAGACTGAACGTTCACGAAGATGTGTCGGGAAACCGCATCGTACTGGGTGTTGCCGGCTTCACCGCCGAGCGGGATCGTTGCAACCCGCGTGTTGGAGCGAACGTCAATCACCGTCTCGGTTTCGCCCGTTTCGTCGGACACGTAGAGTTTGTGCGCGTCGGGCGCGTAGGCCATGCCATCGGGATAACGGCCGCCCGGCATGCGCGCCGTGATCTTTAGTGTGGCTTCGTCAATCGCGACGATCTCATTTGAGCCGGTGGCCGACGCATACACGCGTGACAATTCCGGAACCGTCAGTACGCCATGCACAGTGGCCACGTCTGGAATCCGGCCGGTGACGCGACCGGCGCGCGTGTCGAACACGATGACCTCATCGTCGCCCAGATGGGCGATGTACAGCAGGTGGCGTTCCGGATCGAAGCTTTCGTAGTCGAGTCGGGTCGGCCGTCCGCCCAGCGGAACGTCGGCGAGTTGTCTCAACGGCAGGCCACCCATTTCAAGACCGTTGTCCGCACCCGACGCTGGGAACGCAACGCCCCCCAGCGCGGCAACAATAGCGCACGCTACAGAAAGCAGCCAACGAGCAGCAGGCCGAGTCCAAAGTGCATTCATAACGCGAGTTTCCTCAGCGTGTTCACCGTGCAACTATGCTTTGCGAGCGGCGCTCGTTCAATCGTCGTCTTCGCCAGCTCACGCATCATCCAGTTCACGTCATCCTCCGAGCAGGCACCGCTGCCTGCATCCGCATGGCGGCGTTGTCCCAGTTGATGAGGCTAAAAAGCTGATTGACGTATTCGTTGCGCCGGTTCTGGTACTTCAGGTAGTACGCGTGCTCGAAAACATCGAGGATGAGGATGGGCTGGATGCCCCAGGCGGTCAGCTTCTGATGGTTCTCGCACTGCAGGATCATGAGCTTGCCCGTCGCGGGATGATAGCCAACGACACCCCAGCCGGATGCTTCCACTGCAATCGTTGCCGCCGCCAGTTGGGCCTTGAACTTCGCATACGAACCGAAATTCCTGTCGATCGCTTTGGCCAGTTCGCCCTTCGGTTCACCGCCTTTACCCGAGATGCTGGTCCAGTAAATGCTGTGCAGGATGTGGCTCGACAGCTGGAACGCGAGTTCTTTCTCATAGAACTTCACCAGCGCGAAGTCGTTTGAGTCCCGCGCTTTCGCGAGACCGTCTTCAGCCTTGTTCGCGGCAGCGACAGCAGGCTTGTGGTGAAAGTTGTAGTGCAGTTCGACCGTGCGCGCATCGATGACGGGTTCTAGCGCGTCGTAGGCGAATGGCAGCGGTCCAGCGGCATACTTGCCGTCCGCGTCCGTGAGCTTGTCGGTATAACCGGGCTCTTCTGCGGCACGCACGGTTTGCGCCTGGGCCAGCATGATTCCCGCGCCCACCGCAGCGGTGTTGTGCAGGAAGGTACGACGTGTTGCCATGATTACGTTCCTCGTAGAATGCGCGCACGCGCGTGCCGTCAGATGGCGTGCTAGTGGATAAGCGGATAGACAGCAAGACCAAACAGGGCAGCCGCAACGACAATCACCGGCTCCTGCAGCTTCTTGAATCGCCAGAGCAATACGACCGTCACAAGCGCAAGCACAACAGTCGGCCAGTCGACGATGGAGCGCCGCGCGATGACAATGACTGAGCCGGTGATCGCACCCACGGCCGCCGCAGTAATGCCATCAACGAACGCCTTGACGGCAGGTAACCTGCCGTATTTCTTGAAGTACGGCGCTGGCAGCACGGTGAACAGGTAGCAGGGCAGGAAGGTCCCAAGCGCGGCGACACAGGCGCCCGGGAATCCCGCGACCAGGTAACCGATAAACCCGACTGTGATCACGACCGGCCCCGGCGTGATCATCGCGACGGCCACCGCATCGACGAACTGCTTGTCGTTGAGCCAGTGATGTTCGGTCACGACGCCACCGTAGAGGAACGGCACGATCGCCAGTCCCGAACCGAACACGAACGCGCCGGCCTTGGCGAAGAACAGACCGATCTGGCCGAGCAACGGCAGGTCAAGACCGCTCAGGACACCGCTTACACCCGGTCCCTGCGTCACGGCAAGCGCATTCAGTCCGCCCTTGCCAAGCCACTTCGGTGGGGCACGCCAGAACCAGTTGATCAAACCACCCGCGATAAAGAGCCACGCGATCTCGGACTGAGTGACCACGGTAACGACCGCGAGCGTCAGGAATATCGCCCACAGCAATCTGTCTTTGCCGACGGTCTTCCTGGTCAGCTTATACGCGCTCATCGCGATGATTCCGACCACCGCGGCGCCCACGCCATAGAAGACTGCCTGCATCCAGGAGAGGCCGCCAAACTGCGCGTAGGCCCAGCCGAGGGCCACGACCATCAGGAACGACGGCAGGACGAAAGCGATACCGGCCACCGTTGCACCGACGACGCGGTAATGGACGTAGCCGAGATAAATGCCGAGTTGAGCGGCGAGAGGACCCGGCATCATTTGAGCCAGCGCCAGGCCCTCCTTGTAGTCCTGTTCGCTGATCCAGCCCCGTCGCTCGACGAGGTCGCGGTGCATGTAGCCGACCAGCGCCACCGGGCCGCCAAATCCAAAGGTGCCGAGCCGCAGCATGTAGAGGACGATCTGGCCGAGCGTGTAGCCGGGCGTGATCGCCGTCGTGGTGTTCATGAACGGCCCTCTGAGTTGTCATTTTTTTTGCTCGTCGCAAAGTGTGCGTAGATCGAATCGAGCACGCGCCCCATCTCGTCGAGCAGTTGGTCGTCGTCCAATGCGCGTTGCCGCGCGCCGGCCATCACCGCTTCGAAGCCGATCGCTTCCGGCACCGGTGCTCCGCCAACATCGAGCGCGTGCACCATTTCACCGAGCCGAAGCAGCGCCGCGTCATCGTCGAGGCCGAAGCTCACGACCAGCACCTCAAACGTCACTCGCTCGCCCACGTGTGTGAAGGCGGCGCCGTCGAAGTCGAAGCCGAGCGCGTCCGGCGGGCAGGCCTCCGGCGAAGCCAGCCAGAGGAAGCGTGCCTTCGGATCGATGAAGCGGCGGATCAGCCATGCGCTCGCGACGCGATCGACCCAGAGCCGTTGCCGGGTTGCCCACGTGCGAGCCTGGTATTCGTCACGCGGGAGGGGCCGGATCACTCGCTCAGCCGCATGCGGCTCGCCCGGCGACAGGACCGTATCCGCAAGGGCCACGAAATCTTCCCAGGCGACTTCGGCGTCGGTCGATGCGGGACCCGGAAAGTAGTCGATCATCCGGATCGCGTCGTAATCCTTGCGCAGGCGACGCAGCAAGCGCGTGACGTCTGCCGGCGGCAGGCCCCCCAGCGTTTTGCGCGTAGCGCCCAGTGACGCGACAAAGGTTGCGTAGTCGTCGTTCCGGTCGAACAGTGCGCGAAAGTCCGCTTCCTGCGACGCGTCCGAGCTTGGCGCCCGCAGCAGATGCGCGGTGCCGCCGGCTTCGTCGATGCTGCCGGCAAGTTCGCGGAGCATGTCCTCACGCTCCGCGGTGTGAGGCAACAGGTAGATGCCGTCACGCAGGACCGCGCACCCCTTCGCCTTCAGCGCGCGCCACGCTCGCATGCGCGCGGTGGCGTTCTCGGTGGGGAACGTCAGAACGAGGACGCACCAGTTGGTTAGAGTATTCATGTAAAGTAAACTACACAAATGTAGCGTACTTTACAAACAATTTTTGTTTTGACTTCGGCGGGCAGCACTGACCGTGATTACTGAAGGGCGAACGGACGCCGGTGGCTGGTATCCGACTGAGGGCCCAAAACCGAACTGGCCATGAGCCGGACGAAGCGAGAGCTATCTCGCCGGCTCAGTGAATGACGGTGAATGTCGGGGAAATGCGCGCGGGTGGGTAATCGGCGCGTGTCGTTACGGGTGCGTGCGCGTTCTTCTCCGCTTGGCGATGGCGAAGGCTACTCAATAGAGTGCCCGCTGGTCTCGCAGCGCTGGCCTGAGCGGCCGTCTTGGGCCGAATAACGGTCGTTCGAAAGGAAAGCGCGATTGGCGCTTATGGGTCGGCTACGGTCCGACGCGCGATGCGGGGTCTGCAAGTTCACGCGTGCGGAACGTCGGGCGGCGACCGGCCAGAGGCGGACCTCGGCAATCGACGGTGTGACCGGCTTTTGAGTTTTGGTCTGTAGCAACCGGGGTTTTGGTCACCCGCCTAACCGTTCACCAATGCCTCCTGGCGCGCGAGTTGCGCTCGTGCGAGCCGGCCAAGGCGGCGGACTCCGTCCTCTATGCGGTCGTCCCAGGCATGCCCGGCGCTCAGGCGCAGGCAATTGCGAAAGCGCCGGCTCGCCGAAAAGACGTCGCCTGGTGCGAAACAAATGCCTTGCTCGAGTGCCTCGTCGAAGAGCGCACGCGAATCGAAGCGTCTTGGCAGTTCGAGCCAGAGCACAAAACCGCCTGCTGGCCGGCTGACTTTCGTGTCGGCGGGAAAGCTTGCCTCGATCGTCTGAGTCATGCGCGCGAGGTTCTCTTCGAAGATTCGGCGGATGCCGCGCAGGTGCGAATCGTAGCTGCCGCTCTCCAGGAAGTCTGCGAGTGCAACCTGCGGCAAGACCGGGCTGCAGAGGCTGAACGCGAGCTTGCGCTCCATCACTTGCTGCGTATAGGCGCCCGCCGCCATCCACCCGACCCGGTATCCCGGCGCAAGGGATTTCGAAAACGAGCTGCAGTAGATCGTATTGGCGCCGCCGTCGAGCGCGATGAAGGGCTTCGGCCGCTCGCGACCGAAGTGGATGTCGCCATAGACGTCGTCTTCGATGAGCGGTACGGCATGCCGCGCAAGCACCGCGAGGAGCGCACGTTTCTCGGCTTCTGTCATCGCCGAGCCGAGTGGATTGTTGAAGCTCGATGACAGCACACAGGCCGCCACGGGTTCTGTATCGAGCAGGCGTGTGAGCGCGCCGACGTCGATACCGCGCGTCGGGTGAGTTGGCAGCTCGAACGCCTTCAGGCCGAGCATTTCAATGGTGTGAAGGAGCCCAAAGTATGTGGGCGATTCGATCGCGATCGTATCGCCACGCGTAGTGACAGTCGTAAGCGCGAGTGTCAGCGCCTCGGTGCAGCCGCACGTCACGAGCACGTCGTCGGGGGAGAGCGTGTGCCCGACGCGCATCGCGCGCTTTGCGATCTCGCGACGCAGGCGCGGCTCGCCGTGTGGCGCGCAATAGGTGTTGTAGCGCGTGCCATGTTGACGTGCGGCGCGCGCGAGCGCGAGATCGAGCCGCTTCGATTGCAGCAGCGCGGCGTCGGGCACGGCGCAGCCAAGGGGGACGAGCGCCGAATTCGATGCGTGCTCGAGAAGCGCTGTGACCGCTCCGCTGATCGACACAGTCGACGCCTTCGCGCGCGCCCGCGAGGCCGATGGCAACGCGAGGACGCCGCGGCGTGCGGCCGCGACGTAGAAGCCCGACTGCGGACGCGCGACGAGGACGCCGCGATCTTCAAGCAGGCGATATGCCTGTAACGCCGTGGAGATGCTGATGCCGTGCTGCTCGCTGACTGCGCGCACGGATGGCACCCGCATGCCCGCTGCGAGTGCGCCCTTGTCGATCATGCCGACGATGAGTTCGGCCAACTGCTCGTAACGGTACGGAGTGGGCGTGTCCATAGAAGCGTTCATAACGGAGTAATCCCTGATTATCGACGCGACGCCCTGGCTCGCCAAGGGAAATTGTGATGGTCCATTCTGCAGAAAACTGTGACTGTTCTGGTTGACCCAGGGACGCTACGATGCATACGTTGCGATCGCGTCCGGAGGAACCGGGATGCCGTACCGCAGCAAGGCCCCCGTGCACGGCTGTGACCTCCACGAAGGCCGTGCTGGACCGGCAGTTCGACGGCTTGCAGCGGATCGTCTGGCGAATGACTCACAGCAAATGCAAGGCACGAGCATGAACAGTTTTCAGCAGAATTTCGATGAAAGACAGCGCCCTGGCTTCAACGAAGCGAATTCCCTCGCCTGGCGCGGGAGATTTCCTCGCAACGAGATCATTTCACTGCTCGACGTGAATCGGCCATTCAATCTGGCGGAGAGCACTTCGCAAGACTTGACGGTCGGCGAATTGCTGGACCTGGCGGGTCTCGACCGTATCCGCGATCTGAAACTCGGCTACGGAACCTCCGCTGGGTCGTTAGCGTTGCGCGAAGCCATTTCAGAAGGCTGCGGCGTTTCAGCCGGGCAGATCATCACGACACAAGGTACCGCGCTCGGGCTCTTTCTTCTCGCTTTCGAGGTCTGCCGGTCCGGCGACGAGGCTGTCCTTGCGACACCATGCTTTCCGCCGAGCCGTGACTGCCTTCTCGGAGCCGGCGTCGACGTACGCGAGATCAAGCTGTCGTTCGAGAGTGGCTATCGGCTGGACCTGGATCGGATCGACGCACGCCTGTCGTCAAAGACAAAGCTTGTCAGCATCGCGTCGCCACAAAATCCATCTGGCGTTCAGATGTCTCGTGCCGACATCGAGAAGCTCCTTGTCGTGATGGAAAGGCGGTCTCCGAAAGCGATACTTTTCGTTGACGAGACCTATCGGGAAGCCGCCTATGGTGACGATGCGGTGGCCGACAGTTTCGCGGCGCTCGACGCACGCATCGTCACCGGCGCGTCGGTATCGAAGGCGCTCGGCGCGCCGGGCTTACGAACAGGCTGGCTCACGGTGGCGGACGCTGATCTTCGGGCGCGTCTGACCGTCGCCAGGATGAACACCGTGATCTCGGGTTCGGTGCTCGACGAGACGCTCGCCACTGTGCTTCTGCGCCACAGGGAAGGTGTACTCGCGTCGCGACGTCGGTCGCTCGCCGGCGCTCTCCAGGAACTGGCGCACTGGTGCGAGAGCGAGCGCGAACGCGTCGAGTGGGTCCGACCCGACGCAGGTGCGCTGTGCTGCGTGCGCCTGCGCTCCGAGGCATTCGACGAGGCTGCCGCCTCGCGCTTCTGGGATCTGCTGCCGGGTCATGACTTGCAACTGGCGTCCGGAGCATGGTTTGGGGAAAGCAGCCGTGTATTCCGGCTGGGCTTTGGCTATCTGCCGCCAGCGCGCCTCGGATCCGCGTTGTCCGCGCTCTCGTCGGCTCTGGACGCCACGACTGCCTGACGTGTCGTAACCCCTGGATTTGTGGAGTACTGCTATGAGAGTAAGCATCGCGTATCTCGAGGAACCGCCCTTCTACTGGACGGGCGAAGATCATTGCGCGACGGGCGCCGACATCGAGCTGGCGGATGTGGTGCTTCGAGCGATCGGTGTGTCCTCGATCGAACATCATTTGACCTCGTTCGAAGAGCTTCTGCCGGGCGTGCAGGAAGGACGCTGGGACATGAACGTGCCAATTTTCGTGACGGCCGAGCGAGCGGAGCGCGTTGCATTCAGTGTGCCGGTCTGGTCGCTGGGTGATGGCTTCCTGCTTCGTCATGGCAATCCGAAAGCGCTGACGAGCTACCGGGCCGTCGCGGCGCGGAACGACGCCCGGCTCGGGATCGTTGCCGGGACGATTCAGTACGACGCTGCAATGTCGGCGGGCGTGAGCGACAGCCAGATCGTGGCGTTCAAGGACCAACCGCACGCGATCGACGCGCTGCTTGCAGGAAAGATTGACGCCTACGCGAGCACGGCAGTGGGAAGCCGTGTCCTGGCGGGTGCCAATAGGGAACTGGAAGGGGTTGCGGTCGAAACGAGCAACGAAAGCGTAGCACCTGTCGGCGCCTTCTCGTTCAGCCAGAGCAATCACGCGCTTCTGCAAGCGGTGAATGAGCAGCTTCGAAAGTACATCGGTTCGGCGGATCACCGTGCTCGCATGGCGAAGTACGGTCTCACAGGGACGGAACTCGACAGCGTGAGCGCAGCCTGAGCGGCACGAGTCCGCGGGATTCAGACGGAGGGAGCATGAAGCGATCCTATAGCGTGGTTGACGTCTTTTCATTCCGGCCGCTTCTGGGCAACCCGGTGGCCGTGGTCATGGACGCGGAGAACCTGACCGCCGACGCGATGCAGGCTGTTGCGAGATGGACCAATCTTTCGGAAACGACGTTTGTCCTTCCGCCCACGACAGCCGACGCCGACTATCGCTTGAGGATCTTCACGCCGCGTAGCGAACTACCTTTCGCCGGCCATCCGACGCTTGGTAGCGCGCACGCAATCCTGGAAGCCGGGCGCGTCGCGCCCCGCCGAATCGGTCGATTGATCCAGGAATGCGGCATCGGGCTCATCGAATTGACGATCGAGGCGCGAAGCGAAGGCCGCGAGCTCACCTTCCGGCTACCGCCTGCGAAGCTGGAGCCGCTGCACACGACGGACATGGCGAAGTTGGAGCGCATCCTCGGGTGCAAAGTGGACCTGAAGACTGCGCCAGGTATCGTGAACGTGGGCGCCATCTGGATCGTGGTTCAAATGATCGACGCGGCTTCCGTACTGGATCTTCGGCCGGATCTCCCGAGACTGGCTGAGCTTGAGCGCCGCCTGGGCGTCACGGGCCTGACCGTATTCGGCGCTCGCGAGCATGGCGACGATGCGGCAATTGAAGTGCGTACCTTCGCACCGTCCTGCGGGGTGGAGGAGGATCCTGTCTGCGGAAGCGGCAACGGCAGCGTGGCCGTCTTCCAGTGGCAGCGCGGCCTGTTACCGCCTGGCGGAGCCGATTACGTGGCGGCTCAGGGGCGTTGCGTCGGTCGAGATGGGCGAGTCAAGGTAAGCGTGGATGCGAACGGAGTGGTAAGCGTCGGCGGTTCGTGCGTCACGTCCGTGGAAGGCTCGCTTACGCTCTAAACGGAGACCTGGCGCGAGACGCGCTGAGAGTGTTTGCGCGAGGAATTTTGCCATTTCCCGCATTCGAAAGAAAAGACGACCACAGGCGTTTCGAAATGAATGACGCATTTCCCATTGATGCATCGCCGGGCTTCATCTCGATCACCAATCCCTTCGATGGCGTCGAAGTGGGCACTGTCGTGAACATTCCACCGGGAGGCGCGCAGGCGCTGATCCAGACCGCAAAGGAGGGGGCGCGCGTCTGCCGCAACCTGTCCCGTCACGAACGGGCTCGCGTGCTAGAGATTTGCGCATCGCTTGTGGAGCGTGACAAGGACGCGTTTGCCGATCTGATCGTCGCGGAAGCGGGCAAGACGATCCGGCAGGCCAGCAAGGAAGTGCTGCGATGCGTGAACACGCTCAAGCTGTCCGCCGATGAAGCGCGTCAAAACGTAGGTGAGGTCGTGCCGTTCGACGCGTACGGTGGATCGGAAAACCGGCAGGGATGGTTCACTCGGGAGCCTCTCGGCATCATCGTCGCCATCACCCCATACAACGATCCGCTGAACCTGGTGGCGCATAAGTTGGGGCCGGCGATTGCCGGCGGCAATGCCGTGGTGCTCAAACCGTCTGAATTCACGCCACTGTCGGCGATCAAGCTCGTCGGATATCTGGTGGCGGCCGGATTGCCATCGAACGTCGTGTCGGTCGCGACGGGCGGCGCAGCGCTCGGCGAAGCGCTCGTCTCATCGCGGGACGTCAGAATGGTTTCCTTTACCGGTGGATTCATAACCGGAGAGAAAATCGCCCGGTCGTCGGGTCTGAAAAAGTTCGCGATGGATCTGGGAGGCAACGCACCCGTCATCGTCCTGAGTGACTGCAATCTCAAAGACGCCGTTTCGTCGTGTGTGTCCGGAGCGTTCTGGGCAGCGGGCCAGAACTGTATCGGCACGCAACGAATCCTGATCCAGTCGTCCATCTACGACGAGTTCGCGAGGCGCTTTGTTGCCCGTACTCGAGCACTCAAGTCGGGCAATCCCGCCTTGCCCGACACGGACGTCGGACCGATGATTACAGCTCAGTCAGCCGTCCAGACGAAACGCGTGGTGGATGCCGCGATCGGTCAGGGTGCCAGGCTGCTGTGCGGGAATACGCAAGACGGTTCGCTTTACGCTCCGACGGTGCTCGAGGACGTCGGCTTCGACTGCGACCTGTGGAAGGAGGAGGTGTTCAGCCCGGTTGTCGTTCTGCAGCGGATTGAGACACTGGACGAGGCGCTTTCGCTTGCCAACAGCCCCGAGTACAGCCTGCATGCCGGCATCTTCACAAACGATCTGCATGCAGCGCTCAGGGCCGCCGACGAACTGGAAGCCGGCGGGGTCATGATCAACGACTCATCGGATTACAGATTCGATGCCATGCCGTTCGGGGGATTCAAGTACGGAAGCCTGGGCCGCGAAGGTGTCAGGTTTGCGTACGAGGAAATGACTCAACCGAAAGTCGTGTGCATCAGGAAGACGACATATGGCAACCAGGATCATGTAGCGACGGCCGGATAAGGACCAGCCGGCAAGCCTCGCTTTCCACAATCAGGCAGTGCGCGCTGGAAATCTCATCGATGCCACGATGGGCGGCGCGATCCGTACGCCAATTGTGATGGCGAACTCGTACCGGATGCCGGCTGACCCGTTGTCACCGGACCGGTCTGACAGTTCCTTCTGAGTGAACCAGGCGTCAGTGGACGTATGGTCAGCCATTGGCCACTTTGCGTTCGCCACAAGGTGCCTTGTTCCTGCGGCGCAGTTCATCTGTGGTTTCGCCGCCGCCGTCCGGCAGCCAGCCAGGCGGCTGGAGAATGTGATTGATCGCCGTCCACACGTTCTTTGCCTTCGCTACGTCCCGCACCAGTGTCGCCCAGTGCTCGAACTCGACGACGAACGGATTGCGCGAGGTGGTCGGCGTGACGAGACCGTAACGGCAAGGTTCGTCGGCGCGCTCTTCAACGTAGGTGCCGAACAGCCGGTCGAAGATAATCAATACGCCGCCGTAGTTCGCATCCAGATAATCGACATTCGATGCATGGTGCACGCGGTGCGAGGATGGCGTATTGAAAACATACTCAAGCCAGCCGAGCTTCGGAATCCACGTGGTATGCAGCCAGAATTGATACATGAGGTTGATGAAGAGCGTCAGCAGTACGACTTCAGGACGCACGCCGAGCCATACGAGCGGCGCGAAGAAGATCGCCGAGCCCGACAGCTTGCCCGTCACGCCGAGCCGGTACGCGGTGGAAAGGGTCAACTGGTTAGGCGAGTGGTGCACAGCGTGCGTCGCCCAGAAGAACCGGATGCGATGCGACGCCCGGTGATACCAGTAGTAGCAGAATTCCTGGCCGATGAAGAGCGTGAGCACCATCAGAGCGCTGTTCAGTTCTACGGTGAAGATGCGATGCTCCCACGCCAGGGCAAATATGGGGGTTGCGAGCGAGAGCGGCAGCAGCGCGAGCAGCTTGCGCCCGACAACATCGGCGAGCGAAAGCCACACTTCGTGCCATGCGAATGGCGTGTCGGTTGTGCGATTTTTCCGGCTAAGCCAGACAGCTTCGACCAGCGACACGGCGATGACGAAAGCTGTGACGTAAAGCGTGAATTTTCCAAGTGATTCCATGACGATGCCCTACGGTAGTGGCGGAAGCTATCGTCTGCGGTGAAAGGGTGTGTCAGTGCGTCGCATCCGATACCGACACATTAGCCATGGGCGCCATAACAGTCTATGTGGAAGTTATTTCATCGTATGTCGTGGGAGGCGGAGCCTTGCCATGCGATGAAAGTCGGGCCCACACACATGGAGCCTGGTCCTTCGACACGGTAGTGACAGTTACAGGACCGCACGGTGTCAAGGGCAGGTCAAACTGTGCCGTCGGCGCGCTTCGCTTTGTCTCCGGTCGTGCGCGGTGTCGCCTCAGTTGCTGGCTTGCACCGGAGTTTCCTTCGTGGTCTCAAGTGACGCCCCGCACGTCGCGCTGGCAATATCGGTCGATGATCTCGAACAGTCGACGGCACGATGTGGCGAGGTGCTGTTCAGGCGCCGTGGCCACCCCGAGCAAAAGGCCGGGTAAGGTCCAGGATGGAGTCGCGAACCATGCGGACAAAGGCGATGGTGCCATGCCAATGGTCATCGCTTCCCGAACGATCCGCACATCGGGCGCGCCGTCGGGGAGTCGGAGGAGTACTGCCAGGCCGGCATTAACCCACTCTGCGTCGCGCAATCGTAACTGCTCGCATAGCGCGTCACGCTGGGCAGAATATAGACGCTTGAGCCGACGCACGCGTCGGATGTAGTGGCCATCACGCATAAATTGAGCCGTGGCGAGTTGAACTACCGGTGATGGTGCCGGGGCAAGCGTTGCGGCTACTTCGGAGAATGCGTTGGCCAATTCGTTTGGCGCCACGACAAATCCAAGCCGGAGCCCCGGGCTAACAGTCTTGCTGAAGGAACCGATGTGAATGACCCGTTTTCCCTCGTCCAGAGATGCCAGGGCAGGTGCCGGCCTGCCTTGCAGTTGTAGCTCGCCGAGGTAGTCATCTTCGATAATCCAGGCGTCGCTCGAGGCCGCCCATTCAAGCAGCTGAAGACGTCGCCTTAACGACAGGGTCGAGCCCAGCGGAGCCTGTTGGCCAGGCGTCACGACGGCTAACGCTGCGTCCGCGGCGTTCTCGATGCCATAGCCTACGTTGAGACCTTCTGCATCCACCGGTACCGGCACGATATTCAAACGAGCGAGCTCCAACCCTTTCCGGGTGAGCATGAAACCGGGCTCTTCCATCCAGACCTTCTTGCCTTCCAAACCTAACACCCGCAGTGCAAGGCCTAAGCCGGAGCTGTATCCCGAAGTGATAAACACCTGCTCCGGGTAGCAGTGAACGTTTCTAGCGATGGCGAGATAGCCCGCGATCTCTCTTCGCAATTCGAACTCCCCTCTGGGATCGGGATAGAGCAGTGACGATAGACATCCGGTCTTCAGTAGATTGGACGAGCGCGCGCGTGCAAAAAGCTGTTCCGGTAGGCCTTCAAACGCCGGAATGCCGAGCTGAAAGATCGCCGGCCCGGCGTTCATCTCCTCATAAGCCCTCATAAACGCTCCGAGCTGCGGCGCTTCGGATTGAGTCGCCGCCACGCGGGGCCGTGGGGCGACGCGGGTGCCCCCGGCCCGGAATGTTTCGATCATTTGAGCGTCGGACAACCGTTCATATGCCGCTTGAACTGTACCGCGCGCCACGCCGAGCTGCGCGGCCAGGTCCTGCCACGAGGGCAGTCGGGTACCAGGTGCGAGCAGGCCTGACTCTATGGCCCTGCTAATGCTCATACGAATCTGTTCTGCCAGGGACAGCTTCGCTGTCCGGTCGAGCTGAATCTGCAGGTCTGCATTCATGTTCTTGGTACACACAAAAACGGGGAATCTTGGTTCTTTAATTCGTACCATCGATGGTACAGAATATTCACACCATCGTTGGTACAAATGTAAGGCCAATAGGGGAGATATCTGGTCATGACCATTCACCCGATCCTGTCTGCGTTTTGCGCGATAGTTGCGATCTTCGTAAGCGCTGGCGCTGCGGCCGGGCGCTGCCTCGGTACCTCACGCGCACACCAAGTCCGCTTTCATATACGCGTACGTGGTATCAGGCGCAATCGAATCAAAAGTGAACGATGGTGAAGTACGCGTGTATCGCGCGGGCGAGAGCTGGTCCGAACCGCCTCGCGCGCGCCATCCCATCAGGCGGAACGCGAGCAAAACCGAACCTGCAAAGCTGTTGGCGGTATTCGTCGTTGATAGCAACGACAAGGAACTGACCACGCCGGTCAGGTAAAAAGCCCCTCGTACCTCGACTTATCCCCTCACCTGTAGGATTAACCATGACCAACGCAGTCATCGAATGTATCCTGAGCCGCAGCGCCGCCAAGTATTACGATCCTGCCGCCACCCTGAGCGACGACCAGATTCGCGAGCTCGTGCGAATCGGCACCACCGCGCCGACATCCTTCCACCTGCAGAACTGGCGCTTCATCGCGGTACGCACGCGTGAAGCCAAGGCCAGGCTGAGTCCGATTGCCTGGAACCAGCCCGCGATCACCGATGCGGCCGTGACCTTCATCGTTTGCGGCCAGCTGGTCGATACCAGCGTCATACCGGAGCGGCTGGCGCCGCTGGTGGAGGCGGGCGTCATGCCGGCCGCGATGGTGCCGGAATGGGAAAACCCCGCACGCGATCTGTACATGGCGTACCCGCAGCGCCGGCGTGACGAGGCTGTACGCACCGCCACGTTCGGCGCGTCGGCGATGATCTATGCGGCCCGCTCACTGGGCTTGGGTTCCACGCCGATGATCGGTTTCGATGCCGAAGCGGTACACCGCGAGTTCGGACTGGCCGGGGACGAAGTGCCGGTTCTGCTGCTGTCCGTCGGGGCGGAGCGTCCGGGAAACTGGGCGCAGAAGCCGCGCCGTCCCCTGACCGATGTGCTGGATCTCGTTTAATGGCTAGTAGAACCGGTGACCTGTGGAAGGTACGCGGCAAGAACCGCCGCACCAAGCCTGAACAGATGCTCGATGCCGCCATTGGCTTTGTGACGCGGCCGGAGAAAGTCGTATGAATATCCTGCACATCGATAGCAGTCCGCGACCGAAGTCGCACAGTCGAGAGCTGTCGGCGGCGCTTGTCGAAAAGCTTCTCACGATTCTGCCCGGCGCGAATGTAATTCGTCGGGACCTCGGATATGAACCGATACCTCATGCCGGACCCGACTATGCCGCCGCGCTCGCGACGCCCGCGTCGCTGGCCGCGGCAGGGCGGTCCGCCGACGCGGTGCTTCCGGCCGAGCAACTCATTCAGGAGGTCGAGTGTGCCGATGTCGTTGTCATCGGCACGCCGATGAACAACTTCACGGTCCCGTCCGTCCTGAAGGCGTGGATCGATCAGATCCTCCGTGTCGGCCGCACGATGAAGTCGACACCAACCGGCAAGGTCGGAATGCTTCAGGACCGTCCGGTATTCGTCGGGATCGCTTCGGGTGGCGTATTCGCTGGTGATCGAGCCAATCAGCCGGATTTCCTTACGCCCTATCTTACCGCCGTGCTCGGCTGCATTGGTCTCAATACCGTCCATTACCTGCCTTTGCAGGCTACAGCCTTCATCGATGAGACGCGCGCAACCGAACTTCGCCGCTCGCTCATCGCGACGATCGAACCGGCGATGGTCAGCCTCGTGCGGAGCCGCGTTTGAGTATTCGTAAAACCAGTAACTTATAAGGAAGACTACGATGGCAAGAACTTCAGCGCTAACGCCGGACCAGGTGCCGGCCGAATCGAAACCGACGCTCGATGCGTTCACCAAAAATATCGGGTTCACCCCGAATATGATGGCGGCCTTCGCGCAGAGCCCGATCGCGTTCAACGCATGGGCCACCCTGCTCGGTTCCCTGAGCAGGGCGCTCGACGTAAAGACGCGTGACAGCATCGGCCTCGCTGTGTCCGAAGTGAACGGCTGCAACTACTGCCTGACGGTTCACAGCTTTACGGCCGAGCACATGGCGAAGCTGCCGGCTGATGAAATCATTCTCGCGCGCAAGGGCCATGCCACCGACGCGAAGCGGGACGCTGCCGTCCAGTTTGCGCGCAAGGTCATCGAGACCCGAGGGCAGGTCGGTGACGCCGATCTGAAAGCGGTTCGCGATGCCGGCTACACGGATGCAAACGTGATGGAGATCGTCGCGCTGGTAGCCATGTACTCGCTGACGAACTTTTTCAACAACGTGTTCGATCCCGAGAAGGACTTTCCCGCTGTTACGCCGGCTGGCTCGATTTGACGATATATCGACCATTTCCGGGTGTCCCAGGAGGTTGATGCGAGCGTAACGCGAAAGCCCGGATGCAAAAGATTCCTGATGCCAAAAGATTCTTGCGAACCCATCCGGGCTTACCGACAAGGTTTTGATGATGAGCGATCCCCACCATGCAAAACGAACGGTCGCCGTTGCACGTCTCCATTGTGGAGAAGCTGTCGTCAACGACGATTAGCATACGCTGGAGCGATCCTTGCCTGGGTCATTATGCGAATCAGATCTGGGGTATCGGTCTTGCGCACGCGGATGCGATTTGTGTGCTGTCCGGTAAGCCAATACGCCGCGGGGATTCGATATTTCGTCCGCGTGTACATCGATCGCATGTGCCTATCAATCGCCATCGGATGATTCTAGCTTCCGCTGTATCTGGCTTTTCCCAGAAACCATCACGTTAAAAAGTACCAAAACATGAGCACGTCACGAAAGGTTGTCGTCGTTACCGGCGCGTCGCAAGGGATCGGTGCCGCGATCGTTCAGGCATTTCGCAAGCTCGACTATGCCGTCGTTGCAACCTCACGTTCGATCAAGCCGTCGGACGACGCGAACGTCCTGACGGTAGCCGGTGACAGCGGCAACCCCGCGACCGCCCAACGTGTCATTTCCGAAGGCGTCGCGCGATTTGGCCGGATCGATACGCTGGTGAACAACGCGGGCATCTATATCGGAAAGCCTTTTACCGAACACACCGCTGAGGACTACGCCGCCGTGATGAACGTGAACATGGCGGGCTTCTATCACATCACGCAACTCGCGATCGCCGAGATGGAAAAGCATTCGAGTGGCCACGTGGTGAGCGTCACGGCCAGCATAGACCAGGTTGCAATCAGTGGGGTCTACTCGGTCCTGGCGGCTCTGACGAAGGGCGGCATCAACGCCGCCACGAAGTCACTGGCGATCGAGTACGCGAAGAAGGGCATTCGTGTAAACGCCGTCGCTCCGGGGAACATAAAGACGCCCATGCACGCGCCTGAAATTTATGAAGCGCTGGGAGCCTTCAACCCTATTGGACGTCTGGGCGAGACGAGCGACATCGCCGACGCCATCCTGTTTCTCGATTCTGCACCGTTTATCACCGGAGAGATCCTGCACGTCGACGGCGGGCAAAGTGCTGGCCGCTGAGATGCGCCGGCGCTGATCGTGAAGGAGGAAGAAAATGACACTCAGGCATCCCATTTTCACGCGCCGGCAGGCGCAGTAGTCCGGCCGGTGCCCCATCTTTTCCATGTCGAGGCCTAACGGAGTCCCATGTCCCAAGTCGACTGGCTGAGCCATCTCCTGCAAATGATCACCATCACCGGCCGGCTGGAGGTCCGCTGCGCCTACGGTGCGCCCTGGCGTGTGGCCTGGGATCAGTCCGCGGCGCATGAGATTCCCTACCACGTCGTGCTCAAGGGCCGGGCCATCATCGAGGATCCGGAGACAGAGACGGCCAGGGAACTGGTGGGCGGCGATATCGTGCTGCTGCCTCACGGGTCGGCGCACGTTCTGCACGATGGCAGTGGACATGCGCCTGGGCCTACTTACGAACGCCAGGGCTCCGCCGGATTGACGCTCAGCGAGAATGACGGCCAGGGCGAGCATCTGGACATGTTGTGCGGGCGATTTCTCATCGGGCCGCCTCATGACCGGCTGATTCGCAATTACCTGCCCACGAATCTGGTGGTACGGACCATGGAAGGCCATGGTGAAACGGATATCGGGTCTGCTTCGAATCACCTGGCCAGTTTCGTGGGTCTGATGCGCTCCGAGTCCACGGGCGACAAAGTGGGCGGATACGCCATCCTCAACGCGCTTAGTTCGGCGCTGTTCATGCTAGTACTGCGCGAGGCGAGCGAATCCGAGCAGGCCCCGGCAGGCCTGTTGGCGCTCGCAGGCCATCCACGACTGGCGCCGGCCATTTCAGCCATGTTCGCCGATCCCGCGCGGTCCTGGAGTCTGCCTGATCTGGCCGCCTTGTGCAGCATGTCACGCGCCACCTTCATGCGGCACTTCCAGGACACACTGGGGCGCTCGGCCATCGACCTGCTAACCGATATCCGCATGAGCCTGGCCGCAAACGAGCTGAAGAAGCCGACGATGACAACCGAGGCCGTCGCCGAATCGGTAGGGTATCAATCCGTGTCGTCATTCCGGCGTCTGTTTGCCGACAGGATGGGCATGACGCCGGGGCAATGGCGCCGTCTCGCGCGCCAGGGCCAGTAGTGGCACAAATTAGCGCTTCGCTTTCGGTGTGCAGGCTGGATGAAGTGCTAGAGGTGTCGGCGCGGGGCGGCCGCCCATTCGCGCGAGCGACCCTCGACGCGTTCGTCTATAACTGCAGCACGTGAACCTCGATCTCCACGAGACGACATGCGCCGTCCGCGCTGTGTGCCGAGGGATGGATCCCCCGGGTTGACTTGATCCTTTTGGACATTTTATTGAGTAAATCCGGTCTCGAAATCGGTACGGGGGAGGCCTAAAGTGGAGACTCCTAACCACGTGATGAAGGGTTCACAACATGAGCCGTATCGCTATTCCCGCCATCGAATCGGCAACTGGCGCCACCGCTGATATCTATGCGCGGGTCAGGAAGATTGCTGGCGGCCGGGTCCCGAACACGTACGCCGCGTTGGGCTACCTTCTACCGGCGTCTTTGGCCGCGGTGCTCGACGCCCAAGGCACATTGGACTCAGGCAGCCTGAGCCGGCAAGAGGTCGAAACCATCAAGCTGTTGGTCAGTGCGAAGACGGGCTGCGACGTTTGTGTGGCCGCCCACAGTTTTGTGGGCAAGAAGGTGGGCCTGCCGGTCGATGTCTTGCGCGCCATTCGCGTGGGGCAGGTCACGGGTGACGCCAAACGTGATGCACTGGTGCGCTTCGTGTCACACCTGCAGACCACGAGCGGCACGATCAGCGAGGACGAGTTTAATGCCATTCGTGCGGCTGGCTATACCGACACCCAGTTGGCGGAGATCTCGCTGACCGTCGCACTCGGAATCTTCACCAATACCTTCAATCGTATCAACGGCACCGACGTCGACTTTCCAGCCGTCGAGTGAAGGGCCTCGCCGGACAAGCTCGGCAGCACACATCCAGGGTGTCGCCCGGCAGCTCGCTGATGTAATGCCCGCCAAACCAGAGATATCGACTTATGACCGCACAATCCTTTGAGTTTGACGGACCACGTGCCTACAGGCTCGCCGGCAGGTTGGAACTACCGGACGGGGATGCGCAGAGCTGGGCCATACTCGCTCACTGCTTTACGTGCGGCAAGGACAGCCTGGCCGCCAGTCGCGTGGCGCGTGCGCTGGCCGCTCATGGCATTGGTGTGTTGCGCTTCGATTTTGCCGGACTAGGCAATAGCGGTGGGAGTTTTGCCGACACCACTTTCGCCGCGGACGTGGACGATCTGGTCGCGGCCGGCAACGCCATGACCAGAGACGGTAAATCCCCATCGATTCTCGTCGGCCATAGTCTTGGTGGCGCAGCCGTCTTGTTGGCGGCGGGCGAGATGCCGGGCATTCGTGCCGTGGCCACGCTGGGCGCCCCCTTTGATACCAGCCATGTTCTGCATCAGTTCGACCCGCGAAGCCTTCAAACCATTGAGACGCGAGGGGAAGCAGAGGTATTGCTGGCTGGCAGGCCGTTCGTCGTGCGCAAGAGTTTTGTCGACGACCTGGCGCGTCACAACCTGGCGTTCCGAATCGCCCAGTTGCGAATTCCATTGCTGGTCCTGCATTCGCCGCTGGATGCGACAGTGGGTATCGAGAATGCCGCGCGCATTTTTGCGGTCGCGAAGCACCCCAAGAGCTTCATTTCCCTGGACAACGCCGATCACCTGCTTACGCGCCGGGCCGACGCCGACTATGCCGCCGCGATGATAGCGACCTGGGCCAGCCGGTATCAGGTTTCAGAACCGTGAATGACAGCAGCTCTGCATAGAGCGAAAGCACTCGTGTCCCTCAACCTATCCCCACACCCATAGGAATCACCATGAACGATGGAACCACCATGACCAATGCAGTCATCGAATGTATCCTGAGCCGCAGCGCCGCCAAATATTACGATCCTGCCGTCACCCTGAGCGACGACCAGATTCGCGAGCTCGTGCGAATCGGCACCACCGCGCCGACATCCTTCCACCTGCAGAACTGGCGCTTCATCGCGGTACGCACGCGTGAAGCCAAGGCCCGGTTGAGTCCGATTGCCTGGAACCAGCCCGCGATCACCGATGCGGCCGTGACCTTCATCGTTTGCGGCCAGCTGGTCGATACCAGCGTCATACCGGAGCGGCTGGCGCCGCTGGTGGAGGCGGGCGTCATGCCGGCCGCGATGGTGCCCGAATGGGAAAACCCCGCACGCGATCTGTACATGGCGTACCCGCAGCGCCGGCGCGACGAGGCTGTACGCACCGCCACGTTCGGCGCGTCGGCGATGATCTATGCGGCCCGCTCACTGGGGCTGGGTTCGACGCCGATGATCGGTTTCGATGCCGAAGCGGTGCACCGCGAGTTCGGACTGGCCGGGGACGAAGTGCCGGTTCTGCTGCTGTCCGTCGGGGCGGAGCGTCCGGGAAACTGGGCGCAAAAGCCGCGCCGTCCCCTGACCGATGTGCTGGATCTCGTTTAGATGCGTCGCCGCGGCGGTGACCACGCCGAACGACCACGGGGCCGACAGAATGGGAGGCAAGCGCAAGGTACCTCCTACCTGAAGGCCTGATCACATTCGACCCCGGACTCGGGCACGAAGTAAGCCGAGGGATGGTTCCCAGATGAACTCTCCCAAACTAGTGAAACCAGTGACTTAGAGAGACCACGATGACAAGGACTACTACTTTAAAGCCGGACCAGGTGCCGGCCGAATCGAAACCGACGCTCGATGCGTTCACCAAAAATATCGGGTTCACCCCGAATATGATGGCGGCCTTCGCGCAAAGCCCGATCGCGTTCAACGCATGGGCCACGCTGCTCGGTTCCCTGAGCAAGGCGCTCGACGTGAAGACGCGTGACAGCATCGGCCTCGCTGTCTCCGAAGTGAACGGCTGCAACTACTGCCTGACGGTTCACAGCTTTACGGCCGAGCACATGGCGAAGCTGCCGGCTGATGAAATCATTCTCGCCCGGAAGGGCCATGCCACCGACCCGAAGCGGGACGCCGCCGTCCAGTTTGCGCGCAAGGTCATCGAGACCCGAGGGCAGGTCGGTGACGCCGATCTGAAAGCGGTCCGCGATGCCGGCTACACGGATGCAAACGTGATGGAGATCGTCGCGCTGGTAGCCATGTACTCGCTGACGAACTTTTTCAATAACGTGTTCGATCCCGAGAAGGACTTTCCCGCCGTTACGCCGGCTGGCTCGATCTGAACTCTATTCATTCGTTTGCGAGGGAATTCGGAAATGGCGATATACCACGCACAAGGAGAAGGACGATGAAGGCAATCATTGTGACGGACCAGGCTGCAGGAACAGGCGGGATGCGGCTGACGGAGCGACCCGAGCCGCACGCGGCGATAAACGACGTCATCGTGCAGGTTCACGCGTCGGGATTCACCTGGGATGAGCTGACGTGGCCCCCCACCTGGACCGACCGCGTGAACCGTGACCGAACACCGTCAATTCCTGGGCACGAGCTGGCCGGAGTGGTGACCGCTCTCGGCTATGGGACGACGGGGCTGTCAGTGGGACAGCGGGTGTTCGGTCTCACGGACTGGACTCGCGATGGCACGCTTGCCGAGTACGCGGCCGTCGAGGCGCGTAACCTCGCGCCGCTGCCAGGCGACGTTGACTTCACGGTAGGCGCGAGCCTGCCGATGCCGGGCCTGACTGCATGGCAGGGGTTGTTCCAGCACGGCCGCCTCAGGTCGGGGCAGAGCGTCCTCGTGCACGGCGCGGCCGGCGTGGTCGGGTCAATGGTGACCCAGCTTGCACGTGAGTACGGCGCCTACGTCATCGGTACCGGACGCGCTGCGCACCGTCAGACGGCGCTCGACTTCGGCGTGCAGGAGTTCGTCGACCTCGAGAACGACGCCCTGGAAGACGTCGGCGGCGTCGATCTGGTTTTCGATGTCTTTGGCGGCGACATCGCGAAGCGGTCCGCGGGCCTGATTCGAGCCGGAGGAACGCTGGTGACGATCGCCGGCCCGACCGAGGCGCGGCCTACGGACGGCCTGGTGGTCGACTTCGTGGTCGAGTCCGATCGTGCCCAGCTGGGTGAGATCGTCCAGCGGGTGCGGGACGGGCGACTGCGGACGAACATCGGCACCGTCGCGAGCCTCGATGATGCGGTTGCCGCCTTCAACCCGACCGGACGAATCGCGGGGAAGACGATCATCCGCGTTCGTTCGTGAGAAAGCGGGGGAGGGCGAACGGCTCTGCCCACCCCGTGGATCATCGTTGCTTTTTTGGCTCGTGGCGATCGTCCCGGCATGCATCCAGTCGGAAGAGTCGGCCATGCCCCGGCCCGACTCGACCCGCTCACCCAGGAAGAAAATGACACTCCTTCATCCAATTTTCACGCGCTGGCCGGCGCAGTACCCTGATCGGCTCCAGCTCTTTTCCTTACCGACACCCAACGGTGTGAAAGTCGGCATTATGCTGGAGGAGACGGGCCTTGCCTATGAGCCGCATCGCATCGACATCATGGCGCACGAGAACCACGATCCGGCCTTCCTCGCGCTCAACCCCAATGGCAAGATTCCGGCGATCTTCGATCCCGATGGTCCGGGCGGACGGCCGCTTGCGTTGTTTGAATCGGGAGCGATCCTGATCTATCTCGCCGACAAAACGGGACGGCTCCTCTCCACCGATCCCAACACGCGCTACGAAACGATCCAGTGGCTGATGTGGCAGATGGGCGGTGTCGGGCCGATGTTCGGCCAGGTGGGCTTCTTCAACAAATTCGCAGGCAAAGCCTATGAGGACAAGCGCCCGCGCGAGCGCTACGCAACCGAATCAGCCCGGCTGCTCGGTGTCCTCGACGAACGGCTCGCGGGCCGCGACTGGGTGATGGGGGCTGACTACAGCATCGCCGATATTTCACTGCTCGGCTGGGTACGCAACCTGATCGGCTTTTACGAAGCGCGCGAGCTCGTCGGTTTCGAGCGCTTCGGGCAGGTACAACGATGGCTCGAACGGGGTCTCGCGCGGACGGCGGTACAGCGCGGGCTGAAAGTGACGGCGGCCTGAAGCAGCGCTGGCAGAAAACACGGAAGAACAAAGACTAACCGATACCCGGAAGGAGATAGTCCATGAAGATCTGAACCATCATCGCTGTCACTTGCGCGACCCTTGCCATCCTGGTGGTTGACCCCGTCTCGGCCCATGACGGCGAAGCGGAAACCGTCACGAAGAACTACGAGCCGGCCATTCCCAATATTCCGGGCAAGTCACTGATTGCCGTGGAGTCGATTATGCACTGGGCGCGATCCATTCGATCAGCCGCAACGCGAGCAAGACCGAGCCGGCAAAGTTGCTCGCGGTATTCGTCCTCGACACCGATGACAAAACGCTGACCACGCCCATCAAATAACGAAAAGCTCACCCTGAGATCAACATTTGACGAGTTCTGTTCGTCGACGCATTGGGAGTCACCCAAATTCTTTTCAAGCGAGGATATCTATGAATGAAATCAACGCCGACATGAAGGCGATCATCAAACAGGCGATACTGTCGTTCGTCGCGACAGTCAACGAGGACGGGACACCCAATCTTTCGCCGAAGGCGTCTTTGACGGTCAACAACGGTGTTCTCTACTTCGCCGATATCGCATCGCCCGGGACGATACGGAACCTGAAGCTCAATCCCGCCGTGGAGATTAACGTCATCGACATCTTCCAGAGGCGCGGTTATCGATTCAAGGGCCGTGCGTTGATACTGACGCCGGGCGATGACGAGTATCTGAAGATCGCGGACTGGGTTCGGGCGACGAACGGCCTCGAGTATCCTGTCGATCACGTCGCCAGAATCGAAACCTCTTCGATTGTCCCATTGCTGTCGCCGGCCCATGTCTTCGCGGACCCTCCTCGAAGTCAGGACGAGATCAGGATGACTTACTATCAAAAGTATGGCGTGAAACCCATCATGGAGTAGGCGGGGGGTACGCTCGCGAGCGGCTCACGAGGCCGATCCTGTTGATGCGCCCGAACTGTCCATGCACCCTCTGACTCCTGGAATCGGTTGATCGCATCAAGGGGAAAGGGCGAGTCGTCCGCCGGAGTGGCCCCCTCTCTTCGGTCGACGAATCGGCGTCCAGTGGATTGTCGGCGCAGATCACTTCGATTGGGCGTTAGAGGTGTTCGGCCACGTCCGCGCGCCCCGTCCGCATTCAGAATGGCGGATATCTCAAGTTCAGGAGCATTCTATGCAATCAGTCGAGATCAAAGCTATTGAAAAGAACGATTTTGATATTTGGCTTCCGCTGTGGAAAGGCTATCAGCGATTTTACGAAGTGGATATCCCCGAGTCCGTGACGCTCGAGACATGGGGACGCTTTCTGGACCCGGTTGAGCCGATGCATGCCGCGCTTGCGATGGTGGATGAACAGGCGTTGGGGCTGGTGCATTCGATCTACCATCGATCCACCTGGACAGCGGGCGACTACTGCTATCTGCAAGATCTGTTCGTTGCGCACGATGCGCGTGGCAGCGGCATCGGCCGCGCGCTGATCGAGCATGTCTACGCGGATGCGAAACGTCGCGGGCTGTGCCGTGTGCACTGGCTTACACACGAAACCAACCATACCGCTATGCGGCTTTACGACCGCGTCGGTGATCGCTCGCCTTTCATTCAGTACCGGAAACTATTCGCCTGACACGACGGCGCGGGGCCGTCCCCAGCACTCGTGCGGCGCACCGTGCGGCATGTCACGAGACACCTTCATGCGGCAGTTTCAGGACAGGCTGGGGCGCTCGGCCGTCGAACTGCTGACCGATATCCGCATGAGCCTGGTCGTCAACGGGCTGAAGGAGCCGGCGATGACCGTGAAGGTCGTGGCCGGGTCGATAGGGTATCGATCCGTGTCGGTATTCCGGCGTGTGTTCACCGACAGGATGGGCATGACGGCGGGACAATGGCGTCGCCTCGCGCGCGAACGCGAATGGCGACGCTTCGTTTGCGGAATACCGCACGAATGAGGCGGAGATGCACTAACGCGGGGCGAGCCTTTCTTTCGACCAGACCTCGTTCGGTCCTGGTCAAGCAATGACGCGCAGTCCGACATGCACACCCCAGTTGCAACTATCCCAGATCCACGGAGGATCGGAACTCTCCTTCCGTTTCATTTGGGCAAGCGATCCACGACGCGCTCGTCTCTACCTTCAAGTATTTTGAACCTCGATCTCGACGAAACGACTCGTATCGTGCCATCCCGCAACGCGGCCGCGGGAACGGATCGCCTCGTTGCCTTGATCCTTTTGGGCATTTTATTGAGCATATTTAGTCTCGAAACGGAAACCGGGTAGCTCTAAAGTGGAGCCTCCTAACGAACCGACGAACAACCTGAACGGGAAATCCAAAATGAGCATTCGAGCAAATCAGTATCGTCTACAAATCGCTGAAAAGAGCGTTGGATCGCTCTCTATTCTGGCCCTGCTCAGATGGGCGCTGGTGGTCATCTTTCTTTGGTTCGGTGCAATGAAATTCACCGCCTACGAAGCCAACGGCATCGCGCCGTTCATCGTCAACAGCCCGATCATGAGCTGGTTGCACGCGCTATTGGGAGTTCAAGGGGCAAGTAACGTTATAGGCGTCCTTGAGCTGTCGACCGCGGCTGCTCTGATTCTCGGAGCCTTCCTGCCCATTTTCTCCGCATTGGGCGCGGCGATGTCGACGGCGACCTATCTGATCACGCTCACCTTCTTCTTGAGCACCCCTGGAGTAGCTGAAGCGACGGCGGGCGGATTTCCGGCCATTTCAGCTGTACCTGGCCAGTTTCTTCTTAAGGATCTTGTTCTGCTGGCTGCATCGGTTTCTCTCTTTCTAGCGTCAGTCCAGGGCTCGCGGACCAACCCTCAGAAATCGTGACGTGAACAGATGGCCGGACATCTGAACCGGCTTATTCGACAGGAGATGATATATGACGCACACGAGCGCAGCGAATGGCAAAGAGGCCGCCTATCACGGCGTACCGGCGGAAGACGATTACGGCTATGCACAGGCGATCAAGGTCGGAAACATGATCTATGTGTCCGGTCAGCTTAGTCATGACAACATGGGGGTCATGATCGCGCCGGCCGCGCTCGATGAAACCGGCAAGCCAGCCGACTTCTCGACGATGGCGGAGCAGATGCGGGTGACCTATGCAAACGCTGCAAAGATCCTGGCAAAGTTCGGAGCCACCCTCGACCATGTGGTGGAAGAGACGATCTATGTCCTCGATGTCGATGAGGCTTTCGCGATAGCGGGCAAGGTGCGCAAGGAAGCCTATGCTACGGCGCGGCCTCAGTGCGCCAGCAATCTGATCGGCGTTTCGAGGCTGGCGTTTCCTGAGCAACTCATCGAAATCGTCTTCAAAGCAGTGCTGCCTACGGTATAGGCGGCCCCTGATGATCGAGCCGATTTGATATCTCATCGAAAAGATAGGCACCGCTCCAAAAGTGAATTGTCCAGAGCATCCTTAGCAGTCGCCCGAATTCGACAAGATCGATACGAGTGCCGCGTATTTGCTTTGTTGAGGCCGCAGCCATTGGCGCATCCGATTAGAGCGATTGGTCTGACACAAGCGTGGATAGGTGAACTTTCGATACCGCCAAGCATTTAAATTGCCTTCGAGAAGCTCATGAAAGATCGTCGGCAAGGAGAGCACCTGCACCGCCAGAAACATTCCACCCACGAAGAGGAAGAGGAAAGCAACATGAAACAGTCCCCTCAAATCGGCGACAGGATCACCGACAAATCGGCACCGCCCGATGAGCGCACTGTCCGCAGTTGGATCGGGCCAGAGGCGTTCGAGCATTGGGCCGAGCTGCAGAGCTGGATCGAGGCTTCCTACCCCGGTGTTTTCGCGCCAGAGTGGCTCTATGGTGGCAAGAAACGCGGTTGGTCACTGCGCTACAAGAAGACCAAGGCGTTCTGCACCTTGCTGCCGGCATACAGGCTGTTTTCGGTTCTGGTGGTCTTGGGGCGAGCAGAGCGAGAGAAGTTTGAGGAGCGGCGTTATTCCTGGCGACCACAGTTGGTCAAGCTTTACGATGAAGCCCGAGCATACCCTGACGGCAAATGGTTGACTGTTGCGGTCTCATCCGCAGATGATTGGCGTGAGGTGACAGAGCTTGTGAGCATGAAGCGCCCACCGCTATCATGCGGTTGAATGTCGCGGAAGTTCCGCGGATTCAACCGGTCGATGCATCACAATGGAAGCCGCGTTAGCGGTGGGAGTGTTGCCCTGAAGCAGAGACCCCGGATCTATTACAGCGAAAGTTGGAAGGCCAGAGGAACTACTGTAACCAGACGTGAACCCCCACACTCTGTCAGCTCGAGGGGCCGGCGGAAGATACCCAAGGCGACCGTTAAGTGACATTCGCGAACGTCTCGCACGATACTCCAGCAAACCCGCCATGAGACGAGGCGCAGTTCCCATCTCAATGATCGGATACGCGGCGTTTGCTGGAAAGGCACTCCGTTCCGGCGGAATCTCCGGCGGCCGTGGAGTGCCGGTGAGTTGTCGATTCAGGTCAGAGCGACACGATCTGCCGCAAGAGTTCCAACGCTTTCATCTCGTCCAGGCGGCCGGTGCGTGCCTTACCCGCGAGCGTCTTGATCAGCGCCTCTGCTATCGGTTCAATACCTATCAGATCGTCCAGGCTCGTCACGGAAGCATAACGGTGTGGCTCCGCGATAATCTCTGTGACGGAGGCCAGCGCGGGCTGCGGGTGAGAGGCGGACGACGGGACATCACGGTCAACAGCTTGCCGAACGTCCGGATCGGCGGCTGATGGGAGCACCGCATCCTGTTGCTCCACAACTGACTTCGTTTCGGCGGCGACGTCCGTGTGATCTGCCTCCGACGGGTCGGTGTTTCGTCGGCGCGCGGTTTTCGCTTTCTTAACCGCAGGCTTTCTTGCCACCGTAGCTTCCGGTTTTAAAGCAGCTGGCAGTTCCTGCTGATCAGGTGCATGTCGACCGGACCGTGGATCTGGATCAAGCAGAGCCGAGACCGATTCAGGGATGTCTCTGACTGAACGGGGAACGTCCAGCCACGCGGTTGGCAGACCAAGACGTTCGGTGAAGCGGTTGGCTTCGGCGTCGTCCATGCGCTTCTGTCCATACAGACGATTGTCGAGGTTGGAGGCGCTGATACTCACTACTGCGCTCAGCCGCACCTTCGATCCCTTACGGTGGGTAAGCACATGCAGATTGGCACGACGGATGTTTTCCAACGCTGCGACGTCGTTCAGTGGCAACGATTGCTGAGTCCCTGACTTTGGAGACGCTTTGGCTCTCGCTGACGCAGATTTCGACGGGGGAGTCGTGGCAGGCTTTGCCCCTGCGGGATTACTCTTCGCGGCGGCCTTTGGCGAACTGCCATCGGTCCTCTTTGACATTTCTGATTCCCTGGGCAAACGATCTGTGGGGGTAGGGCGGGAATTCGCCTGTGTGGCGGGAACCGTCTCCAATACCTGCCCGTGCGCTGATTCCGGTTCAGCATTCGGGTGAATAAAGTCGAGCGGCGCCCTCAAGCGACTGATGGTCTCGGACGGGAGGGTGGGATGAGGTTGATCGAAAAACCCATCCGGTAACCCGAGCGTCGTTTCGATGTGGAAGGCCGTCTCAGGTGTGAATCTCTCGCCATTCATCAGTTCGGTTACGCGCGTCAGGTTCGAATCGAGTCCTAGTGCGATGTTCTCCGCGCCCACTGCATCGACCAAAAATTTAAAGGAACGCGTTTTGAAAATAGACGCCGTCTGGGCCGGGTCTCGGGCAGGTGGCGCCTTTACGTATGATTTGTTCTGTCGGTAAGATGACGTTTTTGAAGGTTGGCGCGACTGACGCGGGCCCTTGTCCCGAGATCCCGAGTATCGCCCGTGTGCTTGACTCATAAAGTGGGGCTCTCCGCCGGTGAAATCACTATCAATGCAGGGATTATAAGGGAGGGGAGACCTCATGCGGAGCCTTGAGCAAGTGCGACCATCTATGCCTATCGACTCTGTCTGGCGCATGGTGCTTCGTCTTGGATTCCCGTTCGCTCGCGCCTGGTGGCACCTTCGACGGCCTCGCCATGAGGGAGCGCTAGTAGCAATCTACGTCGGGCGGGCGCTATTACTGGTGGAGTCATCGTACCGGGCCGAGTGGAATTTTCCCGGCGGCAGTGTCCGGCCCGGAGAGACGCCTGATACAGCGGCGCAGCGCGAGATGGAGGAGGAGATTGGTTTCTCGTCGTGCCCATTACTTCCCGCGGGCAGCGCCTGCGGCATTTGGGACGGGCGAAGAGACCGGGTGCATTTCTTTGAACTGCACCTCGATTGCATACCCGAGTTGCGGCTTGATAATCGTGAGATTATCGCCGCGCATCTGGTATCGCCAGAGGAATTGCACGGCATCGCGCTGACAGGGGCGGTCGCTGCGTATCTCGGCAGAGATCTCTGCCGTTAGTTGGCCCTTTTCCTTTCGGGACATCTCGACGGGCAGTTCAATGCGGCCAGCAAGCAGGGCGGAATTCATCGAGAGAGTGCTCTTCCGACCGGATATCGGACGCACGCGCGGCCAGGGCGAGGGTCCACAACGGGGTGCAGCGCGTGGCGGTCGAGCGCGCGTTGACAACCCGCTCCGAGTTGAGTCGCAACGAGTGGCGAATCGGCAGCCCACTTTTGAGTCATGTGTTCAGGCGTCAGGAATCGGAACCCGGGACGAAAACTTCACCTCGCGTAGCGCAAGACTCGATTGTATCGACGCGATGCCCGGCTGCCGTCGTAGCACCCGCTCGACAAATTCACCGTATGCGTCCAGATCAGCGGCGACCACCTGCAGAATATAGTCCGCATCGCCTGTGATTTTGTGGCACGAGAGGACTTCCGGTCGACCGCGGATGACGGCCTCGAAGTTATCCGCGGTTTTGTCCGAGTGCACATTGAACCGGAGATGCACGAACGCAAGAAGATTCAGGCCGACCGCGCGCCGGTCGATGTTCGCCTGGTAACCGGTAATCACACCTTCGTCTTCCAGGTGCTTGCGCCGCCTCCAGCATGGCGTCACGCTCAGCGAGAGTTTCTCCCCGAGTGCGGCATTCGACACGGCACCATCGTCCTGAAGCAGGCGCAACATCGAGCGGTCGACCGCGTCCATTTCTATTTTTGGGCGATTTGTGCTCATCTTTCATTCCTGTTAGACAAATTTCCCAAAATATTAGGCTTTTCCGCATCCGAAAGCAAAATCAATGCGGCCGCCGCTCAATAAACTGTTGGCTGTCTTCAACGCGGCAGTCAACCATGCTCACCATTTACAGTAGCGATCATCGCTTGCACCATGGCGTCGAACTAAAGGACGGCGCCATCTCCGATTCCTTCGAGAAGCCCCTCCGCGCCGAGACGGTGCTCGCGCAAGTGAGGGCAACCGGACTCGGCGATGTCATCAGCCCGAAGGCCTACCAATGCGCGGACTATGCAGGCGCGCACAGCCAGCGGTACGTCGACTTTCTGGCAGGAGCGTGGCACGAGTGGCTTGCAACGGGCAGAACCTGTCAGGCTCTGCCACTCGTCTGGCCCGTGAGGGGACTGCCCGGTCACGAGTTGCCCGAATTCATCGATGGCAAGCTTGGCTTCTTTTCGATGGACGCCGGATCCCCCATCAACGCGGGTACGTGGGCCGCGATCAGTTCCAGCGCCAACTCGGCACTGACCGGCATGGATGCGTTGTCGGGTGGCGCGCGCGCCGCATTCGCGCTTTGCCGCCCGCCCGGTCACCATGCTGGTCGTGAATACATGGGCGGCTATTGTTACTTGAACAACGCGGCGATTGCGGCCCAGCATTGCATCGACGGCGGCGCAAAGCGCGTAGCCGTTCTCGACATCGACTTCCATCACGGCAACGGCACGCAAGACATTTTCTACGATCGACCTGATGTTCTATTCGTATCGACTCATGGCGATCCCACGGTGTCCTATCCATATTTCTCGGGGTATGCCGACGAACGTGGCGTCGGCGCGGGAGAGGGTTTCAACCTGAACCTGCCCCTTCCGAGGGGAACGGCCTGGGAAGGCTTCGACCACGCGCTGCGCCACGCCGGCACGGCGATCGGGCAGCATGCACCCGACGCACTGGTCATTTCTCTCGGGGTCGACACGTTCGAAGACGACCCCATCAGCCACTTCCGCCTGCGCACGCCGGACTATCTGCGCATCGGCGAGGCGATCGCAAGCTTCAACGTCCCCACGCTTTTCGTGATGGAGGGCGGATATATGGTCGACGAGATTGGAATCAACGCGGTCAACGTTCTGTTGGGCTTTGAAGGTAGAGCCTGATGTCGTTTTACCGATTCGTCGCTTTGCGATCCGACCGTCGCCCGCATACAAGGAGCTAAAAGCATGACGCGATACATAGATGTAAACGATGTTTCAAAGCTGGTCGCCGAGGTCGGCATGACACAAGTCCTGACGACCATGGCGTCTTACATCGAACAGGACTATCGCCGTTGGGATACGTTCGAAAAGACTGCCCGGCTGGCAAGCCATTCGACCGATGGCGTGATTGAACTGATGCCGACGTCGGATAACCGGCTGTATTCGTTCAAGTACGTCAATGGACATCCGAAGAATACACAGTCTGATCTGCTCACGGTCATGGCATTCGGCGTGCTCGCGGATGTGGACACGGGCTATCCGTTGCTCCTGAGCGAGATGACGTTGACGACGGCTATTCGGACGGCCGCGACTTCAGTGCTATTTGCACGCTACCTTGCACGACCGGACTCGCGCTCGATGGCCATGATCGGCAACGGCGCGCAAAGCGAATTTCAGGCCATTGCGTTTCACCAGATGTTGGGCATCGAAGAGATCAGAGTCTTCGACGTCGACGAGACCGCGACGGAAAAGCTCGTGCACAACCTCGCGCCGTACAGGGCGCTTCGAGTGATCCGGATCGACTCCACGGCGGACGCGGTCCGCGGCGCGGACATCGTGACCACGGTTACCGCGGACAAGACAAACGCGACGATTCTGACGCCGGAGATGATCGAAGACGGCATGCATATCAACGCCGTCGGCGGCGATTGTCCGGGCAAGACGGAATTGCATGCCGATGTTCTCCGGCGCGCACGTGTCGTTGTCGAGTACGAGCCGCAGACGCGCATCGAAGGCGATATTCAGCAGCTCACGCCGGACTTTCCTGTCGTCGAGTTCCACCGGATCGTGTCCGGCACGGAAAAAGGCCGCGAATCCGCCTCGCAGGTCACCGTGTTCGACTCGGTCGGTTTCGCGCTGGAAGACTTCTCCGCGCTGCGCTACCTCAATGCCGCGTCACGCGAACGGAACATCGGCATCGAACTCGATCTTATTCCCACGCCGCCTGATCCGAAGAATCTCTATGGCGTGGCGATAGGTAGCGCCTCGTGCGAACCGTTGAAGCGCGTCGATACCGCGCTGGCTGACACGATTCGTCATTGATTGAACAGGCGCCTTTGGCGCGGCACAAAGAGGAGGGGACATGACTCAGCAAAGCCTCAACACGACGTACCGGGTTGTCGCCACCGACGCGCAACGCTTGCGCACAGGGAGGTTGCCTCGGCTGCAGCGCGACTCGATCAGTTCCTCGGCCGGAACGGTGTGGCGAGCGATGAACGCGGGACCGTGATCAGCGACGACGCTGGTGAATTTGCAAAGACGGTCGGGGGCGTCAGCTCGCTCGCGGCCGGATCCTCGGATTAACGAGGTCATCGGTACGCTGACACTGACGGCGGAGTCGGAGTTGTATAAATAGCGGCAACGACGACTTCCGATTCGCCCGCCTAAGTCGTCCGGCCAGTCATGTGCCTGAACAGCTGGCGGAACGTGCTGAGCGCTTAGGCAGGCGTGCCGCCGACATCGAGGGCATAGACGTCGCCGTGAAGGTGTCGCGACAGTTCGGATGCAGCATGGTGCAGCAGACTGAGTTGTTTCACCGCAGGCGGCTCAGTGATGCTCTCGACGGAGCCGATGATTGCGATCACGCCGGCGAGCGTCGCGCCGTCGCGGAAGACCGGCACGGCCAGTGTATTGATACCTGGCATCATTTCTCCGGCGCAAACATCGAACCGCGTTGAGCGAATGCGTGCAAGGCGCTTCTCGAGTCGCGTCAGCGCCGCTTTGGAAAAGCTTGAGTCTTCCTTCAGTAAATCCCCGACCAGCGCCTGACGCTCAGTCTCAGTGGCAAATGCCATTGTGACGCGGCCAAGCGCTGAGCAATGCGGTGGCGGCCGGTTCCCCGGTTTGACGCTCACGCAGATGCGCGCATAGATGTTGTCGACCGAGTCGATCACCATCGGCAGGCCATTGGTAGGTACGGCCAACACGACCGTTTCATGCAACGCGTCGCGCAGGTCGAGCAGATAGGGTTGAGCGAGGCGGCGTAGATCAAACTGGTTTCCAGCCGCTTCGCCCAGCTGAAAAATTCTCCATCCCAATCGGTACCGATCGTTGGAGGCGTCCTGCTCAATCATGCCGACTTCCTTCAGCGTCACGAGATGTCGATGCACGCGCGGTTTCGTTTCCGAAAGCAAGTCCGCCAGTTCAGTCACGCCCATAGCGCGTTGAGCCAGCGCCATTGCTTCCATGATGCGCACCGATACCTTGACCGCATCCACCGAGTTCAGCTTCTTCTCCGTCATACGTCCTTCTCTTTTTCACGCGTGAAACGAGAGATTAGCAGGCCGCGACGCCCATCAAGCGATTTCGCTGCTGACAGTTGCAAGCAAAAAAATTAGCGTGTTATGCTGATCGTAACGATGTATCGCTAAACGTAACGATTTAAGTGATCATGGAAAAACTCCACGATGTAGCCGGGGAAGTGTCTCAACAAGGCGCGCCGATTCCTTGCGACGTGCTGACCGGCTACCTCGGCAGCGGCAAAACAACCTTCCTGAATCGTTTCCTGAAGAGCTCCGAGGCTCTGGGGACCGCCGTCGTGGTCAACGAGGTGGGTGAAATCGGTATCGATCAGGTGATCCTCGGTGAGGTGTCGGACAACGTCTTGCTGCTTGACTCGGGGTGCCTGTGCTGCTCATTGAACGGCGCGCTGCGCGAGACCTTGCTGAATATTGCCGCACAGGCAAAGCGGATCGGTATGCCACTGCGCAAGGTGGTTGTTGAAACGACAGGACTCGCCGAGCCATTGCCCGTCCTGCATTCGCTGATCGGTGATAGGGCGCTCGCGGGCTACTTTGCACTCGGACGCGTGATCACCACGGTCGACGCCCGATTGGCCGCAGAGCAGATCAAGATGCAGCGCGAGACCGCTCGGCAAATCGCGGTGGCGGACGTGCTGGTGATAACCAAGACGGATCTGGTGGACGCGGCGCAAGTGTCCGCTGTGGGCACCATGACAATCGCGATGAATCCGCGAGCACGCCGGATCGATGCGGCAGCCGATAACGCGCTTCACGCCGCCTTCTGCGAGGCGACGCCCGACAGAGAGCCGATTGCGCCGCTGGAAGCGCTGGCCCCTCAGCATGAGCACGGGCACCACGATCACGCCCGTGGCGTGCATGAGACGTCCGTGGGCGCAGAGAGCTTCTGGATCGATGGAGACACCTCGTGGCCCGGCATCGCGGCGTGGTGGCAACTGGTCGTCGAAAGATACGGCGCACGGTTGCTGCGCTGCAAGGGATTATTTCGCCTGAAAGAGACTCAGGCGGCCGTGCTGATTCAGGGTGTCGGCACGCACTTCTATCCGCCGGAGACACTTTTGCGCTGGCCCATCGGTGATAACCGTGCGCGATTGACGGTTATCGGCGAGGCGCTCGAACGCGACTGGCTGGCGTCGAGCTTGCGTGCTTTGCGGATAGATGAGGCGGGGTTGCTGCCCCGCAATCTGGACGAACTCGACCGTATATTGCCCGGACAACATTGATCACAGTATTTGCGGAGTCTTCAAGATGAGTAAGGAATTCGTCGTGCGCCATGCGCAGATCGTCGAGGCGGGAAAGGACCCGGCACCGCTCGACCTGCTGATCCGGGACGGCAAGATTGCCGGCCGGTTCTTGCCGGGAACACCGGTGGATGCGTCGATCTCTGTCATAGAGGCACAGGGCCTGCATATCTTCCCGGGCCTGATCGACGCACATGTCCATTTCGGATTCGGCGAGAAGATCACCGAGTATTCGACGGAGACCGCGTATGCCGCACAAGGCGGCTTTACGTCGATTCTCGGCTACTTCCTCAACAACGAAGCGTACGGCGCAGTTTTCGAGCGCGAACAGGAATACGCACGGGCTCGCGCGCATATTGACTACGGATTTCACTTCAGTGTCGCGAACGAAGAACACGTGCGCGACATGGCGGCCTACGTGCGCGACTACGGCGTGACGTCGTTCAAGTACTTCATGAACTTCAAGGCCGAGGAAGGACGCTATCTCGGTCTCGACGGAACGGACGACGGGTATCTGTTCAATTTGCTCAGGACGGCGGGCTGTATGGACGGGGTAAAGGTCGTGTGCCATACCGAGAACATCGAGATCGTCAACCGTCTGCGTACGGCGATGAAGGATCTCGACGCACCGACGCTCAAGGATTGGGCGTCCGTCAAGCCACCTTTCACCGAGGCCGAGAGTTGCATCCGTGCGATGTATTTTGCCGAGCATTTCGGCGCGCACATCTATATCCCGCATTTGAGCACGCGTATGGCGCTTGATGAAGTGCGTCGTTGGCGTGAGCGCTATCCACATGTATATGTCGAGACGTGCCCGCACTATCTGACGCACGATGAAGATTCGCAGTTGGGCTCATTGGGTCGCGCGAACCCGCCGTTTCGCAGCAAGGACGACGTGGCGGCGATGTGGGAAGGCCTGCAGGACGGCAGCATAGACGTCGTCGCCTCCGACCATGTGCCGCGCAAGAAAGCCACCAAGGAGCGTCCTTTCTGGCTTGCCTCGCAAGGGTTCCCCGGTACGGCGACAATTTTGCCGGTGCTGCTCAGCGAGGGTTACCACAAGGGCCGGCTGAGTTTGTCACGAATAGCCGAGGTACTGACTGAAGCTCCGTCGCAAATCTTCGGCATGGCGTCGGCGAAAGGCTCACTGTCGGTGGGCGCCGACGCTGATTTGACGTTCGTCGATCTCAACCTCAGTCGAGTGGTGCGAGCAGAAGAGCTCGGTTCGTACTCGGACTACAGCCTCTATGACGGCTGGTCGCTGAAAGGCTGGCCCGTGCGCACGATTGTGCGTGGAGAGACGATCATGCTGGACGGCGAGACCGTTGGAAAGCCCGGGTATGGGCGCTACCTGTCGCGTCCGTTGACGTCGCGTTAAGCAACTTCATCGTAACGAATGCTTGCAAGGAAAAGAATCATGGAGACACAAGCAAGTCTTGGCGCTCAAAGCCTGCCCGCACTGGACATCGATCGCACGTCCGAATTGGATGCGCCTTTTCCAGCGCGAATTTCCCCGCGTATTGTTGTCGCGGGCGCGGTGGGCTCGATCGTGGAGTACTTCGACTTTGGCGTGTATGGCTACGTCGCAGTGATCCTCGCTACCCAGTTCTTCTCTTCCGGCAATCCTACCTCCGCAATCTTGAACACACTGGCAGCTTTCGCGATTGCGTTTGTGCTGAGACCGGTTGGCGGATTGGTATTCAGTCATTTTGGTGATCGCTTCGGCAGAAAGAACGCACTCGCCGCGACCGTGTTGTTGATGTCTGTGGCAAGTGGACTGATTGGTTTTCTTCCCACCTATGCGGCGATTGGCGTAGGCGCAAGTGCCCTGTTAGTTCTTGCGCGATGCATGCAGGGCATTGCTGCGGGCGGCGAGTTGGGCGGCGCAATCGCGTTTGTCGCGGAGCATTCACCTGCACATCGGCGGGGACTTCTGTGTTCGACGACTCAGACCGGCGCGCTTGCGGGCATTCTGCTGGCCTCGATTGTCGTTGCCACATTGAACCAGACTCTTTCGAAAGCTGATATGACCACGTGGGGATGGCGGGTCCCTTTCCTGGTGGCGATCCCGATTGGTGTGATCGGACTTTGGATTCGTTCGCGACTCACTGAGGCCAAATCGTTTCAGGCGCTGTCTGAGAGCGACAGGACCGAATCCGCGCCGATTATCGAACTGCTCCGGTCTCATAGCGGCCCCCTTGCCAAAAGCATAGGGCTATCGATCCTGCTGTTCTCGCTTTACTACATCGCATACGTGTACGTGAACATCCACTTGCAGCGCGTGGTCGGAGTGAGTTCGAAGCTTGCTTTCTGGTCTACGACGCTGACGTTGGCCGTCTCTGTCGTTTGCATGCCACTGTTTGGTGCGCTGTCAGACAGGGTAGGGCGCAGGCCAGTCTTCGTCGTGTCGAGCCTGGCCGCACTGGTGCTCGCGGTACCGTGCTTCAACTTGATGAATGCGGGCGGCTTGACTGCCGTTGGCATGCAGATTGTACTGGGTCTGATTGAATCGGCCCTGATGGGCGTCGCGTTTTCAACGATGGCCGAGCTGTTTCCGACCCGCGTCCGCTATACCGGCGTTGCGTTGGGATTCAACATCGGCGGTGTCGTCGCGGGCGGAACTGCGCCGCTCATTTGCACGTGGCTCGTATCGGTGACGGGTTCGTCGATCGCCCCAGCCTATTTTCTTATCGGCACGGCCGTTGTGACGCTTTTCTCAGCCTTCACGCTTAAAGAAACCGCAGGATCGGCGCTTAAGCCGTGACGTGCTGGCCCTACTTGAACCATGGAGAATACGGAGAGCATTTGCATGAAACCTTGGGAAAACATCATCTCGGATGACGAGCAGCGAAAATACCGTGCTGCCGGTTTCGGGCGTCCGTCCGGCCTGGGCAAGCGTCCCGCCTTGCTGATCATTGACGTACAGTACCGAACTGTAGGCACCAAACGTCAGCCCTTCTGGGAAGCGATCAAGGAATTCCCGACGAGTTGCGGGGACGTGGGTTGGGCCGCGGTGGACCACATTGCAGAGTTGCTCGAAGTGTTCCGGGCGAAAAACTGGCCCGTACTGTACCCGCATGTCGCGCCCAAAAAGTCCACAGAGGGCGGACGGCTGGCAGAAAAAGTCCCGTCAATAATGAACATTCCCGCTCGGGGCTACGATTTCGTCGAAGAGGTTGCGCCGCGCGAAGGCGACGTTCTGCTGCCAAAAAAACATCCGAGCGCGTTTTTTGGGACCGCGCTCGCCAGCCATCTGATCGACGCACAGGCTGATACTTTGATCGTGACGGGCTGCACCACGAGTGGATGCGTGCGGGGAAGCGTTGTCGACGCGTTTTCGCTGAACTTTCGAGTGTTCGTCCCGCAAGACTGCGTGTATGACCGTAGCCAGACTTCACATGCGGTGAACCTGTTCGACATGTCCGAAAAATATGCTGACGTGGGCACAACGTCCGATCTACTGACCCGCCTCGCTGACATTGCACCGCGGGATTAGTGAGGTCGGTCGTCAATGGCGGAGGCCAACCGGTTAAGCAGCGGGTTGATTTTTGAAGAACGGCTGCGTTAAGGCGGCAGGGGACAGGTAGCCCAGACGAGCCTGTTTGCGCTGCCGGTTGTATATTTGATGATCGCGTCGCGGGCGTCCTGGCGCGTGGCGAAACGCTCGCGATGCACGAGGTCGGTCTTGGGCGAGCCCCAGAAGCTTTCCACCGGCGCGTGGTCGTAAAGGAGAGCGTGCAAAAATTGGGGAGGCTCCCGCGGAGGACCGTTTCTGCTTCCGACAGCGGCATTGGTTTCGTCTGGAGTAGGCTTATCGGTCTCGCAACCGTGGGAGCAAGCCGCGCGGTCGATCATCGAAGCAAGGTTGGCCGACGGAGACAATGATACGGGCGACGAAGGTGACGGAGTTCTGGCTGTGATTGCGCACAGGGAGGTTACCTCGGCTGCAGCGCGACTCGATCAGTTCCTCAGCTGGAACGGTATGGCGAGCGATGCACGCGTGACCGTGATCAGCGACGACGCTGGTGAATTTGCAAAGACGGTCGAGGGCAGTCAACCGGCTCGCGGCCGGATCGTCGACTGATGCCACATTGCGATGAAGTTCCAGGCGGCGCAGCGTTCCGTGTTCGGCGGCAAGATGATTGACTCGATGGACCGGGAGTCAGTGGAGACCGAAATCACGCGCGCGAAGTGGTTGGTCTGGCATGGCAAGGGCAAAGGCGGTCGAGCGGATTGCTCCAGATGGGTTCAGCCAACTTCAAAGATCGATACAGTTCAACGCTGCGATCGCGCAAAATCGTTGCCCCTGGTAAATCGTCAATGAATCGAGTCCCGGGTGTTGAAGAGACTATGAGAGTCCATCCAATCGTACGATTCGTTGCTGTGCGCCCACGCCCAGTTCCTTGCTGTCTCACTTTTTTTGCCGACCGCCTGTGCGACCTCTTCGGAGGGCGAAGCTCCGTCGTAATTGTCGTTCGTGCGCTCGGCGCGGCCGATGTTTCTGGATTTCGATGAGTCGTAGTTCATTGCGATTCCTGTTTGAGGTTGCTGTCAACGCGTATCAATCCTGCTCCGCCAGCTCATCGTGCATGGACGCGGCGAGAAGCTCGGCGAAGCGCTCAAGCGCCGCGACTGAGCCGTGCACTGTGCGGTACTCCTGACGCCCAATCTTCGCGTCAAGAACCACTGTCATGCCCGATTTCCGAGCCAGGTCAAGGATGTCCATCTGATGCTCCACATCGTTGAATCATGCGATTCTGTTACCACTGTGATGCGCGCGAGCCGTTTGCCCACACAATTCATTTTAAGCACTATGCACTGGACATCAACGCAGCCACGGTGAATTCACAGTTTTCAAAACGACAACAATAGAGACGGCGAGCAGATACTGCTGTTGGTGGAAGTCGTTGAAATCCTTGGGATGTTCTCTGCCAGGGCCACGTAACACGTCGCTGTCCAGTCCACGGAAACTGTCGCCGTACGAAGCCGCTGCCAGTGGCGTCACGTCCAATTCAACCCACGACCAAACTCCAACGCCATCGTGCGCGTACTCTCAAGAGACGCAAAGTTGTTCTTGGCGAAGCGCCAGCAGGAGCGCGAACGCGGCGACCGCCGTCGAAGACGGAGTCAATAGCGGGTTATGGTTTTCGGCCCTGGAAGACCGCGGTTCATATCGAGTTTGTCCTCTACGCACGTCTCCTCAAAAAAATTCTCGCAACCGAAATTCCCCGATGAAAAGCCCACTGTCAGCTTATCCGTAGCGCAGTATCAAGTTTTTTAATAATCAGGAAACCCCGATTGGCTTTGTTCTGTTGGTCACTAAACTCTTGCCATTGGACCGATAACTAATCGAGTTCCGGTGTCCCCAGAGGTGGTAATGCCGGCAGTCCCCAGGGTCCGATTATCCTCTCCCGCGTCATCCGCGGAGGCGCAGGCAACATTTACACTTTGAATCTGGAGTCCATGGTGCGAGACATAAGTGCTCAGATGAGCAAGTACAGGAATCTTTTCTGTTCGGCCTTGGTATTCGGCTTTATTTCGTCAGGAACGGCGTTAGCGCAAGTTCAAAATCAAACACAGACGACGCTGCCGCATGTCGTCGTGCTGGCGACGGGTGGCACTATCGCTGGAACCGGCGCGAGCGAAACGCAAACCACCGGCTACAAGTCCGGCGTCCTCACTGCGGACGTTCTATTGAAGTCCGTTCCGTCGCTTGGAAAAGTGGCGCGGGTGTCTGGCGAGCAGGTGTCGAACGTCGGCAGCGAGAACATCACTAATGAAATTTTGCTGAAGCTGGCCAAGCGGGTAAATACACTTCTTGCTCAACCTGACATCGCTGGCGTGGTCATCACGCATGGAACGGATACGCTCGAAGAAACGGCCTACTTCCTCAACCTGGTGGTGAAAAGTGACAAGCCGGTGGTCCTCACTGGCTCGATGCGCCCGTCGACAGCAATTAGCGCCGACGGTCCCAGCAATATCCTTCAAGCCGTAACGGTTGCCGCCTCCCCAACTGCGAGAGGACGTGGCGTACTAATTGTCCTCAACGACCGCATCGGCTCGGCTCGATATACGACGAAGACGAACGCGAACACGCTCGACACGTTCAAGAGTTCGGACGATGGCTTTATCGGCACGTTGATTGACCAGGTGCCGCACTTCGAAACAGCTGTAGCCAAGCTGCAAACAACGCAGACTCCGTTCGACGTCTCGAAGTTGGATTCTCTGCCGGAAGTCGACATCGTCTATGGGCACCAGAACGACGGGGGGTACATGTATGACGCTGCGGTGGCTCACGGCGCTCGCGGCATCGTCGTAGCGGGCGTCGGCGCGGGTAGCGAATCTCTTCTCACGCTGCCGTCTATCAGGAAGGCTGTAGATAAAGGGGTCATCGTGGTCCGCTCCTCGCGAACCGGCAGTGGCTATGTCCCCGAAGACTCGGCTTATATCGGTCTTCTCGGCGACAACCTCAACCCGCAAAAAGCTCGCGTTCTCCTGATGCTCGCGCTGACGGTGACGAACGACCCTGCTCGCGTGCAGGACATGTTCCAACAGTTCTAAACGTGCGACCAGCGCGGCGACGCTGACGCCAGTCATCGCCGCGCGCTTCGTCTATTAAACGTAGCCTCCAAGGCCCCCAAAGGAGATGTCCAACTGCGGCCGCTTTTCCCAACGTGATATGTAGAGATTTCGGCGCGGAGCAAGCGCAGTCGCTGTTGCCCGCGACTTGAAAGCAGTTGCTACGAGCTTGAACTCGAAACGTGTTCAGAGTGCGTCGTGGCAAAGCGCCATCGTCCTCTGGACCATTGTGCTTGACCCGTTGAGTTCCATCTCGCTGGTGAAGAGAGCGTTCAGACACATTCACCCGAGACGACCTCGATCGAACGCTCGCTGCGCGCGATTTCAACGTCCGTTCGGCCCCGAAGTTGTTATCGATCCGGGATTCAGTGCGCCGTTACCCGCCGACCTGATGCACGCCGCAGCCGCGCCACTGCCCGCCAGCGGGCCGCAAACCGCCAGCCTGTTCCAGGGCCTGGCGTTACTCATCCCCACGGATCAGGGTTGGCGTTTGCCGCGGCCACCAGCGGGTTTGCCAGCCGGCTTGCGTGAATCTGCAGTTGGCTTGCTGGCGGGTTTGCTGCGTGGCTTTTGCACGCTGAATGGGTTGCCGCTCGACAAGCTTGCGCCTTTACCCGCGGCCACAGCGCGCTGCGCCGCAGGCTTGCGTTTGTTTTCGCCACTTTGCGGTCGCGGTTTTTTGCTGAGCACCTGCACTGCACCCGGCGTAGCTTGCTGCACTTTCGGTTTCTTAGGTTTTTTGGGTTTCTTGATGATCTGGCCCGTCGCGCTAGTTTGCGGCACGCGGTGTTCGGCTTCAAAACCCGGCACTTCTTCACGGCGCAGCGTTTGCCGGATCAGCGCTTCAATCGCGGCCAGTTGCGGCGCTTCATCGGCACACACAAGGGACACCGCCGCGCCGCTGGCGCCCGCGCGGCCGGTACGGCCAACACGGTGCACATAGTCTTGCGCCACGATCGGCAGATCAACGTTGATCACCAGCGGCAGGTCGTCGATATCCAGCCCGCGCGCAGCCACATCGGTGGCTACCAGCATATGTACTTCGCCCGTCTTGAAGCGCTCCAGCGCACGCAGGCGCGCGGGTTGCGGTTTGTCGCCGTGGATGGTGTCGACCGCATAGCCCGCTTCATCCAGCATGGCCGCCAGGTAATCCACGCCATTGCGGGTTTTGACGAACACCAGCGCGTGCTCCCAGTTGTTCTCAGCCACAAGGTGCATGAAGAGGTCAGGCTTGTTCTTTTTATCCACCGGCACCACCCACTGCTTGATCTTGCCGGCCGTGGCATTGGGTGGGCTGACGCTGATATTGACCGGGCCGCGCAGAATGCCGGCCGCCATGGCGCGGATATCATCCGTAAACGTGGCAGAGAACAGCAGGGTCTGGCGCTGAGCGGGCAACGCAGCAAAGACGGCGTTGAGTTCGCGCGCAAAGCCCAGATCCAGCATGCGGTCGGCTTCATCCAGCACCAGCGCTTGGACTTGATCAAACTGCACTGCGTTCTGGCGATTGAGATCTAGCAAACGCCCCGGCGTGGCAACGAGCACATCCACGCCTTTGCGCAACTTCATCATCTGCGGGTTGATACTCACACCGCCGTAGGCGGCCAGAAACCGTAAGTCGAGGCCTTTGCCGTAAGCGATAAAGCTTTGCAGCACCTGTTCGGCCAGTTCACGCGTGGGCACCAGCACCAGAACACGCGCGCGGTTGCTGGACACCGAGGGGCCGTGCTGCACCAGCCGTTGCAACAGCGGCAGCGCAAAACCCGCCGTTTTGCCAGTGCCGGTCTGTGCGGCAGCCATGACGTCCTTGCCACTGAGCACAGCAGGAATCGCCTTGACCTGCACCGGCGTAGGTGTCTGGTAATTGAGGTCCTGCACATTACGCAGCAAGGGATCGATCAGGCCAAGCGAGGCAAAAGACATTGGCGTATTCCGGGCTAAAGCCGCAATTCTAGCGGTTACGGTTACAGCCTGTGCTGAAAGTCTAACGCCTGGGATTTTCTGGGTGTTGTCTTTGGCGGGTAGTCTGAAAGTGCAGGGGTTGCACCGGCCGAAGTCGACTTATGCCAGCGTTGACCTTGTAGTGGTCGCCAAATCGCAGCACCTGCGAAAATACGGCCACGATAATCCGGTCATTCAATGCGTCGATGCAAACTTGCGCCGCAGTTGGCCGGCCGATAGCCACAACGCGGAGACAAGAAAATAGATCGCGCCGACACCTGCGTAGCCGGCCACTTTGACAATCGCCGGAGGCACTGATGCATGGGCCTGCGCGATAAAAAACGCGCCCGCCAGCGCCGATTGGCCCCCGCTCAAAATCATTGCCCATTGCGCACCAAAGCGCTTCCAGCGGCGAACGGCGGTGGCGAGCTGAAGCAATCCGGACAGAATGGCCCAGACTCCGAATACATCAAGGACCAGGCTTGTGTTGACGCTCAATACCACAATCACCGCAATCGCTATCACCGCGCTAGCGAAGACATTGAAAGCCTGAGTAGGGTTTTCGCGCATCCCACCGCTACGCGACATGTCGACATAGTTAGCCAGCGCATCCCATACGGGATAGACGATGAGCAGTGCTGCTCCGATCGCCGTGGCATGCTGCCCGATGGCGAACGCGAGCGCGACCCACACGACAGAAAATGCGGCACGGATAAAATAATAGTGTTTGAGCCACTGCTCACCCTGAAGGCGGGTGGTATCTGAAAGATGATCAGCCATTGGAACTCCTTCAAAATTTTGTTGACCGCGTCGCCTTGAACGACGCGCCAGGCTCTTGTCGCGATGAACTGTCGGCAGGATCGCGCCAGCGTCATCGCGACAAGAATCCTGTGTTGGTAGAGATCATGGCATTCGGCCTGTCTTGATGGCATCGGTCAAACGACCGATAGGCGTACGCCGAGTTCGGCGTGCTCCATCGGCTCCGAATCGTCGCCAGGCTCGGCGGCCGCGTCGGAGTCCGCAGTGGCTTGCCCTGGTTGTTCGGCCGCCCGAGCCTTCACCGGTCAGTTAAAAGGGGGCCCTTTTGAGCGTCTCGACCACGCTACTTCCCTTGCGGTCAGAGCAGCGTCATGCAGCGGCTACGCGCCGATCATCCGATGCCGCAATGACGGCGCTCATCGACCAGTGCCTATGCGACGATCCGTGCAACGGTGGCCCCGCGACCGGACATCGCGACGATTCAGACAATCAGCAGGAAGCGCCGGGATGGCCTAAGCAGTCCCGAAACTCCAACGTCTATTTCGGCAGTGAGCCGTCGACGCCATCGACGTACCAGTTGATGCGTTGAAGGTCTGTATCACTGAGCGTCTTGCCGGCCGGCACCTTCACTTCGTCCGCCTGATCCTTGATCGGACCGCTGAAGACATCCCACTTGCCGCTCGCGATCTGGTCGCGCTTTGTCGCCACGTCCTTCAGCGCATTGGCCGGAAGCGCCGACGTGTTCAGGTCATCCAGGCTGACCCCTTTCTGCGGAATGCCCCACCACACCGGATCGTTCTTCCACTTGCCGTCCAGCACCTGCTGGATCGCCGCGGTGTAGTACACGCCCCAATGCGCGACCACCGAACCGAGGTGCGCGTCGGGCCCGAATTTCTTCATGTCCGAATCCCAGCCGAACGCATGCACGTGCTTTTCCGAAGCGGTTGCGAGCGTGGCGCTCGAATCAGTGTTCTGCAGCAGCACGTCGGCGCCCTGGCCGATCAGCGTTTCCGCCGCCTGCTTTTCCTTGCCCGGATCGAACCAGCTATTGATCCAGATGACCTTGGTATGGATCTTCGGATTCACCGAGCGCGCGCCGAGTGTGTACGCGTTGATGTTGCGGACCACTTCGGGAATCGGCACCGACGCGACAAAGCCGAGCGTATTGGTCTTCGTCACGTAGCCTGCGGCGACGCCCGCGAGGTACGCTCCCTGATACATCCGCACGGCATAGGTGCCGAAGTTCGGCGCTTTCTTGTAGCCGGTTGCGTGCAGGAACACCGTGTCCGGGAAATCCTTCGCAACCTTCAGTTCGAAATCCTGGAAGCCGAAGGTCGACCCGATAATGATCTTGTTGCCCTTGTTCGCCAGATCGCGGAACACGCGCTCGGAGTCGGCCGATTCCGGCACGTTCTCCACGCGTGTGATCTTGATCTTGTGGCCGAACTTCGCTTCGACTTCCTTCGAACCTTGGTCATGCCCGTAGGTCCAGCCGGCGTCTCCCGGGTTGCCAAGGTAGACAAACGCGACGCCGGGGGCGTCGGTTGCCGAAGCGCCTGATGCACCAATCGCTGCTGACAGCACAAGTGCTAAACGGGTGACTCGTGGCGCATTCAGCCATGTTATCTTCATCGTGATTCTCCAGTCCTGTACGGTGTTTCTACGTTGTTGTGAAAAATTTGGGGGGAAATCGGTTGGCCACAAGCATCGGAGCTGCCGTCTGCGTGGCGTTGTGCTGCACATCACAGCGATTTGACAGCTGCTCGAGGCGGCGGCGCTGGATATGCCCGATCGACCATCCATGTTCGCAAACTTGATTCATCCGGTACCTAGTTCGAAGACGGCCCCTCGCTGTCAGTCGGTACGGACATTCGACGCACGCACACGAGAAGCCGATTGCAGAAGTCGTTCTGTGAGATTCAGAACTTCGTGCGGATACCTACGCCGTACGTGTCGCCCGAAGTCTGGTTGCTGAGGTGGTCGTACATGTAAGCCGCGTAGACGTCGGTGCGCTTGGATAGCGGATAGTCATAGCCGATTGACGTCGTCTGACGGGTCTGGTCCAGACCGCCGCCGTCGCGCGAGTACGCGAACGACGCCATGATCCAGCCCAGGCCCGCCGGAACCGTGAGGCCGCCCTGTGCGGTGTTCACGTGCCAGCTGCCGGTGTCCTGCGCGTTGTCGGTGTACATGTACTGACCGAAGAACCTGACGTACTTCAGGTCATAGGTCGCACCCAGTTGAGCCACGCTCTGGCTCTTCATGCCCGCGAGCCCGACGCTCTGCGCGAGGCTGGTCAGGTCGCCCGGGGCGCCGTTGAAGTTCACGTACTGATACACGCCGGTTGCCGCGAACGCACCATGGAAGTAGAGGAACTGAGCGCTCCACTTCTTCGCCCCGTTCTCGTCCGCCGTATTGCCGAGGGCATACACCACGTTGGCGCTCAAGCCATTGAAGTTCGGCGACGAATATTCCACCGCGTTGTTCCAGTCCGAGCCGCCGACCACGCCCATGTCGGTGGTGTACGTCGGAAAGGAGCCGAGGCCGAGGTACGTATGCTTGACCATCGGCGAGAACGTGTACGAGTTGACGAACGGGTTGAACTGGATCGTCGAGACGTATAGCGGTGTCGTCAGACGTCCGGCCGTGACGATACCGTACGGCGATGCGATACCGACTTACGCGTTACGCGAAAAGAACGTGTCGCCCGTGAAGCTGCCGTACGCGCCGTTCTGAGCCCGGAAGAAGCCTTCCAAAGCGAAGATCGCCTTGTAGCCGTTGCCCAGATCCTCCACTCCACCCAAACCCCAGTAAGAGGTGGCCATACCACCGCCCGACACCACCGCTGCACCCTTGCCGTCCGGGAATTTCTGCTCGCCAACCCATTCGTCGACCAAACCATACAGTCGCACGCTTGATTGCGCATGTGCTGAATTTGTGACCAACAACCCGAATATGCTAGCGAGGGCTGTGAATTTGACTGCGGTTTTTAGCGTACTTTGGACGAGAGGCTTCATGGATTCTCCAGTAATTTTGTCGAAAAAAATATAACTGTGGCCGGCAAGGGACTTCGCCTCGCCGCGCTGTTCTTTGAGTAGCTTCCGGGGGGGCCGCAGGAGGAGCGCCCATCATCGATCAGTCAATTGAACAAGGACAACGCGCGGTTCGTTGCCGAGGCGGGTGCCGCGACCAAACAACTGCGCGAGCAGCAGGCGTTAGGCGTGCGACAGCAGACGGCGCTTCATCAGCCGTTGGCCGACGAGAGGAGGCGCTCGAAGGTCGAGCAAGACGACATCTCCCGCGTGCTGGAGCGCGCAGCCGCTTACAGATCGAGCAGCAACTCCGGCGTGCGCGAGCGCGAACAACACGGCAGAAACTGCTCGTTTCCTGCCCGCTCCGCTTCCGTGAGGTACACGTCGCGGTGATCGGGCTCGCCCTCGAGCACGCGTGTCAGGCAGGTACCGCAAACTCCCTGCTCGCACGACGTTTCGACGCGGACCCCATGCGCGGCAAGTGCCTCGATGACCGTCTGGGACGCGCTGACCGGAATGACACGACCACTTTTCGCGAGCCGCACATTGAACGCGTCGTGCGGCGAAGCGGCGTCGGACGCTTGCGCTGGCGCACTGAAATATTCGCGGTGAAGATGCGCGTCGTCCCATCTCGCCTGTTGCGCGGTAGTCAGCACATGGGTCATGAACCCGCCCGGGCCGCAGACATACAGATGCTTTCCCGGCGCGGGCGCACCCATCGCAAGCGCCGCATCGAGCGCCGGGCTTCCCCGCTCCGCGTCGACATGCAGAAATGAACGCTCGCGCAACGCCGGCGAATCCAGCCGGTCACGAAACGCGGCACGCGAGCGCTCCCGCACACAATAGTGAAGCTCGAACGATGAGTTCAGCGCGGCAAGATGTTCGGCCATCGCGAGCAGCGGCGTGATGCCAATACCACCGGCGAACAGGATCGACTCCGTAGCGGCCGCCTCGAGCGGAAAGTGATTGCGTGGACCTTCAATGCGCAGCACGTCGCCAACCCTTAGCGCATGCATCGCGATTGATCCGCCTCGCGACGCGGCATCGCGCTGAACCGCGACCATATAAGCGCCAGTGGCTTCTCGACGGCCGCATAGCGAGTACTGACGGACTACGCCCGGCAGACGGATGTCAATATGCGCGCCCGCTTCGTAACCGGGCAATGATTGTCCGTCGAGCGGCATGAATTCGAACGCGCGGATGTCGACAGCGACATCCTCAATACGGGAGACGACAACGTTCATGGCAAAAGAAACGTGTAGTAAGAGACGGTTTTATAAACGCTGTTGAGTTCGCTGAAGAATGTTCCGCAGATCAAGCAACAGTCCAGTTTGGGGAACGCATCGTGAATGTCCGCACGATGTTCAAAGCGAATACGCAGGCGGTGGAAGTTATGCAACCAGGCATGTGGATGCTCGACGTGGTTCGCTCCGCGCTTATCGGAATAAGCGAAAAAGATCGATCACGAGGCCAATTTCCCGCAGCAAGATGCAATCAAATCGATTAAGCATCCTTCACGACAACCTTTTTCGGGATTCGAACATAGAGCAGTCCGTCGGTTTCCCTCACATCAAAAACCTTGATCCGAAATCCAGGACAGTTCACGCCTTTTCCATCGGAGAGTCGGAAAGTAAAGGCATGGAGTGGACACTTGATCATAGATTCGTTCATAATGAGGTCCCCCTGCGTCCAAGAAGCGCCCTGGTGTGGGCAACCTCTATCCACCGCCCGGAAACCGGCCTTGGTCCGGTGAATCACGATCGTCTCATCACCGATCTTCACGCGCAGCGGAAACTTGAGGTCACCAATTGGTACCGGTGATGCTATAGCCCATTCAGCATCAGCACTATGTGCTTGCTCGCAGTTCACAGGATCTCAGCAGAAGCTTGGTTGGCAAGGATCTCGCGAATACGCGAGAAGAAGAAGTCGCGCTCTTGACACATGATGAATAGCCCAGCCTGTATCGGGAATTGGTGATCGGTGAAACTGGAATAGAGTGAATCCAAACAGGCCTTGAGCGTCAAAACGTGGCGTTTCCTAACCAAATGGAAGATTCGCTGTAGCTCCAATGCTTTGTCGTAATCGAATTCTTCCTCTGGTTTGATACTCCACTCCACGTGAGCAAGCGCATCGACCAGATCACTCAGAAATTGTTTCTGTGGAGCAGTTAGCCACTTCGCCCTTTGTGGAACCTTTTCGTCAGAGTACTGAACCAGCCAGTTACTCTCTTTCTTTGCTCGTTCCATGTCACAGTCGAAACGCTGCCCGTGTTTGAACGCCATCAGAGGTTTCAGATACGCGGAAGCTGTGCGTTTATGCAGAATGCAGTCGGTTACCACAAGGGGCTCTTTGACCAGGTCGAACACCGTGATATCCGCGGGCATACCTGGAGCGAGAGTACCTGCCTCATCCTGCAAGGAGATAGCCCGCGCGGCTCGGTCGGTCACTCTTGGGATCACGTCGTACAAGCCCATTCCCAAGATCATCATTGCCGTCATCACGTTCGCCAGAGACTTGACCGGGGTGACAACGTTGAACTGCTGCAGATCGGAGCTGATGGTGTCCGGCAGTAATCCCTGACTGAACGCCTGCTCAGCCACTTTCCAGGCAAAGTTGTAGCCACCGTAACCAACATCGAAAAGCACGCCCCGGTCCTGCGCTCGACGGACAAGATCGAGGACTTTGCCGTGGTCGTCGACTACCTTCCCCATGTTTCCGTGATAGACATGCGTAATCATGTCACCCGGCTCTGCAATCCGGAAAGCCTCCATAGCCAGAGTCTCTTCGACCTTGTGCTGCTGAAACTCCCCAATGTGCATGTAGAGGGGTACGCCAAGAACCTGCGCCAGCCCCTTCGAGATCTTGAGCGACCCTGGCCCATAGTTGCCCATCGCGTTGCATTTGAGATAGCGGAGCATGCCTCGCTTCTGCTTCATGAAATCCACCCATTCGGACAGGGGAATATTTCCCAAGCTACGTATCTCACCCTCAAGGAAGTTCAACGCGATCAACCCGAGTGGACGCACGAACGGACCAGCGTAAAGGCTCGTATGGAGACCATCCATTGTTGCGACGAACTCGTCGAGCACACCGATACCTGCGCCTCCCGCATCCACAAAGGTGGTAACCCCCTGGTAGACACCAATTGCGTCGGGATCCGAAAAACCAAGCGTGCCGTATGTATGAACGTGAATGTCAATCCAGCCAGGCGATAGATAATGGCCGGTCAAATCAAGCACTTCGCCATCAACGTGCGATGCATCACCAACGAATTCGATACGCTGATTCGCGACGACAACATCAACAACGGCGTCGATTCCTTGCTTGGGGTCTATGACGTGTGCCCCCCGCAGGATCGAGGTATCCGATTTCATATTGAAATCCTTGTATATCTGAGCTTCGGTAGGGCAATATTGGGCGGACTCGGTGTCGATTAAAAGCGCAATTTTTAGTCTCGGGTGTCCACTTTTTGTATACACCCATCCCGACTGGACGCCACATTGCATGAAAGGAGCCCCCCATGCACCTGCATAGCCGAGCCTTGAAATATCTTGACGAAGTCACGCGCACTGGTTCGATCCGCAAAGCGGCGATGTCCTTGCATGTCACCCCTTCCGCAATCGACCGGCGGATACTGTTGCTAGAGGAGCAACTCGGCACGGCGATCTACGAACGTCATGCATCTGGCTTACGCTTGACGGCCGCCGGCGAGATACTGGCTCAACATATCCGACGGACACTGCAGGATCTGGAGCGCACCAGATCCGAGATCGAGGATTTGCGAGGCCTGCGCCGAGGACGGGTCTCTATTGCGGTCATTGAGGGGGTGGCAATTGATCTACTTTCAACAGTGCTCACTGAATTCGGCAAGAGTTATCCCCACATCACCTTTTCCATCACCGTTGCTCCCTCGGCTGCCATACCAACCCTCGTTGCGTCAGGCGAGGCCCATATTGGCGTCTCGTTTAATTCGCCGATAACTCGGGGGGTGCGTCGCATCGCTTCGGCCGAACTTGAGATAGGCGTGGTTATGCGCCCTGATCATCCATTGGCCTCAAAGAAATCGATCAGGGTCGTGGATTGCGCGCACTATCCGATTTGTTTTGCTACAACCTCTATCTCGGTTACGTCCGTCGTCAACGACGCTCTGTCGCAACAGAACATCGACCTCGAACCGTTTATCATGTGTAACTCGGTGGAGACGTTGAAAGCGTTAGTGCGGGACGGGGCCGGCCTCATGTTCAAAAGCCGGCTTGGAATCGAACGAGAGATTCGGAATAACGAGCTTATCTTTCGGCCACTCGTGGAAAAGTTGACTGAACGTCTATTACTCATTGAACAAAGCGGACGTAAACTTCCACCGATTGCATCAAAACTTCAGGAATACTTCATAGCCGCATTAGCCACCATGGAAATGCCGCGTAACCGTGTGGCTCATCCTCGGAAGAGATTGGGAACGATAGAGTGAGCAACTCATAACTCAGCATCGGGAACTGTTTTATTAGAACTGATTCCTGATCGCGCGGCCGTCGGACACTGTGCCGCATATCTGTGTTGACCCAGATGAGCACAAGGAACCTCGGTACGACAGACCGCTGTTTGAATCCGCCGAGCCAAGCAGCCGTTCGAATGTCTGCTTGACGACGAAGACGAGGGGCGGCTATTGGCCCGACTACTGCCGTATTCGCGATCCGTATCGTCGGCGGGTGTTTGTATCGTAACCAGCGCATCTTTTGCCGATGGAGCGGTTCTCCCATGCAGCTCCGGGCTATCCGCTCTTTGTCATCGTCGCTACGGAGTCAACCTCGACTCTCAACAAGTCGCGGCTTCACGACGACTTGCCCTACGTAAACGCGAGCACGAAATCGAACCGGCCAGTCTTTTGCTCGCCGTCGTCGTGAATCGTCATCAGCAACCGGCCGTCGAAGAGGGAATCGCGAGCATTGCGTCGCTCGCCAGGAAAATATAGTTGGGTGGTGAGGATTGGGCCGTTGGGCGGCTGCACCGTCACATGGAAGTGTCGTGTGCGTCCCGGATACAGCCCCGGCACGATGGTCTCAAGGCGGTAGCGTCCCTCGCTGTCGGCGAATTGATGGCCACGCAGCCGGAACCCCTCGACGTCGTACTCGCCGGCGGCATTGGCGTGCCAGAAATCGAGCAAAGCCCCAGACACCGCCCTGCATCGTGTCGACCACACCCGTCCGGTCAGGACGATCTTCGTCCCATTGATGCCCGGTTCGAGCAGCGATCCCCGTTGCGGCGAACGCGGCAGGAAGAACGGACCGGCCGTTTGCTGCCGGGTCGGTTCTTGTGCGTCGGTGCAGGCGGGTGTAGCTGAAACTTCGTCGGCCCGGCCATAGTTCGCTTTTCCGAGGGCCAACAGCAGCAACGTGGACGGCACCGCACCCGACCTGCGAAGAAAATCGCGCCGTCCCTGGCTCACACTTCGTGTCCGCATCGTGGTCGCTCCTTGCTTCCCGCTCGATCGGCACGCTGCGCCGCGCACGCTGCCGAGCCGACGAGCGTCTGTGCTGACGCCGTTGCGGCTAACCGGAGCCGGCATCCTATGCCAACCATGGTAAGCCGAAACTTCAGGTCGGGTGAGCCGTAAGAGACATAACTGGCGAATGACCGATCGTCGGCGCGCTTTGCATGCCGTTCATGCCATCGCCGTCACGGCCGCTCCACAATGGTCGCTTCCGGGCAATTCGAATAGGCACTCTCGGCCCTGAGCGGAACTTAGTCTTGTACGTGCAGACGTCGATTGTGTTGCACTAAGCGGACTGTCGCGGTGCGCGCCACACGTTTCCCGATGCCTGTCGACAGGCTGCCAAATAGTTCGGCGGCATCAAGGAACGAAAACAGCTGCGACAACCGGGGCACGAACAGATCGAGTTTCTTAAGGTGCTTCGCGGCGGCGTGTCGACCGTGCGGCTGAAGTAGCGCCGGCACGTCTGACGCTCAAACATCGGCAGTCGACCGATGAGGCGCGTCCGGAATCCCGAGCCGGTAATGTGGCCGCTGCCACAGCGCGGGCGGGCGATCGGTTGCAAAAAGCCGCCGCGAGTCTTGTGAACTCATGGCGGGTTTTTGACAATCGTCAGCGCGATCTATGCGACGATGGTTGATAGTCGAGCTTCAATCAGTAGTCCCACTGCACCGGCACGAAACGGAAGCTTTCACCGTTCTTTGCAATGTGACCAATGGACGGGAACGCGACATGCGCTGCGGCCAGCAGAGCGCCAGTTTCGGCGGCTTCGTTGAGGAGCGCGATACGCACATCCGCAGCCACTTCAGGTTCGTGCTCGAAGCCATTTTGCCATCTGGGATTGTCGAAGTTGACTTCGAAAATCGCGTCCCCTACGAACGTCAGTTTCTCGCCGTTTGATGCGACCTCCACGATGCAGTGCCCCGGCGTGTGTCCACCCGTCACGCGCGCCGACACGCCCGCTGCGACTTCCACGGTCTGATCGAACCGCACGATGTTTTCGCGATAGAGTTCCGCGAACGTTGCGGCAGCCTTGCGAAGTGCGGGAGGAACGGTTTCCGGCATCACCGTCTTGCTGAAGTCCGGATTTTTCCAGAACTCCACTTCCGCGGCCGACACGTGAATGCGCACGTCCGGACGCAGCTTGGCCTTGACGCCATCAACGTTCAGCCCGCCGACGTGATCCATGTGCATATGCGTAATAACGATATCGGTGATCGCAGCCAGGTCGATGCCAGCCGATTCCAGGCGCATCACCGACCGACCGGCGCGCGTGAAGTATTCGAAACCGTCGCCCACGCCCGAGTCGACCAGGATCAGGCGTTCGCCGCTGCGCACGAGCGCGATATTCAGCGCCCAGTCGAACATGTCACGTTGCAGGAAACGACCATCGAACCATTCGTTGCGGTCCGCTTCGCTCACGTTAGTGGACATGGTGGAGGTCGGCAGCGGCAGAACGCCATCGCTGATCAGCACGACGTCGACGTCACCCACGCGCACGGCGTAGCGGGAAGGCACGAGTTCGCCTGAACCTTCTTTGCCAAGGCAGGCGGTGACCGGCTGCACGTTGCGGGTTGTTTCGCTCATGGTCAATAGTCCTCTTAATTAAGTGGGGTAAGCCTTACTGGGCGGCGCAGTTCACGAACACGAGCACGAGTTTTGCGCGCTTCGTATCGCTCGCGTTTCGACACGACCGTGAGACTGATTCTAGTCAGCGGGGGCGACTGCCAGTAGGGTCGCGAATGTGCTCAGCGTGTTGTTCGCACGGCAACAATCGACGAGTTTGAGAGGGCCCCGTGAATGTCAGTACGGAGCTCGAAACGAATACGGAGGGGCAAGTGGCAGCTTTGTGGCGTCGCTCGTATCCGGCATCGGGTGGAGAACGCCGCTTCGGGAACGGCCGTTGCTCTCACTTTCGTCAAGGCGTCAGTCAGGCGCCGGCACTGCCGCCGATAAAGGTGATGGAATGAGACTTCGCGTGGGTTACGAATTGGTGTACGAGTGTCCGCAACCGACGCCGATGCTTCTGATGCTTAACACGCACTATTCGCGTGCACAGGACATGCTCGTTCCGGATCACATAAACACCGTACCGTCGGTTCCGCTGCGGCAGTATCAGGACACGTTCGGCAACCTTTGCACGCGTCTGACTGCGCCGCCAGGCGTCCTGACGCTGTCGGCACGCGGCGTATTCGAGGTGCCGCCGAATCACGAGCTACCCGGCTCCAGCGACTATCAACATACGATAGAAGAACTCCCCGACGAATGCATGATGTTCCTGCTCGGCAGCCGCTACTGTGAAACCGATCTGCTCTCCGAGAGTGCGTGGCAACTCTTCGGCCAGACGCCGCTCGGACGTAGTCGCGTGCAGGCGATTTGCGACTTCGTGCACAACCATGTCCGCTTCGACTACAACTGCGCCCGCCCGACGAAAACGGCGTGGCAGACGTGGCAGGACGGTGCGGGCGTCTGCCGCGACTACGCGCACCTGGCAGTCGCGATGTGCCGCGCAATGAACATTCCGGCGCGCTACTGCACGGGTTATATCAGCGATGTGGGGCTTCCACCTCCCTACGCGCCGATGGATTTCTGCGCATGGTTCGAAGCGTATTTAGGCAACGGCTGGGAGACGTTCGATCCGCGTAACAACGCTCCGCGCACGGGACGGATTCTGATGGCGCGCGGCCGCGATGCTGCCGATGTCGCGATCAGCAATACATTTGGCCCGTCGCTGCTCAGCAAATTCACGGTCGTCTGCGAGCCGGACAATGGACCCTCGAGCGACCTGCGGCGAGCGAGCCTCCGGACATAGATCGCCATGCCATCGCGACGACACGGTCATGCAACTTTTTCGCCGTGATGCCCGGCTCGGTTGCAAGCCATTGCTGTGTTCTGGGCCGCGTATGATCAAACGGGTCTACGCGGCCGTCTACTACGCCCCGAATTGGGGCGCAAACCATCACGAGAAAATTCGGTTTGGCTGGAGTTGTCCTTTGATCCTGCTCGCTGTGTGCGACGGAGGGGGGCGCGCGTCTCCGCTGCAGGCCGCCCGAACGCGTCTTCCGGCGCCGACATTGCTGGAGCAGTTCACAACCTTGCAAATGACCGCCAGTTTCATACGCTAGAAGTACGCCTTACGGTGCTCGACCTCCTGGGCTTCCACGCGCCACGGTTCAAAAGGAGAATAGTGATGGCAAACGCGACAAAGTGGATCACGGTGCTAGGCCACAGCATCGCCGGCTCAAGTTGGAAAGCACCATGTCGCGTCTCTTGTCGGCGCTTCCTTCGCGCTTGGCTCGGCGTGCTCTGCGTCCTTCTGCTGGCAGGCAACCTCGCCCAGGCTGCTACTATCCATGGAGGCGATATCCTGGTTGTCGACGCTCGTGCGAGCAAGCTGTTTCTTGTGGATCCCAATACCGGCGCCCGCACTATCATCAGCGACTTTCTGGATCCGACACAAGGGCCTGTGGACAGATCGTTTCTCGCGGGTGTCGCCATAGGACGCGGGCAGATATTCGTCGCCGCTGCTACTACCGGCATTTACGCGGTCGATCCGCGCACCGGTAACCGGACCCTCGTAAGCGACTTCACCACCGGGCCATTTCGTGGAGACGTCTTTGGCTCGACAGTGGATGCGTCCGGACGTCTCATGACAAATTGGGCGCAACCGCAATTCGGTGGCGCTCCGAGGTCAATTGTTCGCATAGATACACTGACGGGCACCCGCGTTATGGTCAGCGATCTCGCGAACCCGGCTCAGGGCGATGTGTTCAATTGTTGCATCGCGTACTTTACCGACCTCGCGCTGGAGAAAACCGGGGCGGTGCTCGCAAGCGTCACGTGGTTCGTCCCCGTCGGCCCCAGCCGGGACGTAGGAGACATGTACCGGGTCGATCCGGTTACGGGTCAACGATCGCTGCTCAGCGATTTCAACAGCCCGGCCCAGGGTGCCACCGACCTGGTACCTTCAACCGGCATTGCCGTCGAGCCCTCCGGGCAGATCCTGGTCAATTCGCACGGGTCGTCAATTGCGCCCGTCCCCAGAAATCTGCTTCTGCGAATTGATCCCAATACCGGGAACCGTGCTGTCCTCAGCGATTTCGACAATGCTGCGCAAGGACCGCTTGGGTGGCGCCTTTCCGGCATTGCCCTGGAGCAGCCGAGGGCGGGAGGAATAATCGTTGGCGCGGGTAACCCGGCGAATAGGGCCGCCGAACCAACCCTGCTCTTCCGGGTTGACCCGCAGACCGGGCGACGGACTTTGCTTAGTGATTCAAGGGATCTGAAGCAAGGACCGCCGTTCGTGTGGATCTCTGAGATTGCGGTTGTGCCGGAAAACGCCAACGACGCGGGCTTTGTCGCCGCACCCCGAACAAATCCGTTCGCGAGTCCATTCGGACCGCTCGAATGAATTGCAGCGCAGACACTTCCGCAAGCCCTTTCCTGCCGCGCTGACCGCGCGGCTCCCGCCGGCCTTTGGGCAACCGCGGTAGGTGGTTGAAGCGTGCCACGCGACACGCCTCATCGTTGATGTCCTCAGCACGTAATCAGCTGCGGCATCGAGTTTGGCGATCCGGCAATCATCGCTCGAAGTCGTCGCGTAACAGTCGTGTCACCCATCAGCAGATAGGAAAAACGAAGTCAGGTGCAGGCGTGAATCGGATACCGGCGTCCGACAGATGGGCCAGGAAGAGACGGTGGCGAATCTTGTCGATGTGGCCGTAGCACCGCCCAGAGCAGACACGCAATAGAGGAGTCGCGATGAGTTGCCAACAAGCGCGGCCGGGAATCCCGATAGTCTTGATTGGTTGACCGCGACGTGCCGATTCGTACCGGATTCTGCTAATACAGCGGGCTCCGGCCACGAACTCTCGCGACCAGCAGATGCTCGCAACCCGAGTTGCTTGCCTCCAGACGAACTCGCGATTTGAATGCGGTCGGTGGGACCGCTGCACCTGTTCGAGCTTCGTGTTGCCGCTCTACGAGCGAGCGTCTGCGGGGCCAGTCGCGATGGCTGTTACCCCGATGATCAACGCTCCATAAACGATTGCGCGAAGTCCGGCGCCGGCCCCACTTGCATTGAGCAGAGCGTTGATCAGAAAGAGGAAGCATGCGGCGCTCCAGGTTCCCGTGACGCTCGGCCGGCCACCCGACACGAGCGTGCCGCCGATCACGACGACGGCGACCGATAGCAACATGTAGTCAGCGCCCATGTCCAGCGTCGCACCGCCGGAAAATGCGGCGAGCAGAAGCGCTGCGATGGCGGCAAGCACCGAGCAGCTCACGTACGTCAGGCAGTGCACCGCGCCCACCCTGACCCCGGCGAGGTTCGCGGCACGCCTGTTCTGGCCAAGAGCCGACAAGCTGCGTCCCTGTACCAGCTTGAACAGGACGACGGCAATGAGCGAGGTAATGATCAGCGCGATGAGCGCCAGCGCCGAGACCCCGCCCACGCGAGCGAGTGCAAAGTCTTCGAGCGCCGGCGGCGGCGCGGCACCGCCGCGCCCGAGGCTGATCGCAAACGACTGGAGCACGAAGCTCGACGACAAGGTGGCGATGATCGGTGGGATGCGCAACGAGCGGATCAACAGATAGTTGAACAAGCCGATCAGTGCGCCTGTGACGACCACCGCGAAAATGCCAATGACGATAGAGTGATCGCTCGTCGCCATCACGCGCATGCCGACGCCGCCGCTCAGTGCAATGGTGGCGGGTATCGACAGGTCGATATTGCCCGGGCCGCTTGTTATCACCAGCATCTGTCCCAATCCGACGAGGACCGAAAACACGACGAACGCCGATGCCGTAGAAAGCATGCTGCCCGCTGTGCCGAGGCCGAACATCACGCTTGCCGCAATGCCGACGAGAACAGCGCCGAGGAATGACCAGAACCAGGGGGCCTGGCGTATTGAAAAGGCCTTGCTCATTTGCGTTGCTCCTTCATTCGAACCAGAAGACGCAGCGACAGCACTGCGATCAGAATGGCGCCTTGCAGGCCGATCTGCCACTGCGGCGCGACCTGCAAAAAGGAAAGGAACGACGATGCCAGCGTCAGCGTGATGGCCCCGAGCACGGCGCCAATCGGAGACACCCGGCCGCCGACGAACTCGCCGCCGCCTAGAATCACACCCGCCACCGACAACAAGGTATAGCGCAGCGCGATATTGGCATCTGCGGAAGTCGTCAGCCCGAGCAATGTCAGGCCGGAACAGACGCCGAACACGCCGGCGCATCCGAAGAGAGTCGCCTTTGCTCGTATCACTGACCAGCCGAAACGGCGCATCGCAGGGGCATTTCCTCCGACGCCGCGCAAGGCCACGCCATGCGACGAACGCATCAGGAACAAATGCATGCAGATGGCGATCGCGACGGTCCACAGTAGAGGTGCCGGAATGACGGGCGACTGGAAGCCCATCAACGTGGCAAGCCAGTCCGGACTTTTCCCACCAGGCGCCGGCAGGAGCAGGACCGCGATGCCATTCCAGACGAACGACAATCCGAGCGTGACGACAACAGACGATATGCGACGGTACTCGATCAGCGCACCGACCAGCGCGTAGAGAACAACGCATCCGGCGAGCGCGAGCGCACCGAACCACGGCGAACTCTGTAGTAAGGTCGCACCGATACAGGCAACCAGGCTGACGAAAGAGCCAATCGACAGATCGAGTTCGTTCGCCGTAATCACGGCGAGTTGCGCGAGGGTGGCGAACACGATTGGAACGCCAAGGTTCAGCAGCATGACGCCACCGAAATAGCTGAGCGTGTTAGGTTGGATGATCGCCATCGGCACGAGAATCGCGACGAGCGATGCGAACGGCAGGATCGAGCGCAGATCGCGCGGCCCACGCAGCGGTCTCAGGACTGCTTTCATTCTGTCGCCTCCTCGAAGCTGGCCGCGAGCAGTGCCTCTTCGGTACATTCGGCCGCACTCAGTTCTCGCGTGATCCGGCCTGAACGGAAAACATAGGTTTTGTCGCAGTACGCGAGTTCATCGTTTTCAGTGGTGTACCAGACGAAAGTGCGGCCTTTGGCGGCTTCCTCGAGAAGTAGCCGGTAGATCTCCAGCTTCGTGCCAATGTCGACGCCGCGCATTGGATCGTCCATGAGGACCAGTTCCGCGTCCGATGCCAGCGCTCGCCCGAACAGCACCTTCTGCTGGTTGCCGCCGCTCAGCGCAAGGATATTGGCGCTGCCCGCGGCACCGCGAATGTCGAGCCTCTTCGCCCACGCATCGAACAACGCCTGAAGATGCTGCACATTGATCCATGACCCGCGTGCGCGGTCGAAGAGCGAGCGGATATCGAAGTTCTGGGCGATCGTCCAGTCCGGAAAGACGCCATCCGCGCGCCGGTCGCCGGCAACATAGGCGACGCGCTGATGCGAGCCTCGCCTGCGGGCTTTGGCATAGATCTCATTTAACGCGTCGGTCTGCCCTTGTCCTGCGAGCCCCGCGAGGCCGACGATGCTTCCGTGCGGGACTTCCATCGCGGTTCGCTCTTTCGGGCCAAGGGTCCATCTATACACCTCACCCGATTGCGTCGTTGCTCGCCGCTCGCGCCCGGAAGTCGCATCGCCTTCCACGAACTGTCCCATCGCACGGATGATCGCGTCTTTGGTTAGCCCGTGTGCGCTCAGAGTCGACACCACGCTGCCATCGCGCATGACCATGATCCGGTCCGCGCAGCGCAGCATCTCGCCGAGCATATGGGTGATCAGGATGCTTGTGATCCCGCTCGCAGCAGCCTTGCGTACGAAGGCGAGCAGTTGCTCGGAGGTGTACTTGTCGAGACTGGACGTCGGTTCGTCGAGTATCACGACCTTCACCGGGCTGTCGACGCTGGAAAACGCGCGGGCGATCTCGACCATCTGCTGCTGGGTCAGGGATAGATTGCCAACGACGTCAGTACCTGAAAGCGCATGCCCTGGAAAGATCGCATCAAGTTGCGCCTCGATGATGCGCCGCGCACGCTTGCGCCAGCCAATGCCCTTTAGCTGCGGATGCATAGCGCGCATGTTCTCTTCAATCGTGAGGTTGGGGCAGAGCGACAGTTCCTGAAACACACACCGCACGCCGAGACCGCGCGCGACGTCGGCACCGTATCCGCGCTCGTGCCGGATTTCGTCGTGTTCGATCCAACCGGCATTAGCGCGTCGGGCGCCGGAGAGGACCGACATGAGCGTGGACTTCCCTGCGCCATTGTGCCCCGCGATCGCGACACATTCTCCGCGCATGAACTGAAAGTTCGCGTCCTTCAGCGCTCGCACAAGACCGAACGACACGTCTATGTTGCACACGGAGATGAGCGGTTCGACCAGCCGCTCAACGTGTAGTGCTTCAATTTCGATACTGTCGCTACGATTCATGGCGGACACCGGACCGGGGAAAGGACTCGAATGGCACAGAGGGCGATGCGCAAAGCCTGCTTACGGTTTCGTCTTCGGCTGGGACTCGATGAGCTTGACCACCTGGTCGCGGGTGAATACGTTGCTCGCGACAGTTCCCGGTGCAGTCGAAGACAGTACCTTGTCGACCGACGCAGAGGTAACGGTGAGGGTCGGCAGCGACATGTCGTGCGGTAACGGATTACCCGCAAGCAACTGTTGCGCAACCCAGAAGGCGAAGGTCGACGAGCCGGGATCGGCCGCGATCGACATCGTCTGATAGCTGTCGACGCCCTGTGTTTTCCACCATGCAAGTTCTTCCTGGCGATTGCCGAGGATGATCGTAGGGATCTTGCGGCCCGCGGCCTGGAACGCACGCGCCGCGCCATAGCCGTCACCGCCCTGAGTCACGACCGCATCGATCTGCGGCAGCGATGGCAATACACCCGACACTTCTTTCTGCGCGACGGTCTGGGTCCACGCACCATAGACCGATCCAACGATTTTCATACCGGGGTATTTCTTGACTTCGTCAACGATGCCGCGATGAATCTCATCGTCGACCGAGACGCCGGCCAGCCCGCGAACTTCAAGGATGTTGCCTTTCCCGTTGAGCTTCTTCGCGAGAAAGTCCACCTGTACTGCCCCCATCTGATGAAAATCCGCGGCGATGCGGTATGCGCAGGGTTCGGTGACGATTCCATCGAACGATACGACGATCACGCCGGCGGCGCAGGCTTGTTTTACTGCGCCGTTCAGCGCGGTAGGCGAGGCTGCGTTGATCACGATCGCCTTGTATCCCTGCAACACCAGGTTCTGGATCTGCTGCGCCTGCTCCGTTGCCTGATTTTCCGCCGTGGTGAACGCCGGCGCATCGGCAATCGTGCCGACCTTTTTCGCGTCGGTGGCCACTTGCGCCCAGCTTTTCAACTGCTGCTGGCGGAATGTATTGCCTGCATAACTATTGGATAGCGCGATCTTGTCTTTCGACGTATCGCCCGTCGCAACTGCGGCCGAGGCGCCAGCGGCAATCAATGCCGAGCCAATCGCGGTGGCGAGGATGACTTTCTTGAGCAACATGCTTGTCTCCTAAGGAGTAATGGACCGCCGCTATGGGCCAATCGCGATCTCAGGGCGCTTGCTGGCGAATCAGGCAGTGATTGCATCTTAGTGTTGAACTCTACTACCATACAAGTAGGGTTTAACCGAAGATGGTCTTCTTCTCATGCACGCCATATGCTCGTCCCATGAATACACGAACGCTCGTTTTCGTCGGATGCCTGAATCGCGCCGTGCCGCATTTCGCTGCGGCGAACGGTCGGGGGATCGTCACGTACAGCTTCGACGAAGCGACCGGCAGGCTCGAGTTCCTCGCTGAAACCGCGGACATCGCCAATCCGACGTTTCTCGCCGCGGTTGCGCATCGCGGATTGCTTTATGCGACCAGCGAGATATTCGGCGAGCCCGAGGGGGCCGTCAGCGCGTACCGCATCGATCCGATGTCGGGGGCGCTGGCGCTCATCAACCGGCAACCCACGCGCGGCAGTCTCACGGCCTTTTGCAACGTCGACCGGCAGGCGGAAATGGTGTTCGTTGCCAATTACGGTCATGAGACGGCAGCGGAGACGCCGCGACAACAGATCGCGAGCTTTGCAATGCTGGATAACGGTGGTTTGAGCCTTCCGTCGAGCGCGTTCGCGCATACTGGCAGCGGGCCGAGGATGGACCGGCAGAGCGTGCCGCATGCCCATTGCGTCGTCTCCAGTCCCGATAACCGCTTTGCCATCGCGACGGATCTGGGCACTGACGAACTTGTCACGTATCGGACCAACGTCGATTGCCGTCGGCTTGAATCTTCGGGCGTGCCCGCGATGCGCATGAAGGCGGGCGCGGGTCCGCGCCATCTAGTCTTTCATCCAAACGGCGTGGCAGCCTACGTTGTCAACGAGCTGGATTCGACCGTTTGCCGTCTCGCTTATGAACCCGGCAACGGCACGCTTTCATTACTCGAAACGGTGGATGTGCTGCCCGAAAACCCCGGCGCGGGTCAGCCCGCGGATTTGCAGATCGCAGCGGACGGCCGTTTCCTTTATGCGTCGATTCGAGGCGCGGACGTCATCGGCATCTACGGGTTGGAGGAAGGGACGGGGAAGATTGTCTCGGCGTCGATATGCGGCGCCGGCGGCAAGACGCCGCGCAGCTTTGCATTGTCGCCCACGGGACGCTTCCTGCTTGTCGCGCTGCAAGACAGCGACCGGCTGGCGGTCTACCGCATCGATCCCACGACCGGCGAGCCCGCCGAGCAGGTCGATTTTGTCGCTGTGGGCACGCCAATGTGTGTGAAGGCCGCGCGCTTTGATATCGCTTAAAGCGCGCTAGTGTGATGATTGGCGCGACAAGTTCGATCAGTGTCGTTCGGTGTCGATGGCCTGGCGTGCGCCGCGCTGCAATAGCATCGCGGCGTTCGTCAGCGGACGGCGAAAATCCTCGCGGCATGCGAGTTCGGGCGGGAACACTTCCTTGATGGCCAGCATTGTATTGACGAGCTGCTCGGGATCGTCAGGTAGGCTGGCGGTGAGGCACGCGGCAAGCGGATCGCTGATCGCGTAGCGTCTGCCGTCGTCGGTGTGACCGCGCAAGAACACGAACCACGCGGCCACCGCGAGTGCGAGCCGCTCGATCGACTGGCCGGCGTTCAGACGCGCTTCGATCGTCGCCAGTAGGCGCGGCGGAATCTTCTGGCTGCCATCCATGGCGATCTGCGCCGTGCGGTGCTTGAGGGCCGGATTCGCGTAACGTGCCAGCAGCGCGTCGCGATAGGCGAGCAAATCGAAAGAGGCCGGTACGTCGAGCGTCGGCGCGATCTCGTGCGTCATCATCGCCCGGATCAGGGCTTTCAACTGAGGGTGCGCGATGGCTTCGTCGATCGTCTCGAAGCCCGCGAGCATCGAGAGGTAGGCGAGCGTCGAATGCGTGCCGTTCAGCATGCGCAGCTTGGCGAGTTCAAACGGCATCACGTCGTCGACGAGTTGCGCGCCGGCTTGCTCCCAGTCGGGGCGTCCGGTCGGAAAGTGATCTTCGATCACCCACTGGCGGAATGGCTCGCAAGGAACCGGCGCGGCGTCGTCCATGCCGAGGATATTGCGAGCGGCGTCGCGATCGGAATCGGTGGTGGCCGGCACGATGCGATCCACCATCGTGGACGGAAATGCGACTTGTGTTTCGATCCACGTGCCGAGTTCGGTGCTTAGCGCACGCGCGAACGAACAGACGACCCGTTTTAGCGCTGCGCCATTGTGCGAGAGGTTGTCGCAAGAGAGCACGGTGAAGGGCGGCGTCCCGGCGTCGCGCCGCAGTCTGAGCGCGGCGCACAGAATGCCAGGGACGGTCGACGGTTCGTCCGGACGCGCGAGGTCGTGGCGCACGCCTTCGTGGTTCAGATCCACATCGCCGGTTTGCGGGTCGCGGCAGTAGCCCTTTTCGGTGACCGTCAACGAAACGATGCGCACGTTTCGATCCGCGAGAAGCGCGAAGAGCCGCGTTCGGTCGTGCGGCATCGCAAGCACTTCCTTCAGCGCGCGAACCACCGTGACGCGTACGCCTTCGGGGCCGCGCTCGACCACGCTGTAAAGACCATCCTGCGCCATCAGCGCGTCGCGCTTGCTGACATCGCCTTGCAGCGTCACCCCGCAGATGCCCCAATCGCCCCCCGCCGAGCGCATCGCTTCTTCGGTATAGACCGCTTCATGCGCCCGATGAAAGTTGCCGATTCCGAGATGGACGATACCGATGGCCGGTTCGCGCCACGTTGGCGAAATCAGGTGTTCGGTCAAAGAAGGAAGGGCAGCGCGGCCCAGGGTGGGTTTGGCGGTCATCTCGAGATCCGGGGAGCGGGAATACCCGCGGTTGACGTTTAACTATACTTGTATGGTAGCATCGATTCCAACGAATGCCACTCAAGGAAATCCCCATGAAAATCGTCCGCGCCGATGTGATCGTCACATGCCCCGGCCGCAACTTCGTCACGTTGAAGGTGGTGACGGACGAGGGCGTATATGGCATTGGCGATGCCACGCTCAATGGCCGTGAGCTTGCCGTCGCATCGTATCTGAAAGATCACGTTTGCCCGTTGCTGGTCGGGCGCGATCCGGGCCGCATCGAAGACATCTGGCAATTTCTCTACAAGGGCGCGTACTGGCGGCGTGGTCCCGTGACGATGACGGCTATCGCCGCCGTCGACATGGCGCTTTGGGACATTCTCGGCAAGGTGGCGAACTTGCCGCTGTACCGGTTGCTCGGCGGCGCGTCACGTGAGGGTGTAATGGTCTATGGACACGCCACGGGCCGCGACATTCCCGAAGCGCTGGACCGCTACGGCGAACACATCGAAGAGGGCTACAAGGCGATCCGCATTCAGTGCGGTGTGCCAAACGTGCGCTCGGTGTACGGCGTGTCGAAGGGCAACGGCATGTACGAACCCGCGACCAAAGGCGGCGTGGAGGAGCAGAGTTGGTCCAGCGAAAAATACCTCGACTTCGTGCCAAAGCTCTTTGAAGCCGTGCGCGACAAGTTCGGCTTTGAGTCGCATTTGCTGCATGACGTGCACCACCGTCTCACGCCGATTGAAGCGGCACGGCTTGGAAAATCGGTCGAGCCGTACCGGCTCTTCTGGATGGAAGATCCGACGCCCGCCGAAAACCAGGCCGGCTTCCGGTTGATCCGCGAACACACGGTGACGCCGATCGCGGTGGGCGAGGTGTTCAACAGCATCTGGGACTGCAAGCAACTGATCGAAGAGCAGTTGATCGACTACATTCGCGCGACGCTCACACACGCGGGCGGGATCACGCACCTGAAGCGCATCGCCGACTTCGCTTCACTCTATCAGGTGCGCACGGGCTGTCATGGTCCGTCGGATCTGTCGCCGGTCTGCATGGGCGCGGCGTTGCATTTCGATCTGTGGGTGCCGAACTTCGGCGTGCAGGAATACATGGGCTTTCCGAAGGAAGCGCTCGAGGTGTTCCCGCATGCATGGACGTTCGATCGCGGCATGATGCATCCGGGCGAAGCGCCGGGTCATGGCGTCGATATCGATGAAACGCTTGCCGCGAAGTATCCCTACGATCCCGCGTATCTCCCCGTCGCCCGTCTTGAGGACGGCACGCTCTGGAACTGGTGATTTCATGCGGCTGCGTCGCGGCCGCACCGCATCAAGACACAAAGGAGCAGCACCATGTTGGCAGCCGTTCTTCACGAACCCCAAAAACTCCTCATCGATGAACTCGATGCCCCTCAACCGCAGCCGGGCCAGGTGCAGATTCGGGTGCGCGCGGGCGGCATTTGCGGATCTGACCTGTCGTATTACTTCAAGGGCAAGAGCGGCGACTTCGCTGTGCGTGAACCGTTCGTGCTAGGCCATGAGGTCGCGGGTGAAATCGCCGCATTGGGTGAGGGCGTGAGCGACTTGCGCGTCGGCCAGCGCGTAGCGGTCAATCCAGGCCTTAACTGCGGGACGTGCCGCTATTGCGTGAAGGGCATGCCGAATCATTGCCTGAACATGCGCTTCATGGGCAGTGCCTCAACGTTTCCGCATATGCAGGGCATGTTCCGCCAGTTCATCGCGGTGGACGCGCGCCAGTGTGTAGCTGTGCCTGAGGGGCTCGACTTCGCGATGGCATCGATGGCCGAGCCGCTTGCCGTCGCGCTGCATGCGCTGCGTCTGGCCGGCTCGCTCGTCGGTGCGAAGGTGCTGCTCGTCGGCTGCGGGCCGATTGGCTGCATTCTGCTGGCGGTGGCGCGCCGGGCGGGCGCGCACCATCTCGTCGCCGTCGATCTTGCCGACAAGGCGCTGCAGATGGCGGCGACGCTCGGCGCGGACGAAACCGTGCTCGCCAATGACCAGACTCGCATTGACAAGTGGTCGCAGCAACGCGGCACCTTCGACGTCGTACTCGAAGCTTCGGGTAGTCCTGCCGGGCTCGATACGGCATTGCGGGCAGCGCGCGCAGGCGGCACGGTGATCCAGGTCGGCAATCTGCCGGCGGGACACTCGCCGGTACCGGCGAATCTGGTGATGGCCAAGGAGCTTCGCTACCAGGGGTCGTTCCGCTTTACCGATGAATACGCGGTTGCCGCCGAAGAACTCGGCGCGCACAAGATCGACTTGCGCCCGCTCATGACGCACGCGTTTCCGCTGGAAGAAGCGAACCGCGCATTTGAAGTGGCGCACGACCGCAACCTGTCGATGAAAGTGCATCTGCACTTCGACTAACCTGAGAGTCCACTGCGCCCGGCAAAGAAGAGGCGGTACCGGAGACATGTCATGATCAAAAGCCAGCGATGGTTCGTCGTCGGCCTGCTATTTCTGGCAGGCGTCATCAATTATCTCGACCGCGCGGCACTTTCGATTGCCGCGCCGCTCATCCAGAAGGACCTGAACTTCTCTCATGCGCAGATGGGCATCGTGTTTAGCAGCTTTTTTGTCGGCTATGCGCTCTTCAACTTCGTCGGCGGCGTAGCTTCCGACAAATTTGGCGCGAAGAAAGTCTTTGGCGGTGCGATGGGTATCTGGTCGATCTTTTGCGGCGCGACCGCGCTCGCGAGCGGCCTTGTCTCGCTGATCGTCCTGCGCGTGCTGTTTGGAATGGGAGAGGGTCCATTCAGTTCGTCGAACAGCAAGATGGTGAACAACTGGTTTCCGCGCCGCGAGGTCGCGAGCGCGATCGGCGTGATCAGTTCGGGCACACCGCTCGGCGGCGCGCTAGCAGGGCCGGTTGTCGGCTATATGGCGATCCAGTTCGGCTGGCGCTGGGCGTTTGTCGCCATCATGGTGTTCGGGCTCGCCTGGCTTGTGCTCTGGTCGTTTACCACGACGGAACACCCGCAGCAGAACAGGCGTGTAAACGACGCTGAACTCGAGCTGATCGTCGCGGGTCAGCAGCAGGCATCGTCGCTCGAACACGCGCCCGCGGGCAAGAAGACAGGCCTGAGTTTCTATCTCAAGCAGCCGCTCATTCTCGCCACGGCGTTTGCGTTTTTCGCATACAACTATGTGCTGTTCTTCTTCCTGTCGTGGTTTCCGACCTACCTGACCGAAGCTCATCATATGTCGCTGCATGATATGAGCATTGCGACGGTCATACCGTGGGTGCTCGGCAGCATTGGACTCGCGGCGGGCGGTTTCATCACCGACTTTATCCTGCGCCTGACCGGCAAGCCGCTTATGTCCCGAAGAATCGTGCTTTCCGTGTGCCTCGGCGTCGCGGCGGTATGTGTGGCATTTGCCGGGCGCGTGCGGAGTATGGAGGGGGCGGTCGCGCTGATGTCCGTCTCGATCTTTTTCCTGTATGTCACTGGCTCTGTCTACTGGGCGGTGATCCAGGACACCGTGCGGCGCGAGAATGTCGGCGGCGTCGGCGGCTTCGTGCATCTCCTTGCCAATCTCGCGGGCGTGATCGGGCCGGCGGTGACGGGGTTTATCGTGCAGGCGACGCATGGCGCTTACGGAAGCGCGTTCGTTCTCGCCGGAGCGATTGCCGTGCTGGGAGCCTTGTGCGCGCTAATCTGGATTCGCGAGCCAAGAGCGCAAAAAGATCCGGCGGAACGTAAACTAGTATGGTAGTGTTGGAATATCAGTTTAACGGCGTCTTGAACAATGAAAAATGTGAGCTTGTCCGCCAGCCGGCAGCGAAACAGTGTGGCGGGTGCCGCGGCAGCCCGTCCGGCCGCCGGCCTGCCGCGGTTGCGTGGTGCATCAAGTGATTTGCCAGATATGTCGCTTCCCGGCGCAATCGCAGGCGTCTCCCTGGAATCCCATGAGCCGATCGGCAAGCAGATTTTCCGCTCGCTGCGTCAGGCTATTTTTACCGGCTTGCTTGCACCCGGCACACCACTTTCGGAGAAGGAGGTGTCGCAAATGTTTCAGGTATCCCGGCAACCAGTCCGTGAAGCGTTTATCAAGCTGGTGGAGGCAGGTGTGCTTCAGGTGCTGCCGCAGCGCGGCACGTTTGTTAAGCGGATATCGCCGCGCAAAGTGCGCGAGGGTCGATTTATTCGTGAAGCGATCGAAGCGGCGGTCGTGCGCAAATCGGCGGTCGCGATCACCGATGCACAGCTAGCGGACCTCGCCGCAAATCTGCGTGAGCAAAAAGCTGCCTCGAAGGCCAACGATACTGCCGCATTCCTCGCGTGCGATGAACAGTTCCATTTCCTGATCGCGCAGTCAATCGATTGTGTGGCGGCGTGGGACACCATTCAGGACATCAAGGCACAAATGGACCGTGTGCGTTACCTAAGCCTGCACGAGGTCTCGCCGCTCGACTTGCTGATCAAGCAGCATGCGCACATCGTGAATGCGTTAAAGGCGCACGACCCCGACGCTGCTGAAGAGGCGATGCGGACCCATCTGCGTGAGATCCTGGTGTCCCTCGGGCCAGTCGCTGAGCTAAATCCTGACTGGTTCGAACCGGAGGAGACGCAACTCGTCGCGTTGGTGCCCTGAAGTGTCGAATGAACGAAGTGCTCGGGTCTCCCAGAACCACTGGCCGGAGTACCCTTCGGTCGAAATCAGTCGCTTGTCTACAATCGAGTCGAAGAGAGACTTTCGGGGAGCGACGCCGGCTCGGGTCATGCGCTTCTACGTTTGGATAGGCAGGCTTCAGTCCTCAAGCCTTGCAGCCAGCGCAACTGGCCAATCAAAACTGTGCCGCATCGGATGGACTCGTTGAGCGCGGAACCCTTGGATGATTTCCACAGCACGCACCGAGGGATCACGACCGCGATGCGACGTGCAGGTAGTACGCGCCGCTAAGCCTGCAGGGGTTGGCATTCACCTTGACTTCTCAACCGGGTTAAGGCTGCTGGCACTCCGTTTGGAACCAGTAGTCGACCAGGCGCTGTGCCGCTTGTAGGTCATCCGGGTAGTATGGATCGTCATACCACGGTGACGGGTTGTAGCCCGCTTTCCTCAGGGCAGCCAGTTCGCTATGGTGTTGCGCCATCGTAGGGGGCGCGTTGGTCCTGAGCGCGGCTAGGTCGCGGCACTCTGTTGGACTGAGGTGCGGCCCGGCATACGGCCTGCCGCTGACGGCACAACCGGCGAGCAAAAGCACCAGAGCTGAAAGTATTGACCGTATTCCAGGCGCCCTTCTCATAGTATGTGTCCTTCCCTACGACGGTGGCAGCCCCGCCCAGTGGCGTGCCGCCGCGCCCGGCGTCTCGTGGTCGAGTCGTTTCGTCCTTCGAGTGACGATGCCGTCTTGCTGCCGGCTAATACCTACATGTCGCCGCTGCCAAGCTCGCTGCGCTGTGCGAGTGCGTCGCGCCGTGAACCAACTCGTAGCGCACACCCTTGCCGCTGCGCGTTGGGGGAAAATGCTCGCCTTCGACACACGTCACTTCGAAGCCGGAGCCACCGTCACCTTCATTCACCCTTATAGATCCCAGACGTCTGAACCTTCTCGCCGGGTTTGTGCTGTTCGGCCGTGTCAGGCTCCTTTTGACCTGCCTTGCGACACGCAAGCATTGTTCCCGCCCCGCTATTAGCAGCCAGGTCAGGAAAGCGCGCCGCGAATGCTCACGCGAGGCGCGCATACATACGGAACACTGCAGCGACCGTTCGTAGAATGGTTTCTTTTGGGCCGTCCGTCTATCTTGATCCCATGGTAGCGCGCGGCTCGATTCCGGGCCAAGCAACCACCGTGTCTCCTCGCTCGTGCGTCACCTGTCGCGAGCTTCGCCCGCCCAGCCTCGGCTGTCGCGGGCTCTTTGTTTTCCAGCCCCAACGGCAGGTGCGGAAGTAGCCGCAGCCGGCAGAGCGATGCCGATGCTGCAAAGGGGTACAGGGGGCGTGCCGTGCAACCTGTCGCACATGGGGGACTTGCAGGGAACCAACGCATCGATTCAGAACTGAAAAAACTCTCTCGTAACAGGGAAGCTTGCTTGAGGTTAATTAAATTGAACATTCTGCAAATCAATTCCAGCGCCCGTGGCACTGGATCGGAATCGACCCGCCACGCTGACATTGTCGTATCCCGGCTGAAAATGACGACGCACAGCGCGACAGTCATCCGCCGCGACCTTGCCAGCGCACCGCTCCAACATATCGATGAGTTTGCCCTTACCGCGTTGTTCACCGCGCCGGAGGAACGTAATGCCGAACAAGCTGCTCGCGTAGCCATCGACGATGCATTGATTGGAGAAGTACAAAGCGCTGACGTGTTAGTGATCGGCGCACCAATGTATACCTTCGGCGTGACCGTTCAACTCAAAAGCTGGCTCGACGCGATTGCCCGCGCACGGGTCACATTCCGCTATACGGAAAGTGGTCCGGAAGGTCTGCACAACTTCACGATCCGTCGCCGCGATGTGGCCGCGCAAAACGCGACGAGTTTTTGCGGCGGCAGATCAAGCGCTTCTGGCAGGACAGCATGCGGGTCTACGGCGCGGACAAAGTCTGGAAGCAGATGAAGCGGAAAGGTGTCGCAGTGGCACGTTGCACAGTTGAGCGGCTGATGAAGCTACGGGGTTTGCGCGGCGTGATTCGCGGTAAGCGAGTGCGTACTACCATCCCCGAAGTTTCGGCACCACGCCCGCCGGATCGTGTCAACCGTCAGTTCAGGGCTGACCGGTCAAACCAGCTGTGGGTTTTGGATTTCACGTACGGTACGCCCAGCCAGCGTAGCCCGCCCGTATGGGGGTGAAGCTGCTTGAGCATGTCTGGAATGCAGTACCCGGAGAAATTGACGTTGCGTACCGGGGCATGCCCTCTCTCTGCTGCGAGAGGAAGTGAGCCGAAGCGGCGGTGACTTGCCGACACTGGCAAGGTGACGTAGTCCGTGGGAAACGGGGCTTGTGCTGAAGCGGGTACGCCAAGATGAGCCTCCAAGCTGAGCAAGGGACGGTTGAGGAACACAAACCTGTTAAACCGCATCTGAGGATTGAAGTGTCACCCCTGAAGGTACTGCTGCATCACGGGTGAATGGGTCGCAGTGGATATGACTGGAGCGATCAGGGGCGTTGGCATAGGTCGGATCAAAGTTGCTTTGGTGCAGAGTCTGCGCCGGATTTCTCTCGCCACCGCCCAACCGTCCATACTTGGCATCTGGATGCCGAGAATCACGACGTCGGTGCGAGACGCAGTACGCGGCGAGCGCGTCGACGCCGTCCGCTGCCGGCTGGATGGCGTATCCGTACACCTCGAAGAACAGCGCGTAGGCTTCGACCAGATTCGGATCGTCGTCTCGATGAGTAAGCGCTCCGCTTTCCCAGTGGACATTGGTTCCTATAGGTTGCGCCCTATGTCGCGCAATTAGGGACCCGATAGACTCGAAGCAGATACTTTCAGCACATATAAATTCAGCAAATACTCCATACAAACTTCGCGGTTTAGTGGGTGACTGACAGGCTTCAGTACCGGTCTTTTCAGAACGGGGCGAAGAAATTCCCGGGAAAACCCTATTAGGATCCCTACGTGTCGCCATGAAAAAAATAAACGGCAAGCAGTGCGAGTCAAATATGAGGCGCATAGGTGTCAGTATTTTGATACACAATTTTGTTTCGCTTCATTAATCCAAGGATATCGAGTTACCCTCCCGTTCGTAACAACAAAGCGAATCATTCTGCGCGGAGAAACGGATGAAACGAATTGCATTGTCGACCCTCTCGCTGGCATTGCTTGGCGCTGCAGGCGCAGCTCATGCACAAAGCAGCGTGACTCTCTATGGCTTGATCGACGAATCGGTCCAGTACATTCACAACGCCAACACGGCCAACGACAACCTGTGGCAGCTGGCAGCCGGCAACCTGCAGGGTAGCCGCTGGGGCATGAAGGGTACGGAAGACCTGGGCGGTGGCCTGAAGGCGATCTTCCAGCTGGAAAGCGGCTTCGATCCGAATAACGGCAAAAGCCTCCAAAGCAGTCGCCTGTTCGGTCGTCAGGCGTATGTCGGTCTGGCGCACGACGCCTACGGTACGTTCACGATGGGTCGCCAATACGACCCGCTCGTCGATATGGTCCAGCCGCTGACGGCTGACAACTACTTCGGCAGCACGTTCGCGACGCCGGGCGACGTTGACAACAACGACAACAGCTCGCGTACGAACAACGCCATCAAGTACGTCTCGCCGGTGTGGAGCGGCTTCCAGTTCGAAGGCATGTACGCTCTCGGCGGCGTCGCTGGCGCAACGGGTTCAGGCCAATCGTGGGCAGGCGCAGCAACGTGGAGCGGCGGTCCGTTCAGCGTTGCTGCTGGTTACTTCCGCATGGAAAACGGCAACACGCTGGCAAGCCGCGGTTTCACTCCGGCAACGCCGGCTGGCGTCTGGGGTTCGGGCGCGACGTCGGACGGTACGTTTGACGGCTCGAACATCAACGGCGCGTACCAGTCTGCCAAACAGATCGACATCACGTCGGCAGCTGGCCAATTTGTCACGGGTCCGTTCACGTTCAACGTGCGTTACAGCTTCGCGCAGTACAAGCCGGACGCATTCTCGGGCTTCGCCTCGCAGCAGAAGTACCAGGTTGCTGGCGCTTATGCAGGCTGGCAGGTCACGCCGGCAATGCTGCTCGGTCTGGGCTACACCTACACGCACGGCTCTGGCGATGCGTCGGCAAGCTACAACCAGGTTTCGCTGGGCGGCGACTACAGTCTGTCGAAGCGTACCGACCTGTATCTGATCGGTGCTTACCAGAAAGCAACCGGCCATCAGCGTGATCAAAGCACGGGCGCCATCGTCGACGCAGGCGCATCGGTTGGCTCGTATGGCTTCGGAGCAGGTTCGTCCAGTCAGGAAATCGTCAGCCTGGGTATCCGTCACAAGTTCTAATAGAACGCATGATATACGGCTCGAGACGTCGGGCCGCACTCTTAAGCCAACCACGGGTGCAAGCCCAAAGGTTGGCTTTTTTGTTTTGTCATGTTCCTTGCATTCGAAAGGGGGCGCGTCTCCGTGAGATAACCGCTCACTCAAAGAACTCAAAGTGAGACCGGTATTGGCTCTCTAGTCTAGCCCTCTAATAAAAAAGTCGCGTTTATTTCGAGGTATCGTCAGTACCTCAGTTTTGTATGTCGTTTGCGGACATGCCGTTGCCAGCCGACGCCGCAGCAAGAGGCGCGAACGCGGCCTCATCACTAGCAAGACGTTGGGGCAACACTTCCTGCAGATACTCGACCCATGTCCTTATTTTTTTATCGAGAGGCAGGGGAGATGAATAAGCCACGTGGACATTACGCGTGTTCACCCTGTACTCAGGCAGGACGCGCACCACTGACTCAGCACGCAGTTCTTGCATTCCAACCCGAAGGGGCAATGGGCCTACGCCCAGACCAGCCAGAATGGAATCTTTGAGTACGTCGCATAGGTCGCTCAGAAGAACTGTGTGGCCGACCGAACATGCCTCATGACCCAATGGCCCCTCAAATTGCCATTCCCCAGATGACACATCGCCAGCGAGATCAATGCACCGATGTTGCTTAAGGTCATAAGGTGTCTTTGGTACTCCGTAACGCGCCAGGTAGACAGGTGAAGCACAGAGGATCGAAGACATCGCACCAAGACACTCAGAGCTTATGCCGGGTACGGGCGGTTCTGATGAGCAAAGAAGTACGACGTCGTGATGGCCAAGCATCGCTTCCTGTATCTGCTGCACCAGTGTAACGCTCACCGAAACCTGCGGAAATCGCTCCAGGTAGCCTGATATCAGACCCGGTAGGTGGTGCCGGTCAAAGCTCGCGGAGACGCCGATCCGAAGTGTCCCAGAGGGCTCGGCGCTCACTCCCAACGCCTCAGCCTCCGCCTGTTCCAAATGTTTGAGAATCACTTCGCAGTGGGAAAGATACCGCTCCCCTGCCTCCGTCAATGCCACGTGCCGAGTCGTCCTATGCAACAGACGTATGTTCAAGTGCGTCTCAAGGTCTGCTATAGCGCGTGATACCTGAGATGTAACGAGGTTGAGTTCTTGTGCTGCCGTGGTAAAGCTGGCAACTGATGCTACGTGAGAAAAGGCACGGATGGCCTGTAACATATCCATGGATCGATTTCGCTCCGTTCGGGCGTTAAACAATCGGTCAATGCCTGGAAACTGACCAGCCATACCACGGGGCGATTTTTTGCCGACCGGGACTGCGATGAATACACCTCTGTGCCCGAGGGGTTCGCACCCTCGTGCGAGCGGCTTTCTTTGGGGAATGTCGCCATAGTGTACTTCAGCAGAAAGGGACGGAGGTTTGCGAAGCGACAGCGAGGTTGAAATGCACGCGGCCGACGAGATTCCAGGCCGGGTGGCGCAACTTGAGGAAATCCTGAAGCGAGACTTTTGATGCCTGGCCGCTGCGTTGCGCATGTCCTATGAACTGTCTTTTCATCTGCTGTAGGACAACCTGATTGCTACGTATTCACTCACGGAAGTTCACCCTCGGCTGACAACCTTCAGCCTTCACGGCGGGCCGTGCTTGACTTGTCCCGCCGCGTGTCACAAATGCAGTGCACACATGGTGTCGCCCCACCCCGCAAATTCGCAGGTCGCGCTTGTGCATGCGCTTGCTCTAGAAGCGATGACGCAGGCCCGCCGTCACTTCGACCTGGTTGGTGGTCGATGAAGGCGCGCTCAGTCCATTGATGAACGCCACCCCGAGTGCGGTGTTCTGGCTCGTGCTGACTGACTGGTAGACACCCTGCAGATACACGTCCGTGCGTTTGGAGAGCTTGTAACCCGTCTGCAGGCCAACCTGGTTCCAGTGCGGAGCACCGCTTCCGGCGTTACCGCCCGCGCGTGAGTATGTATACGCTCCGGACACGTTCATCGCTGGCGTCAGGTTATAGCGGATATTGCCCTCGAAGTTCTGGATATGGGTGCTCAAGCCAGTCTGGAATATCTCAGTCAGGTTGGTCTGTGTGTATACGAAACCAACGACTGCCGGTCCAAACGCGTAGTTCACCCCCGCTCCCCACGTCTGCTGGCGCGCGGCAGTGAGCGCCTGGCCATCCGTCACGGCGCCGTTGGCATTGAAGTTGGCCGCCGCCTGCGAGCTCGCGCCGTTATTCAGGTGAAGGTACCCGGCACCGAAGTTCAAGGGGCCCCAACTGTACGACGCGCCCACGCTGTATGCACGGTTGTTTGCAAAAGCGCCTGCTGCGTTGGAAAAGCCGTACAGCCCACCAAATTGGAAACCCGCATAGTTCGCACTCTGGTACTTGACCGAGTTGTTGATCGAGAAGGAATTGTTGTTCAGGTTATCGTTGTTGAACGGGTGGGCGAAGTGCGTTCCGCCATACTCCGTGCCAGTCAGCGCCAACGGCCCCACATAATCGATCATGCTGTCGTACTGGCGACCTAATGTGACAGCACCAAAGTCGACGCTCGACAGGCCGACAAAGGCCTGACGCCCAAACTCCCGACCGCTTTGTGAAAAGGTCCCGTTGTTCACGTTAAAGCCGCTTTCCAACGTAAAGATTGCCTTCAGACCACCCCCTAGATCCTCCGCTCCGCGCAGGCCCCAGCGGCTGCCCTCCACCGAGCCGCTCGTCATCTGCACGTTGCTGCGGCCGCCTTGGCTTGTGAGTTGGCTGTTCGTGTAGGTGATGCCGGCATCGATCAGGCCGTACAGCGTGACGCTGCTTTGTGCCTGTGCGGCACTCGCAAGCACGCCCAGAAGGGCTGCCGCCATAAGGTTTCTTTTCATTGCATCACTCCAGAAAATTACCGGTGAAATAGCTTCACAAAATGGAGAACGCAGATCTCGAAGCACAAAAATCGCGAAAACCTCGGGCTGTCAATCTCACCGCATCTCTGGGTCGTGACAGCATAAACTCAGCAATCCTTTACATATATAAAGTTTTCTTTTTGGCAAATTTATTATTCACCGTTGTCCATCCGATTGATAGCGGGATGGATTGCATGTTGTAGTGAGCCGACAGATCAGGTTTTCACGACCCTAAAGAAGTCATGCAGACTCAGCCCCATAATGGTGCGCACGAAGACGCATCGTCTGCAACTTTCAGCAAGCGGCCCTTTGAAAAGCGGAGTGGAGTCGGGATCAAACTAAGCTGTTCAAACAGTACTGTGATGAGCAGGCAAGGCCGTTACTCGACGACCTTGGGAGATGGCTGCGGGGTCACCTATTGATCCTCCCGCTGCAGTCGGAAGCAGCGAAGGCAATTAATCACTTCCTGAGCCGGTGGTAGGCACTCATCTATTACTGCGACGACGGCGTGGTACAGATCGACGATAGCATCGTGGAAAACGCACTACGAACCGTCAGCCAGGGAAGAATCCACGGTCGGAATGCACCGCTTACTGCAATTGCGTTTGAGGTCGCTATTAAGCACGCCGGTATCATCAAAGTTCTCGTGGCTGCTGTTCGCTACCGTACAGATACCGTAGGGGCTGAACACGAACTGCGGTTTTTCTCGAGGGGCTATTCACCTGCTGCTGAGCCACTTACTATGGATGAACAGTGCCATTAGTTAGCCAAACCAACAACGACGACGGAGGTAGCGATGAACAGGAGAGTATTTGTACGGACAGGCGCAGCACTAGTTGGCGCGGGTCTTGCGCTCACGGTGCCCCTAGGGGCGGTAAGGGAAGCCATTGCTAACGAGTCCAACGATGCGAAGCGGCGGGCGATCGATGCAAAGGTCCATGGGACCTTGTCGAAGCTGTACGCGAACGTCAAGGGGTCCAGGGAATTGGTCGACAAGGCGAACGGTGTGCTCGTGTTCCCATCGGTGATCAAGGTCGGCTTCGTCGCCGGTGGCGAATACGGCGAAGGCGCATTGCGCGTAGGTGGGAAGTCCGTTGGCTACTACAACACGGTATCGGGGTCATTTGGCCTGCAGGCGGGTGCTCAATCGAAGGCCATCATCTTCCTGTTCATGACCCATGATGCGCTCAACAGCTTTCGCCATTCCAAAGGCTGGTCGGTCGGTGGAGAAGGGTCGGTCGCGGTGTTGAAGGTCGGTGCGAACGGTTCGATCGATACGACAACGGCAACTTCACCAGTCAATGCGATCGTGCTGACCAATGCCGGTCTGATGGGAGATGTGTCGCTCTCGGGAACCAAGGTCTCGCGACTCAAAATTTGAGTGCGGCGATGGCCGCGTTCGTTTCGCGTAGCGTAACGGCTTTGCTTGGGACTCAAGCAAGCACGCTTTCGTGATCGCGCACGTTATTGAAGATGCGGGCGAGGCGCATGCCGTCGCCGCGCAGTTTGAAGGCCGCGTGCTTGTTCAAGACTGACCGGTGGGTAAAGATGTGCGAGAGAAACGTGAAGGCCTATGCCGCGATTCGGAAGCCTTTTAGTACGCTGGCCCTTATGGGGATGGGGTTTGTGCGTGACGGATCGCAGATGCCTGAACTCTCTCGTGTTGCAGTCGTGAGTATCAGTCCCAACGCAATGACATGAGCGCATTCCTGCTCGGACCGGATGGTGGGTCGATTGCCGGGCAACATATCGTAGTGGGCGGCGGTGGGTCGTTCTGAAGACCCGCGTGGACAGATGCGCTTCATAATGCTTGAACCGGCTTGCGCTGATAGCCCGCGGTCGCGAGAAGCAGGCTGCGCGTGTACTCATGCTCGACCTGTTGCGCGCGAATGGAAGCGACATCGCACTGCTCGACGATCTCGCCATTGCGCATGACCGCGACGCGCGAGCAGAGAAAGCCGACCACGGCCAGGTTGTGGCTCACGAGCATCATCGTCAGATTGCGTTCGCGATGAAGCCGTCGCAGCAGATTGAGAATCTCGGCCTGCACGGACACATCGAGCGCGGACGTCGGCTCATCGAGCAGCAGCACGCGCGGTTCGAGAATCAGTGCCCGTGCGATTGCGACGCGCTGCCGCTGGCCTCCTGACAACTGATGAGGATAGCGGAAGCGATACGCCGGACTCAAGCCGACTTCGCGAAGCGCATCCACGATCCGTTCGTCCTGCCGGTCGATGCCGTTGATGGACAGCGGCTCGCGCAAGGTCTGATCAACCGTAAAGCGCGGATGCAGCGAGCCGTATGGATCCTGAAAGACCATCTGCACGTCGCGTCGAAAGGAGCGGTTGATCTTCTCTCCAGGCATATGCGAGCCGACCTTCATATGACCGCCGGCGATGGGCGCAAGTCCGGTCAACGCACGCAGGATCGTCGACTTGCCGGAACCCGATTCGCCGACCAGCCCGAACACTTCGCCTGCGCCGACATGAAAGCTCGCCTCGCGTACTGCGTCAAAGTAACCGGTCTTGGTCCTGAAGCGGACCGTCAGGGCGTTGACGTCGATCATGCTGGCGCTCCTGTCGATTGCGTGAGCCATGTTGCGTCTCGCTTCAGCACGGGCAATTCATCGGGAGGATTGATGAGCGGTGGACTCGCCGCGAGCAGGCCGCGCGTGTAGGGATGCTGGGCGTGAACGAGATCGCGGGCCGCGCAGGTTTCCACCACGCGCCCCGCGTACATCACGACGACGCGGTCGCAGAACGACATCACGAGCGGCAAGTCATGGCTGATGAAAATGAGGCCCGTGTCGTGCTTTTCGATCATTTCATCGAGAATTCCGAGCACCTGCATCGAGACGAGCACGTCGAGCGCGCTGGTCGGCTCGTCGGCGACGAGCAGTCGTGGGCCGGACGACACCATCATGGCGATCATCACGCGTTGTCCCATGCCGCCCGACAACTCGTGCGGGTAGGCATCGGCGACACGCTCCGGATTGCGGATGTGCACCGCCGCCAGCGCCGCGATGATCTTCTCGCGCATCCCGCGGCGGCCTAGCTTCGGGCCGTGCAGTTCGAACGCTTCGCGCATCTGCTGCGCGACGGTCATCACCGGGTTCAGTGAGTATTTTGGATCCTGCAGGATCATGCCCATCTGCTGGCCGCACAGTTGCCGGCGTTTGCGTGCCGACATCGCCAGCAGATTCTGACCATCGAACTTCATCGCCTTCGCATGGTATTGCGCGGCAGGCGGCAGCAGGCCGAGCAGCGCGCGCCCGGACAGCGATTTGCCCGAGCCGGATTCGCCGACGATGCCAAGCCGCTCGCCGCGATGGAGCGTCAGCGACAGGCCGCGTACGGCTTCCGTCAATTCGCCGTCGTGACCGCGAAAGCCGATTCGCAGGTCGTCGATTTCACACAGAGGCTGGGTCATATCGGCTGGCATGTCAGTTTCCATGGCGCGGATCGAAGACATCTCGTAGACCGTCGCCGAGCAGGTTGAAGGCGAGACTCACCAACAGAATGGCAAAGCCCGGAATGGTGGCTACCCACCACGAATCGAGCAGCACATTGCGGCCCGACGCGACCATGTAACCCCACTCGGGGCTCGGCGGTTGCGCGCCGAGGCCGAGGAACCCAAGACCCGCGACGGTGAGAATGATGCCGGCCATATCGAGCGTCGCGCGCACGATCACCGACGACGAGCACAGCGGCACGATATAGCGCAAGAGAATGCGTATCTGCGACGCGCCCTGCAACCGCGCGACGTGAATGAAATCGGCTTGGACGAGCCGCAGGGTCTCCGCCCGCGCAAGACGTGCATAGGCCGGCCATGCCGTAATCGAAATCGCGATCACCGCGTTGATGACACCCGGTCCCAGCGCGGCCGCGAACGCGAGCGCCAGCACGATCTTCGGGAACGCGAGGGCCACGTCCGTGACCCGCATCAGGGCGTTATCGACCCAGCCGCCAAAGAAGCCAGCGGTGGTGCCGATCAGGAGGCCGACTGGAACCACGATCACCACGACCAGAATCGCGATCGAAAGCGTGAGCCGCGATCCGTAGATCAGCCGGGAGAGGATGTCGCGGCCAAGCTGATCGGTGCCGAACCAGTGTGACGGCGAACCCGGCGGCAGAAGGCGGTCGGAGAGGACCTGCTGCAGCGGATCGTGCGGCGCGATCAGCGGTCCGATTGCCGCGACGACGATAAGCAAGGCGAGAATCACAAAGCCGAACACAGACAGCGGATTGCCCGCGAAGCGCCGCCAGCGCCGATAAGCGAGGCCAAGCGCGGCCTGTTTGCGTGACGCGGGTGTGTCGCTCAGCAGCCAGTCTTTCCATCGTCGGGGCGGGGCATTCATCGGCCAGTCCTGCGTTTGCGTTGATTGATCGAACGGGGGAAGCACGAAAGAAACCGGCGGGGCATCAGCGGGCGCGCGGATCGAACACACGATAGAGTGCGTCGGTCAGCAGATTAAGCGCAATGAACGTGACGCCGATCACGAGTGTGCTGCCAAGTACGGCGTTCATATCGGCATTCAGCAGCGCGCCAGTCAGATACGACCCGATACCGGGCCAGGCGAAGACGATTTCGGTCAGTACCGAACCTTCGAGCAGATAGCTGTACGTGAGTGCGATGATGGTCAAAAGCGGTACGGCGATATTGCCGAAGGCGTGACGCCAGATCACCCGGCGCTCGGGCAAGCCTTTTGCGCGTGCCGTGGTGATGTACTCCTGGCTCAACTGCTCGAGCATGAACGAACGCGTCATCCGGCTCAGATAAGCGACCGAGTAGTAGCCGAGAATGGACGCAGGCAGCGCGATATGGGAGAACGCATTGAAAAACACGTCCCATTCGCCGGCGATGAGTGAATCGACCAGCAGGCTGCCCGTATGCGTATCGACCATACCGTCGAATACGGGATCGACGCGCCCAGGGCCGGCTACCCAGTGCAGCTTCGCATAGAACAACAGCAGTCCCATCAGTCCAAGCCAGAACACCGGCACCGAACTGCCAACAAGACCGATAAAGCGTGCAACATGATCGATCCAGCGGTTGTGGCGCACGGCGGCGATCACGCCCAGCGGCACCCCGATCAGCACACCGATGATGGTCGATAGGGTCGCGAGTTCGAGCGTCGCGGGGAACACGCGCTGGATGTCTTCGATGACAGGGTGCGCCGTCAGCAGCGACATGCCGAAGTTGCCATGCAGCACATCGCGCACGTAGATCAGGAACTGCACGGTGAGCGGCTTGTCGAGCCCAAGCTGCAGGCGTGCCGCCGCATAGGCTGCCGCCGAGGCGCGATCGCCGAGAATCGCCAGTACCGGGTCGATCGGTATCTTGCGGCCGATCACGAACGTGACGGCCAGCAAGCCGGTAAAGGTAATCACGAGCGTGAAGATCCAGCGCACGAGGCGCAAGGTCCAGCGCACACTGGCGCTTTCAGCCGAAAGCGCGCGCATGCGTTCGAGAGTCGTGAGAGAAGTCGACATGATGGGTTCCCCGGCCGAAGGCGAAACCAGGACAGTTTCGCCTTCGCCGCATACGTTACTGCTTCTTCAGGTCGCGATACGACACGAGGTCGTTGATCGGGCCCACTTCGAGCCCTGTCACGCCCGGCCGCGCGGCGACCTGCGAGACCTGTTGGAACATGATCACGAAGGGTGAGTTCGCAAGCATCTGCTTCTGCATCGTCTGGTACAGTTCGGCACGCCTCGCGGTCGACGATTCGGCGAGCGCCGCGTTGGTTTCCTTCGTCAGATCAGGAATATCCCACGAGTTGCGCCACGCGAGCATCTTGTACGCCGACTTGTCGGAGTTGTCCGGATTCCAGGTGAAGCCCTGCGCATTGCTGTGCGGGTCGATGTAGTCCGCCGACCATTCGCCGATATAGATGTCGTGCGAGCGCGAGCGGTACTTCGCGAGCGTCTGTTTGTTGTCCCCCGGGATGATCTGAACCTTGATGCCGCCTTGGGCAAGATTGGCCTGCACGGCCTCGGCGATTTCACCGTACGGGTAGCCGTTACGCACGTCCATCGTCACGGAGAAGCCGTTCGGAAGCCCGGCTTTTGCCAGCAGCGCCTTGGCCTTTGCGACGTTCTGCTGGTAAGGATTCATGTTCAACACGCCGAGAAAGCCTTCCGGGAGGAAAGTTTCGTGCACCTTGTAGGTGGTCTTCGCGACATTGCTCTGAATGCCGTTATAGTCAATCAGCCACTTCATCGCTTCCTGGACTTCCGGTTTTGCCAGGTTCGGATTCTTGACGTTGAGGCCGAGGTATAGAAGTGTCGCCTGCGGCACGGCGGTCACATGGGCCTTGCCTGATTTCGTGAGCGCGGCGAGATCGTCCGGGCTCAGATTGCGCGCCACATCGACATCGCCGTTCTCAAGCAGCAGGCGCTGGCTCGATGCTTCCGGCACGTGACGCAACACAATGCGCTTCATCGCGAGCGGTAAGCGGTAGCCGTCGAAGCGCTGCAATACGATGCTGTCGTTGGCCGTCCACTTGACGAGCTTGTAGGCGCCGGATCCCGCCTCGTTCGTGCGCAGCCAGTCGTTGCCGAAGTCATTGCCTTTCTGGTGCGAGAGCAGCAACTGCTTGTCCACCACCGATGCAGGCCACGCGCCAAGCACGTTCAGGACAAAGGTCGGGGCGTATTTCTGGTCGGTCGTCACACTGACAGTTGTGTCGTCGATCTTTTTCACGTTGTTGAGCACGTTGTCCCTGGTCAAGCCGATACCTTGCAGCACGGCGGCCGCGCCTTTGTCGAGCAGGACCGTGCGCTGGATCGACCAGGCGACGTCGTCGGCGGTCAACGCATTGCCCGAGTGGAACTTGAGACCCGGACGGATCTTGAACGTGAAGGTCAGACCGTCGGGGCTGACGGTCCATGATTGTGCGACATCACCGTTGAACTTCGACGGATCCTTCAGATCGACTCGCACCAGCCGGTCGTAGGTATTCGCCACATATTCTTCTGGCACCAGCTCGTAGACTTCGCCGGGATCGAGCGTGGTGAATTCGTCGAGGAAAGTCGCCATGACGAACATGTCTTTCGGCGTCGCCGCCGCAGCGGGGCTGGCCGCTGTGAACGACAGGGTCAAGGCGGAGACGATCGCTGCCGCCGTCAATGCATTGCGCAGTACCAGTTTCATACTCGCTCCATAAGGTAATGGGGTAGAGCCTGTCAGGGAACAACGGATGGGGAAATCGAAAGCCACTACATGAGGCGTAACGGGCCGCTTTCACTGTTGTCGATCAGAGGCAGCGCACGGGAGCCAGGCAGCTCGTAATGCCACCATTCGTTCTTGATGTGCGTGAAACCCGCGGCGTGCATGATGCCGAGCAGTAACAGGCGGTTGCTCTGCACGTGCTCGGGTAGGCCAGGATGGAAGTGCTCGGATTCGATTGTCATGGCGTCGAAGCCCGTGCCCATGTCGAGTTCGCTGCCGCTGGCATCGAGCAGCGTCAGGTCGATCGCCGTGCCGCGGCTATGGTTCGAACCACGGCCAAGCTCAGCGATGTAGGTGGGATCCGGCAGAAAATCCCACAGCACCTGCTGCGCCTGGGGCGGACGGTAGGCGTCGAAAATCCGCAGCGTCAGGCCGGCGTCGCGGGCAATCTTGACCGCCTTCCGCAGCCCGGCTTCGGCTGGTTCGAGCAGCAGGCAGTGGGCCTCCTTGTAGATGGGCTTGCCGGTCAGGTTACGCTCGGTGGCATAGACGAGGTCAATGTCGACGCCGTGCGTGGCGGGCGTGATTTCGATGAGTCGCGGTTCTGTCATGGAGGGCGGTGGAATATCCAATGAAAGAGGGTTCAGCGATCGAACCGGTTAAATTCGCCTTGCAGATTCGCAGCTATGCCCGCGTCAAAAGCCGGAGGGTGCGCGGATCCCGGCGCACCTCAATGGCCACGCTGATTTCAATGAGCGACGCATCTTTATGGGCGGGATTGAGGATGAAGTTAAAGGCAAAAGGCATCACGGCGCTGGGCACCTTGAGAAGGGCAGAATTCGCATGCGCGAGCCACTCCGTCCCGGCGGCCTGGGTCCAGGCCTGGTCGTCGCGCCAATCGGGCGGAAAACCATCCTCTTCCATTTCGGCGATCGTCATGCCTTCGTCGACCTCGACCTTCAGCAGTTGATAGGTATCGGGGAGATCCGCGGTACCGCCGATTTCCTGATGCACAAGCGTTTCCAGAAGGGCGCCAGCAGGATGCTCCGCCAGATAGACCACAGAATGCCCTGCGAAATGCCATCTCCCGGGTGCACGGAGTCCGCCAATTCCTTTCAGATCGGCGAAGTTGCTGATTCTCCATAAGACCATCAGGCGAAGTACCCCTCGTCGATCTGGATCAATGCATCCTCAACCAGACGCGCCCCATGTTCAGTGCTAGCCATCTCGAGCGCACTGCGGCCTGTGAAGCGTTTCTGCGGGTTTCGCAGCCAGTGCATCGCTTTTGCAGTGTTTCCGAAGACCGCTGTCGCCCGCGCCAGGATGCGCGCCAGACGGATGGCCCGGTCGGATTCCTCGGTTGAGAGACGTTCGTGCTGCTGACGCCTGTGAGTCAGGGTGCGCCGTGGAATGATGAATGCGAGTTCATCCGCCTTCAGTCCCTGCGCCGTCAAACGGTCGATAACTTCAACGGCCAGCCGCTCGCTTGCGAGCTCGGCGAGATCGGTTTCGTTGCGAATGCGCGCGTCAAGCAATTGCCCGAGCATCGTCAGTTCCGCCCGGCGCGGGTTTCCGGCTCCGGTAGGCACGAAGGCGATTGTGGTCATGGCAACTCCGTTTCGGCAAAATGCTCACTCATTATAGGCATTTGCCGAAATCGCGCTTGGGCGATGGAGGCATCCGACTGATCGGTGTGGCCACCGGCGTGTCGTTGCCGTCGACATGCACAGTTTTATTCCCGCGCGTGGCCAATCGAAGTTTGGCTGGTAGGGCGTCGAGAACTGCGCTGTCATTTGTAGCCCGTTTGCCGGTTGGCTCCGCTACGTGAGGCCTGATCAATACCTGCCTCGCCTGTGACGGCCGACGTTCAGCCCGATGAAGTCCGCCTTGCCGCTGAAATCGACCCGCTGAAGGCCGAATTTCCGAAGGCCCGCGAGCTGTGCCGCGAGGTCTGCGCGCTGCTGTTCTTCCGCTTCGGCATCACGCCGACCGCAAACCGGCTGTATCAGCTGTTGAAGCGCGGCGGCATGAGCACGCCGACGCAGATGCTCGGCGGGTTCTGGGTTGAGTTGCGCGCGAAGAGCCGCGCGCGGATTGACCAACGGACCAAGTAAAGCGGAAAAGCGGACAAGTATGGCATTCAGGATCAAGGCCGCCGATCAGAAGCGCATCGATGCAGCGTTCGGCGAACTGACGGGGCAGCGGAGCACGTTGGAAGAGTCTGTGCGTGTGTTCAATGAGGCGGTTGCGGCGGCACGTGCGAAGCTGCAACGAGACGTGGACGCATATAACGAAAAGGTCGAAACGGCGCGGGGCATGCTCGATGACGTGCATCGCGCCTTTGAAGACGAATTCGACGATAGGTCGGCGAACTGGCGGAACGGAGACAAGGGAATCGCGACGAAGGAATGGATCGATTCGATCAATGCCTTGAATTCGAGCCTCTGCCCTTGGACCGCTTTGTCGATTGGGAATTCAAGGTTGGGGGCGTGAGCCGGAAGGTTGCCCGCAAAGCGCTTCATACTTTCAGCGATACCGATCTCGTGTTGCAAGCCGTGCTCGATGGCCATGGCACCGCGCAACTCGCGGCTTACCAGGTGAGCGGGCTCTTACACGAGGGCCGTTTGCACGCGTGCCTCGCCCAGCACGCGCCCGATGGTTGCGGCCGCTATACCTGTTATCTCAGCCGCCAGCATTTGCCGGCCGCGAATCCGCGTGTTTATCGGCTACATAACCGGGCAGATCCGAGCTCTCGATCTGCAGTGTCCTACTCAAGTCTCCTTGTCCTTCCGTCGTTGATTGTCCTTTCCGCGACAACACCGTGAGCTCCTTCGCGGGGCTACTGCCGCTCGACGACCACATCTACGATTTGCCCTGACGGTGGCTGCGCAAGCTGCTTGAAGCGAACCAGCAAACAACATCCCGTAAGAATCGTGCGAAAGCGTATAGCAGTCTTTACTGCTTTGCGCGAGCGCACGTCAGTGGTCGCGGCAGAAGAAGCTGTTGCGATGCGTTTTACGCAGCACCTCTCCAATTAAGGAACGATCCGTGAAAGAAGAAGATATCCGCAAGAGCGCCTTTGCGATGCCCGTACACAATCCGGCCTATCCGCGTCCGCCGTTCCGCTTCCTCAACCGGGAGTACTTCATCATCTCGTACGAGACGGACATGGACGCGCTTAGGGCCGTCGTTCCGGAACCCCTAACAGTCGACAACGCGATCGTTCACTACGAGTTCATTCGCATGCCCGATTCGTCGGGGTTCGGCGACTATACGGAAAGCGGCCAGGTGATCTCGGTCCTCGACGAGGATGGAGATCGCGCCAACTTCACCCACGCGATGTATCTGGACGACGAGGGCCCTATCGCAGGCGGACGCGAAATCTGGGGATTTCCGAAGAAGCTCGCTTCGCCGAGACTGTGCGTCGATGGCAAGGACACGTTGCTCGGCACGCTCGACTACGGTACGCAGCGTATCGCTACCGGAACGATGGGCTACAAGTATCGTGCACTCGATACGGCCGCCGAGCGCCGCAAGCTCGCCGACACGCCTAACTATCTGCTCAAGGTCATTCCGCACGTCGACGGCTCGGTGCGCATTTGCGAGCTGGTGCGTTTCTTTTTGCGCGATGTCGATGTAATCGGCGCGTGGGGAGGGCCAGCAGCGCTCGAGCTCCATCCGCACGCACTTGCATCGGTCGCCGATCTGCCGGTTCGCAAGGTAATCGGCGCACGTCACGTCATTGCAAATCTCACACTCGATGTCGGCGAGGTGGCGTATGACTATCTCGCGCCCGCCGAGTCAATGAAACTTGCAGTCAACCAGTAAACTCTCACGGAGGATATATGTCATTGAATGACAAGGTCGCGCTCGTTACGGGAGCAGCAAGCGGCATCGGTGAGCAGTGCGCCCGCAAGCTCGCGGCAGACGGCGCGACGGTCGTGATCGCGGATCTGAATCTCGCGAACGCCCGAAAGGTCGCTGAAGATATCGTAACGAACGGCGGGAAAGCCATCGCCGTCGCGATGGACGTAACCAGCGAAGAAGCGGTCAATGCGGGTGTTGCCGAAACGGTGAGCCGGCTGGGCGGTCTCGACGTCCTCGTTTCGAATGCCGGCATCCAGATAGTCAACCGGATCGAAGACTACGCATTTGCCGACTGGAAGAAGATGCTTGCCATTCACCTCGACGGCGCGTTTCTCACGACCAAAGCCGCCATCAGGCACATGTACGCGTCCAACAAAGGGGGCGCGGTGATCTACATGGGCTCGGTTCACTCGCACGAGGCGTCGCAGCTCAAGTCGGCCTATGTGACCGCCAAACATGGGCTTCTCGGTCTCGCTCGTGTTCTTACGAAGGAAGGCGGCCCGCGTGGCGTGCGCGCCAATGTCGTGTGCCCGGGGTTCGTCAGAACACCGCTGGTCGACAAGCAGATCCCGGAGCAGGCAAAAGCCTTGGGAATCTCCGAGCAGCAGGTTGTGAAGGATGTGATGTTGAAGGAGACCGTCGACGGCGAATTCACGTCCCTCGCCGATGTCGCCAACACGGTCGCGTTCCTGGCCGGCTTCGAGTCGAACGCGCTCACCGGGCAATCTATCGTGGTCAGCCACGGCTGGTTCATGCAATAAGGAGACGAACATGAATGCGAGCCAGCGTAACAAGCTACAGCAGCCCCACTACCTGAAGCTCCCCTTGTATAACGAAATCGGACTCGTGCTTCAGGGCGGCGGGGCACTGGGCTCATATCAGGCCGGTGTATATGAAGGTCTGGCCGAAGTTGGTGTCGAACCCACCCGTATTTCCGGGGTATCCATTGGCGCACTGAACACGGCGATCATCGCCGGCAACGCTCCCGCGAATCGGGTAGAGGCGCTGCGCGGCTTCTGGAACACGATCAGTCAACCGGCGGATGTCGTCTCGCGCGTCGGCGCGCGCATACCTTCATGGCCGGGGCTTGAAGACATGGGGCGCCGGTGGGCAAGCGCGTGGGCTGCAACGCGCACGCTGCTGGAAGGCCAAGAGGGGTTCTTCTCCCCACGCAGGCATGTGCCTTTCGCAGAACTCTGCAGGAAACGTCCTGACCAGGTTAGCTACTACGACACCTCGGCCTTGCGCGAAACGCTCTTGAGATACGCAGACTTCGATCGTATCAATGATGGGAACATTCGCGTGTCCGTTGGGGCGGTCAACGTGCGAACCGGCAATCTTGTCTACTTCGACAATTCGACAATGCGTCTGGCACCAGAGCATTTCATCGCGTCCGGCGCGTTACCGCCGGGCTTTCCGGCCGTCGAGATCGATGGAGAGTTCTACTGGGACGGGGGGCTGGTTTCCAATACTCCGCTCACCGAAGTTATCACGGAAAGCCAGCATAAGGACACGCTCATTTTCCAGGTCGATCTGTGGAGCTCACGAGGCAAGCTGCCGGGTGACTTTCTGGACGTCAGCGAACGTACCAAAGACATTCAGTATTCGAGTCGTACGCGAGCGATTACTGCATTCATGTCGCAGAACCAGAAGCACGCGCAGATGATCAAGGCGCTGCTCGAGCACATTCCAGAGAAGGTGCGACTTGCTCACCCGTTGCTTCAGGAGGCCCAGAAAACGGCAGATGGCGGTGCGGTGAATGTCGTCCATCTGATCTACAAGAACAAGTCGTTCGAGGGGCACTACAAAGACTATGAATTCAGCAAAGATACGATGCGCGAGCATTGGGCGAGCGGTCTCGAGGACATTCGCCGTTCCTTCGGACACCCCGAGTGGTTCGATATTCCAAGCCGCGAGATCGGCTTTGTCACGCGGGATGTGCACCGCTATCGGCAGGAGGTCGACGACACCGCCGGTCCGGTCAAAGAGGTTTTGCTGCAACCGAATCACTCGCCGGAGGTAGAACTGTCAGGCGCGAAATAGCGCAGATCGGATCCCACCATGGGTCATTCTATTTTGCTGCACCGCCGGTATGCCGGTCAGGGTAGCGTCGGCCTCGGGCAGTCCGGTTTAGGCACAGCGATGAACGATCTTCGAGGCGGGACGTTGCAAGCCGATGGAGGGTGCCATGTTGTCGCATGAATTGATCGCGCGGTACGGAATGTTAGTGGTATTCCTAAATTTTCTCGGCTCTTCCCTTGGCCTGCCATTGCCTGGCACACCGACATTGATCACGGTCGGAGCAGCTATTGTGCTCACCACCGACGTTGCGTTGTCGACGTTGCTGCATTTCGCGACGATACTGGCCACTGCTGTGATTGGCGGCGTGCTCGGCGACCTGATGTGGTATCAGGGCGGCAAGCGATACGGGGAGCGCGCGCTTTACCGTTTGCAAACTGTCGCTATCGCGCGAAACGTGCGTCAGGAAGACGGAGCGCTTCTTTGGGCGCTGGGGAGTCCGCGTCCTGGTCGTTGCGCGGTTCGTACCGGGTCTGTCGCTCGTTGTCGTGCCGCTGTGCGGTGCGATGGCCGTCGGGTTACGTTCCTTTGTCTTGCACGATTGCGCAGGTGTTGCCCTTTGGGCATCGACTGGACTGGCTGTTGGTGCAATATTCGCGTCGCAGATCGACATGATTTTTGTACTTGTCTCCCAGCGTGGCTGGCAAGCATTGATCGCAATCGGCATCGCATTGACGCTTTACGTGTTGTATCGATACTGCCGGCTAATCATGCTGGCCAAGGCACTCGAAAAAGCGCGGATCAGTGTGGGCGAGTTCCATGCATTGCTCGCGAACAGCCCACGGCCTGTCATGCTCGATATCCGGTCCGCCCAGCGCAGGACGCTCGATCCGTTTGTCATTCCCGGCGCTGTGCTTGCCGATGAACGGGAGCTGCAGCAGATCATGGAGCGCTATGGGGCAAACCGGACGCTCGTCATCTATTGTTCGTGTCCGAACGAGATATCCGCGGCGTGGATGGCCAGGCGGTTGCGACTGGCCGGGGTCAAGCTTGCATTGCCGCTTACCGGTGGTATCGATGCATGGCGCGGGGAGGGCTTCGACGTCGATCCGATTAAAGCGATGGAAGACGCTGCAATTAGTGGAGAGCAGATAACGCTTGTCGCGCACTGATTGCGGTCGTCGCTACCGAAGCGTCAAGGCAATCCAAGAGGGGTTTCCTGGGGATTTCGACCGCGAAGCTCACTCTTCGGGCACGAATGCTCACTCTCGCCTCAACCAATCGAACCGCAATGGCTCCGGTTTCTGTAGATCAAAAGTGCAATGCCGGGCGTATCAAGCGTTGTCCCATCCGTGGCAATATGCCACTGTCAGCAATCTGTTCTGGCCGAAGACGCAATGCTGATTCGCGACGGCGGCGGCAAGGTCCCGAACTCCGCTAAGCCGATGGAAGGCGGCCGGCGCATCGCACAGCTTTTCTACGCGTCGTCGCTGCGTCACGGCAGCGGACTCGGCGTCAAGCTCATGCTGCTGAACGGCCATGGGCGCTGCTGCGCTTTATCGAAGGCAAACTCGAATCGGCACAGTCGTTCGCAACGGACGGGAACGCACTATTCGTATCGATGTGCAGCGCAACCCTGACAAGCTCGCCCGCATCTCGGCAGTACACTCCAGCGGCTGAATGCCGACCTTCGCGGCACTGGCGTAACTCAACTCACCGATTGCTCCTTCGCGGGCAACACTGTGAGCCCGTCCGCATGCCTACCGTGACACGCTGCCTCCGTCTACGATGACTTCGTGCGGCTCATTGCCGCCAACGGCACCTGCAAGGCAGGGTGGCCAATCATCGTCGCCAGGAGAAAACATGACGCAGCGTCTCAACTATTTTCAGCAATCGCCGGTACTGGTCAAGAAGTTCATTGAGCTCAACAACTTGCTGAAAGACGGCACCATCGAAGAATCGATCCGTGACCTGGTCTCAATCCGGGCGTCGCAACTCAATGGTTGTGGATTCTGTCTGGACATGCACGTGAAGGAGGCGCATATTCACGGCGAGCGTGAGCTGCGCATCCATCACCTCGCGGCGTGGCGCGAGTCGACGCTCTTCGCACCACGTGAGCGCGCCGCGCTTGCCTGGACGGAAGTGCTGACCAGGCTTCCCGAACACGGCGTCCCCGACGACATCTACGAGCGCGTGCGCACCCAGTTCTCCGAACAGGAGCTCTCGGACCTGACGTTCGACGTGATGGCGATCAACGGATGGAACCGCGCGAACGTCGCGTTCAAGATGGTGCCGGGTTCGTTCGACAAGGCATTCGGTCTGGACAAGGCGAACCTCGCCTGAGCGGACTATTTCGCTTTCTCTTCAATCTGGGCCCGCGCGGGCGGGCCGCGTCACTCAGGAGCACACTATCATGCTTCGTTTGAAAAACTCCGCTCTGGCCGCGCTTTTCATCGTAGGCGCGTCGTTCGGCGTGGCTCGCGCCGCCCCGCCCGACGCGATCGTCACGCCGTTGATGACGCAGTCTCTCCCCGACTATCCTGGCAAGGAAGCCCTGATGATCAGCGTCGAGTATCCGCCGGGTGCGGCGGACCCCATCCATCGGCATCACGCGCACGGTTTTATCTACGTACTTGAAGGATCGGTCGTGATGCAGGTCAAAGGCGGCAAGGAAGTCACGCTGACGCCCGGACAGACCTTCTATGAAGGTCCGAACGATGTTCACACAGTCGGACGCAACGCAAGCCAGACCAAGCCGGCCAGGTTCATCGTGCTGCTGCTGAAGGATAAGGGCGCGCCCATTCTTGTTCCGGAAAAGTAATCGCAAAACAGCGTCTGCATGCCCGAACCGCCAGAAAAAAAATGGCGAACCTTGTCACAGATAGCAGCGCTGATACGTCTAGTCGCTATGGACTTCACGGATCGCGCTTCCATGTCAAACTACTTATCAGACCGCCCCTCCGGCTGCACCGACCCGTTCGCGAGCAACTTTGCGACCAGCTACGCCGGCGTCGTTTCTTTTCTCGCCGTTGCCAACGAAGGCAGCTTTTCTCGCGCGGGCGATCGCCTCGGCATCGGCCGCTCCTCCGTTAGCCGCAACGTGCAGAAGCTCGAGGCCCAGCTCGACGCGCGCCTCTTCCTGCGCACAACGCGCAGCACGTCGTTGACGCGCGAGGGCGAGCTTTTCTACGAAAACTGCCAGCCCGGCATAGAGCGCATCGCCCAGGCGCTGGAAGACATGCGGGAACTGCGCAACGGACCGCCTCGCGGCCATCTGCGCATCGTCTCGACGCCGGGCTTCGGCCGCAAGATCGTGGCGCCCCTGCTGCGGGGCTTTCATACGCGCTATCCCGAGATCGCCCTCGAACTGCTGTTGAACGATCGGCCCGCCGACTTCACGTCCGATCGCGTCGACGTTTCGTTTCACGACGGGCGCATGGAAGACAGCGGAATCGTGGCGCGCCAGCTGATTCCGATGCAGATGCTCGTGTGCGCGTCGCCGGCTTATGCACGACAACACGGGTTGCCGCGGCATGTCGATGAACTGGCGAGTCATCGCTGCATCAACTTCCTGACCGCGTCAGGCCGCATCAGTGAGTGGGAGTTCAAGGTCGACGGCCTTCCGCAGCGGCGCCAACCCGTCGCACAGCACATATTCAACGACCCGGATCTGATCGTGCAGGCGGTGCTGGACGGGCTGGGCGTTGCGCAGTTGCCGGCGTACCAGGTCTGCGACCTGCTGGGCGACGGGCAGTTGGTCAGTTGTCTCGCACAGCACGCGCCGGAAGATGGCGGCCACTACATCTGCTATCTCAGCCGCAAGCAACTGCCCGCGCGGGTCCGCGTGTTTGTCGACTATATGACCGAGCATACGAGAGCGCTCGACCTGCAGTGTCTGACCACGATCACGGCGCGATCGTCGTTGTCGACGGTCGAATGACGGCATCTGAACGACCTTGTATTGATTGATGCTCGTCATGCAACACGGTGCGTCCCGCTGCGGCCCTACCGCATGACGCAGTGCATGCCTACCATGCTTTCTGTACGGACGGCGCGCGAATCGCGGCCCGTCCGGCACAGCACCGGCAAACCCATCCGCACCTTCCGCACTGCGATGCAAAGCCGGAGTCGAACAAATGGTGGCGGCGCGAGAGCCGCGCGCAAGCTCATTCATGGAGAGACATCGTGAAGATCGTCGTGATTGGTGGCACGGGACTCATCGGCAGTAAAGTCGTCAAGAATCTGCGCGCGCGCGGTCATGCGGTCGTTGCCGCGTCGCCCGCATCGGGCGTGAACACAATCACTGGCGAAGGCCTGAAGGATGCGTTGGCGGGCGCGAATGTCGTGGTCGATCTGGCCAATTCACCGTCGTTCGAAGATGCCGCCGTGCTCGAGTTCTTCGAGACGGCCGGGCGCAACCTGTTTGCGGCGGAGATTGCCGCGGGCGTACAGCATCACGTCGCGCTTTCTGTCGTCGGCACCGACAGGCTCGCGGAAAGCGGCTATTTCCGCGGCAAGATCGCTCAGGAAAAGCTGAT
>NZ_JBNNWQ010000011.1:0-295225 GCF_050281145.1 Paraburkholderia sp. NPDC080076 | reverse complement strand
CAGATCCCGAAGGATCCACCTCGCGTCGCGCATCAAGCGCCCACACTTATCGGCTGTTAATTTTTAAAGATCGGTTACGCATTCACTACCGGACCAGCACCACGCGTCGTCAACCTCACAACTACCCGGCACCGCTTCGTTCTGCGTCGCTGCATCAGCAGCAGAGAAACGAGATTATGGAGAACGACTGACACGTCGTCAACCCCTTTTGTGAATTTTCTTTTGACCAGACGCCGATCGACGCCAGAAACAGGCGTCCCCTATATATAGGGAGAGTGGTGCAAACGCGACCCCGCCGTGTCAGGACGACCGAACTCCTCTATAGTGAGAAGCTTGAAATCAGCGAATGTGCACGCACCTAGATGCATCGAACCGGCGACCGCTCTACGCCCGACCAGCGGCCCAAGGACGAACCTGCGACAAACGCGCATGATGAAATGATGTGCACAGGATGAGCGCGAAGCCCCAAGCTCGTATATAATGCGAGCCGCGCGAATTTCGCACATTTCTATCGGCCCGCTTCGAGCGGGCTCATCTTTTTTGCTCCCCAGAGCACAGCCAAACAACCGCGTTGAGTCACTCAGGTGATGTTGAGCCATGCTCGAAACGCCTGACGGTCGCGTCTTGCGTCTCATAGCGAAGCCTCTAGAGGAGAATACGTGAACCCTTTTGATCGCGAAGATTCGCAACACGAAACCGCCGCCTACACCGCCAAAGCCCCCTCGGGCCGTACGGCCAAGGGCAAGGGCGCCGGTAAAGCGATCCCCGTGGCGGCCGAACTGCCGCCGCAGCAAGCCGAAGAACGTCAGCGCCAGATGCGTGCGCTGATCCAGCTGGGTAAGGAGCAAGGCTACCTGACCCACGCGCAGATCAACGACCATCTGCCCGACAACTTCGCGCAAACGGCCGCGATCGACAGCATTGTCAGCGCGTTCAACGACATGGGCGTGCAGGTCTATGAACAGGCCCCGGACGCCGAAACGCTGCTGCTGAACTCGAACGCCCCCGCCGTGGTGTCGGACGATCAGGCGGACGAGGAAACCGAAGTCGCCCTGTCGACCGTCGATTCTGAATTCGGCCGCACGACCGACCCGGTGCGCATGTACATGCGCGAGATGGGCGCGACCGAGCTGCTGACGCGCGCGGGCGAAATCGCGATTGCGAAGCGCATCGAAGACGGCCTGCATGAAATGGTGCAGGCGATTGCCGCTTGCCCGCTCGCGATCTCGGCCATTCTGGCGAGCGCCCAGCAGGTTGCCGACGGCGAGCTGCGCATCGACGAACTGGTCGACGGTCTGAATGAAGACACGCTCGCCGCCGAAGAAGACAGCGCAAGCGCAGACGCGTCCGCCGATGTCGACGCGGACACCGACAGCGACGACGACGAAGACAGCGACGACGACGTCGGCCCGGCCGACTCCTCGGCAGCGGACGAAGCGCGCCTGAAGCAACTCACGAGCGACTGCCTCGAAATCTTCGCCCAGGTCGGCATGCTGTCCGACCAGATGAACGCGTCGCACACGCGCGGCGACGTCACCTCGAAGGCGTACCAGCGTGCGCGCGAAGAGATCCAGCAGCACCTCGCGAAGATCCGCTTCACGGCGCGCACGATCGATCGCCTGTGCGGCGACGTGCAGCAACAGGTTGCGCAAGTCCGCGCGATCGAGCGCAACATTCTGCAAATCGTCGTTTCGAAGAGCGGCATGCCGCGCGAGAAGTTCATCGAGTCGTTTGCCGGTCATGAGGCCGACCTCGGCTGGACGGAACGCGCCGCGCGCCCGTCATCGTCGTACGGCGCGGCGCTGGAGCGCCATCTGCCGGCAATTCAGTCCGAACAGCAAAAGCTGATCGAAATCGAAGCAACGGTTTCGCTGCCGCTGAAGCATCTGAAAGAGATCAACCGCCAGATGGTCGCGGCCGAATCGAAGATGCGCAAGGCGAAGAGCGAGATGATCGAGGCGAACCTGCGTCTCGTGATCTCGATCGCGAAGAAGTACGTGAACCGCGGCATGCTGTTCCTCGACCTGATCCAGGAAGGCAACATCGGCTTGATGAAGGCGGTGGACAAGTTCGAATACCGTCGCGGCTGGAAGTTTTCCACGTACGCAACGTGGTGGGTCCGCCAGGCCGTGACGCGTTCGCTCGCCGACCAGGCTCGCACGATCCGCGTGCCGGTGCACATGATCGAAACGATCAACAAGCTGAACCGCATCTCGCGCGAAATCCTGCAGCAGACCGGTCAGGAAGCGCATCCGTCCGTGCTCGCGGAACGCATGGAACTCTCGGAAGAGAAGGTGCGCGGCATTCTGAAGATCGCGAAGCAGCCGGTGTCGATGGAAACGCCGGTCGGTGACGACGGCGATGCCACGCTCGGCGACATGATCGAAGACTCGGCAGCGTCCTCGCCGGCCGACGCAGCGATGCAAGCCGACTTGCGCGCCGCCATCGACGACGCGCTCGACTCGCTGTCGCCGCGCGAAGCCAAGGTGCTTCGTATGCGCTACGGTATCAACACGAAGTCGGACCACACGCTCGAAGAAGTCGGCAAACAGTTCGACGTGACGCGTGAGCGGATTCGTCAGATCGAGAGCAAGGCCATGCGCAAGCTGATGCATCCGAGCCGCGCTGATCGCCTGAAGTCGTTCCTCGACCGCTAAGCCAGCAATAGCGCTTGTCGTGCGTCACGCACGGCAAGCGCATTCTTTTTCCCTCTCTCAGGCAAGCAGCGAAATGATCCCGCCGATCGTGATGCCCGCTGCCAGCCACCGCCCCGCCGTATAGAACGCGTTGTGCGCTTCCTGAGGCTGATCCGGACGCTCGAGCCCGAGCGTGCCGTACGCAAACGATTTCACCGCTGAGACGCCGGATGCCGGTGTGCCCTCGCTTGCAGAATCGCTGACTGCGTCGCCCTGGCCCGTATTGCCTTCTCGAGCCGCCGTCGCCGTCGCCGCGCCTTCCGCGGAGATATGGACGGCGTCATCCTGCGTGGGTGCATCCACCGTCGATGTCTGCATGACGGCGTCGTCTGCTGCGAACGGGCTTTTCGTCGTCGCGCGGTCCGGTCCCGGCAGTGTCGACGACAACGCACTGTCGATTTGCATAGCAACCTCCGTTGATTTCGCTTATTCGATGCGCCGGCCGCCGTCCGCTCGCGGCGAATCGAGCACCTATGCAATAGCGCCGCAAACAGCTTGTGGACGACGCACGGCCGGCTACAACACCTATCGACCCCAGTGCGCCGAAACTTGAGCTCCGGTAAGAAAGGGTAAGCGCTTTCCTTTGAATCGCTGCGTCCTCACGCCGCCGGGCTCGGCCCACCACCTCGCGTTGAACAGCCCGACAAGATCCGTTTGCGCAAGCTACGCGGCGAAACGCGGCTTGGCCCATTGCGTCGAGCCGCGGCGTCACCCGCCGCGGTCGCGCAACGTTCGCCGGTCACGCTTCCCACAATTGCGCGATTCCAGGTGCGCACCGCCGCATGGCCGAGCAACCCACGCCTGCCGGGCGGCAACGGGCGGCGGCAACCGTCAGAAGGCGCTCCCGCGCCAACCATTCCCAGGTAACAGGCATAGTCGTTGCGCGCTTCCCATGTACGCTTTTTACGAGGAGCACATCATGACCACGTTCGATCCCCAAGTCCCGGCATCCGCCGGCGCACAGGGCGCAAATATTGTTGGAGTCGGCATCGGTGACGGACCCGGACCGGATGTCATGGCGGCATCGACGCTAGACGGAAACAAGGTGATGTCGTCCGACGGCGAACATGTCGGCAAGATCTCCGACATCATGCTCGACGTACGCGGCGGCCGAATCGCTTATGCGGTGCTATCCACCGGCGGCTTTCTAGGCATAGGCGACACGCTTCACGCGATTCCCTGGAGCGCGCTCACGCTCGACACGGACGACAAGTGCTTCGTGCTCGACGCAAGCGCCGAACGCATAAAAAACGCGCCTGGCTTCGATAAGGATAACTGGCCTTCGATGGTGGACATGCAATGGGGCACGTCCGTGCACGAGTACTACAACCGTCCGCCGTATTGGGCGGCCACGCGTGACGCCGTCGAAGAGCGGCGATTGGACTCCGACCTTTAATCGTCAAATGACGTGCATCGAGCCTCACGAGCCGCCTTCTTGCTGAAGGCGTGCTCGCGGTCGAATTTGTCCACAGAAATTGTTCGCAAGCCTGTGGACAACCTGCGCATGACTCATCCAACTCCTTGAACGCATTGGCTTTCACCGCTGCGCTCTCAATGAGTCGCGTGGCTCACGGCTTGCCGCACATCGAGCGGACAGCGGCCCATTCGCTCGGCGTCAACGCGCTGTCACCGAGCGGTGACCCTTGGCTTTGCTTTTGCCGATCGCTCGTCCGCGGATGATCCGAAAGGAATTCCACCGCAGCGCCGGCATTGCCGTTGCGCGTGTCAGTCAGTGCAAAAAAACCGGCGAGCCCGTCGCTGCGCAAGCCGCTTGCTTGCAGATAGGCGACGCCGTTCGCATCGGCGAGGCGCTCCATACCGCGGCTATACGACAAACCCACGAGTCGCCCAGCCAGCGACGACACATCGGCAAAGCCGAGATTGATGCCGAGCGTTGCGCTGATCACGCTGATACCAGCGCCGCGAAACAACGCGACCATCGGATCACGCCGCGCGATATGTCCGGTCTCGTGCGCCATCACGCCGGCGAGTTGATCTGCATCGCCGACTCGCTCGATCAAACCGCGCATGATCACCATGCGTGCGCCAGGCAGCGTCAGCGCATTGACCATCTTGCGGTCGACCACCTCCAGGTGGACCGGTTGCGCGATACCCGCAGCATGAGCGAGCCGCGCTTCGAGTTGCTCGAGCGCGCGCTGTCCCTCTTCACCGCGACACACTTTGTGCTTGCCGACGACGACCGCCTCCACCATCTCGCCGAGCTGGTTTTCGGCGCTGCGCGGCACCAGCGCCGCGCCCACCGCCGGCAGTCGCACGACGAGCACGAACGCGGGCACCAGCGCCACCACGCCGACCATCAGCCAGCCGAGATAGTGCCGCCGCTTCATGCGCCGCGGCATGATCTGCGCCGGCAACGTAGCAGCATCGGTCGACACGCGGCCCGGCTCGCCTTTGCACGACAACGCGACTCGTCCTTCCGGATCGGGTTCGCCTACGACCAGCCGCGCTCGCGGCCACACCGCCAGCTCACCCGCTTCGCCGTCGATGGAGAGAAACGCGTCGCTCCAGCGCAGCGTCACCGCATGAGCAGCGGCACTGCGACCGTCGTAAAAGCGCGTGCCCGTCGAGTGCGCGCCCTCTGAATCGGAGAAGGTCAATGCCGCCTCAGAATCAGAACGCGCCGCCGTGATCGAGCAGGTTCAGCATGCCCTCGCCGGTACGCGGCGCCGCCTGATCGCTTTGAGCCAGCGTCTGCGGATCGAGCTGACCGGACACTTGCAGCGTATCCGCCGCGAGTCGCATCACGCGATGCAGCACGATCGGCAAACCCAAGCCCAGCGTGAACACGACGATGGCCAGATTGCCGAGGATCATGCCGAGCAGACGCCCCGCGGTGATGCTGCTGCCGAAGCGCAGTTGCGAGCCCAGCGTCGTATTGCCCATGACATGGCGCGTGAGCAGCGCCAGGTAGAAGCACTGAATCAGCAACGCGCCGACGATGAACAGCACGTAAAACAGAAACACCGAGCCGACAGCGGCGAGCGCCGCGGGATCGCTTCCCTTCAGCGGAGCGTGGCCAATCGGCAGCAGCGCCATGAAGCTCTTGAAGAAGATCGCCCCGAGTACGACCAGCAGCGCGACCACGCCGACAAACGTACCGACGAACGCGGCATACAACGCGCGGGCGCGGCCTTCAAAGTGAAACGGCAAGCTGCCGAAACTGCTTGCGTTGATGCGGCGTTCCGCGAGGCGCATCGACACCCACGGCACCATCTGACCGAGCGTGACGATGCACAGCAGGCCATACAGCAACACATACACGCCGTAGACGAAGGACGAACCGGTCATGCCGCCGCGAATCCCGCACCACTGCGTGCGACTCAGGCGATAACGCTGCGCGCTGAAATACGCGCCCGCCGCGACCACTGCGATCACGACGTAAAGCGCAAGAAACGGCAACGCACCCAGCAACGCACTTCCCGTAACGGCGCGCAGAACCGCGCTGAGAATGCCCGCGCCGATAACCGCGCCGATCATAATCGCGATCGCCAGCAAAAACCCTTTGAACAATTCACCGCCGGTGCCGGTGTATTCAAACCGCTCACCTTGAAAGCGCATGCGCGACCAGATATATCGGCGAGTATTGGTGGTCGCCCAAAATCGATAAATGCCTAACGTGATGATCTGCAGCAGCAGATTTTTGATGAAGATCCCGTACAACTCCCCAATCTTGCCGTCATAGGTCAAGAGCGGCTGCTTCTGGTCGAGTGAATTCATTTTTCTTCTGCCCCATTCGCGAACTGACGTTTTTATGGCCCGCGCTGGCGTATGCGTTGCGGGCTGGCGACGGCCCCGCGCAAAACTGGCTTACCTCGCGCAAGCATTCGAAAACCGGCTGACGAAACAAAGCAAGCCGATGAGCGCGATCATTACACGCTTTTGTTGATTTATAAACACTCTTCCTACTTAATGAAAATCTCGCTTTTATTAAGTGAAGATTTATCAACAAATTAAGCCATTTCGCATCGTCGCGCTCAGAAAAATCATAAGCCACTCGCGTCCGCTGCTTTTACGGCAAGACAAACGTTTTCACGAGCGTCAATTCACCGGCCTTGCGCATGGGCACGCGAATCGTTTCGCTATTTTCGTTCGGCGTATTCTCGTTCGTGATGATGGTCACCTGCGCGACGGTCATATCGGCGCCGCTATTACCGCTGCCGTAGTAATTCACATAGACCAGATACGTGCCCTTCAACGGCGCCGCGGACGAGTAAATCTCCGGCCCATAGCCCGTCGTCACGTCGACGTCGAGCGCGCCGCCGTTCGGCGCGACGCGCTCGCCGTACCAGGTGTGCGCGCCGTCGGGCGAGACGACGTGCAGATCCAGATCGGTGCCATCGGTGTCCCACGCGAGCAGCACGCGCAGCTTCGGCTGGGTCTTGCCGCTGTAGGCGTCGTAGAACTGCACGCGCTTGCGGCTGCCGTCCGGCGCGCGCAGTTCTACGCCGTTGCTGCCAGCAGGAAACGCATACGGCCGCGAGAACTTGCCGTCCTCTTCCACGCGCTGCGGCAGCGGCGTGCCGTCGACCACCAGCGTGCCCACCGACGTGCCCTTCTTCTTCGGCGTGTTGCGGATCCGCCCTTCGATCAGCGCGAATTTGGACTGCCCCTCCGGCGTCGACACCGCCACCGCCGGGTAGTGCACGTCCTGCGTATAACGCTCGCTATCGCCACTCGTGTTGCGCCAGCCGTTCAACGGCGCGGCGAAGTCGATGTCGCTCGCGTGCGCCGCCGGCGCTACCAGCAAGCAGGCCAAACTAGCCACGCAGGCCATTGCGAGCCAACCGCGGCTCGCCATCATCCAACCCGTCGTCTCGACCTTCATCGTCACTGCTCCCATCCCGCTGTCAGAGTCGCTCGCTTTTCACGAGCATCAGGTCGCCGATCTTGCGCAGCGGCACGACCATCGTTTCACGCCGTTCGTTCGGCGTGTTTTCGTTGAACACCAGCGTCAACGTCGCCGTAATCACGTCGCGATCGTGCGCGGCGGCGTCGAAGTTGTAGCCGGTCGAATCGAAATTGCCCCAGTAATTCAGAAAGAACAGCCACGTGCCATGCTCGGGTGCCGCCGAAGAAAAGATCCCCGGCCCCGCGCCGTCCACCGAATCGACGTCGAAACCGCTGCCGTCCTCAAGCGTCGGATTGGCGAAGAAGGCATGCAGGCCGCCCGGCGTAATCACATGCAGATCGACCTGCGCATGCGGATCATCCCACGTGACCATCGCGCGCAGCTTGGCCTGCGGCTTGCTGCGGTCGGCTTCGTAGAATTGCATGCGCTGGTGCTGTTTGCCGTCGGCGGAAATCAGCTCGATGCTGTTCGAACCCGCGCCGAACGCCCAAGGCCGCGCGAACGAGCCTTCGTCGTCGGTATAAAGCGGTGTGGGACTGCCGTTGACGACCAGCGTCGGCGGCTTGCGCGCGTGTTTGTCGATGTGCTTCAGGCGTCCCTCGATCAGCGTGCGATAGCGCTGCGCGCCGCGATCGACCGGTGGCCGCGGATAAGCCGCGAAGAAATGCTCGCCCTCGTTCGTCAGCCCGCTGTGACGCCAACCGCCGAACGCGCCGGTCAGATCGGCGAGCGCGCCGTCGGCGTCGGCGGCTTCGGCATTCGGCGCAGCAGTGCAGAGCGCAAGCGCAGCCCCGACCGCGGCCAGCGTTACGACGGCGCGAACACGGATGGCGAGCCGCGAAGGCGACCAGCGCAACAAGGATATCGGCGAGCGCGAGACGGTATTCATTGGATCGGATTGTCGGTACGAATCAGCGTGCGCGCGGTGCGCTCGACGAACGTCTCATCGAGCCCACGCGGATGATGCTGGAACGCGAGGTGGATGTATTCATGCGCCAACGCGATACGGTCCTCTTCGGTCTGCAAGCGATACACGTACACGCGATTGCGCTGCGCATCCGCATACGGCCGACCTTCGCGCACGGCGCACACCGCGGGCAGATCGGGCGTTTCGTAGCCCGCCGCGCCGTCCATGCGCCGCGCCCACAACGGCGCGTTGCGTTGCAGCCATGCTTGCGCGCCGGCCACCTCGACGCAGTCGCCCGATAGCGGACTCTGGAACGAAGTCAGCGTCGCTTGCGGCCAGGTACGCGCGAGAATCGCGTCGAAAGTGAGGCCGGTTTGCGCGGAGGACTTCGCGGCGTGCCAGCTCATCTGTCCCGGCGCGGCCTTGTCGTGGTGATACTGAACCGGCACACCGGTCAGCACCAACGCATCGGTCACATCAGCGGCATGGCGCGCGGCGGCCGTCGGCGCGCGTGGCAGGACGCGCTGCGTGCTGCTGCTGTCGTCGATACGGAAACAGCCGTGATCGTGGTTGCCGTGCTGTACGACGTAGGTGCGCGCCGCGACCGCCAACGCCTTCGCCGCTTCCGCCTGGCTCGTGTCGCCTTCGCGCTCGACCACACGGGCCACATAGTCGTTCATGCCGAAACGGCCGACCACTTGCGGCGCGCCGGCCGCATCGCGATCGAGTCGCAGCTCGCCGCGGCTCGTCACCCGCGCCCAATTGCCATTGACGAAGCCGACCCGGAAATCACCGCGCAACGGACCCTCGGACGCAGCGGCCGGTCCTTTATCGCCGAGCACTTCGCGAATCGGATAGCGGCTGAAGAAGTCGACCAGCACGCAAGCGCCGTCGTCCGGCACGGTGACCTGCGTGAGCAGTGGGGCGATGCGCGGCGCGGCGGCGGCCAGCACGCGCGCGCTGCCGCCCGGACCACCCAACCATACCGGCGTGCCGTCGGCGAGCCAGCCCGCCGCGCCGCCGATCGAAGCGCCCGGACGCGCCGGGTCCGGCATCGTCCACGTCTTGGCGCGCAGCACGCTGCCGTAAAGCGACACCGTGCCTTCACCGCGTCCGCTGGTCAGCACCGACACCAGCGTGCTCGCCGCCGCTTCGCGCGGCCGGACGGGCATCGCCTGCAAGGCGGCGAGCAGTTCGGTCACCGGCACGCGGCGCGTGGGCGTCATGGCATGCAGATCGCGCAGCCATGCGGGCGCGTGAGCGGCCGTCCAATACTTGCGCCAGTCGGCGGAATCGAGCTGCAGGCGCGCGGGTTCGAAAAAGAGCCCGCATGACTGCACCAACGCGTGTTCACGGTCGATGTGACCGCCTGTCATGCAGCAATACACTTCTTCCGGATCGCCGCCGTTGCAGGCGTAGTCCGGTGTGGCGATGTTGCGGTCCACCAGATAGCCGTAGACGAACAGCTTCCATACGCTGCCGAGCGGCGTCTCCAGCGTCGCGGGCAAGACACCCGCGCCCTGCGGCGAGAAGCCGACCGCGGCGCCGCTGCCGTCGACTTGCCAAAGCTGGCTCTGGCCGTCGCGCAGCCAGGCGAAGCGCAGCATCTGCGAACCGGACACCGTTTGAGATGAAGTCGCCGCATACGCGAGGGTGCCGTTGCAAACACAGCAACCGAACCCGACGCCCACGGCAAGCGCGATCCGCAGCCTGGCTGCCAGACGATCGCGTAGAGGCCGAAGCGTGCGGAACATGGCGGTCTCGTCTCGCTTACTGAATGCGCAACGTCGTCACGCGATCGCTCTTGCCGCCTTCGAACGCCTTCGCGTCCGGCTGATACATGCGGAAGTAGCGCGCGGGCGGCAGCGCGAACGTGCCCGGCAACGCGAAGCGCACCAGTTGCCGCAGCGTGACCGGCCGGTCGAGCAAGGGCACGGGCTGGTGATAAGCCAGCTCGCCCATCTCATACGACGCAACGCGCTGGAACGGCTGCGGACCGCTGGCACCATCTTTCGCGCCCGGCAGACCGTCGATCGATACGCCCCAGCTCGTCGCCTCGACATTGCCGCCCGGCGGCAGCGGCACGTCGAGCAGACCGTAGTGGTACGCGTTGCCGGAGCGCGGCGTGAGCGTGACTTCGTCGACGTACAGCGCGTTGCTGTCGATCGCGTCGCCCTGCTTCACCAGACGCGCGGTGAATGTCGAGCGGCCCAACTGGCTCTCGCCGCCCGCTGCTCCCTTCTTCGGATCGACCGCGATCTCGACCGGTTCGAGCTTGTAGAAACGGCGCTCGATGGTGATGTTAAGACGGCTGTCCTCGCTCGTATGACTGCGGAACGAAACCAGCGCGTTGACGTCGGTACGCGCGGCGCCTGCGTCGAGCGTGGTCGGCAGTCCCGCGCCGGTCCACTTGTAGAGCGGCGTGCCGGTCGGCGTCGCGGCGCGTGTCCAGCCCGCACCTTGCAGCGACGGCAACGACGCGGCCGGCACATCGCCGCCTAGCGCCTTGCGCAACCACAGCAGCGTCAACGCACGATCGAGCGTCGGATAATCGGCGCTGCTCTTCGCGAGCAAGGCGGATGCATCGACCGCCGCGCCGCCGTCGCCGCCCGACATGACCAGCAGGCTTTGCACGAGCGGCGCCGGATCGTTGCTCGACGCGGTACGCGCGGCGCTTGCCGCGGCGTCGAAGCCATCCGGCAATTGCGCGCTCGTGCTGCGCGCCATGCTGGCGATCAGCAGCGTCGCCATCTGCTTGCCGCGCGGCGAATCGGCTTGCGCGAACACGATGCTGTCCGACACGCCGTACGTGCCGTTGCGCGCGGGCGCATTGGCCGTGGCCGCCGCATCGCTCATCAGGTCCGCGGCGACGCCCGACACCGGCGTCGCAACCGGCAAGCCCATCTGCTGCATGAACCACAAAGCCAGCGCACGATGCAGCAGCGGCTCTTTCGCCCCGGCATCGCGATAGACGTCCATCGCGTGCTGCCAGTTGTCGGCGGGAAGGCTAATGCCGAGGCTGCGGCTCGCGAGCCAGTCCGCGTAATACGCATAGGCCGTGATCAGCGCGCTGCCGCCGGTGGTATCGCCCCACCAGCCGAACGTGCCGCCGACGCCCGCAAGCATCGCCAGACGCTGCCGTTGGTTGCGCAGCAGCGCTTCGAGCCCTTGCGTCGAACTCGCGCTATCGTCGTAGCCACGGCCGTGGCCGATCGCATCATGCGCGAGCGCCAGCGGAATCAGACGGCTCGAGGTCTGCTCGGCGCAACCGTATGGATAGTTGATCAGATCGTCGGCGACGCGCATGAACTGGCTTTGCGCGCTGCCGATGAACCGCACGCCGACATCCTGCGCATCTTGCGGCAGATTGAGCGGCTTGTTCGAGCCGTCGAGCGCCACCGTGTTCTGATGCAGATCGAGCCACCCGCTCGCGTCGAGACGAATCGTTGTTTGCAGACGATCGACATCCTTGCCCGCGCCGCGCAGCGTCGCATTGATCACACCATCTTTCAACGCGCCGCTCGGCAGACGCAGATAGTTCGCGCCGCGCTTGAGCGTGACCTTCTGATTGAGCGACAGCCCGCCGCCTTCGACCACCCACTGCGCGTCCATGTCCGCGTCGGTCTGATTGAAGGCGATCATGTCGATGGCCGGCTGATCGTTGACGCGGAAGTGCGACGGTCCGCTCCACTTCAGATACAGCGCCTTGTCCGAACGCACGTAAGCGGTGCGCTGACCGACCATGCCGTCCGGCGCCGCCGCGCGCACCGTGATGCGCCAGCGCGCCAGCGAATCCGGCATCTTGAACGTCATGGTGGCATGGCCGTTCGCGTCGGTTTTCAGACTGCCTTCCCACGCGGCCGTGTCCTGATCGTCACGGCGTGGCCGTTCCAGCACTTTCACGCCGCGCTCGTTGTAGTTCGCGCGTTGCGGTCCACCCGGCGCGCCCTTCAGCGGCGAGCGCGCAAGGTCATAAGTGATGAACGACAGGCTCGACGAAGTCCGCACGTTATTGCGGCGCGGGTGATAGAAGAAGTCGACGATATTCGGCGCGATTTCCGGCTGCAACACGTAGACCATTTCATCGACCACGCTCACCGTCAGATTCGCCGCTTCCGGCTTACCGTTCAACGTGCTGTCGAAATTCAGCGTGACCGTGTCGCCCGGACCGTACACCGGCTTGTCGCTCTTCACGTTCAGTTCGATCTGCGGCTGCGCGACCACAATGCCTGCGTTCTGGAACACGTATTCGCCGGCGTGCACGTACAGCACCGAAAACGTCATGTTCGGAGCGAAGTCTTCACCCACCTCGATGCGCGCTTTCCATTGCGACGGCGCCACGCGCTGCAATTGCAGCCAGTCGCCACCCGCCGTGAGCAGCGCGCGACGCTCGACGTTGTCGCGTTCGAGCGTGAGCAACGCGTCGTCCACCGGCATCGGGAAGGTAATCAGGGCTTCGGCGGTATCGCCGATCTTGTACTTGTCGCGATCGAACACGATCTCTACGCTGCCCGGAATCGCCTTCAGGCCATCGCCCGCGACCCAGTGGCTGGACGCGGCGAGCAGGTTGCCCAAGTCGTCCTTGACCGACAACATGTAGGAACCCGGTTCGTCGAACGTCACCGGGAACGACAGCTTGCCGCCCGCGCTCGCGCCCTTCAATGCACCTTCGCCATGCGTTTGCGATTCGAGGCGCGTCCATTCCCATTTCGACGGCGCATGCGACGCCGGATCAATCGCGCCGAGCGCCTGCAGATCGAAGCTGACTGCTTCCTTCGGTTGCGAGAACGATTTGGCGGTGGTCAAACGATACGGCGTCGCGCCACGCGCAATCAGCACTTCGCGCGTCACGCGCACCTTGTATGCCGCGCCGTCCTGCGCGAACAGCGTCAACGCATAGCGGCTCGGCTCCTTCGCGGCCGGCAGCGTGAGACTCGCGTTGCCGTCGCTATCCGTCTTCAGTTCCTGCTGTTCGAGCTTGACCGGAAAGAGTCCCGCATAACGCAGTTCGCCGTCGACGATCGTCACTTTCTGCGCGCGCAGCGTGACCGAGATCTTGCTGTCGCGCACCGGCTTGCCGTCCGGATAGCGCAACTGGATCTTGCCCTTCAGCGTCTCGCCGGTCGCGTAGTCGGCTTTGTCCATCGACAGGTTCACGTCGAAGTGCGGCTTCACATATTCGGCGACGCGAAATGCGCTGCCGTATACATCGCCGTTGTAGTCGAAGCGTAGCGTGTAGCCGCCGGCGGTGGCATCGGCGGGCAGCGTGAACGCGGTGTCCGCGCCCGTGTCCGACGCGAAATGCACCTTGCTGGTCGCCACCGGCGCGCCGTTCGGATCGAGCACGTCGAGCTTGATATCGGCCTCTGCCGGCGCCGACGATTGCGTCGCGTTCTGGAACGTGCGGCCGATGAACTTCACATGCACCGGATCACCCGGCCGGTACATGGGTCGGTCGGTCACTGCATAGATCTTCGTGTTGTAGATCTCGCTGTCGTAGTAGAAATTCTCGGAGACGAACACGCCGCCTTGCGGATCGGTGCCGAGCACATAGCTGCGCTCGGGGCTCACGTGTTGCAGCACCAACGCGCCGTCGTTGCCGGTCGAGCCGCTTTGCAGGACACCCACGCCGTCGGTCCAGTTCACTTCCGTATTCGCCACGGGCTTGCCGTTATCGCGCCGCGTGCTCCACACCAGCATGCCGCTCGATGCCGCTTTCACCACCGCCACCGTGTCCGACACGAACAACAGCGTGTGCGCGCGATAGTTGCCGATCACCGCCTCGACGATATACAGCCCCGGCGGCAGCTTGCCGACCGGAATCATCACGTTGCCCGAACTGGCTTCGATAAAGTTGCTGCTGCTGCCCGCGAGGTTCACGCCCTTGGGCGGTTCGATCACTTTCGCATCCCAGATCGGATAGCGGAAACGCGCGACCATGTCGTAACCTTTGAGCGGCGCGAATTGCGAGTTCGGCTCGAATTGCGTCGGCTTGCCGGTCTGCTCGCCGAGTTTGAATTGCGGCGCCGCTTCGGTCGCCTTGCTGCGGGTCGCGAACGACAACACACGCTGCCATGCGCGGCGTGCTTCGGTAAACCAGCGGTCCCACAGATACGCGAGCGTGTTCGCCAGCCCTTCGCCCTGATAGTTCGGCGCGACATTCAACCGATGCAGATTCTTTTGCGCCTTCAGAAAGTCCAGCGGCTTCGGCACGCGATACACGACGATGTCCGCGCCGCCAAAAGCCTGCAACGCGTCTTTGAAATCGCGGCCGGGCGCTTCGAGCCGCACCTGCGCCAGTTGATCGCTGCCGAAGCTCGCGTCCGAAAGCAGGAAGAACGGCTGACCGTCGACCTTCTGTGAACTGAAATTGCTCGACGGCGCTGTCTGCAGCGTCGGATTTCCGGCGATGTTGGCATCGGCGGCGGCGGCGCTCGAGGCGTCGTCGTCGGCATGGGCGGCCGGTGCGATGGCGAGCATCATGGCCGCGAGCAAGACCGGGAGCAATGCGGCGAACGTGCATGCCGCGCGACGGCGCGCATTGCCCAACCAAGCACTCGATGGCGTGACGGAAATCATTCGGGTCATGGTGTCAAAAAGTCCAAACGAAACACGCCGACGAAATTCGGATTGCCGTCGAGCGGCTGCCAGCGGGAATCTTTCCATTGCATCAGGTCGGAAACGGCGACGGCGCGCAGACCGGTATCGGTCGGCGTGACGGTGCCTGTGTGATAAGCGATGTAGCGATCCAGCCAGATCATCAGATGCTGGTCGTCGCCCTGGTCGAAGAACAGCAGATCACCGGGCAACGCCTGGTTCACGTCCTTCGAAACAAAACGGCTATTGCGTTGAATCAGTGCGATCGCTGATGCGTACGCGCCGGTGGAACCGTCGAGCTGGGTCCAGCGGTTGGCGATCGTGCGCTGCGACGCGGACAGTTGCAGCTCGGGCGGCATGCTGCTGGTATCGGCGAGACTGGTCATGCCGTTGGCGCGCAGCCATTTGGTGTCGTGCGGCCTGAGTGTCTCGCCGACGGCGAAGCGCACGAGACCCGCGCAATCGCGTTGCGTCCAGCGCGGGGTCGGTCCGCGCCGCATCTGCTGGTCGACGATGCGCGCGAACCACGCGCGAAACGCCGCGGATTGTTGCGGTGAGAGTGCGTCGGGGTCAGGGGATGCGGCGGTGCTGGTGAGCGCGCGCGCGCAGGGTGCGAGGCTTGCCAGCGCGCATAGTGAAGCCATGCGCGCGAGCCATGCGCGGCGCGAGGAGACACGAAGGCGGCGCACTCAGTCGCCCTCAGTGCCGGGCTGATCCGCGGGCGTATCGGCAGCGGTGGTATTCGCACCGGCATCGGCCTTCGCGCGATCGAACCACCACTCCACCGGCACCCAGCCCGTCGAGCCCGGCAGGTCCCGCGGCAGCGTCAGCGAAACCGGCGGGTAATGAGCGAGCGCGTGCAGCTTCGGCACCAGGTGCGTGCGCGACGCGTTGCGGAACACCGCTTCCTGATCAGCCGGCAACGCCGCGCCGGCCTCGCGTTCGATCAGCGCGGCAGCCGACGACGGCGTGAGCGTCAGAATCGTGCGCGGCAGACGTTGCGGCGCGAGCGTATCGGCGAGCGCCGGATAGCGCTTGTCGAGCACCGCGAGCGTGTCGTCGACGAGCCGGCCGTCCGGCGAGAAAATCAGATAGCCGTGCGCGAGTGCGAGCGTAACCGGGAAATAGCGTTCCGCCGACAACTGCGACGCGAACGACGCCTTGCTGCTCACCGCCGTGCCCGAACGCGCGCTAACCGGACGCTGCCACACGGTGACATCCGCCCCTTGGTCACGCATGGTGACCGGCAAGCGGCGATAGCCCGAATCGGCGCCGTCGGCTTTGGCCGCCTTCGCTTCATAGGCGCCGATCACGTTGCCGAAAGTCTTGCCGAGCGCGGTCTTCAATGCGGCGATGCCGGCCGCGTCCTGCTGCTTCACGCGCGCGACGAACACCGGCGCGACCAGCGTGGACTTCGCATACCAGCACACCGCCGCGGGACCGGTGAGCTGGTCGCCGATCGCGGCGGCGTTGTCCGCGCCGCCGTCGGTCACCTTGTCCAACAGACCCGAGGCCTCTTTCCCGTCCGCCGGCAAGCTCGTGCAGACCGCCGCATTGGCCGGCAAAGCGCGCCACAGGTCGGCGCCGTTCCATTGCTGCGGCAACTTGCCTGGCTCGATCAGCGCCGAGGTTTGCCAGTTCGCCGCGGCGTTGCCGTTCGGCGAGAACTCAAAGCGCAGCGCGTCGATGCCTGAGAAAAACGCCTGATAACCAAACGACAGGTAATTCGCCGACACCACCAGCCGATGGCCCTTCGGCGCGTCGCCGGACGCGTCGAGCCGATAGGCATGCGCGGCGTCGTCACGGCCCGATGAAAGCATCTCGGACACGGCGTCGGCACGCTCGCTCAGCAAGCCGCCCTTGCCGTCGAGCAATACGCCGGGCGCGGACAGCACTACCAGGCGGTCCTCTTTGGTGGCGAACAACAGCGTGCGGCCGACCGCGAGTTTCAATGCATAGACCGGCACGTCGCCGGAGAGCTTCGCCACCTGGCTCAGTTGCGCATCGCTCGTGGCGAGGTTGCCCACGCCTTGCAGCAGCTTGGCGAAGCCGTTGCGATGCATCGATATCACCCAGTAGCCGAGGCGGCCGTCGGGCGAGCGCCACAGCAGCACGTGCGCGGGTTCGTCGAAGACGCGGCGGATCAGTTCGTCGCGCCAGTCGAGTTGATGTTCGAACGCGAGACGCCGCAGCGCGCCTTCGGCGGACAGCCGCGTATTGCTCGATTCGTAGTAGTCGACGAAGTCTTGCGTCAGCACGTCGTGCAATAGCGGCACGCGCAGAATGTCGCGCGGCAAACGCGAGAGCGCTTCGCTGTCGATCACCGCGTCAGGGTGATGAATATCGAGGACGACTTCGCTATTCTCGGCAACTTTGCGATGCGCAAATGGACGCCACACCGCCTGAATGATCACGCCGGCCACGACCAGAAGACCGACTACCAGGATTGCAATCTTTTTGCGCGACATCTTCATCTGATTTCTTCTGGTTCGATGCGACGGTATTAACGCGGATGCCCGGCTGATTAAGCCAGCGGGATCAATCTCCGAAGGCAGCGATGATAACCGATATTTTTAACTGAAAACCAGCGACGCTTCCTATTTAACAGTCGGACTTGCTTGAGGAGTTTGACAAAAATCGGACATGTGCCTCATTAAGCCATTAGGAAACGTGTTTGTTGGATGCGCCGATTCGGTTCGTTAAACCGGCGCAAGCCAGTGCGGCACTTATAGGCAGGAACACGTGGCACATGGCTCGACGCTTTGCGCACAGGGCCCATCGGCATACATGGCATTACTCGTTCGGAGCCTTTATGCTAAATCCGCTTAATTTAGCGTACGCGTAAAAAAACCCGGCTGCACGCTGTGTGCTCGCCGGGTTTATTTCAAGCATCGTGATTACTACTTTACGCGAGTACTGCCTTAGCCGTCGTCAAAAATGCTCGAGCGCCAGCTTCATTCTCTGCACGCCGGTTTCGATATCGGCCACACCGGGCGCGGCAAATGACAAGCGCAATGCCGACGAATCGATATTGTCTTTATAGAACGCGACGCCCGGCACAAACATGACATTACGCTCGATACAAGCGCGCAGATAATCGGACGCATTCTGACCGGCCTTCAATCGCGCCCACACGAACATGCCGCCCGCAGGACGATGAAACGCGATCTGTTCCGCCAGTTGCGCGTCGAGCGCATCGCACAGCGTGCGGCATTTCACGGCGTAGGCGTCGACGATGCGCGGCAAATGACGCTCCAGCGCACCGCTCGCGAGGTACTCCGCGGCGATCGCCTGGGTCCACGGCGAACTGCACAGATCGACGGTCTGCTTGGCGACGACGCAGCGCCGAAGAATCTCCGCGTGCGCGAGCATCCAGCCGACACGCAAACCCGGCGCGACGATCTTCGACAGACTGGAAAAATGCACGACCCAATCGCGCGAACCTGGCACCTGCTCGCTCAGGGCGAGCAGCGAAGGCAACGCTGTGCCGCTAAAGCGCAGATCGCCGTAGGGATCATCCTCGACGATCAGAAAGCGGTGACGTGCCGCCAGTTTCAGCAAAGCCGTGCGGCGTTCAAGAGACAAAGTCGCGCCGGTCGGATTGGCGAAGGTGGGCACCGTGTACAACAGCTTCGGTGCGCGGCGCAGTGTGCCGGCTTCGAGAAGCGCGGCGAGCGCGTCGACATCGAGGCCGTCCTGATCGACGGGGATGGTGACGACGTCGGCCTCTTGCAGCTTGAGCGCCTGCAAGGTTGCAGGGTAAGCCGGCTGCTCGACCAGCACGACGTCGCCGGGCGCGACCATCACGCGCAGCAGCAGATCGAAGCCTTGCTGCGAACCGGTCGTCACCAGCAATTCCTGCGGCGTACACGACACGCCACGGCGCGCCATCAGCTGCGCGAGTTGTTCCTTGAGAACGAGGAGGCCGTCGGTGGGACCGTATTGCAGGCAGAGCGTGGTGTGTTGCGACGCGCGTGCCGCAGCGGCGTCAAGCCCTTCACGATCGAACAGATCGCTCGCCGGATAACCGCCGGCAAACGAGATCATGCCGGGTTGCGCCAGATACTTGAAAAGCTCGCGGATTGGCGAACCGGTCGGCGCTTCGAATGCGGGATTGAACGTGAACATGGTGACGGGCCGCTTGTTTCGAGAGGGAAGATCGGCGTCGATTGTGGTCGTCGTCAGGATGGGCGGCAAACGATATCTACGCACTACGTATTGCGTTTTCCGCATCACCCCGGCGCGCGCGGCTACACCACGTTCTTCTCCACGATGGGCCGGTTTTCGAGCACGCGCGTGAAGCTCAACGAACCCAGATCGAGTGTGGTGTAGCGGCCATGCAGAATCAGTTCGCTGATGCCGCGCCCCGTTGCCGGGCCTTGCTGCAAACCGTGTCCGCTAAAACCGTTGGCGAAAATGCAGTTATCGACATCCGGGTGATAGCCGATGATCGCGTTCTGATCCAGCACGTTGTATTCGTAATAGCCGGACCAGCAGTTCTGCACACGCAGCGCCTCGAATTGCGGCACACGATGCGCGAGCGTCGGCCAGATCACCTCGTCGAAGAGTGCATGATCGACCTCGTCGAGTGGCAGATCGTCAGGGTCGTTATCCGCTGACGGCGACGTGCCGCAGATAAACGATTTGCCTTCAGGACGGAAATACACGCCGCTCGGATCGATCAGCAACGGACACCGTTCGAGCTGCCCCGGCGACGTGACGTTGAAAATACTGCGGCGCCGCGCGTAGACGGGGATGTCGATGCCGACCATTTGCGCGACTTTGCGCGACCACGCGCCGGCGGCATTGACCACCACATCGCAAGCATAGGTCTCGCCGTTCGCCGTCTGCACTTGCGTGACGCGTTTGCCATCGCGATGGATGGCGGTGACATCGGCGGCAACGTAGCGCGCACCGAGCGACTGCGCCTTCTTGCGCAGCGCCTGCACGAGTCCGTAGCCGTCGAACCAGCCCTCACCACTTTCACCGTATGCACCGGCCACGAGGTCTTCCGTGTTGAGCCAGGGAAAGCGCGCTCGCAACGCGTGGCTGTCGAGCAGACTGATATCGGCGCCGAGACTCGTTTGCAGCGCGTGGTTCTCGCGCAGCGTCGTCTCGCCGGCGGGCGTCGCGAGGAATAGATAGCCGCCTTCGTGCAGATCGATCGACGGCTTGGCGCCGTCGACCTCGAGCCGTTCGCCGATCGAGCGCAGAAACTCGATGCCGAACAACGACATCTGAATGGACAGCGGTGTGGAGAATTGCTGACGGATCGACGCCGCCGACAATGCCGACGACGAGCGCGCATAAGTCGGATCGCGTTCGATCACCGTGACGCTGACTGTCGGATCGGACAGCCGCAAGAAATACGCAATCGAGCTGCCGATCACCCCACCGCCGACGATCACGACTTTGGAACTCACGTCTTACTCCACGAGTAGCGTGGCCGCTCGTAAACGCCGGCGGCGCAAACGGATTGCTGAAGAAGGTTGTGTAAAGCCGCAGCGGCGCAAGAATGCGCCGCTGCTTTTTGGCCGCTGGAGCGAACGGTATCAGCCGATATTGAAGTCGATACCCTGCGCGAGCGGCAGCGCCGACGAGTAGTTCACCGTGTTGGTGGCACGGCGCATATAGGCCTTCCACGCATCCGAACCCGACTCGCGGCCGCCGCCGGTTTCCTTCTCGCCGCCGAACGCGCCGCCGATTTCCGCGCCGCTCGGTCCGATGTTGACGTTCGCGATGCCGCAGTCGCTGCCCGAGTCGGACAGGAAGCGCTCCGCTTCGCGCAGATCGGTCGTGAACACGCATGACGACAGACCGTGCACCGCCGCGTTGTTCGCCTCAACTGCGTCGGCGAAATCGGTGTAGCGCAACACGTACAGAATCGGCGCGAAGGTTTCCTTCAGCACCACCGACGTTTGCGACGGCATTTCGACGATCGCCGGACGCACGTAGTAGCCGTTTTCATAGCCCTTCACGTCGACGCGTTCGCCGCCGAACACTTTGCCGCCTTCGGCGGTGGCCTGTTGCAGCGCTTCCTGCATGCGGCCATACGATTGCTTGTCGATCAGCGGACCCATCAGCGTGCCCTTTTCGAGCGGATTGCCGATCGGCACCTTGCTGTACAACTGCTTCAGACGCTCGATGGTTTTGTCGTACACGCTCTCATGCACGAACAGACGGCGCAGCGACGTGCAACGCTGGCCCGCCGTGCCCACTGCCGAAAACAGAATGCCGCGCATGGCGAGCTCGTGATCCGCGGTTTGCGTGACGATGCCCGCGTTGTTGCCGCCGAGTTCGAGCAGCGAGCGGCCGAAGCGCTTCGCCACTTCCACGCCGACCGTGCGGCCCATTTCCGTGCTGCCCGTCGCGCTGACGATCGACGCGCGCGGATCGGCCACCAGCTTCGCGCCTGCATCGCGGCCGCCGTTGATCAAGGCGGTGAGGCCGGCCGGCGCGTCGCCGAACTCTTGCAGCGCTTCGCTGAGAATCTGATTGACGGCGAGCGCGGTGAGCGGCGTCTTTTCCGACGGCTTCCAGATCACCGCATTGCCGCAGACCAGCGCGAGCGCCGCATTCCACGACCACACCGCGGCCGGAAAATTGAACGCCGAGATCACGACGCAGGTGCCCATGGGATGCCACGTCTCCGCCATGCGATGCCCCGGACGCTCCGAGGCGATCGTCAGACCGTACAACTGACGCGACAGACCGACCGCGAAATCGCAGATGTCGATCATTTCCTGCACTTCGCCCAAGCCCTCCTGAAGAATCTTGCCGGTCTCGAGCGTGATGATGCTGCCGAGCGCCTGCTTTTTCTCGCGCAGACGATTGCCGAGCAAACGCACCAGTTCGCCGCGCCGCGGCGCGGGGACGTTGCGCCAGGCGGTGTACGCCTCTTTCGCCTGGGCGAGGGCCGTGTCGACTTCCGCCACCGTATTGCTGGCCACGCGGCCAATGAGGTCACCGGTGATGGGCGAGTGAACCGCGATGTCGCCGGCTTGCGCCGCGTGGGCGATGCCGAGGTCGGCGAGGATGGTGGAAGCGTCCATGAGAATCCCTTTAATTTCCGATGCGAAACAAGAGTAAGTTCGGAAACTATACACGCGGGTTTTTGCGGCGGCAAGGGTATTTGCCCGAAGCCGGCCTGCGGAAAGCTCGGGAAGGCTTGCTCTGCATGGACTGGCTAGCACGTCGAGCCCACCGCGCCGTACGTTGCCGGCACCGGCACGAACCACGCGCCAGCACGCCAGCCCTGCCGCGCTCGTTTCTTATTGGAAATACGAGGCCTCTGACTTCGACGCGTTCGCACGGGCCGCGCTGGCGGCGCCTTGGCGCAACCGGGCCGACAACGCGCAGGAGTGAACGTCAACGGACGTCGGCCTCAAATGCCCGCCATCAGCCTGTCGACCAGCACACGCGCGAACGGCGGCAGGTCCTTGAGGCTGCGCACGCAGATCTTGAGCTTGCGCTCCGCCCACGGGTCGTTCAGTCCGACCGTGGCGATCTGCATCGTCTTCTTGTGCCGCAGCGCGACCGATTCCGGCACGATGCCGATGCCCACGCCCGCTTCGATCATCCGGCAAGCGGCTTCGAAATTGCCAACCTGAATGCGCAGTTTCAGCCGCGCGCCAAGCGCATCGGCGGCACTGGTGATGAACGCGTGAATCGCGCTCGACGTCGGCAAGCTCACGAAATTGGCCGTGAGCACTTGCGCAAAGTCGACCGACGCCAGACGTGCCAAAGGATGATCGCGTGACGTGACCAGCACCAGCCGGTCGTCGCGATACGGCAGCATTTCCAGATGCTCCGCATGCACATTGCCCGCGACGATGCCGATATCCGTCGCGCTGTCCGCCACGCCTTTGACGATTTCGCCGCTCAACACTTCGCGCAGGTCGATGTTGACGTCCGGATGATCGCGCAAAAAATGGCTCAGCACGGCCGGCATGAACTCGCTGATCGCGGTGGTGTTCGCCCAGATGCGCACGTGTCCCTTGATGCCTTCGCCGTACTCCTGCATGTCGCCGGCCAGATGCTCGACCCGTTCGAGCACGAGCCGCGCGTGATGCACGAAGGCTTCGCCCGCGGGCGTCAGCGTCACGCCCTGGCTGGTGCGATAGAGCAGCTTGAAACCCAGTTGTTCCTCGAGATTCTTGACCCGGTTGCTTGCCGCCGGCGCCGACAGATGCGAGCGCTCCGCCGCGCGCGCGAGGTTTTGCGTGTCGGCGATATTGAGGAGCAAGCGCAAGTCCACGAAATCGAAATGCATGATGAAGGCCTGGGTTGAAGCGCCGCTGGGCGCTCGCAAGACAAAGGCCAATCTTAACCGGGCGTGCGGGAAGCGCTAAACCGTTTCGGCAGAGCTGCCGGTCTCGCCCGCAACTTCATGCATTGGACGCAGCAATACAGGTAAGCGTTGAACCGCTTACCGCTCGCGCTCCGACCTTCATGCCCGGATCGGCGCGCGCGACCTTATCGATTCCCTGCAATGCGCTCTCGTGCCCCCTCCGCGCTGTGTTGCACGGATTCTGGCCGGCGCATTCTGACTCCCCGCAAGCCACGGTTACGCGCCGCCGCATATCTCTAGGCACAGCACTTGCTTTAACCTGTGGCTCGACAGGACAACCCCCATGGCAATTTAGCCCACGTCCCTGTCACGGCTGGCGCCACGAATACCCGAGGCCCAGTCCAACCGAATATTTCAGGCATAAGCAATATGAGTCGCGTATTACTGGTCGACGACCAACCCGAGGCATTGTCCGCGCTGCGCGCCGTGCTGGTCGGCCGCGGTTACACGGTCGCCACGGCGGCGGACGGCGCCGAAGCTTTTGAACGACTGCAACGCACGCGCGTGAGCGCCGTGGTGTGTGACTGGCGCATGCCCAACATGGACGGCGCCGAACTGATCGAATCGATGCAGGCCCGCAGTGAACTGGCGTCCGTACCCGTCATTCTGACGAGCGGCAGCGGCGAAGCGCCTGCCTTACCCGTCAAAGGCTTTCTCAGGAAACCGTTCGCGCTGGACAAGCTGCTTTCGTTGCTGGCCGAATGCGAAAGCGATGCGGCGGCACCGGCCGTCTGCTGAACGCTTTACGTCCGCGGCGCAAGCGTCGTCGATACACGCGCCAGCCAGAAGCGCGCACAAAAGCGGGGCACGCGCTGGTCCGCGAGCGCAGTGGTGCGGCATCGAGGTGCGGTTCCTTTGGAGCGCGATCGCGTCTGAAAGAGCGAATCGACGGACCGCGCTCATGCGCTCAATCGCCTATACCGACTTCTCGAACAACTCTCCGGCTGGCGTCAGATCGGCATCGGGCGAGATGTCCTCGAGCGTCTGCTGACTCGTCTCGATCCGCAGCGCGAGGATCGCCACGCTCAGCAACAGCAGCACCCCGCCGACCATAGTCAGCACGCCGGTCACGCCGAAGTGCGTGTACAACAACAGCGCCACATAAGGCGTGGACATGGACGCGGCGCGTCCGCATGTGCCGGCGACACCCGTTCCCCGCAGCCGATGCGCAGTCGGAAACAACTCCGGGATGTAACCGAACAGTCCCAGCGTGCAGACCGTATAGATCGCCGTCACCAGCGCGAACCCAACCACGGAAATCGCCGCCGGCGTCCGCATCTGCACGTACACGAAGCCGAGCGCGATCGTCACGAGCGAGAACAGCACGATGCCGTTGCGCCGGCCGATCCGATCCGTGACCAGATACCCGACCACCGCGCCGGCCGGCGCGCCGAACGACATCAACAGCACGAATCCCAGCGACTGCACGATCGTCAGCCCTTCCTTGACGAAGAACGTCGGCAACCACGCGACGAATCCATACAGCGACATGTTGATCGCCATGCAGGTCAGCGCCGCCACCAGCGTGCGGCCGATCATGCCGCGCGCGAACAGCGCCGAGAACGGCGCGGCCGGCACCTCATGACTCATCACGCGCGCCACCGGCGGCAACTTGCCCACACGCGCTTCGACTTGCCGCTCGATCGCCGACACCGTCGCCTCGGCCTCGTCGAGCCGTCCGACCGTCTCCAGCCAGCGCGGCGATTCCGGCATCCGATGCCGCAGAAACCACACGACGAGCGCACCGATCCCGGCAATCGCAAACATGTAGCGCCAGCCCAGATGCGGGATCACCCAATAGCCGATCGCCGTCGCGCCGAGCAGGCCGGAATTGATGATCAACGCGAGCAGCGAAGTCCAGCGTCCGCGCGTGGCCGGCGGCACGAATTCGCATAACGTCCCGGCCGCCACCACCAGTTCCGCGCCGAGCCCCACGCCCATGATGAAACGCAGCAGAATCAGCCAGTAGATATTCGGCGCAAAACACGCGGCAATCGACGCGAGGCCGAAAATCGCCAGGTTCGCCTGATACGAATAACGCCGGCCGAACCGGTCGCCGAGATAACCGGACAGACCCGCGCCGATCATCATGCCCATGAAGGTCGCGGAGATGAAAAACGAACCGAGCCTTAGATCGGTGAAGCCGCTCTTGACCATCGCGGCTAACGCGCCGTTGGCCAGATAGATATCGAATGCGTCGAGGAAAGCGCCCGCGCCGATCAGGCCGAGAATATTCCAGTGGAAACGGCTGATGGGCAGGCGGTCGAGCCGCGCGCCGGAATTGACGGTTGCCAAATTGTGTCTCCTCGTGGTCCGTGCGCGGCTGGACCGCGCACGCAAAACAGTTATGCATGGCTGTCTTTATATGGCGACGGCTCTATGCATGGTCTTGGGTAACGCGGCGCGAATGCGCCCCTCCGCGTGACGTCAAGATTGCGTCACGCCGCTTCTTCAGGGAATTGGCATTATTGGAAGCCGATGTTTCGTCGCGGTTAATGACCAGGCCGCGCCTATGCGTCGGCGATTCGCTGGCCTCGGCCTATGCGCCCGCCAGGATCCTTCGCGCCTTCAGAATCACCGGCATATCGACCATCTTGCCGTCCACCGCCACCGCCGCGCCGTGACTTGTTTCCACCGCGGCCAGCACACGTTGCGCCCATGCCTTGTCCGCCTCGCTCCACGCATAGGCGCGATGCACCGCATCGATCTGCTTCGGATGAATGCACAGCTTGCCGCCGAAGCCGAAGCGGCGCCCGCGGCGAGCGTCGGCTTCGATACTGTCGGTGTCGCTGATGGTGGTCGATACGCCGTCCACCGGCGCGCCGATCCCGGCAAGCCGCGAGGCCAGCACGATCTGCGAGCGGAACAGATGCAGTTCCTCGCCGTCGCCGTCGATACCGAGATCGATCTGAAAATCCAGCGTACCGAACACGATGCGCTGCACGCGCGGCGCGGCGCACAACACCGCGAGGCTCGCAAATCCGCGCGCCGTTTCGACGATCGGCAAAACGCTCAGTGTGGAATGCGCCGTCGCCAGCACTGCGTCGATCTGTTCACGCGTCTCCGCTTTAGGCAACACGATCGCGGCGACCCCCGGTTGCCCGGCGAGCGCGGCGACATCCTCGTCGAACCACGACGTGTCCGAGCCGTTGATGCGCACCCATGCGGGCCGCGATGCATCGCCCGATACAGCGGCCAGCACCGCCGCGCGCGCCGCCGGTTTTTCATCGGGCTGCACGGCATCTTCGAGATCGAGAATCACTGCGTCCGCGCCGGCCGCGTGCGCTTTTTCGAAGCGCTCAGGGCGATTGCCCGGCACGAACAGATAGGAGCGCGGCAGCGCGACGCTCATGCGGCCACCGTCGCGTTGGACTCTGCTTCGAAGACCGACCCAACCTGCGTTTGCCCCGCGATTTGCCACGCGTTGCCGAGCAATCGCGCGGCCTCGCCTTCGGTGGCCGCGCCCGCAAACGCCGCCAGTCGATGCAGCTTGGTGGCGATCTCATCGCGTGACAGCGTATTGCCTGGGTCGCCTTTCGGTTCGTCGACGCGGCCCGTGAACGTGCGGCCGTCGGTGGTCGTGACCGTCACCTTGCCGATCCAGCGCGCGGGATAGGCGGCATCGACTTCGGCGTCGAAGGCCATCTCGACGTTGTCGCGGAAGGCGGCGATCGCGTCCGCGTCGAAACCCTGCTCGAATTCGGTCACGCCCGCATAACCGTGATGCGCGACGAGTCCCAGCACCGTGCCCATATTGAACTTCGCCTGATGCACCGTGCGCGGCGTGACGACCGCGCCGAGCACGTCGATCGCGCCTTGATGGACGTGCGCCACGACCTTCGCGATATCACGCGGTGCGAGACGGTGTTCCTGCACCACGGCGAGCAACGCGTCGGCCGCGGGATGTGTATGACGGCATGCCGCGTGATACTTGAACGATGTCTCCGCCGTCGCCCACCGGCTGCCCAGGCGGTCGACGAGGCGCGCCGGATCCGCGTCGCTCGACATGCCCGCCGCCATGCCTTGCGCGCCTTCGAGAATGTGCGTCGCGCCCTTGAAGCCGTCGGCCGCGAGTTGCGCGGCCATCAGTCCGTTGGCCGCGGCCATGGCCGTGTGCAGTTGCTTCGAGTCGGCGGCGTCGCGCAGAAACTCCCACAGGCCGCTTGCCTGCGTGCCCGCCGAGCCGAACGCGTCGAGCATCTGCACCGGCGACAAACCGAGCAGCCGTCCCGCCGTGGCCGCCGCCGCCAGCGTGCCGGCCGTGCCGGTGGTATGGAACACCTTGTAGTGCGAGCGACCCAGAAACTCGCCGATGCGGATGCCGACTTCGTAGCCCGCGACCGCCGCCGCGATCAAATCGCGGCCCGACTTGCGATGCGCTTGCGCCAGCGCGAGCGCCACCGGAAAGACGACCGTCGCGGGATGAAACACCGAGCCGTTGTGCACGTCGTCCTGTTCGGCGAAGTGCGACGCCGCGCCGTTGATCATCGCCGCGAAATACGGCGTGGTGCGGCTGCGGTCGATCAACACTTCGCTCGGGCCGTCGTTCGACGCGCCGCCGGCCTGGCGCGCAAACCGCGCGATCGTCTCGACCGGCCGTGCGCCCTTGCCGGCCAACGCCGAACCGAGCCAGTCGACGTAAAGGTTGACGGTGCGCTCGACCACTGCGTGCGGGATGCTGTCGAAGTCGAGTTGAGCGGCGAAGGTGGCAAGCGTCAGACTGGGATGGTCGTTCATGATGAGATCGCGTCGTATTCGTTCAGGTCGCCGGCGTGGCATCGTTCGCGCGCCGGCACAGCAAAACATTCAGATCGTGCCGGCAGCTCGCAGCGCGTCGATACGCGCGCTGTCGTAACCGAGTTCGCGCAGGATCGCGTCGGTATGCTCGCCGAGCGCGGGAACCGGGTCCATGCGCGGCTCGAAGTCCGCCGGCAAACCTGGCGGCAACAAGGCGGGCACCACGCCCGCCGCCGTGCCGACTTCATGCCAGCGCTCGCGCGCCTTCAACTGCGGATGCGCCCATACGTCGCCGAGCGTGTTCATCTGCGCGTTGGCGATGCCGGCGTCATCGAGCCGTTCGATGACCTGCGCCGCGCTCAGTTTCGCAAAGGCCGCGACGATCACCTCGCGCAAGGCGTCACGCGCGGACGTGCGTTTCGAGTTCGAGTTGAAGCGCTCGTCCGTGGCGAGTTCCGGTTGCACCAGCACGCGCTCGCAGAAGAGCTTCCATTCGCGTTCGTTTTGCAGACCGAGCATCACCGTCTTGCCGTCGCCGGCGGGGAACGGTCCGTATGGATAGATCGTGGCGTGCGCCGCGCCGGAGAGCGCGGGCGGCGGTTGACCGTCGATTGCGTAATAGAGCGGATAACCCATCCACTCGACCATGCTTTCCAGCATCGACACGTCGATGCGGCAACCGCGTCCCGTGCGACCGCGCAGGAGCAGCGCGCTCAGAATGTTCGAATACGCGTACATGCCCGCCGCGATATCGGCAATCGAGCATCCCGCTTTGGCCGGCTCGCCCGGCGAACCGGTGATCGACAGAAAACCGGATTCGCTCTGGATCAGCAGGTCGTAGGCTTTCTTGTCGCGGTAGGGGCCGTCGGAACCATAGCCGGAAATATCGCAGACGATCAGCTTCGGATACTTCTCGCTCAGCGTGTCGTAACCGAGACCGAGCCGGTCCGCGGCGCCGGGCGCGAGGTTCTGCACCAGCACGTCCGCGTCGGCGACCAGAGCGTCGAGAATCTCCGTCGCGGCGGGCTGCTTCAGATCGAGCGCAAGACTCTCCTTCGAGCGATTGGTCCAGACGAAATGCGACGACAGTCCATGCACGCGCTCGTCGTAGCCGCGCGCAAAGTCGCCGACGCCGGGTCGCTCGATCTTGATCACCCGCGCGCCGAGATCCGCCAGTTGGCGCGTACAGAACGGTGCGGCGATCGCGTGTTCGAGCGTGACGACTTTGATACCGTCGAGTGGTCTCATGGTGTTTGCGCCCGAAAGTCAGAATGAACGCGGCAGCCCGAGAATATGCTCGGCCACGTACGAAAGAATCAGGTTGGTGGAAATCGGCGCGACCTGGTAAAGACGCGTTTCACGGAATTTGCGCTCGACGTCGTACTCGCACGCAAAGCCGAAGCCGCCGTGAAATTGCAGACACGCGTTGGCCGCTTCCCACGAAGCATCGGCGGCAAGCAGCTTTGCCATGTTGGCCTGGGCGCCACACGGTTGATGCGCGTCGAAACGGCGCGCCGCCTCGAAGCGCATCAGGCTGGCCGCCTCGACATTGATGAACGAGCGCGCGATCGGAAACTGCACGCCCTGGTTCTGGCCGATCGGACGGCCGAACACGATGCGCTCTTTCGCGTATTCGGTGACCTTGTCGACGAACCAGTAGCCGTCGCCGATACATTCGGCGGCGATCAGCGTGCGTTCCGCATTCAGACCGTCGAGGATGTACTTGAAGCCCTGCCCTTCTTCGCCGATCAGATTCTCGGCGGGGATTTCAAGGTTATCGAAGAACAGTTCGTTGGTCTCGTGATTGACCATGTTCAGAATCGGCTGCACCGTCATGCCGTGTCCGATCGCTTCACGCAGATCGACGATAAAGATCGACATGCCTTCCGATTTCTTCTTCACATCCGACAGCGGCGTGGTGCGCGCGAGCAGAATCATCAGGTCCGAATGCTGCACGCGCGAGATCCACACCTTCTGGCCGTTGATCACATAGCGGTCGCCGCGTCGCTCGGCGGTGGTCTTGATCTTCGTGGTGTCCGTGCCGGTGGACGGCTCGGTCACGCCCATGGATTGCAGACGCAAGTCGCCGCACGCGATCTTCGGCAGATACTTTTGCTTCTGCTCTTCGGAACCGTGGCGCAGCAGCGTGCCCATGTTGTACATCTGGCCATGGCAGGCGCCCGAGTTGCCGCCGGCGCGATTGATTTCCTCCATGATGACCGACGCTTCCGTCAGCCCCAGCCCCGAGCCGCCGAAGTCCTGCGGAATCAGCGCGGCCAGCCAGCCGGCTTTGGTGAGCGCGTCGACGAATTCTTCCGGATAACCGCGTGCTTCGTCGATTTTGCGGAAATACTCGCCGGAAAATTGCTGGCACAGATCGCGTACGGCTTCGCGAATGTCCTGGAAGGAATCCTGCTGCGTGGTTTGCATTAATCGAATCTCTTGTAGGTCAGGCGAAGCTCAGGCAATGGCCGCCGTGGCGCGCATGGTCAGATAGCCTTCGTGGTCTTTGGCCCATAGCTCGATGAGCTTGCCGTCGGCGGAAGGCTTGCCGCACACCGTGAAAGGCTGGCCTGCGAAGGTCGGACGCACTGCCTTGAAGGCGAAACTTTGCAGCGTGGCGTCCGGTTGTTCGCGGCGCACCAGGTCGACCAGCAGCGTTGCAATCAACGGACCGTGAACGATCAGGCCTGGATAGCCTTCGACTTCCGTGACGTAAGGATAGTCGTAGTGGATACGGTGGCCGTTGAAGGTCAGCGCCGAGTAGCGGAACAGCATGACAGCGTCGGCGTCGATCGCGCGGCGCCAGGTTTCGCCTTCCGGCGCGAGTTGCGGCTGCGGGGGCCGCGCGCCTTCCTGCGGCGCGTCGCGATAGACGATGTCGTGCTCTTCTTCGAGCTTCAGTTCGCCACCGGCTTCGATGGTGTGCTGCACCGTGACGAACACGAGACGGCCGGACCGGCCGGTCTTGTCTTCGATATTGGCGATCGTCGAAGTGCGCGTGGCATGCTCGCCCACCTTGAGCGGCGCGTGAAAGGTCAACCGGCCGCCGGCCCACATGCGACGCGGCAGCGGCACGGGCGGCAGAAAACCGCCGCGCTTCGGATGGCCGTCCGGGCCGACTTCGGACATCGGCGCAACCGGCAGAAAGTACAGCCAGTGCCAAAGCGGCGGCACGCTGTCGCCGTTTTCCTCGCGATCGAGCGTGGCGGCCATCGCCTTCAGGGGAAAGGCGGTGATGTCGTCTTTGGCGACCTCCTCCTTGTCAAGCCAGTCGTCGAGTTTCTGCGGGGAAGCAGACATGGGCACAGTCTCCGGATACGCGCATTGGGTTTAATAGGGTCCTACTATGAACGACGCGGCACATCCCGCGAAGTTTGCATTTTCGAAGCGGGCGTTTGGATTTGCTTAAGGCTCGCGGGGCCGCCGTGTGGCGGGCGCTGCCGCCGGATCGCTCTGAACATGATGCGCTCGTTGCCGAGGCGCCGGCCGTGAACAGCACGGAATTGAAAAGCAAGAGTCGGAGTGCGCGGCATGGCGCGCGTGCTTACACTCAATCATCGTTCTGGTGATTGCTTGATGGAGATGGCTTATGGATACGGTTGCGAAGGGTACGCAGTCCCACTCGCTGGCATTGGAGCTCGACTTGAAACCCGGTACGGGACGGAAGCCGGACGTGAAAGACGCTGAGGCGCCAGCGCACCGCTCGCTTGCGCAGCGCGTCGGCGCGATCGACTGGTTCGATGTCGAAGAAGGCTTGAACGCGTATGGCTGCGCGATGCTGCGCAATCTGTTCAGCTCAGAGGAATGCGACGCGCTGACCGCGCTTTATCCGTGCGATGCGCTGTTTCGTAGCCGCGTCGTGATGGCGCGGCACGGTTTCGGCCGCGGCGAATACAAGTATTTTGCGTATCCGCTGCCGTCGTTGATCGGCGACTTGCGCACCGCGCTTTATCCGTGTCTCGCACCCGTGGCGAATCGCTGGAATGAGGTGATGGGTATCGATGTCCGCTATCCGGCGGCGCACGCGGAGTTTATCGAGCGTTGTCACGCGGCCGGGCAGACGCGCCCCACGCCGCTGATGCTTCAATACGCCACCGACGACTACAACTGCCTGCATCAGGATCTCTACGGCGAACACGTGTTCCCGCTGCAGGTCGCGATTCTATTGTCCGAGCCCGGCGCGGATTTCACCGGCGGCGAATTCGTGATGACCGAGCAACGTCCGCGCATGCAATCGCGTACGGAAGTGGTGCCGCTCGGCAAGGGCGATGCGGTGGTGTTCGCGGTCCATCATCGGCCGGTTCAGGGAACGCGCGGCCCTTACCGCGTGAATCTGCGGCATGGTGTGAGCCGCTTGCGCTCCGGCCAACGGCACACGCTCGGCGTGATTTTCCACGACGCGGCCTGAGGTTTGACTTAGCTCGGCTTGACGTGCGCTACTGCGCCGCCTGCTGCTGCGCTGCGGCAAAAATTCGACAATCGCAATTTTGACCCGGTATCATCCGGGAAAACCCGAACCCGCTGGATGCGCTGCGCCACCCTTTGCAGCGCATTCGGCGTGTCTGTTCGCGTGTTATCGCCCATCGTCGGATGGGGCTTTCAGCCGGTGATCCCGGCATGGCGGCCCAGTTCGACGATACGAAGGTGGCGGGGCCACGTGCCCGCCCTGTCGCAATCGGCCAAAAGCCGGTGGCGGCCATTTAGCCTGGATATCATCGATCATGATTGCTGCTGCGTTTTCGCGCGTCACCGACCGCCTGCTAGTTGCGGACCCGGGACTCGTGCGTCTCCATACCGCGCTGCGCGTTGCGCTCGCCTGCCTGCTGACCGGCGTGGTCAGCATCGCGTGGACCGTCTTCCAGGGTCAGCCCATCACGCTCGCCGCGCCCGGCATTCTGTTTGCGATGGTCGCGCCGCTGTTCGTGCGCGAGACGCGGCGGACCGCCTGGTTCAGCACGCTCTTCTACCTGTATCTCTGCGCTTGCGTGTGCTTCGCTACGGCGAGCTTACTGTGCCGTTATCCGCTGGCCGGCGATGCGGGCTTCCTCGTCGTGATGTTCGCCGGCATGCTGTGCCAGGCGTGCGGGTCGCGTGCATTGGGTTGCGCGATGCTGGGCGTGGTGTGCTTTTACCTCGGCCTGTATCTACATCCTTCGACGACGCATCTCGCGCAGTCGCTCCTGCTGTCTGCGTTCGCCCCGTTGATGGTTGCGCTGGTAGGCCGCGTGATCGTGCCGATGCGGACGGCGGCGAGCTTTCGACTCGCCGTTCATACGGTGACGCTGCGCGCGTCGCGTGTGCTTCACGCTCCGGCTGCCGCCGCGCATCTCTCCGCGTTGAACGAAGCCGCACTCTCACTCGAAGAACACTTGGCGCTGCTGAATCCGTCGGATGCTGAAACGATTCGTGAACGGATCGTCGAAGTGGAAGTGGCGGCCGGGCAGCATGCGTTTGCATCAGGACCCGCGGATGGCGGCGTCAAGGCGAGTGCCGATGTATTGCGTCACGCGATTGCGCGGCTCGGGGAGATTGCGCATCGAGGCGACACGCGACGCGCTTCGTCTGCGCCGGCGAGCGGTGCGGTTGCGCTGACTGCGGCGCAGCGCTTTGCCGACTTGCGCAGCAAGCTCTGCTGGCTTCCCGCCACACGCGCCACGACCGCTGCGTTGCTCGCGATGCTGATCGGCCACTCGCTTTCGCCGGAGCGTTGGTTCTGGGCGGTCATCACGACGTTCGTCGTGTTTCTCGGCACGCGGTCGCGCGCCGATACGGTGTATCGCGGCGCGCAGCGCCTCGTGGGGACGTTGGCCGGCGCGCTCGTCAGCGTGTTGCTGGTCGCGCCGCTGCACGACTCGCCGGTGTTGCTGGTGGCCGCGATGGCGCTGTGCGTGTTCGGCTGGGCTTACTACATCCTGAGCGCGTATGCGCCGGGGGTGTTTTTCATCACCGTGCTCGTCGGGTTGGTCTATGGCGAACTGGGGTTCGCGATGGGGCCGCTGGTCGAGTTGCGGATCCAAGAAGTGCTGGTGGGTTGTCTCGTGTCGTTCGCCGTCGCGATTCTGATGATGCCGCTTGCAGCGACGCGGCACGTCGAGGCGAGACTAGGCACGGTGTTGGGCGCGTTGCGGGAGGTGGTGCGTTTGGCTGGGTCGGGTGCGCGAGCGGATGATGCAGTTGCCGCGATGCGTACGCTCGATCGCGGTTGGCACGATCTGCGGATCGCGCTGCGGCCGCTGCAGACGCAGCGGGTGGTGGTGTGGAATCCGGACGTCGAGTTGGCGACTGGTGCGTTGCTGTGTTGCCTGCATTGGGCGCGCGTGTTGAGTGGGTTTGCGCGACGCGGTGGGTTGGAGGATGAGACGGCGCTGAATGCGGCGGAAGTGGGTGCGGCTCATGTCGCGTCGATCGTGGCGCGGCTTGATTCGTTGATTGCGCGTTATGGCGATGCGGCGGCGGGTGCTGCGCGTGGTCGGTCAGATCAGCATGTGCCGGTCGTGCCCGCCGTCGATTTCGACGTGAACCAGGCATCGGCACTTGCGCAATTGGATGGCACGGTCGCGCAGTTGTTCGATCGGTTGATGCAGCCGGTTTTGGATACGCGGCGGGTGTTCAATTGGGCGTTGAGGGGGAGGAGTGTGTAGGGCAACGCGGCAGGACTGCTTGGCTATTTAAGCGGAGAAGGCCCGATACGCGAGTTTTCTTTGTTTGTATTTCCCGCTACCGGTCGAGCCCATCCACGATGAAGGCACCGGCGCTCATGTCCGGCAGGAAACTCAAGGTCATGAACCACACCCTGTGATTTCCATTTCCGGCAGCGACTCTCCAGCATCGAAGCAAGGCATCAGACAAGACTCGAAATCAGGCTGCACCCGCACGTGGCATGATGCCCCTGCCGCGCGACGGGCGTGCCGCGATCCGTGATTTTCCTGTCGCCTTCGAGGATCATATTAGGCTGGACTTCGGGATGCAGCGGGCACTTCACGAGATCGCCCACGCGGGCCACGCGCCGTCCGGCGTAGCGCATGGTTTGCGAAGCGGTGATGACTTCGCCGCCGTGGTCGGTGGTGTCACCGAGCCGGATAAGGTCGATCATTGATCCTCCGCGCGCTGGTGTGCGTCAAACGCTGTGATTTCTTCCGGCGTCGTTGGGTAGTCGTGTGCGAACTCCACATAGTTCTTTTGGCCAGCGAACTCGACATAACCATTTAATGCCTGCGGCTCCGATACCTGCTGAATAGCGACGCTCACTGCAATCAGGTAGCGGCCTTTTTTGAAGAGATTGCTCGGGAAAACCATATATTGTGCATAGCGGGTTTGGCCGGGTTGAAGACGTAGGACTTCGCCTGAGAAATCGCCGTGATTGAGTAGCGCTGACGCACCGATAAATCCAGTGTCGAACTCCAGGCTTTTGTTGTGTACTTTGATATTGTCGTCGCGAACACCAGACACAACGGCCCACGATCTGCTGGCTATTGGGTTATAACGCCCCTCCCATACAGACGGACTGCTAAACGCAATCTCCTCCTTTCCGGAATTCTGGAAAGCCAGTGTGACCAAAAACCCTCCATTCTTGGGGGCAATCGTCGGCTTGACGTCCAACTTGGCAGTTTTTGAGCCTGCATCGTAGAAGGGCCGAAGGTATTTAAGCGAGTGGTAGAAATCCACGTAACCCCGCTCAACCCGCACCGTGTCTACTACTTTCCTTAACCCTTGCGGTTCTGTTAGTTTCACCCTGCCATGTCTGTTTGTTCGGATTGTTCTATGCCAGTGGTACATCGACGGTTCGATCAGACTTGATGTATTGTTTGTGAACCGCACCCCCGTCCCAGTAATATTCGTCTGGAAAACTCAGCAGATGCCCGACTTCGTGGGTTTCAACATGATGGACCGCGATTTCAATCTCGCGGCCAGTCTGTGGGGATATGTACGTCACCTTTTCGGATCAGTTGGCCGAATCTGCGCGCTCCGATTTAATGTGAAGGTTAATACTGGTATGGGCGCGGTTATCAGGGTCTTCGGTCATCAGGTCTACCTTGAAGGACACAGGAATCCGACAGGAGCAGGCACCTCCTTTCGGGCAATCGGCGATGGTAAGCTGATATCCGTTCTGGTTCAAATCTCTTTCCACCTTTGCCTTGGTCAACGACAGACATATTGCCCAAAACAATTTTTACCTTTTTCGTGACCTAGTCCTTAGTCGTTTGACCGTGAGTCAAACGACTATTGATATGCTTCATTGCAGTTGAACGACTTCCAGCGTCCGTCATTCCCTTTGTAGCAATTTGCTGGTACGTAGATCAGATCTTTGGAGTTCCACTTGTACAAAACTTTCATCTCCGGGAAGCCGGGGGGAGCTTGCGTGACAGACGTCCACGTCAATGGCCGCCGCAACGTCGCCGACACAGGACCGGGAACCAAGGCTGCAACAGGCGGTGAGGCTAGAACTACACACCAATTAGTCGAGCTACGTCGCTCGAAAACCGTTTTTTGGGAGTTGGTTCCGGAAGTCGTATCGCTTGCAATTACAAAGTAACGTAATCCCATATGTCGAGGAATTTGCAAGATATTTTTATCTTCTTCAAAACTGATGCCATAGGTGTCAGACATTCCCGCCTTCAACGACGAATAGCATGAAGCGTAGTGAGAGTCGTGCCACGCTTGCGGAAGTACCACCACTTCGGCGGCAATCACGTTGGACCCGATTGCAATCACGGCGATGCTAAGGAATTTGCGGAACATAGTTAACATGGAAGGTTGAAGTTGCCGCGACCGTCTCAGGGGGAAAAGTGTGACATAGCTCTGGCTGGCCTGGAGGGGTTAACGGTGGATAGCAAATGGTCTCCTCATGGACATTACTGGTATCGTCCGCCAGGACGCGGCGGAGCAATGCCGCGAATTGCTGGCGATTTGCGTATCCCGCAGCTCCGCCATTGATAAGCCAGCTAATAAAGCCGACAATCGCTGGCCCCACACCAAGGTCTGCGGCACGGTTAATATTGGTCTTCCCTCGAAAATGTTTGGAAACCCAAAACATGCCAGAAGAATCTGCGGCATCAGTTAGATTGGACGCTATTCGGGCTGGATCGTAGCGTGGGAACCAACGCCGGGGAGGGGCGCCGGTTGACCATTCATGTGTACTCGTAGCGGTGATCCGCGAGTCCGAATAAGTCGACCCACTGATATTCGGCAGCAGTCTGAAGGCTCCATATTCATCGTAGTTACTCGGCCAGGTAAGCTGGAGGTAGCCTCGTCCGTAGAACGGGCCATATGGTCTCTCGTGGCCAGTGCCTCCCTCGTTTATCAGACTCAGGATACCTGTCTCAATGTAGGCTTGCGCGAGGAAATGCACTAGTCGCGGCGTACTTTCGCCAAGATACTTGCGACGGAGCATATTGATCGATTTGTAATGCACGGTGGCCCGCTGGTGCGCCTCGTTCCAGCTAATCTGTCCAGTCAACGAACGACGCGGCAGACATTGGGCCAGTTCTGCCACACCTAGCCAATTGCAAGTTCGCATGTGTCTGATAAAGACGACTGGCGGAAAATGCCAAACCTCATTGGCATGGGGCAGATCGGGATCGCTAATGTCCTCCCAGAAAGCCAGATCACGCGCATGGTCCATCAGCTTGCCGAAATCGGCTTCCGACAACGGACTGGACAATGCCTCATGCGGACTCTTGAGCCAGTGATAGCGTGCCTCCAGGCCGCTTCGGCTCCACTCGGAAGGGAACTTGCACACGGCACGCGCGAGGCGCTGCCGGATCGCATCAACGCCCAATGCCCCCACGGCGTCAGCATGGCTCACATGTCCGGAATGATTGACGTCCAGCCAGTGCCTTACCGTTGGTGAATCGCACAGGCTGTCGGGCGTCGGATCGTCATTGACGAAACTCCAGCCGGCCCATTCGGGGAAATCGGCATCGCTATACACGCGCACTCCGGCCTTCGACAGGTTGATCCAGCCGTCGCCGTCCGGCGTGTTTACCTTGCGCCAGTGATTGAAGCGCGCACCGCTCGCGAGCTGGTCGTCGATGCAACGCCCGAAGCGGATCATCTCGAAGATGGCACTCGGTGAAGGCACCGCGATCCCAGCGGTGATGCTCGCCAGGCTGCTGTCCGTATAGCGCCGACTGAGGGCGGTTGCCCGCGAGAACAGGTTGTATTCTGCCTCGCTTTCCGCAGGCATTGCGCCGCTAACGGACCAGCTCAAATCCATATTCTGCTGGTAGGTCGTCAGCGTGCAGTCCTTCTCGTAATGCATGCGGATAACCAGATCGCGACTGGTTCCAGCCGGAACGAGAGGCGCCTGGGGATGCAGCGTCGCAATAGCCGGAAAGCTATCGTCCTCACGATACGGGTGAGGCTCATTCGCAAAGAGCTTTGTGCCGCGAGGAACGAAGAACCACACGTCGCCGTAGACCGCGTCCGTGCGCGCGGGACTGTTGCCCAGCGATCCAGGGGCGCGCCCGATCATCTTCCTCAGATTTGCCTCGTCACAGACGATTTCGAAATGGATCTGCGGAAACTGCCCGTAAAATCTGGCCAGGGGTGCCGATAAGGTCCTTGCGGTATATTTTCTTGCCCACCGCAACGGACGTAAGCACCTGCTGCATGTGCATGTATACCGAGTAGTAGGTAATCTTCGCGTGATCGCCTTCGCCGATTTCCGTGTCGTGCCGGATGACCACGCAGCCATCATCCGTGCGGACGTTGCGATACTGGAGCGTCGCCTTGTGAGTCGTGTCAGTGCGGCGCACATAGACGATCTTGCCGTCTGCAATGGCGCGCACCGAGGCAGGCTGCGTACCGTCTGTGGGTGCCTTCAGATGTACACCGCCATGCCAGCCGAGGTTGAAGCTGACCGGATAGGCACCGTTGCCTGGCGCGCATTCCAGCATGTTGGAAGTACACACGTCGCTATCGGGCACGACCGTGTTGCCCGCGTCCGCCGTGGTCATCGCGTCATTCTGCTGCGGGTGCGCTGCTGAAAGAAAAGGTGGGCTGATAATCATGAAACCCGATCGCGAAGTGGTCAGAGTGAATGGGTGTACCCGTCAGTCGGCGTGCCGGAACCGAACGGAGCGAAAACGGGCATGCGGGCATCGGGGCCTGGAACGTCCCAGGATGCGGTCTTTTCCAGGATCGGCCCCGGCGACGCATTGATGATCCCGCTGCCGTTGATCTGGATATACGAGCCACCCGCGCCGATCCACACTTCTTTCGCCGCCGTGATGACGACCCGTCCATCCGTGCTGGTGATCGTCACGTCTTTTAATGCAGTGAGCGCTATCTGGTCACTTTGCGCCTGAATCTCGACCTTGCCCTTTGCCGCGATCAGCCTCACGCCGAGCTGATACGCGAACAGCGAAACGGCACCACGCACGGCAGCGAACAGCGAACGGCCCGATGCAATGCTCACGTCTCGCCCGGTCGTGACCGCGAGGTCATAGCTGCTTGCAAGATGGGTGCTCTGCGCCGCCGTCATACCGATCCCCCCCGCGCTCGCGAGCACCATGTCGGGCCGCGCCAGTTCCGGGAATGGATTGCCGTCCGTTATCGCGCTGCCACGGATGGCATCGTTCTGCGCCTTGATCTCGCCAATGGCGTCGCGCTGGTCAGCGCCGTCCTGCTGGGCGTTGTGCTGCCGTGCAACCTCCGCCATATCCTCATGCAGTTCGCGCGCCTGTGTGAGCCGCTGCACCGTCTCGCCCATGTCCTTGACGGGAGCCGTTGCACCCGCGCGCGTTTCGGTGCTGATGAGCATGCCCTGGCCGGCGCGCAGCACGCCCCATGCGTCTGTCGCCAGTTCCCAGCCTTCACCTCGCGCTTCCTTGCGCCCCTTGTTGCCGTCGATGCGCGTGTTGTAGCCGAGCACCAGCCGTGACTGCGCATGGTCGCTGCTGACCTGAACCTGAAGTTTGCCGGGCGTGTCGTCGGCGACGATCTGGTTAGCCTGAAACCCTTTCAGTTCCTGCGTCCGCGTGCCGCTCAGTGCGTAGTTGGCTGGCAGTAACCACGGTGGCTGCCTGAACCGGTTGACCATGCGGTCGGCAATATAGGGCTTGTCGGGGTCGCCCTCGTGGTAGTTGATCGTCACTTCCTGGCCGATGCGGGGCACGTAGATCGAGCCGAACGAATTGCCCTGCCACGGCGAGGACACGCGTACCCAGCAGCTCGCGTTCTCGTCCTTCGGCCTGTCCACGTCCCACAGGTAGCAGATCTTGACCCGGCCGTACGCATCGACCCAGGTCGTCTGGTCCTTGGGACCGACCACCACGGCTGTCTCGGCGTAACAGCGGGGCTTCTTCTTCGGCCTGTTCCTGAAGAACCGGTTCGGCGACTGCAGCACGAAGTCGGTCACGCACTGGTACTGGTCTGCGCCCGGCGTTCTGGCCGATGTTCTGCCCGATATCGTCGTCTCGCTCACGTTGCGGATATCGAGCGTGGTCGACACCACCAGGTACTCGGCATTCACATCTGACTCCGGGTGATCCGTGAGAAAGAACGTCCTGCCCGTCTTCAGGCCGAGCAGGTTGCCCCGCCCCCTGAGACGTTCGTTGCGCGAGTAAAGCGCATGAGCGCGCACGCCCGCGAGATAGTGTGCTTCCTCCAGATAGTTGTTCGGCTGGCCCGACAGACCCGTTGCGCCGGCAAGGGGCTGCGAGTAGTCGCCCCAGTGGCGTTCCTCGGCCTTGTGCAGTTCTCCGAACGCATCATGTTCCTCGACGAACTTCTGCGCTCCACGCGTATAGTCGTAATCGACAACAGTCACCCTGGCCGCCGTGATCCTGCGTGACGCCTTCAGCTTGTGGATATGTTCCTCGTCGATACGCGCACCGTCGGGCGCGTGATAACGGATCGAGTCATAGGCATTCCTGTGCGGCTCGTGGACACCGGGTCCATCGCATAGCACCAGCCTGTTGTTATCCTCAAAGTAATAAATGCCCCATTCTCGCCAAAGCCTGGTCAGGAAATGGAAGTCAGACTCCCACATCTGGCGGACGAAGTCGCGTTCCGGATAGCCGTTTTTCAGTCCGTGAGCGGACACCTTCACATCAAACAGGATCGGGTAATCGCGCAGCACGTCCAGCGTGATATCCAGCACGCTCCTGTTCTGGAATATGCGACTGCGCGAGGTCTTTGTGGTCAGCCACAGGGCGGGACGCACGACAAGGCGGTAGTACGTGTGGCGATCATCGACACCGGTCATCTCGACTCTGGCGATGATCCCCGTAATCGTCCTGACGCCCGCTCCGACATTTCCGGCGCCGCTATCGCCGGGCATCCCCGGAATGAATGTTCCCTTCCCGTCAAACTCGATCGAGATGGTGATTTCCTTGCCGACCAGCCTGGCGGGGACGATCTGAAATCTGGTGTTGTACTGGGAAAGCCCCGGCGTGTACGTTGTCGCCATGTCCAGCGTGTATCTGTACAGCTTGCCGAGCGCCTCCGTACCCCGTAGCCGCACGGGAGACAGGACCGGCACACCGCGATCAATCGGGAACGCCTCGCACGACACGCTCAAGGTGCGTGACTGGCTGGGGCTATACATGGCCCCTCCCTGGACTGACCTGATACAACCGGCTTCCGCATGACTTCATACGCCGCCCCCGTTCAAAAATTCACGTTCTCCATTATCAAAGTGACTTTTATGAGGCGTATATAAGACGACTGTAAAATCTGGTCAAAACAAAAAAATAGATAGGTACTTCGCATAACCAGGAAAACGCTCAATGGAAAAGCAGAAATTTGGGTAACTTTTTTTGAGGTATGCGAGGACAATTCCGTGCTAGGTGAGTGGAGTGCGCCACGCAGAATTTTTCAACTATGGAAAGGGCAATCCAGGTTGTCCCAAAGGTTCATGCAGTGCCCCGGAAATCACACCCAGCGATATTCTGTCCAGTCAGCGCAAAAAAAATCGCACGAGGCGGGCCAAGGCAGCCATGCTTGGAACGCGCAGATACGACGGGGGTTGCTGAGGGAGCTGGATAGTCCTCAGAGACAAGTGACTGGCAGACAGAAACGGGCGACCGGATTCGCCCGGAAGGTTCACGCGATACGGTTGCGGGTACTAGCGCTGTCGCGCGGACATTTCTGTGGGTCGCTGCTCAAGGACTTCGATCCAAGTGCGTGCCGGTGTAACGCGTCCCTTGCTGACGTGATGAAAGAAAGTCCAGTTGAGCCACGACCGGGCGGCGATGTGGTCAAGTGCTCTCCGCGACAAACTGCCGGTTCAGCATCCTCTCGCCATCTGGTTGAAAGTGTTCATTTGGCCGCGGTGTCCCGCGCGCAAAGTTATCAACAGAAATTGTTCGCAAATCTGTGGACAAATCACACCCTGTGATAAACAGCCACGCTGCACAAGGCTTTCCGGGCGACGTGTGGGGAAAATTTCTTTCCCCTCGCGCCCTCAAACATCCATTCCCCCACGTTTCCCCACACGCTGCGGTGCGGGAAAACCTTCGTCCCCCCGCAGAGGGACTGCCCTACATATTAGACATCTGTCTCGTTTGAGATTCAAGCTAACAGCGGTCCCTCGTGAGGACTTACAAGGCACGTGCCTTGTTTAAAGTACGAACAGGTGAACTGTCGATGCTGCGGTGCACGCAGTGCGGGTAACGACGCACGCGTTCCCCCAGGAAGTGTCCGGTCACCATTGCGGCTAAACCTGTGTGACGGCAGCACTCCGCCGTGAATGGCGTGGACCGGATCAGAAAGACGCATTACGGCGTTGCTCAACTAAGTTCGCGCTCCCGACCCGTCTGTTTAATCGCCTCAAAAAGACATCCGTGAGGTCGTTTTAGACATTAGATCGACTTGGTCGCGTGAGCGCTGTGCTGCCTCGGATGACCAGTAATTGAGATAGTCTTTCGCGGGCGGCCGATATATATAATTTGCCGCTCCACGGATACCTCGAAAATTCTTCATGCGAGTCGCCGTCATTAGCGCGTACTACAAAGAGCCGCTTCACGTTTTACGAAGGTGCCACGAAAGCGTCCTTGCACAGCAAGGTGACGTCACTCACTTTATCGTCGCCGATGGATTCCCTGCCGCCGACGTTGATAGCTGGGACAACGTGGTCCACATCAAGATTCCAAATCACGCTGACTTTGGTGATACTCCTCGCGGTGTAGGTGCCGCTTGTGCGGCTGCCAATGGGTTTGATGCGATCTGCTTTCTCGATGCCGACAACTGGTACGAGCCAAACCACGTCGAAACGATGCACACAATAGCCGAGATAACGGGTGCGCACGTGGTCACGGCAGCTCGGACAATTTTTGCGACAGACGGCCGCATGCTCGGCATCTGCAAGGAATCCAACGGAGTCGATTTCAACGACACCAATTGCTATTTCCTCACGCGAACTGCTTTTCCCGCATGCGCAGCATGACTCGTCAAAGACTCGTCTGAAAGCATCGTCGGCGACAAGGTATTCTGGAACGCCGTGCAAACCGGCGGCTACATGCGAGTCCACTCAACTGTGCCAACCGTCAACTACGTGACCACACTCGCATTTCACTACGAAATGTTTGGAGAAACCCCGCCCGACGACTCAAAGCTCATCGTACAGTTGAACGGCCACCAGCATTTTCAGACAATCAGTTACGCGCAGCTTAAAGCGATGCGCCGAGATGCCGGCTGCTAACAACGATCGTGTACCTAGCCATTTTCAGTTGTAGTTGCGCGTCGTGGCCGTCCGCTTAGGCTCCGCGATACGGCACGAGATGCGATAGCCTGAACGCAAGTCTAATACCGTGGTTGCCCGCAAGCGTGGTGGGACTTCTACTCCGCCACGGAGTCGCGCTGACTGAAGCGACGACTACCGAAAAACAGTGGCCCCGACTGGCCGACCGCTTCGTAAGGACCGCAGTGAGGTACGCGTCGTGGGCAACGATGTGCGCGTTCGCCACGGTGCATGATGATAGGGCTACAGGTTCCAGCGCTGGCCGTCGGCTGCAACCAGCCAGGGAACGCGGCAGCAGGGGTCTTCCACCACAGGTATGTTATTGAAGCTGCACGTGTTGTACGTGACGCCAGCACTCCGTACCCGCAACTCGTCGCTCAGCACACGCTTATGTTCCGAGTGAAGAACCAGCTCCGCAGGTTCCTCCCCCTCTTACTCTTTCAGATACCGGTAAAGCCCATCCACGATGAAGGAACAGGCGCTCATGCCCCGCCAGAAACTCAAGATCATGAATCACACCCTACGATTATCAGCGGGACGGCCCGACGCCTCTACCGGTGCCCGCCTGACCGCCCTGGGTGCGTGCTTACGGGCCTGCCACAGATCGTAGTCAAGCTGCATCCCCAGCCAAAGGTCAGCCCGCCCTCCACGCTCCACACCGAGCCACTGCTCGATGCGCAACGCCATTTCAGGGGTGATTGCTGCATGCTCATTCAGAAGCCGCGAAAGCATAACCCGCGACACACCAAGCTGGCTGGCCGCCTCGGTAACGCTCAAATTGAGCGCGGGTAGAATATCCTCACGCAGGATCGCCGCAGGATGCGGCGGATTAGACATACCAGTCATAGCTTTCTTCACTATGCGAACTCAATAGACGCCATGCTTCGGCGTTGGAATATGGAAAATGCTAATGGTAATCTTCGTATTCGACAAGAATCGCGTCCTCGCCGTCAAACTCGAATGTCAGTCGCCAGTTACCGTTCACCTGAACCGACCAGCACGCCTTCCGTTTTCCCTCCAATTCGTGAAGTCCCCAGCCAGGCTGGCTCATATCGTCCGGTGACTTTGCCCTGTTCAGGGCGGTCAGTAGACGACCCAGTTTCGATGCGTGCGCGGCCTGAATGCCGGCTTTGGAGCCGGTCGAGAAGAAGCGCTCCAGACCTTTGTGTTTGAAAGACTTGATCATTCTTAATCGCCTGCAACCGCGCGCCCGACGCGTCGATCAGACCCCAATTTTAATATACATTATAAACTGTAAATTTACACTTTACAAATTAGCGCGCACGTCGCCACTCCGCTATCCGTGCGCGGCGCGCGACCGAGGCCGCCCGTGGATGGGAGGTAATGATAGGGTCGACCCACGACGTTGCAGACAGGTCCAGCGCCAGAAACGGCACGCTGGGCCGCCATTTTTTTTACGGATCGACGAGAGATTGAATCGTACGCCAGCGGGCGACGCCAAGGCGCAGCCTCCCGCTGCAACAAAGTTCACACGCAGTCGTTATCGTCACTGCGACCGGCAAGCCATACCGTCCGAATGAGTGGACGTGGTTCGGCCGAGGCACCGAACCCCAGACGGACTACTCCTCCGACGACCGATCGATCGGGTCATCCGCAACGCTCATGTATTGCTTGATGCTCGGCTGCCCCAGCGCGATCGTGTTAAGCATCCCGACGCCAAGCTGTCGCGCGAATTCATCGTCAAGCTTGAAATCGTCCTCATCAGCCAGCACCACCCCCATTCGCCCGGCCAGGAGGGGAGCCAGCAAGTTTGGCTCAATTGTGTAAGCGATTAACTGTTGCAGGTTCTCGTCGTAGCTCAGAACCACGGAATACGGCGGATGTTTGGCCATCAATAACCTCTGCATTCTTGATATCTTGTGAACGCTTTTGCCATGCACAGCGCTTGCAGACGCCTGCTCCTCGGGCCGGCGAGCGCAGTGCACACGTCCCGATCGTACTCGAATTGGTTGTAGCACTTACTCTCGTGATCTTCTCGACCGCCGCACTTTACTATTCCCCCGTCCCCGCTTCCGGTTCCGGTTCCGGTTCCGAAGAGGGAACTGTAAAGCGTCGACCTCTTCGCCGAACTGGTCAGATCCGGCACAAGCACAGGATACGGGACCTGCGACTGATCGCTCAGCATCAGTTCCGTTGTCTCGCCCCATGCTGGAAGTGTAGCGCTCAGTTCACTTCCGAAAAGTTTCCCCGTCAACGTGGCTTTCCAACGCATGTAGCACTCGACGCAGATGTCTGGTACGAATGCCGGAGTATCCGACTGCAGCCCTGTGAGACTGGCGGACGGTGCAACCGGGTCATTGCCCAGTTCCCAGTTGGTGAGCCACACTCCTAGCTCAGCGTCGCTGATCGGCTGCCACCACGCGCCGCTACTTGAGACCTTCGCTGAATGTGACAAAACAGTGCCATTTGCGGCGTACTGGTAATCGACTGCCAGTACACGGGCGAGTCCACCATTTACCGAACTTGCCGGTTCGCTATACTGAAAAGACTTTACGCGACCACGCTCGTCGTAAGCGATGCCTGCCTGGCCACTGTTACCCGCAATCTGTGTCGCACGGTTCGCGGCATCACGACCGAGTGTTCGCATTGCCCAACCTGATACGGCATCCTGCGTCGTCGCGATATTGCCATGTGCGTCATACGTGTAGGTCCAGTCTTCAGTCTTCGCGCCATTCCGGATGACGGTGGCAGACAGGAGACGGCCGGCCTGATCGTAGCGCGCCCCGACTGTCATCTGATAGCCCGTCCCAACCGCCTGCATTCCCTGTTCGCCCGTCAGGTCGGTTGTCTGCTGCTCTGCGTAGCCAGTGACGTTGCCTCCTGTGTCGTAGACGAACGCCCTGATCTTGCCCGGTGTGGAGACCAGATGCGGGCGCAATGAGCTGCTGTCACTGTACTCAATCGTCGTTACTGTCTTGCTGCCGGCGACTATTGCAATTGCTTTCGTTGGTCGGTTGGCGCCGTCCCACGTGTACTGTGTATTCCCATCCGGGCTAACTCTTTGCTTCAAGTTCCCTGACGTATCCCACGTACGTGACACCGTGCCACCAGGTGTGACAATTGAGCCAGGACGCGACGTGTCTCCGACAGTAAAGGAATAGCTGCTGTTGCCCGACATGTCGCTGACCGTGGTCGCGCTCGAGCCATAACTTAGTGAAACATTGCGTGTCGTGTCAGGATGAGTGACTGAGATTGCACGTCCGCTGGAGTCGTAGGTCCATGTTGCGATCCTCGAGCCGGATTCGTCCTTGACGCCGGTCAATGCATTCGGAAAGCGGACGTCCTCGTACAGATATTGACGAATGTGGTCGTATGGTGCCGTAACCGAAACAAGATTGCCCTTTCCGTCGTACGCATAGGTTGTGGGCATTCCCAAAGGATCGACCAGCATAACGATACGGTCGTTACTGTCATACTCCACGCGGATAGAGGTCGCAGTCTGCGACGTCACGTTATCGACTGGCCACTGGGCTATCGATGACAGGCGCTGCTTGCCGTCGTAGATAGCCTTGCGGATCACTCCCGTTCGGGTCGTCTCAGAGTAAAGCCGACCGGTGCTATCCGAGTAAGCCTCAGTCGTACCAAGCCGTTCGTCTTTCAGGTAGAAGTATCCGTCGCCAGCTTTCGTCAACGAAAGACCCGAAGTTCCCGGCACAGCCCACGCTCCACTGACCCACTTGAATATTAGAGGCTGCCCGTTACCCCGATAAGCGGCGATTTTAGGCACGCTCGCATTGATCGAGGTCAGGTCAAGCCGTCGCTGCCAGTTGCTGACCCAATAGCCCCCCATCGCTGTCTGGGCTTTATCGAACGGCTTCGAAAGATAGCTACGGCTGAACACAAGTGGCGAAGTGTCGCCGCTTGCAAAGTCAGCTTCAGAGAGCGTGACAATCCCGTTTGCCGGAAACACCGGGTCTGCCACGGGGCAGGTATCGTCCGGCGTACCGCCACCCGCACCGCCGCAATAGTCCGACACATAAGACGTATTCCCGCAATTGTAGTAATACATTGCATTATGGGAATCCTCCGGTCCGTTCGTCCCCGGCATGGTGCCTGCGACCTGTACCGCGCACATTGGTGTACCGGGTACTCCTAATGACTTTCTGTACAGACTAAAGCATTCATCCTCTGTTGCCGCATTAATGTGGGCAACAGTCATTAGCAGCCCAGTGGCAACAATGAGGCGAATAACCCCGCCCGATAAACTATTAGTGAATTTCCGCGCTTTCATTTTTCTCCTTCGAATTTTCGCTTTTAAGAACGGTGCGACAACTTTCAGTGAGATTGCAACAGCCGCATATCCGACAACTCCTAAAATTGTTGCTCTCTTGCGCCGACACAAACACGTTCGGCTAACTTACCCAATCGCGCAGGAAAATTCGTACACGTCTGTCAGGGCGGGACGAAATGTGAATGCGGCAAATGAAAAGGCCGGACCAAAACAGAACGTAGAACGCGCGGGGAAATCACACGACCGAACTCAAGAAAAAGCGGGGCGCCTTGATGGACGCCTCGAAATAAAAGTGAAGGCACTGTAGACGTTTACAATTCCGATAGTAATCCGACCTACTATCCCGATAAACTCATGCACTTCGCATCTGCAAGTCACTTGCTGTGCTACCCCCTGCTTCCGCCCCCCGTCTCGTACCACCGTACTCCCGGCATGTCGTCCTCCGTCTGCGCGAGCGCGCGCCGCGCTTCATCGCGCGCATTGCCCTTGCCAAGTTCGGCCCAGCGCTGCAGGCAGCGGTGAATCTCCAGCACCTGCAATGCGGTGGCACGGTCCTCGCGCACAGCCGTGATGGCGGCACTGCGCGACGAGTCGTACGGCGCGGTAGCCGTAATGCGTGCGAGCACGTCCGCCTGCTCGCGTAGCGTCATCGTGTACATGGTGTTCTCCTTCAGACTCTGATCGGTATCATCCTTGCGCCTGCCGTGGCTATGCACAGCACTTCGAAATGACCTGGCTCTGCGCATCACCCGTTCCTCCCTTCCTTTATCTCGTCCATCCGTTCCGCGATGCGCAGTGTGTCGAAGAAGTACCGCCATCGAGTCGAGTCCTGGTCTTCCATCACATGCGAAACACACAGCACACCCTTGAGCATCGCAAACTCATCGGCATTGCCCCTGAAGTAGTCGACCAGCTTTTCCGTGCGCGCCTTGCGGCCTTCCAGACGATCGCTCATACCGTCTCCACGTCGCGCTGGTTCCAGTAGAGGCACTCGGCTGCTTCACGCACCAGCCCCTGCGCCAGCCCCCCGGCCATTTCCCGCGCCGTCTCCCGCAGGCAATCGTCCGCGTCCGACTCCATGCCCCACAGCGAATCGCTTACGCCATCGACCGCATCGCCATCCGCGTCCAGCAGTTCGACCACCAGACCAACCCAATGCCACTGGTCGTCGCACCAGCGGCGCAGCTGCTCGAAGTCCCGGCGTACCGCCTCCACCGTGATCTCACCACGGGTCAATGGCTTCCACGGACCCGGCAGCTCCTGCAGGATGTAGCGCCCACCCGCTCCGGGCTGCGCAACCCTGGTGCGGCGCAGGCGCTCCAGCAGTGACGCCTTGTCATCGTCACCCAGCCCCCAGCCATCACGCCGCGCAAGCTTCATGGTTTCCTGCACGTTGTAATAGCGCCGCGAACGGCGCTCGCTTGCCAGCACGATTTCGCCGGGACGCTTGTCCCGCGTGGTCCAGTCACTGACGACGCCGTGACCGTCGTGTTCTTTCCACGGCTCTCCCATGCCACAGTCCGCCTCGATGCGTGCACGGAACGTGAAACCCATCGCCTCAACTTCGAACGTCTGTCCCGGGTACATGTCCATTACCTCACCCAATACGTCACACCGTCGAATTCGACCGACAGCCAGTCAACGCGCGCGTCATCGGCGGCGCGCTCCCAGTTGACATGCGACATGGGCCAGCCCGTGCCGCAGCGTTCCTCGGCCTGTGCCCTGACGTATTCCGCAAATGCGGTGTCCCGCACCAGGATTTCACCCGACCATGCACGCGCCAGTACATTGCACACATCGCACTCAAGTTTCTTGAGCGTCGTGAACTCGGGCATCAGCGAATCACGTTCATCGTCACAGTCGGCGGCGTCAAGCGCCTTGAGCACTGCGTCCAGCTCCACCAGCCGTTTCTTCACGTCTTCACCCGTGATGAAGCTATCGAATTTTTCGATTCTCATTTTTCGTATTCCTTATTATTTAAATGAAAAAAACACGCCCCGTGGCATTCAAGTCACTTGCTTTCAGCCGCCGTGCGCAGCACACGCATGGCCTCTTCCACCGTCAGCCCGCCAATGGCGAGCTTCACCCTGCCCTCACGACCGACCGTGCCGAACGCCAGCATCCGGCCGTCCGGCCCGATCTGCGCCGCGAAACGCCGGTCATCGCTTGCCACCGGCTTCACGCCGCACGCCTGAACCATCTGGTCAACGGCACTGCGTGAGCGCGCCGACTTCTGCGCCAGTGCGACGCGTGTCATCACCAGTGCGGGCAGATAGAGCGGCAGCAGCAGGTGACGGATCTGTTCCACCATGTCGCGGGTGGAGGACGCCAGCGGCGGAAGCAGGATCAGGAATTCACGCGCGCCCGACACGTCTCCAACCTCGTCGTACGGCATCGGCCAGATGTCACGCCGGTGCAGACTGTGGAAAGGAAAGATGCCGCGGATCGCAACCAGATGGCCGCTTTCATGCTCGACCAGACCCAGCTCAAGATGCGCATCCGCGTCCTCCTTCGGCAGCGCGAGCAGGAACAGCGCTGTCTCGGGCGGCACAGCCGAACCCCGCTCGACCGAGCCCTGAAGTTCGGTAGCGATCTCATGCACCTTCGTTTCAAACTCTGTGTTCATGTGTGTCTCCTGAAAAATCACACCCTGTGATTTCCTGCTCCACGCGCACGAAGTACGACGCGTAGTACCCGGTTTCACTGCAGTTACAGTTGTACGATTCGAAGTCGCGCACCACGTCATCAAACGCGCGGTTTGCGAAGCCCGAACGGTTCGCAAGCATCGACGGCCTCCACCCGCCGAACGGATACAGCCTGTGCGGGCAGAACACCACGTCCTGTCCCGCGTCCCATGCCTTGCGTGCGTGGGTCCTGCTGACACGGCGATAGCGGGTAGCGCCGTCGATTGCGATGTAGCGGTTCATGCGGCGTCCTTCTGCGCGTTCGTGATAGGGGTTTCTCTGTTGCAGGCCTCAAGCGCCTGGATTGCCGACTTCAGTTTCTCGCACCCATACTCCGCACTATTGGCAAGCGAGGTCTGCAGCGTCTCCAGCTCCGCCACCAGTTCCAGCAGTTCCCTGCGGGTGTCGCCCCGCATGCGCTTCGCCAGCTTCTGCATGCGCTCGATCAGTGCGGCGGCACAGTCCTCATCGGGGAAGCCCGCCTTCGCCTCGTCCACGTCACAGGCCACGCCGCCGAGATCGGGCGCAGCCGCCTCGCGGTCGAGCAGCGCCTCGATGCGGTCGATGCTCATGGTGCCGTTCAGGCGGTAGAACTCTGCGTTCGACAGTCCTGATGCTTCGATATACCTGTTTAACGAGTCCATAAATCACACCCTATGATTGTCACAACCCACTGCGAGCAGCAGCGTATGCACACCGGTTCCCTGTTCACTGAACGTGCCAGACGGCAACGCCCGCCACGTGCCTCCGCGTTCCTGCACGAGCGACACGAGCTGCTCCGCCTGACGTGGACCCGCTGCACAGATCGCCGCCATGCGGCCGTCCGGTTTGAGCATCGACAGCGCACGGCGGATATGCACGATGTCCGCGCCGCGTTCGAACGGTGGATTCATGAGGATGCAGTCGAAGCGATAGGCCGGTGCCCATTCGACGAAGTCCGCGTGTATCACATCGCCCTCGGGGTCGATGCGCCTGAGTGCTTTCACCAGATCAGCATTGATCTCCACCGACATGCGCCTGCACGCGGGCTGCGCACGCAGGATGGCGCGCAGAATCTGGCCGGTGCCCGCGCTCGGCTCCAGCACGCTCTCGTCTGGCTGTGGCGACACAAGCTGCACCATGTGGTTCGCAAGTGATGTGGGAGTCGGGAACAGCTGGTTCGCAGCGACCACCTGAATACCTGCCTTCAGCTGCTGTTTCATCGCAGCCATGCGCTGCGCCATTTCATTGCGGTCCATAAATCACACCCTATGATTTTTCTGTGGGGCGCACTGCGCCCCCTGGTTGTCGGAGTTACGCGGCCTGGTCCATTGCGGGCGTAGCAGGTGGGTCGATGCGTTTGGCGTCCGTCAGATAAACTGCGACCAGCCCGCCAGTCCGGACAACCGATCGCACACGGTGCCGCCCGTACTCCGCCGCGCCGTCAACTGCACCCCTGACGTCCGGACGGTAGCCGCCTGGACGACGCGCACCCTGACCGAGTTCGCGCGAACCCTTGTAGTCCTTGCAAGTGCTGTCCCACTCAGCCTTCGTCATGTGGTGAAACCCGTCACCGGGGTAATTGCACATCGGCGGCAGCTTCACTGCGGCCTTCATGCGCGCAGCGTCCTCCGCACTCGGAGCGCGGTAGTCCTGCACCTCCTCGATGCCACGTACCCGCACATAGCGGCACGTGGTGGTTACGCTGACGATCACGCCGTCCTTGCGGGTAACCCGTACGACGGGCAGCCATTCGCCGCGCACCTTTACCTGGCCACCTGGTTCGATCTCGAAGCGATCCGCCATCAGACCACCCTGCTCACCCAGCATCGCGCGCTCGTACAGCAGACGGTTGTCGTAATGGGCGATCCAGCGGCGGTTCCATGTGATGCCACGCTCGTAGGCAGGTACACAGAGATCGCGTGCCTGTTCGACAGTAACAACGCCGCCCTCAAGCGCCGACCAGATGCTCATGTCGCCTTCGTACTGGCTCGCTGGCGGATTGCGCGGGTAGTCGGCTAGCGGGAACGTCCGGTGCAGCGTCGAACGACCTGCCAGCGCAAGCGCATGCTTCATGTCCAGACCGTCCGTGCGCCACAGCTTCACGAACTTCTCACCACCCTGCAGGCTGCGTTCGAACCTGCGACGGTCACTCTCGATACGCTTGATGCGGCGGTGACGGACGTCCGGCCGCTCCTTGTACTTCGCATTGCGCAGCGCACCCTGGGCGCGCTGCTCCCAGTATTCGGACGTCTCCCACATCTTCACGGCATGGCGCATGCCGTTCTCGATGCGCTCGGCATCCTTGCGGGCACGCCGCTCGCTGTGATGGCCCACGAGAATTGGCTGACCGAACGGAATGTGTTCCGTGATGGCAGAGACGGCACGATGGGCGCGATCCGCATCCACGGCACGGCGCTCGCTATATCCCTCGAAGCGGTCGGCACGCTGTTCCGCACGGTCCACCAGACCCGTGTCCTCGTCGCCGATCTCCCCGCACAGTTCAAGCAGCAGGTCCTCACGCAGAGGTGTCCACATGGGGGCGACGAACAGATCCTGCTTCGGTGCCCAGGAAAAGCCCGCTGCCTTCACGCGCCGGTACGTTTCCTCGTCCAGCCTGAACGTGGAGTACAGACGCAGCTTGTTGTCCTCGGGTGAATAGGTTGCTGTCAGGGTCATTTCTTCTTCCCGCCTGGCGATGCCTGCCGCACCCAGCGCACGCTGGACCCAGTACCCCGCCTGGTTCAGCGTCATGCCCTTCGCCTGCATTTCCTCTACCGTCATGCAGCGGCGGCGCGCGGCTTCGCCTGGTGTGCCGAAAGGCCCGGTGCGGTGCGCATCGAATGAGGAAGTGGAATTGAAGAACTGGCCGCAGCCGGGACACTGGTTGCGGTCGCCAGCCAGCCGGCGGTGCGTGTGCTGCATACCGTTCATGGCTTTCTCCGGTTACCCCGTCGAAAACTGCGAACGAATGCACCCACCATGCCGTGAAGGCATGTTCAGAAAATCATGGGGTGTGATTTATTTGGACTACTAAGTACAACGTCGAAAAGAAACCGCGCCGCCCGCTGACTCACGGGACCTTGCAGCGCGGAGTGGGCGCAGAACGTAGCGCCAGGAAGGCCTGCTCTCCATGCAGAACGGGGTGACTGCATGGAGTTTCCAGTATGGGTCATCTTTTCCGTGATTTCAAGACAACGCACACTTTCCTGCTGCGATTGTCCGTTTAAACAAAACAAATGTATTGTTAAACCCGACCCTTTAAACGAATCGCACTGCATGGACATGCCGCCAGCGAAAACCCCGCGTGTCGCCGGACAGTGACGCGTAAAAACCGCTGGCGGGTATAGGCCGGTATCAATACATGGGCGTGGCCAGCGGCCGGAAAATGCCCGCACTGTCCAAAAGTGCGGGCGCGTCATTTATTCAACGGCTTAACTGTCCAATCCGCAAGAGGCGCGGAGCCGGAAAATCACACCCTATGATTTTCCGTACTCCTTATCGTTTGCGGCATGCTCAAGCAGTTCAGGCGAGAACGTGAAGCCGCCCGCGTTGTCCGCAGCGCCGCGCCGGTATTTCGCCATGTCGCCGCGCGAGATACCCAGCACGCGACACGCATCCGCAAACGAGGCGAATATCTGGCCGGTTTCGCTGCACCGCTGGCCGTGCGTGCGGCGCGTGCCAGGGCCGATTGGTTCCGGTTCGGACTGCAGCGGGAATGCCGCATTGAGCCAGCCGCACGCGTTACGGATGATAGGGCTCGTGTCGTGCGGCGTGGCATTGGCAAAGCCCCACTCCAGCCAGGCGAGCGCATGGCGCACCGCGTGCGCTTCGTGCGTGTTGCGGGTTATGCGCTGCAGGCGTGCGAGTGCGCGCCGTGCTGCGCCCAGCGTGTCGGCGCACGGCATCGATTCAAGCGTGACAAGCGCACGGCGCGCGCGGCTGGTTGCGCCTTTGTGCTGCGTGGGATTGGGAAGCATAGGCAAGACTCCAGAGGTTAAAGGCTATCGGCGACTTAACGCGGATAGCTGCGAAAGGAAGAAACGAGGCGAATCAAACAGATAGCGTTTTGCGGCTGGAAAATGCAGGCGTGCAAAGAAAAATGCAGGCGTGAAAACGCAGAATGCAGGTGCAAAACGGCTAAATGCTTTTGGCCCTGATAAGAGAAAGGCTAGAACAATCAATAGTTTAAATTGGGGACATCTGCATTTAAGCAAAATGCAGGTGTTTAAAACAGGAGGCTACACTACCAGCCACTCCAGTCTGCAGGCGCGCGCCTGTGCGCGCGCGTGGGCGTGCGAGCGGGCACGCGTGCAACGTCTTAAATTTTGGAGCCTGCATTTTATGCATATTTAATATATTTATTATTTATTATATTATTATTATGCAGTTTGCCATTTTGCAACAACAAAACACGAACACCATTGGGCACGCATTCGAACAAGTCACAGGCATTTTCGTTTGCATTTTAGAAAAACGCCTGCATTTTGAGTAAATGCAGTATGGGGCATAGCTGCATATCTGCGTATCTGCATGTTTTTTAAGCACACTTGGACCAGGCACGCAGCAAAAAGCCCCGCATGTGCGGGGCGAACGGATCGTAAATGCAGTATCAGGCGGCACGAATCACGCGCGAATCATTCGCTGCTTCTGCACTACTGCGCGCCCATGCCTTGAACATTGCAGGGTTGGCGACGGCGTAGGACAGCGCCGTTGTAAATTCCGGATCGGTGTTGAGGAGCGTGTGAAGTGCGCTCAACAATTCCGACCCTTCGCCTGGCGCTTTCTTGTCGCGCGGCGCGCGGTCAACGTCCGCGTTCGGCGCTTTCGGCGCGACCCAGCCCTCTTTCTCCGCGCGATCTTTCGCCCGCTTCACTGCATTGGCCGCGACCTTGTAAAGCTCGTGCTCACTCTGTTTTTTCAGGCCGAACCATTTCTCTGCTTCCTGCTTACCCGCACGCCCATGGATATAGCCATAGATTGCGTGGCGTGTCGCCTGCTTCAACTCTTCCCACGTGCGGATCGGCTTGAACAGGTCTGCGCACACGGCCGTTTTGCTATCCGTGTTCGTATCGGCCTTTGCCGAATCCGCAAATGCCTTGCGGAATTTTTCAATGTCCAGGTGGAACGCTTCGCGCACGTCGGCGATCTTTGCGGGCGAGTCTTTACCCGATTCGTTCGCCTGGGGTTTTGCGGCCAACTTGACAACCTTGCCGACTTCCTGAATGACTCGCGTTTGTGCGTTTACGTCCTGCTCAACGGTGACACTCTTTACGGTGGCGTTCTTTGCCTTAGCGGTCGTTGCCTTTGCTGCGTTTTTCTTCGTGACCATTTTCTATTCCTTTGCAGTACTGATGTTCTGAAGGTTTGCCCCTTGCGGGTTCCGGGTCTGCTGCATCGCTGCAGCGTTCAATCGTTATCCCGACAGACAAGTGACTTGTCAACACTGCAAATGCACAAAATCACACCCTGTGATTTCTGGCTTCTGTGTGTTTTGTACGTATGCCGCCCCCTAATTGGACCGCGGGGGGTGTTGGGGGGGCGCGTACACCATATAGGGTGGTACACGAGGGTTTTGCGGTTTTCAGCGATATACCCCATATGCTCCAGACCGGCCCGAGATAAAATCGGACAACAGTTCTTACACGACAAAGGAAATTTGAAGTTATGAGTCGCTTGCTTTTGCTTGGTGCTGGATTTAGCCGCAACTGGGGAGGATGGCTTGCATCTGAGGTCTTCGAATATCTGCTCGGTTGTCAAGAAGTCAACATGTCCAGTTCCATCAGGGACTTGCTTTGGAAGTGTCAACAGGACGGCACCGGATTCGAAGGCGCGCTCGCCGAACTGCAGGAGGCCGTGCGTATCGATCCTGAAAGGCGCACCGAGTTGCAGTCGCTCGAAGCATCCGTATCAGCTATGTTCCGAGAGATGAATCGCGGGTTCTCAAAGATAAATATCGACGACAATGGTCCCGTCAGCAAGTCGCTCCGCACATTCCTCTCGCTATTCGAAGCGATTTTTACGTTAAATCAGGACTCGTTGCTGGAATACCAGTATCTGGACGTTATCAATCGGTCTCGTCAGCGAAATCCGCAGGAAGGGCGACGCGTAGAACTTCCGGCGATGCGCGTACCGGAACAAAACCTATATTTCGACCCACAACCGGGCCTGCCTTGGACGGGTCGATGGGTTCCGGTTTCACCGGATGAGTTCGAGGTTGACCCGCGCACCCAGCCCTACTTCAAGCTCCACGGATCGGCTAACTGGCAGGATGGCAATGGTGGATCAATGCTCATCATGGGCGGAAACAAGGTGCGTGAAATCGAACTTTCGCCAGTGCTCCAGTGGTACCAGCAGCAGTTCGAGGAATATCTGTCCAGCGGAAATAGCCGGCTCATGGTAATCGGTTACGGTTTCAGGGATCGGCATATCAATGACGTGATCAAACGAGCGGTTTTGAAAAATAACCTGAAGCTTTTCATCGTCACACCTGACGGATCCAGCCAGGCTGAGAAGGTGGCCGACTTCGATCCGGACCTAGGAGAAGTGTTCAAAATAGGGCTAACTGGCGCCTCGCGGCGACCACTGCGCGAGACGTTGGCTAGCCAAGACTCGGTTGAGTTTTCAAAACTTTTCAGATTCCTGTCCTGACGCGACTTCTGTGTTCCGTGGCCTAGGCAGTACTCATACCCCATACGGTTTTATAGTCCTCAATTGACTTTCGTATGGGGCATTGATATGTACCGTACTAGCGCTTTAATCAGGAGTGCGTGATGCCCGATCTGAAAGTCATGCCCATTCGCGAAGTGTCGCTGTCTGATATCGCGGGAATGCTCCGCAGGCTGGCCGATGCGATCGAGCACGGCGAGCATGAAGGCATCCGGGGTCTGGTGGTCGTGCTCGATGCCCCCGCAATGCCGGTGTTCGGCTTCGGCGACGCGCCGCCCGCCGTCGCGGGCGAGCTGCTCGCCTGCGCGCACCTGAAGATGATCCGCGCGCGGCTGGGCGCCTATGGGCTGGAGCTGTAGCAAGTGACTTGATGGAGTGCCGCCATGGCAGGCAGGTATCGCAACCCTTCGTATCGCCAGTACCTGCCGCAGGAGCTGCTTGACGAACTACGCGCGGTCTCAAAGGCGACGCGCCGCCCGATGCAGCAGATTGTCCGTGTCGCTGTGCGCCGGTTTCTCAGTGAGCTGCGCGCCCCGGGAGAACGTCGTGGATGAGCCTGCCGTCCCCCAGGTCGCCGAACCGCGTGAGTTCGCCAAGGCGTCGTGGGGTTCGCTCGCGTTCGATCTCGTGCTGCGCGTCGCGCCGCTACCGGAGATTCTGGCGACCTACCGCCTGACCCAGCGGCAGTTCGCGGTGCTGCTCGACACGCCGGCATTCGTCGCGGCGCTGCGCGATGCCCAGGCGCAGATGCGTGCGCACGGTGCGCAGGCCGGTTTCGTGTTCCGCTCGCGGGCGCTCGCCGAAGACCTGCTGCCTGATATCTATAACCTCGCGAAGGATGGCCGCACGGATGCGGTGCTGCGCCATCGCATCTTTGAATCGCTCGCGCGTTATGCACTGCTCGATCCGGCCAGCACGAAAAAAGGCGGCGACGGCGGCGGCGGCGTGCAGGTCGTGTTCAACCTCGCGGCGGGTATCCGCGGCATGGAACACATCACCGGGGTTCCGGTGCGCGGAGACAGCGGTGATGACTGAGGCGTCACAGCGCTCACCGACCGGAGCGCTGATCGACTACCGCCCGTCGCCGACGGTACTCGCGCTGCACAATTCGAACGCGTTCATCAAGGCCATTGCGGGTCCGCCTGGCGGCGGCAAGTCGGTCGGTGCGTTCATGGACGGTCTTTTACGTGCATGCGCCAGCCTGCCGACCGTGAGGGGGTGCGGCGCTTCCGTCTCGCCTGTGCGCGCGCGACCTACCCGAAGCTGAAGACCACGACGCTGAAGACCGTGCAGGACTGGATGCCGCACGAGTTCGGCGACGTGAAACTGACCGCGCCGATGGAGGGGCTGTACACGTTCCCGCTGCCGGACGGCACGCGCGTGCGATTTGAAGTGCTGTTCATCGCCTTGGAGGATGAGCAGGACATCGAGGACATGAAGTCACTTGAAGTGAGCATGTTCTGGCTGCATGAGGCGACGGAACTCTCCGAGGCGATCCTGCGCATCGCGGTGCAGCGCGTCGGCCGTTACCCGTCGATGAAGAATGGCGTGATCTGTGCGGAGCCGGGGGTGGTGCTGGACTTCAACCTGCCGGACCAGGCGCACTGGCTGTACAAGCGCTTTGTTGAAGGCGAGCCGCTGCCGGTGATCGAGCTGCTGGACGGCAGGACATTCGTGCCGACACTTGAACTGTTCCTGCAGCCCGCTGCGGTCATCTGCGAGAACGAGGAAAGTGTGGAAGCTGACGGCGCGCCGCCCCGCTTCAGGCTCAATCCTGACGCGGAGAACCTGCATAACCTGCTGCCGGACTACTACGCGAACCAGCTCGCGACGCTGCGCTGGCCGGAAATCCGTTCGTTCCTGCTGATGCGCTGGACCCCGACCGCGCTCGGCAAGCTCGTGCATCCGGAGTTTTCCGCGCAGGCGCATGTGGGGAAGCTGCGCACGGCACCGGTGACCGGCGAGGAAACGCTGATTGGCATCGACACGTCGGGGCTGCATCCCGGCGCGGTGTTCGGCCAGCCGCAGGCGGGCCAGCTCGTCGTGATGGATGAGGGCTATGCGCCGGACATGGCGTTCGAACAGTTCATCCAGGAAGTGCTGCTGACGATCATCGCGAAGCGCTACCACGGCACGCCGCTGCTCGCGGTGTGCGACCCGTCGAACCCGAGGGATGCGAGAACGGGCCTCACGCCCGTGCAACTGCTGCAGCGCTACCAGATCAGGGCGATCCCTGCGGCCACGAACCGCTTCGCGCTGCGCAAGGCGGCAGTCGCGCGGCTACTGAACCGCCGTCACGGCTGCGTGATCGACCCGGCCTGCACGATGCTGATAGATGGCCTGGGCAGGAGCTACGTGCACCGGAAACTGAGGGCGACCACCACGACCAGGCTCGACTATGCGAACGATCCGGTCAAGGGGCCGACTTCACACGTGGTCGAGGCATTCCAGTACCTCGCGGTGCATATCGCCCATATCGGCCCCGAGGAGGAAGTCGTGGACCGGTCGAGGGTACAGGTTGCGAAGCGGCGGGTGGTGTAACTAGCCAAGCCACCCCGCACTATTGCTCGCCTTCGTTTGCGCCGCGACTGGAAAGCGCACCTTCCCCTCTTCGCATATGAGCGTTTGCAAAATATCGAAGTAACTGTCAACAATCCTCGACACCGCCAGGTTGTTCGCCCTGATGCGCATCTTCCAGCTATGTTGTGCAAGTTTATATTCGAAATGAAAGTCCTCGCCCGCTTCATGCCCAACTCGGAGAAAGAGATCCAAATCGGAGATTCTCCGCAACTCCGCGTCTGAATAACGCTCACGGTGAACGTGGTTGCCGCGAATATTTATTATGTTCTCCAGAGGCTTGTAAACGAGATCGTTAACCAGCTTAGGCAAGTCACGAAACCCGTATAATCTGGAGACTTTTTTTCCGTAAGCATCCAGCCTCTGCTGAAGAATGTACATCTCCTGCAGATATGCACCGATAACAAAATTGATGTACTGATTTTTGCTAATGTTCTTCGACCTGGGCGGGGAAGTTGAAACGAGGTGTCCAGCGAGACGCAGGTTATCGATGGTATAACTTATCTCTGTAAATCCCCTAAAGATGCTTTCAAAAGCATCGTCTGAGCTACGCTCAAGACGCTGGCCATTATTGTGCGCCTCGTATGCAGGACGGAGATAGGCTGCTGCAAAATCAGCCATCAATCTTTCGTAACTCGAGTACCCCAGCTTTGCATCCATATGTGTTCTCTGTACTCCTGTTGCCCCACGCTTAGCGGCGGCCGTAGTTTGACATGGTCAAGGCTTGTCCAGCGGTTTCACTCGCGATTGCCGGATAAGCGCGTAATGCCAGTGGCCATCTTTGTATGTGCGCCCCTGACGGAAAAACATGGCGCATGCTGCTACGCTCAGTACGACCAGCGCGCAGTAGAGCCAGTTGAACGTCCCGTGAAAATTCAGTGGCAACGAATAGATAACGAGACACAGCCATAACAGGCAGACATACAGGCTGACGATCTGGTTGATTTTCGAGACCGAGAACGCGGACGGTCCCGTAACAAGGTGGTCCAGACGCTGTACAGCAGTCATGGTCGGGTTGCGCGAGAGCGTAATCTTGTATAGCGGCCCAGTCTCCCTGTCTTCGAGCATGTCAACATGGTTTTCCCAGTTTTCCTGCCAGTACTTGCTGCCTCGATTGACAAGTACCCAAGCGAACGAGAAAACCAAACCCAGGCATGACAGCACAACGGAGAGCATTTCCCGTCTCTCGGACGTGCCCGCTTCGACAGCGATGAAGCCCGCGAGCGTCGCGCCAATGAAAGTCCAGAAGTAGGTAGCGCGCTTCCAGTAAAGGTCAATTTCGAACTTGCGCGTATCCAGTGCGCGCTCCAGTGCGTCCTTTTCCTTTCCCTCGAAGGCCTTGGTATATTCTTCGGGTGAAATTCTTTTGGTTGTCGTTCGGCCCATCTGCTTCCCGTTCATCAAGTCACTTGTGGTTAGTAGTTTGGTGCCAAAAGTATAGCGGGATCAGAACTCGACGTCCCCACTGAGTTGGTCGTCCTCCAAGGTTGGCTTGCCCATCGTCGCGTTGCGCCACCCCTCCTCCAGCAGGATCACGCGCAGGTTTTCGAGCGCGACGAGGTTGCCGCCTACATCGGCCTTCCAGCACTTGTCGATGACCTCGTACAGGCGCTTCATTTCCTGCATCCGGTCGCGGGCGCGCACGATCCCCAGGATCAGGCAGCGAACCTCGGGGTCGTGCGCGTGCGCGACCCACAGGCGGCGCAGATCGTAGATCGTCGGGATATCGAAGTCGGGTAGCGGCACGGCGAAATACCTGTATGGATATACAGTAGCGTGAAGCGGCTCCAAGGGTGAACGTTGGTCGTCCGGCGCGTTCAGCGTTATGGTTGAGGAGCCGCGATAGAATATCTGTGGGAGTTCTCCTTAGACCCCCATCTCTCAAATATCTCGGGGCTCAACGCGATGACCGGCGTAATCGACTATTCCGAATTTTTTAAGCCCCTATGGACGGAGGGCGTTCAAACGGAGGGGCAATATCCCGGCGCTCGACCATTCATCGCTCACTACTGCTCGGTAAGTACATTGGAAGCCATTGTCCGAAACGAGGAGATGTGGTTTTCAAATCCTCTTTATATGAACGATTTTGAGGAATTAACTTTCGGAATTTGGCACAGCAAGACGAAGTTCCGGGAGAGCGAGCCGCTTCGGATGGCCTTTGGAGCCACGGAACGATATGCGGTGTTTCGCCAACACTTGGACGATATCTACGCCCAGTTCGAAAGCGGATTGGCTTTTGATGTCTACATCGCATGTTTTTCAGAGCACGATCCGGCCGACGACGACGGCCTACTTTCCATGTGGCGAGGCTATGGCGCAAATGGAGGCGGTGTAGCGATGATCTTCAACATGGCAGCTTTAACGGAAGTTCCCGATTCGCCACTTAAAATCGCCAAAATCACCTATGGGACTACCGAAGAACGCCTTGGTTGGATGGATCAAATTATCAACCGATTTGCTTCGCTAGTCGCGTCTGCATCAATTCCTGACGACGACCTTTTTTTGTGCGCAACCTACCTATTTGAACGACTACTGACGCTGTCCATTTTCACCAAGCACAGTGGCTTTAAGGAAGAAAAGGAATGGCGGATCGTTTACTCGAAGCACTATGATTCGAATAATGTCCTAACTGGCATGCTAGGTTACTTCATCAATGGAGGGATGGTTGAGCCGAAGTTGAAGTTCAAGATTGCGCCGATTCCAGGCACAGCCGAAGGCGGTATCACTTTAGAACAGTTCGTATCCAAGATCATCCTGGGGCCGCGCAACGCGTCCCCCCGATCAAAAATGGCACTGCAACGTATGCTTCAGATGCTGGGCAAGCCCGCTCTGGCTGAACGCGTTGTGACATCTTCAACCCCCTATCGAGAGAGATAATTTTGGGGGGTGACTTCTTGAATGTCAGCGACTGAGGATCGATGAGGTCAACCGGTTATTCGGCGAACTCCGTTGCGCCGGCCAGCTCCGCGACCAAATTGCAGGCTTTCGGCAGGTAGAACCACCGCAAGTAGAACGGCTGCTCAATCGTATCGTCGTGCACCACCTGACCATGCGGATGACGCTCGCGTTCGGGTCGTGATCGGTGGCCGGATAGCGCTCGCGCGGCGGATCATGTCAGTCTCCCCTGCCCGTTCTCAGCCGTTTAGCGACGCTGCCCTGGTCCGGCGCGGGCGACACGGTAAGCCCACCGTGACCGCCTGAGTCGTTGATCGAGTTGCCGTCACCTTCAATGGACACAAACGTGCAGGCGCACAGCAGCAGTGCCAGCACCGCCCAAGTGACTTGAAGGTGAACCATTGCGCACTCCCAGGCGTCCACGGTTATCGATGTAGCACGCATCCATAAGCCGGTCAATGAATCAGCTTCGATAAATCTTTGAGTGGAGGGGCAACAACAGTATGCAGTTCTTTGCCAGTCAGTTCATATTCGCGGGCCGCATGATTCACATATAGCGCAATGCGGTCCTTTGACTGGGCAAGGCGGATGCCTCGCCCAAGTTCTATCCCGTCCTTTACTACAGCGGTGCAAACAATACCGGGATGGTCACACCCGCGATCAAGGTCCCTTTGGGTGGTTTCGGCGTCCCTTATCCCGGCTAGGCGCCCAATCTGCCAAGGCAGCGAGACAAGAATTCCAATGACATACATCAGTACGATGAGCAATCCGATTGCGGATATCCCTAGGTTGAACGCTTCCAGGATGAGGGTCACATAAGACCGCTTCGGCGGGTTCAAGTTTGCGTGCACCTTCTGCAGGAATGGGCTTGTCAGCACGGCTTTGGCGACATCCCGTCTCAAGTATCGCCAGATGGAAAACATCACCCAGACGACCAATAGTGGAGCCACAACTAGCGCTACAACATCGAGGCGTGAAAGCAGCCAGTCGAATGCGGTACGCCCTATCGAGAAAATGGCCGCCGGACCTTCAATCAGGTATGCCTCTCTATCGAGGGGGAACGTGTGACTGTCGATATTGAAGTACTCAAGATAGGCGTTGTAGTAGGCGTACCCCACTGCATAGTCGAAGGCGATGATCACCACGCCAAACACGCCAAGGACAGCAGACCTCATCCAGTCGGGCATACCAGCATGACTGGGCGTCTTTGTTTCGTTTTTTGATTTCACGGCTGGCATGTTTACTCCGTCTAAATTGATCGAGCAAATCAGGCTTTCCGGAGTGTACCCGACGCTTGCCTCCCCCTTGACAATGCGCGCGTCCGGTGCAAGAACGCGGGATGGACATGACCTCGCAGTTTGCGACCGACACGCCCGCCCCGCAAAGCTCACTGCTTGATCCGGTGGCGGACCTTGTGCGCGACCGTTACCGGCGGGTGCGGCACTGGCGTGCGGTGGACCGCATCGGCAGGCACACCGTCGAACAGGTGCTCCAGAATTCCTACCGGCAGTATCACAGCATCCTCGATCCGCGCGATGCGGAGCTGGTCGAAGCCTCCGGTATCGACCTCGATATCTCGATCACGAAGCACAAGACCGATGTGCTGGTCGCGTGGATGCGTGACCTGCTGCTCAACAGCGCAGATGCACCGTTTGTCATCAGCCCGACGCCGGTCCCGGAGCTGTCTCCGATGGGCAAGGCGCAGGTTGTCCAGCAGGTCAGGAAACAGCTACTCACGCAGGGTACGATGGCCGCTCCGCCCGGTCCCGATGGCATCCTTGAAATGGTCCGTACGATGAAGGCGCAGCGGCTCGCCGCCGAACAGGACGTCGCGCAGGCCGCAGCGAAGGGTATGCAGCAGCAGATCGAGGACCAGCTCATCGAGGCGTCGTTCCGCGACGAACTGCTGCAGTTCCTGACCAACTTCGCGCTCTACCCGTATGCGGTCATGACCGGCCCAACGCCGGAAATGCGCCCGGTATTTGCGTGGCATGGTTCGAACCCGAAACAGACGCTGGAGCCGATGCTGGCGGTGCGTAACGTCAGTCCGTTCGACTACTTCTACTCGCCCGATTCTCCCGGCGCGGGCAAGGGAACGTTCGACATCGTGCGGGACCGGATGACGAAGTACCGGCTCATGATGAGCGCGACTCTGCCCGGCTACATCACGAAGAATGTCGTTGCAGCACTGGACCACTTTGCGCTGCCGGAGACCAACCGTGACTGGCTGAATCCGAACCCCGACAAGCCGATGATCGGCTCGATCCTGTGGGGGCTGGACGAGTCCATTGACGTGATCCGCCATTTCGGCCTGCTATCGGGCCGCGAGCTGCGCCAGTACGGCATTTCCGTGGACGACACCGAGTATCACGAGACGGAAGCCGTTGTGCTTGGAGGCTGGACGATCAAGCTCATGACTAACCCGAACCCGAATGTCTCGGAGCGCCCGATCTATGCAACGCCTACCAGCGCACACCGGGCAAGCTCGCGGGCTACGGCATCGGCCAGCTCGTGCGCGACATCGAGCGCGCATTCATGGCCGCGCTGCGTGGCACGCTGGAGAACGTCAGCTATTCGGTGGCGCCGCTGGGCGAGGTCGACTACCGGCGCATCCAGCGCTACATGGCTGAAGACCAGATCGGCAACGTCATGGCGGGCACGATGGTGCCGGTCGATCCCGATCCGGCGTCGGGCGGCAGGCCCGCGCACTACTTTCATACCGTGCCGAGCATCACATCCCAGACGATGCAGCTCATGCAGTTCTTCATCGACATGGCAGACAGGTGGACGGGACTTCCGGCCGCGCTTTCCGGCCAGCCGGTCGGCACGGGTGTGAACCGCACATTCCGCGGCATCATGGCCCTGTATGGCAACGCGCTGAAGGGCGTGCAGAGCGCATTGACCAATCTCGACATCGACCTGTTCGAACGTCTTGGTAATGCGTACTTCGACTGGAACATGAAATACACCGACGATCCCACGATCAAGGGCGATGCGAAGGTCAAGGCACGCGGAACAAGTGGGCTGCTGGAAAAGGAAGTGGCGAAGCAGAACGCGCAGGACATGCTGCAGTTCATCGCCCAGCTCGCGCAGGGCGGTCAGGTTTCCCCGGCAGTCATGCGGTGGGCCATCGATCAGGCGCTGACGGCATCGGGCGTGCCGCTCGACCAGTTCCCCGCAGAGAGTACGCCCGCTGCACAGCAACAGGCGCAGCAGCAGGCCGTGCAGGGCCAGCCCGGTGCGCCGGGTGTGCCGTCACCATCCGGAGGTCCAGGTGTTCCCGATTCGAACGTGGTTGCGTCGTCGGCTCCTGGTCAGCCCGTGTGACGTCGACTCGGCAATAGGCGACTGGATGGAGAAGGTATTCCCCACCGAGTGCTGGTGCTGCTCGGCGCTGCGGGGCATGCTCTACGGCGTGATCTTCTGCCTTGCTGTAGCACTTGTTGGAACTATAGTCATCCTCGGACGAGGTGTCTGACTGAGACAGGATTGCATCGGCTCCAGTCGCAGTATGCTGTACCTTTACACCGTCCCTAGATTGCCGGTGATAAATTGCAGGGATTAAATTTAGACAGAATCAGTTTTAACAAAACCGACAATGAACCAATAAAAACGAGGATAATATGCCATTGCACACGGATGAAATCCTGCTCTCGCAGCTTCGTCGCAGGATCTTGATGCGACGAGTTCTGAATCTTGCAGCCGTTTTCACGGGTGTATTATCAATCCTTTTTTTCAGCTCTGAAGGATTCAGTTATTTCATCCTTCGATCGTTGCCAGTATACGTGTCCAGAGGTACCGCTTCGTTCATCCTCGGTTTGATATCGATCACGCTCTTTTCTGTTTTCTACTTGCAATCAGGCGGAAGTAAAAAAGCAACGAGCGAGGCAGAAGTTGAAGCCTTGAAAGCCACACTATATGAAACTGCTAATAAAGAAATTGTTCTCAACGCTCTCATAGACCGACTCGACACCTTTGAGGATCGGGTGATGCAGCTCGAACAGGAGCGAGGATTCGATGCGGAAGAAAAAGCCGCGCTGGCCAAGACGATTGTTGAAACAACGGGCAAGGCGACCGTAGAGGAAATTTTCGCACAGAGTGTGACTGCACTACGCGAATCACTCAGGGATTCACTCAGTATTGAAAGGCTCTCAGATTCATCCATAACTATCAGGAAGCGCTTGAGTCGGGAAATATCTGACTTACGCCTGCGCTCGAACATCAATCTTGCGATTGGCATGGCAATCACAATTAGTGGGCTATATTTGTTGTGGACCACCGTTTCGATAATTGATGCATCAGCTCTGTTGAAAAATCTCGCATCAGAAGGAGCTGAAACCAATGCAAAATTCGTCAAGAACCTTGTCCTTCCGATGTTCCCAAGGGTGCTTTTGGTGGTCTTCATCGAAGTCTTTGCATATTTTTTCCTGCGGCTGTATAAGGCTGGGCTTGAAGAAATTAAATACTTTCAGAACGAACTGACAAACGTAGAAGCCAAGCTGGTCTCCGTTGAATTTGCGCACATCACGGGATCGACAGAGTCTTTGAAATCAGCGCTAGAAACCTTGTCGCACACGGAGCGGAACTTTGTCCTCGAAAAGGGGCAGACGACCGTGGAGCTAGAGAAAGCGAAATCCGAGTCAGAACTGACGCGCAACATCATCAAGACTATCCCATCCCTGTTCAAAAGGAAGGAAAAGTAGTTTGATCGACACGAATTGAATTGCGCGCCTTTTCAATGGAAATTTCAATAATCCTCTAGATAAAGCATCAGATTTCACGAGCTTTTTCTCTGAATGGAACACGAGTCGTGCTGGGTGCGTTGACAGTCATCGGGGCCTGCGCTATATGGCGTTGAGCGTTGCAGGAGGCCGCGATGCTGGACGAGGACAAGGTGTTCGCTGGCGACACGGTATGGGACATATTCCTTGGTGCAGGCCAGGTCGAGGAAGTCACACCGGATGGTGGTTTCTCGGTGCGCTATGGTGCGCGCCGCACGATGCGCTACACGCCTGACGGTTTCTTTTCCGGCGTAAAGCGGGTGTACTGGTTCAATCCGATCGTTGTCGTGCCGCGCAAGGGGCAGTACCGGCGTATCGAGTTCATCAAGTCACTTGTTGATGTGCTCGACCGCTACAGGGGTGTCTAGGAGAAACCGTCATGAACTGCGAGGTCTCCACCGGAACCCTGAGCTGTGCACCGGCCCAGGGAAGCATGGCGGGTGCCGTGTGCGACTCGCGCTACCGTACCGACGTGGTGTTCGATGCGCACTCCGCAAGCCGTTACAGCGGCGTCTTCGTGGTTGATCCGGGTGCGGTGCTTGTGGTGTCTGCCTCCGATCTGGCCGGCGGCACGATGAATGTTTTCAAGGTCGCGCTTGCGTCAGGAGACATGCCGCAGGGCTATGCGTGTCCCACGCTGTGCGATGAAGGGTCGTCTGTCATTCCACCCGGCGCGCTTTTTCCGACGATCACGCATCAGAAGGCCGTCATCACCAATGGTGTCCCCTGGGTCATGAGCGATTCCGACGACACGAAGCTTATCAGCGTGCCTGGTGCGTACCGCTTTGAGCTGTCCGGAGATGCACTGGTGGGCGAAACCTATGTCGAAGCGCGACTCGTGCGCGGCGGCAGTGTGCCTGCCCTCCTGATCTTTGGTAGCGCCGGGGCAACCGGGGAATAGCACGATGATCCTGTTCGACAGCCGCAGCGCCAGCGTGACGAGTCCCACCTTCATGGTGCGTCCCGGCAACGGTGTTGTGCTCAGTGCCTTCGGCCTGGTACAGATGCTGGATGGCACGCCGCAGATGGCGGTAGTCGAGAAGGTACGGTACGAGGACGGCATCATGCCGCAGGGCGGCGCGTGCGAAGATCTGGAGCCGCCGCCCGCGATGGTGCTGCAGGCCGAGGACGTGACGCAGTGCGGCGTGTGGGGGCTGACCGCATGCCAGAACCTCGCGCTGCTGACCGTGCCGGGTTCGTACCGGCTGAACCTGAACGACGCCTCGGCTATTGGCACCGTGTATATCGAGGCCGTTCAGATCGATGCGCAGGCGGCGGCGCTCGTGCCGGATGACCTGTTCCTGGGCGCGGTGAGCTGCGCCTGCGGTTCATGAAGGAGTCGAACATGGGGAACAACTGCTGCCCGATGTCCACCATTCCGGTCACGTTGCCGCCGTCCGGTCCGGCCGGGGGCGACCTCACCGGCACCTATCCCGATCCGTTGGTTGATCCGCTGAAAGTGGCGGACAGAATGAGCGGGAATTCGAACGCGCTGCTGGTTCTCGCGAATGCACTCTGCGCGAAGCTGGATGAGTGTATTGCTTCGGTGTTCAAACGATGTGATGGGTCGGCTCATGTTGCAGGCGATCTGATTCCGACGTGTCAGGAAATGCAGGATGCGATTGCCAGGGTGTCGTCTTCGCTGGTTGATTGCAACGGCAACCCGTTTATGCCGGGCGCGCATGTGCCGACCTGTGACCAGGTCGACAGCAGGATCACGCAGGCGGTCGGCTCAATTCCGGCCGACAAGTTCCTCCAGAACGTGCAGGACGATCCCACAACCCACACGATTACCTTCAAGGTGGCGGACGGCGGCGGCACCTTCACTGTCAATCTCTCGGACCTGTTGCCGATTGTCGTAGGCCAGGGACTGAGCGGAAACGGGACCGTTGCCACACCTGCCGATATCAGGCTTGCGCCGTCCAGCGGACTGACTGTCAGTTCAACCGGTACAGCGGTAAAGCTGTCAGGCGACGCCGCCAATGCGCTGGCGCTCGGCAGTGACAAGGGTCTATATGTCCCGAATCTGTCGGGCGGCCAGACATCGCAGGTAACACAAAACAAGGACTATGGTCAGGCCGATTGACACAAAACACCTGCGGCGTCCTGATTCTACGGACAACCGAAGACTGTGTGCCAACAACTAAGTTGTTGAATTCAAACAGAATGGATGTTTGTGGACCTTGTGCGTTGCGAGATGAAATTATCCACAGATGCTGTTCGCAAGCCTGTGGATAACCACCCCACAACCGCCCCAACTCCTTGACGCAGAACCCTTCTTGACCACTGCGCGCAAAGCACGGAGAGCGAAGTGCGAGAGCAAGACGCGGAGCGCAACCACCAAACCGGTTGCGCTCACCAATTCCAAAACATCAAACCGACTTCACCGCCGACCTTCCCCCCACCCGCATAAACGCACTCCGCTCAACCAGCGCCCCAAACAGCAGCCCGATCGTCGCCCACATAATCGCCTGCATGCCCAGCGCCGCGACGCGGAATTTCCACAGCAGCACCGCCGGGAAAGCCTCCGGCACTTCGTTGATCGTGGGCATCGACAACTGCACCGCGGCGATGATCGCGATTAACACCACCGCCCCCACAATCGAGCCATTCCACGCGCCAAGCTTCATGGCTGCACGGCGCCGCACCTTGAGCGAAAACACCATCGCGGCCAGCGATATCGCAATCATCAGGAAGAACAAACCCGTCCGCGTCCCAATCGTTTCAGGGTCGCCGACCGAAGGCGGGTTCGCCGGATACTTCAGATTCGGCACCACCGCCAGCGCAATGAACGCGCCAAGCGCAAGCCACGCGGACAACGCGCGCGGGCTCAATGCGCCCACTCGTCCATAGGCGTACGCGAACACCAGCGAGAACAGCCCGCCGAATGCCGCGCCGTAAGTCACCACGCCAGTCAACAGGCCGATACCCCGCTGCGTATCGCGGCTCACAATCTCGGGTTCAGCGGCCTCGCCTTTCGCGGCGTCGGCCTTTTCTTCGAATGAAATCGCCTGATTCACCTGCGGCTCGCCCACCACCCGGGCAAAGCCGAACGTGAGGAGTCCCGCGGCGATGCCTGCAAGCATCCCGCGTACCAACAATTTACCAACCATGGTCGACTCCGTTAGTGGCAGGGAAAGCCGAGCAGATGGCGGCCGTCGTGCACGAACTCATGCACGTACATGCCCGGCACCAGCGAGGTGGCGCCCTGTTCCGCACCCACGAAGTAAAGCGCGAGCAACAACAGCAAACCGCCGAACACAACCCAGGGCAACAACTCGCGCAGCGGAATCGGCGTGGGTTGCGCAACGGGCTGGTTGGCGGGATCGAAAATAGCTTCGTTCATGATGGACATCTCCTGGGGTAACGCGCCCCGATAGTCATTGCAGAGGATTGGTGCGAAGCTCAGGTCTGGCTTTCGGCTTGTGCTGCCGATTACAGTGGCGCGACCGCGCCGGGCTCTCACCGGCTTCCGCGCTTCGCAGTCCCGCTATTCTACGCGCTAAACTTCGGCACCCGGCAACGCAAAACGTACGGTTCATCCCGCTCGCGTTCGCCTTCGGGGCGCGGCTTCACAGGACATGAACAGAATGGACACTCGGCTGTTACTGATCAGCCACGCATCGACCGCCGCCCAGCGCGCAGGCCGTTTTCCCGCTGACGACCCGCTCGACGCCCGCGGCCTCGCCGAAGCCCACGCCGCGCGCACACGTCTGGCGACAGCGAACGACGCGGCCGCTTTCGTCAGCCCGGCCGTCTGCGCGCGCGAGACGGCAGCCGCCCTGGGCCTCGCGGCATCGGTCGACGCCGGTCTGGCGGATATGAACTACGGCGCATGGCAGGGGCGGCGGCTGGCCGACCTCGCTGCCGAAGCGCCGCAAGACCTCGCCGCATGGGCGCGCGATCCCGACGCCGCGCCGCACGGCGGCGAGTCGTTCAGTCAGCTCGCGAAACGGGTAGGAGAATGGCTCGACGCGCAAAACGGCGCGAAGGATCGTGCACCGAACCATGCGCGCGACGTGATCGCCGTCACCCATGCGCCGGTGCTCCGGGCAGCGATCGTGCATGCGCTAGGGGCATCGCCCGCCGTGTTTCCGCGCATTGAAATCGCGCCGCTTTCGATAATCGAGTTGCGGCGCTCGTCGCGCGGCTGGACATGGTGGCCGGCCTCACGCTAGCCACCTTCGTGCGGCGGTTTACTTACCCGACACCACCAGACGCAGCTTGTTCGAACCGGTCGGCGTCAGCGTGATGTCGGTCCGCTTGCCCTTCGCACCCAGATAAAAGTGCTGATGTCCCGGCGAATTCTGATCGTGGGTGGCGTCCGGCAGACACGATGCGATGTCCGCCGCGACAGCTTGCAGCGCGTCTGCATTCGAACCGGCGTCGTGATGCGACGTCCAGTTGCATTGATACGCACCGCGACTCGCCGAACATTGCGCGTCGTCGCCATAAGGTTGCGCGACGCCCTTGCCGTCGTCCGGCGTCAATGAAGCGAGCCCGCCAGGGGCGGCCGCGACGATCCGTTTCAGCGAAGTACACGGGCTAGGCGCATCGTCGGCATATGCGCTGCCGGTCAGCAAGACGCCCAGCGATGCAGCGGCAAGCGCGGTGACAAGTAATCGGGTTCTGTTCATGTCGGCGCGGTCCTTGAAGTCACTCACAGGTATTAGCGCGGTAGCACGCTTCGTGCCCATGCGCACTCACAGCCCAGTACCAAACAAAGCCGCCAGCCCCTGCGCCGAAGCAAAAATCCCTTTGGCATCGTGCCCGACACCATCGATCACATACGTCTGATGCTTCGCCAATCCTTCCGGATGCCGCAACGCCATATAGCGCGCATAAGCCAGCCCGCGCCCGAGCCGGTGTTCCCCTTGCGTCAGCGCGGCGCATGAACGGTCGAGCGCCGGATGCTGCGGATCGCAATCCGCGCCGCCGAGCAGCACGGTGACGTCACGCTGCGCGTAACGCGCTTCGAGCGCTGCGGCAGAAGCCGCGTCGCCCGCATAGCCCGGCAAATCCTCGAGCCCATATTTCCAGCGATTGAACGACGGACACATCGCCCGATCGAACTCCGCGAATTCGCCGGACGCAACCGGCCGCATCGCATCGAAGTACACATATGACGAAGGATTCGCGACCACGTAGCGCAGCGCGATGCCGCGCGCCGCGAGCGGCGCCTCGTCGCGCGCCACCACCGCATAGCGCTGCACGACTTGCGCGCCGCCCGAGTGTCCCGCGATCACCACTTCGGCAAGCGACGCGAACTGCTCGCGCGAAGCAAGCGTATGCAGAATGGCGTCGAGCACATCGAACGAACTGATCGGCGCGGGACCTTCGGCGTTCTCGCCGCCCATCCAGCTCGTCCAGTCCCAATGCAACGTGGACGACGGCACCTCGTGCGCCTCGACATCCGCCGTCGCGAGAAACTGCGGCACGATCAGCAGCGTATCGGCCGCACTGCCGCCCGCGAGCGCGCACGAACGCTGCGCGAGTTCGAAATACGTGTCGCCGTTGCGCAAGCGGCCATGAATCAGAATCACGGCGCGTTGGACTTCGCGCGTCGGCGCTAGCCAGTCGCCGTTCGAAAACACGGGCACGGTGCCGCTGCCGGCTTGCGTCGTGACGCTCAGATGCCGGCTTGCGACGACCGTGACCGGATGCTCATTCGGCGCGCGTTCGTCGTCTGTGATGAAAGGCTGGGTCATGCAATAGGCTCGTGGTTGATCAATGGGTGACGGGCCTCGCCGCCGCGCCGCCCGACATGCGTCCGGCGCGCGTGAAGTACACCATCGCGAGCGACACGAAGCCGGCAAAAATCAGGTAGAACGCGGGCGTAAGGCTGCTGCCGGTCACGCGCGTCAAGCCGGTGATGGTGAGCGGCGCCATGCCGCCGAACAGCGTCACCGCGATGTTGTACGAGAGCGCCACACCCGCCGAACGGCTGCGCACCGGGAACAATGTCGCGAGCATGCCGGGATGCGCGCCGGACATCGCGGCGAGGAACACCGTGGCGATCATCTGCGCGATGAACAGATGCCCCGGCGTCGGATTCGTCACGACGAAGTGATACAGCGGATACACGCAGACCATCCACGCGATCACGATCGGATAGAACAGCCTGTATGCGCCATAACGATCGGCGAGCTTGCCCGACAGCGGAAACAGAAACAGATTCAGCACGCCGGACACGAACGCGCCGAGCAACGCGGTGGAGAGCGGCAAATGCAATTGCCGTTCGACATACACCGACAGATACGAGTGCCACACATAATTGGTCGCGGCCCCGATGATGATTACGCCCATCGCGCAGATCGCCGCATCGCCGTTGTCGCGGAAGAACTGGCGGATCGTGACGCGCGGCGGTTTGTCCTTGTGATCGAGCAGCCGCTCGAACTCCGGCGATTCGGCCACGCGATGCCGGATGTAGAAGCCAAACGGCCCGGCCAAAGCGCCGAACAGAAACGGCAATCGCCAGCCCCACGCCACCAGTTGCTCATGCGTGAGTTGCGTGGTCAGCAGATAGCCGACCCCGGACGACAACAGCAACGCGAACGCCTGCGCCGACATATTGAAGCTGCCGTAAAACATCTTCTTGTGCGGCGGCGCATACTCGACCAGCATCGCCGATGCCGTCGCGAACTGTCCGCCCACGGAGAGCCCTTGCAACAGGCGCGCGAGCACCACCAACAGCGGCGCCGCGATGCCAATGCGCGCATAGCCCGGCGTGAGACCCATCAGCAGCGTGCTGGCCGCCATCGAAATGATCAGCAGCGAAAGCGCTTTGCGGCGCCCCGCGCGGTCCGCGTAGATGCCGAGCAGAATGCCGCCGATCGGCCGCACGATGAAACCGACGGCGAACGTGGCGAGCGTCAGCATGATCGACACGAATCCACTGCCGCCGGGAAAGAACACTTGCGCGATGATCTTCGCGAAGTAGCCGTAGATCAGAAAGTCGAACCACTCTAAGCCGTTACCGAGGACGGAGGCGAAGATCGCGCGCCGCACCATCGACGGACTCAAGCCGTTCGACGTATCGGCTCCAGACGTGGCACCGTCGCGCTGATTGAAGGTCGCTTCGTTCATTGCTCGCATCCCGGAGTGTCGAACATCGCCGCCAGCGCGCACACCGACGTCAGCATGCGCGCGCCGTTGTGCCCCACGCCCGGCACGATATGAAAGCGCTGCTTCAAGCCGTCCGGATGACGCGCCTGGAGATACCGGTAGTACGCCTCGGCACGCGCGACGCGTTGCGGCCCTTGCGCTTCGGCGGCGCAGGTTCTGTCGAGCGCGCTTTGCTGCGGATCGTCATCCGCGCCGCCGACGAGGTAGTCGATCCGGCGCGCCGCATAGGTCGCTTCGAGTTGCGCGGGTGTTCGGTCGTCGAGATAGGGCGGCCGGTTGTCCATGCCGTATTTCCATTGATTGAAGTCGGGACATTGCGCGGCATCGAACGGCGCGGCAATGCCTTGCGCGTTGGGCCGTTGCGCATCGAAATAGGCATACGTGGACGGACTCGCCGCCACGTAACGCACGTCGATGCCCTCGCCGGTCAGCGCGGCGATGTTGCGCGCCGCGACGGCGTAGCGTTGCACGACTTGCCCGCCGCCCGAATGCCCGGCGAACACCACGTGCCGCAGATTGGGAAACAGCTTGCGATCGGCAAGACGCGCGACGATCGCGTCGAGCACCTCGTAGGAACTGATCGGCAGCGGCGCGCGCGCCGCTTCGCCGCCCATCCAGGCGTCGCCGGTCCAGCGCAGCAGATCGGCCGGTTCGTCATGCACGCGCGTGTCTAGCGTGGCGAGGAATTGCGGCGCGATCAACAGCGTGGCGTCGGGGTCCGCGTGCGCGGCATCGCGAGCATTCTGCGCGGTGCGAAAGTACACGTCCGCGTTGCGCAGCTTGCCATGAATCACGATCACCGCGCGCGTCACTTGCGGCTGCGCGACGTTCCAATCCTTCGACAGATACAGCGGAAATTCCGCGTGCCCTTGCGGCGTGTCGAGCGTGAAGCGCGTATCCGAGATCGTCGCCACCGGCTTCAGATGCGGCTCGTAAGCATGGACCGCGAGCGCGGGTTGCGCGAGCGTCGCTAGCAGGGCAGCGGCGGTTGACGCACACAGCACCCCAATACGTCGTGAAAGATTGAAAGTCATGCAGCTTGCTCCTGATCGCCGTGTACTGTCTTGAACGCGGCGCATCGTCGAATCCGTCGTTGAAAAACCGAGTATTCAGAACCGGTGGCGAATGCCGAGCGTCACGCCGGTCTGGTTCGGACCGAACGCGGTGTCGCTCGTCAGGCCGACGGGCGTGTACTGGTCGTTGGCGTAGTGCGTGGACGCGGCATACGCGACGGTTGCGTACACATCGGTTCGCTTCGACAGAATATAGTCCGCCCCCAGCACGCCCATCAACGAGTTCGACACGTTGCCCGCCTTGTTGCTCTGGTAGTACGCGGCGGCCGTCAGGCGGAAAGCAGGCGCGATCAGATAGCGCACGCCGCCGAACCACAATGCCGACGAAATCGACGTGCCCTTGGTCGGGTTAAACAAATAGTGCTCATAGCCGCCCATGAGCGTGACGTCGCCGAGCTGCTCGCGCGCCGAGGCGCTCCAGTTGCGCGACTTGGTCCACATGCCGGTCGAGTTGATCGCGCCGTTGCGGTAGTCGTAGGCCACCGCGGCGGCAAAGCTGCCCATGTCGTAATCGAGCGCGCCGCCGTAGGCCGCGCTGCTCTGAAACGAATCCGCGGAGCCGCCGAAGCTGTAATCCGCCGTCGCCGTCAAACCGCCGAAGCGGCCCACATACTTGACCGAGTTGTTCACGCGCGCCTTGAACGAAAAGCCGTCGACGGAACCGGTGGTCGGCATCCACGTGTATTGCTGGCCGAACACCATCGGGTCGTATTTGATGAGCGTGTCGTACATCGCCGTGTACTGCAAGCCCGCCGACAGTGCGCCGTAGGCATTCGAAAGCCCCACTGCGGCCGTGCGGTTGAACAGCACGCCGGCGCTCGCGTTAGTGCCGTCGTTGCCGTTGAAGCCCGCTTCGAGAATGAAGAACGCTTTATTGCCGCCGCCGAGATCTTCGGCGCCGCGAAAGCCGAAGCGCGAATTACTCAAGCCGCCGGAATTCTCGCGAACCAGCGAGCCGCCGCTGGCGCCGGCATGGTTGAGAAATTCGAGGTTGGTGTCGATCACACCGTATAAGGTGACCGATGCTTGCGCATGCGCGCCGGCGCAACTCATGACGGCCAGGGTGGCCACCGCACATTGTTTTTTCATTGACGTCTCCACGTTTTGTTTTATTTCGCGTTCATTTCCTATGCGATGGACGAGATCGTAGGATCGGCCGTGGTAAATGTAAAATACCTGTTTTAAGCACAACCCATACTTATTCGATATGGCAGCGAGCCGACCTTCGAGCGCTGTCCGGGAGACGAAACACCATGGAGCTGCGGCATCTGCGTTACTTTCTGGCGGTCGCCGAAGAAGGCCAATTCACGCGCGCGGCAGAGCGGCTGGCCATGCAACAGCCGCCGCTCTCGCAGCAGATTCGAACGCTGGAAGAAGAGATCGGCTTCGAACTGTTCGTGCGCATGCCGCGTGGCGTCACCTTGACGCCGGCCGGCCAGGCCTTTGCGGAAGACGCGCAACGCTTGCTGCAGAATCTGCAGCAGTCGGTCGAAAAGGCGAGCCGGATTGCACGCGGCGAGCTCGGCACGATTTCGATCGGGCTGACGAGTTCCGCGGCCTTTCATCCGTTCACGACCGAGGCGATCCGCGCGTTTCGCGCGGTGTGCCCCGAGGTCGCCGTCGAGCTTGCCGAACTCAACGCGGCGGAGATCATCGAGCGTCTGGCCGTGGGCCAGATTCAGACGGCGTTTCTACGCAAGCCGGTCGACGCGCGCGAAGGCGTGGCGTTCGAGTTGCTGCTCGACGAGCCGATGGTCGTGGTGTTGCCGGTCGGTCATCCGTTGCTCAAGGGCAAGAAGCGGCCGCAAGTGTCGCTGAAAGCGCTGGCGCACGAAGACTTCATTCTGGTCCGCCGCCCAGGCGCACCCGGCATGTACGCCGATATCCTTGCCGCGTGCCGGCAGGCAGGCTTCGTCCCGCGCATTGCCCGTGAAGTGCCGCGCATGGTGTCGGGCATCAACCTCGTTGCGGCAGGTCTGGGTGTGACGCTGGTGCCCGCTTCCATGCAGCGTTACGAACAGGTGGGCACGGTGTATTGCACGCTCGCGAACCCCTCAAAACTCAGCGCGCCGCTGCACCTCGCCTATCCGACGGCGTTGCATAACAGCGCAGCCACGCGCTTCATTCAACTGGTGAAGGAGCGCGCTGCTGGATGATCGCGTCGATGGGCACAGATATTGCGTTCTCGCCGTACCGGCTGAACAACCACCAGCCACTCATCGACGCCAAAACGCTACGCCATGTCAAACAGACAAGCCGCCGCCAAGCCGGCCCGCCTTTCCTCGGGAATCGAAGGAATCGACGACATCCTGGGAGGCGGTCTCACGCCGCACCGCATGTACCTCGTGGAAGGTGCGCCCGGTACAGGTAAAACTACCCTGGCCTTGCAATTCTTACTCAAGGGTGTCGAAGAAGGACAGGGAGGCTTGTACATCACCTTGTCCGAAACCCGCTCCGAACTGATCTCGGTAGCTGAAAGCCACGGCTGGAACATCGGCGGCTTCAGCATTCTCGAGCTGGTGTCGGACGAGGGTCTCGACCCGCAGTACGAGCAGACCGTGCTGCACCCGGCCGAGGTCGAACTCGGCGAGACGGTGCGCAACGTCATCCAGCAGGTCGACGAACTCAAACCCGCGCGCATCGTGCTCGACAGCCTTTCCGAGTTGCGTCTGCTGTCGCAGAACCCGTTGCGTTACCGGCGGCAGATTCTCGCGCTCAAGCGCTATTTCGCCACCCGTGAATGCACGGTGCTGCTGCTCGACGACAATTCGGCCGATCCCGGCGACGTGCAGCTGCACAGCATCGCGCACGGCGTGGTCAGCCTCGACAATCTCGTGCACGACTACGGCGGCAACCGGCGGCGCGCGCGCATCGCCAAGATGCGCGGCATCAAATTCCGCGAGGGGTACCACGACTTCACGCTCGACACCGGCGGCATCCACGTGTATCCGCGCCTCGTCGCGGCGGAACATCATGCGACGTTCGACACCGAGCCGGTCAGCACCGGCACACCGGGCCTCGACGCGTTGCTCGGCGGCGGTCTGATCCCGGGCACCAATGCGCTGATGATCGGCCCTTCGGGCGTCGGCAAAACCACCACGGTGGTGTCGTGCCTGGTCGCGGCGCTCGAACGCGGCGAGCGCTGCGTCTACTACGTGTTCGACGAGACCCTCGTCACGCTGATGATCCGCTGCGCGACGCTCGGCATGCATCTGGCGCCGCACGTGGAGAGCGGCCTGCTGACGCTGCGCCAGATCGATCCGGCGGAAATCTCGCCCGGCGAATTCGCCAGCGACGTGCGCCAGTCGGTCGAGAAGAGAGACGTCAAGTACGTCGCGATCGACAGCCTGAACGCCTATCTCCAGGCCATGCCCGGCGAGCGCTATCTGCTGCTGCAAATGCATGAACTGCTCGGCTATCTGAACCAGCAAGGCATCATCACGATGCTCGTGCTGGGACAGCACGGCATTATCGGCGAGGTGCAGAACGATATCGACATCAGCTATCTGAGCGACGTGGTCGTGCTGTTCCGCTATTTCGAACACCACGGCGAAGTGCTCACCGCCGTGACGGCCGTGAAGAGCCGCGCCAATGCCCACGAGCGTTCGATCCGCCAGTTCCGGCTCGGCGGCAACGGCGTGGAAGTGGGCGAGGCGCTGCGCGACTTCGAGGGTGTGCTCTCCGGCCTGCCGGCTTATCGCGGCAGCACCGCGCTGCTCGGTGCGACGAATCGCGTCATCGACACGTCTGGGCAGTAGGTCATGGAGCAACGCGTCCTCATCCTGGCGCCGTTTGGCCGCGACGCCGATGTGATTGCCGAAGTGCTGCACAAAGATAAGCGCCTGTGCGTGGCCTGCCGCGATGCCGACACGCTCACCGCGGCGCTGGACGCCGGTGCGGGCGCCGCGTTGATCGCTGAAGAAGCGCTCGCGGGCAACCATGCGATCCGGCTTTTCACCTGGCTCGAACAACAGCCAGCATGGTCCGATTTCCCGTTCATTCTGCTCGCCGCCTCACGCCTCGGACATCGTTCCGAACGTGGCCTGGAAGTGCTCGAACGGCTCGGCAACGTGGTCGTGCTCGAGCGCCCGCTGAATTCGGAAACGTTGCGGCGCGCGGTAGCGTCGTCGTTGCGGGCACGCGCGCGGCAATACGAATCGCGCCGCCATCTGGCCGAGCGGATCGAAGCGCAAGAGGCGCTGGTGCAATTGAACGACTCGCTGGAAAGCCGCATCGCTGAACGCACTCACGAACTCGCCTCCGCCAACAACCGGCTGATGATGGAAATTCACGAGCGCGCCAAAGTGCAGGCCGTGCTGGTGCAATCACAGAAGATGGAAGCACTCGGGCAACTCACCGGCGGCATCGCGCACGACTTCAACAATCTGCTGAACGTCATCATGGTCAACGCGGAGCTGATTGCCCGCGTGAGCAGCGACGAGCGCCTTCGCGGCATGGCCGCCACCGTCAAACGCGCGACCGAACGCGGCGCGAAACTGACGGGACAGTTGCTCACTTTCTCGCGCAACAGCAACCTCGATCTGAAAGCCGTGGACGTGGTGGCGTTGCTGCAAGGCATGCGCGACATCATCACGGTGTCGCTCGGTTCAAGCATCCGCTATACCAACGAGTTCGATGGCGAAGAGATGTGGACTCAGGCCGACGCCAATCAGCTCGAACTGGCCGTTCTCAATCTCGCCATCAACGCGCGCGATGCCATGCCGGGCGGCGGCCAGCTCAGCATTTGCGTGAAGGTGCGCGAAGCGCCCGATCAGACACTCGATGAAGGCCGCTACGTAGTGGTCGAAGTCGCCGATACCGGCTCGGGTGTGCCGGCCGATGTGGTGTCGCGCGTCTTCGATCCGTTCTTCACCACCAAGCCGATCGGCAAGGGCACCGGGCTCGGCTTGAGTCAGGTCTACGGCATTGCGAGGCAAGCTGGCGGCACGGCGCGTCTGTTCAGCGAGGAAGGCGTGGGCACCACGGTCGAGATCTGGCTGCCGCTGCGCGAACGCGTGGCGCCGCAGGCCGAAGCGGCGTCCGATGCGGAAGCGAACGTGGTCGGCGAAAAGCGCGTCCTGGTGGTCGAAGACGACGGCGAGGTGCGCGCCATGCTGGTCGAGTCGCTGAGAATGCTCGGCTACACCGTGACCGAAGCCGCCGACGGACGCGCGGGCCTGAATCGTTTGCAGGACGACAACCCGGACCTGCTGATGGTGGACTTCGCGATGCCCGGCATGAACGGGATCGACGTGATCGCCGAGGCACGCAAGATGCGCGAGGATTTGCCGGTGATCCTCGCAACGGGTTATGCGGACGTGGACATTTCCGGGCTGGCCGTAAAGCGCTGCACGATTTTGCGCAAGCCTTTTCAACTCGATGATCTGGCGCGTACGGTAAGGCTCGGACTCGCGGCTTGAGCGACGTTTGCATGGCGAACCCCGGCGCCTGTCCACGCACGCGGCCGCATCGCAACGTCACAAAAAATTCCGATTCAATAGTTTGCTAACGAATTTTTTGGAAATACAATACCGGCCATGTCGAATCTCGATACCTTGCGCCGGACAGTCAGCAGCACGCTGGTCGTCGCCGCCCGAAAATGGCGGCGCACGAGCCACGGCGTGCTGGCGGCCTTCAATGTCTCCGAGGCGTGCGCCACGCCGCTCCTGACCGCCAGCCGCCTCGGCGCGGCGGTGCGCCAGGTCACGCTCGCCGATCACATTGGTATCGAAGGGCCGTCGCTCGTGCGGCTGCTCGATCAACTGTGCGCCGCGGGTCTGATGCGTCGCGACGAAGACCCCGAAGACCGGCGTGCGAAAACCGTGGTGCTCACCGAAGAAGGCCGCGCCGTCACCGCGAAAATGGAAGAAGAACTGGTCACGTTGCGGGCGCTGGCGTTGAAAGACGTCTCGCGCAGCGATCTCGAAGCGACCTTGCGCGTGCTGGCCGCGTTCACGGCCGACGCCAGCGAACGTGCCGATCAGAACAACGATCCTAGCAGCGATCCGGACCGCGATGAAGGCGTTCAACGCGCCTCGGTCAAACCAACGCAGCACGCCAGCCAACCCCTCAAAGCTACCAAAGCGAACAAAGGCAAAGCAGACACCGCCGCGCCGCACAGCGCCAGCGATCCGGCGTAACGGTTTATGGTCTACCCTTCCCTTCGCGACTGGCTGTTCTCCGTCAAGACGTTTGCCGCGGCGATGATCGCGCTCTACATCGGCCTCGCGCTCGAACTACCGCGGCCGTATTGGGCGATGGCGACCGTCTACATCGTGTCGAACCCATTTGTCGGCGCGACGCGTTCCAAGGCGCTTTATCGCGCGCTCGGCACCATGCTCGGCGCCTCGGCCGCGGTGCTGCTGGTGCCGCCCTTCGTCGAATCGCCGTATCTATTCAGCGTGATCGTGGCGCTCTGGACCGGCACGCTCCTGTATCTGGCGGTGTTCGACCGCACCGCGCGCAGCTACGTATTCCTGCTGGCCGGCTATACGATGCCGATCATCGCGCTGCCCTCGGTGACCAATCCTGGCGGCGTGTTCGATCTCGCGGTCAGCCGTACCGAAGAGATCACGCTCGGCATCGTTTGCGCGAGCATTGTCGGCGGCGCGCTGTTTCCGAGCCGGCTTGCGCCGACCATCATCGAGCGAACCGACGCATGGTTTCGCGACGCCGCCTTCTATGCGACCGAAACGCTCTCCGGGCGCATTGCCGGCTCGGCGATTTCGGGTGCCCGGCAGCGCATCGCGGCCACCATCAATGGTCTGGAATTGCTGCTGAGCCAGCTTGCCTACGATCACACGCGACCCGACGTGCTGGCGCGCACGCATGAACTGCGCGGACGCATGCAGTTGCTGCTGCCGATCATGTCGTCGCTCGCCGATCCGCTGATCGCGCTCTACAACAGCGGCCGGCAGACGTGGCCCGAGGGTCTGGAAAGCCTGCTCGCCGATGTCATCAAATGGTTCGAGGAGCCGATGCCGACCGTGAGCGAAGGCGATCACCCCGACCCGACCGCCGACGCGCTGCGCGAGCGCATCGCGGCGATGCAGCCACCGCCGTCCGCACTCGCGGGCTGGGACGGCGCGCTGCTCTCGAACGCACTGTGGCGCATGAAACAGGTGATCGACGTCTGGCAGGACTGCCGCTCGCTGCGCATCATCATCACGCGGGAAGAAGGCTCGTGGCGCCCGCGCTTCCGTCATTGGCGGCTGGGCGGCACCGAGCGCTTCTACGATCACGGCATCATGCTGTTCTCCACCGGCTCGGCGGCGGCGGCCGTGATTCTCGCGTGCAGTTTGTGGATCAGCTCAGGCTGGAACGACGGCGCGAGCGCGGTCACACTCGCGGCCGTGGCGTGCTGCTTCTTCGCCGCGCTCGACGAACCCGCGCCGTTCGTGTTCCGCTTCTTCGTGGCGACCGCGATCAGCGTGGTGGCGGCGGGCGTCTATCTGTTCGTCGTGCTGCCGCACGTGCACGACTTTCCCATGCTGGTGATCATGTTCGCCGCGCCGTTCATCTTCGTCGGCACGCTGATCCCGCGCCCGCAGTTCAACCTGGCCACGGTGCTGGTCGCCGTGAACACGGCGACCTTCATCAGCATTCAGGACGCGTACGACGCCAACTTCCTGGTGTTCATGAACAGCAATCTCGCGGGCCTCGCCGGCCTGCTCTACGCGTATCTGTGGACGCGCGTGACGCGCCCGTTCGGCGCCGAACTCGCGGCGGCCCGTCTGCTGCGTTCGAGCTGGGCCGACGTGGCGCTCACGGCATCGACGCGGCCGATCCACGATCCGCGCAATCTCGCCGCGCGCATGCTCGACCGCCTGATGCAGTTGATCCCGCGCCTTGCCGCGACCGACGACCATCGCCATCCGTCGATCGAAAGCTTTCGCGATCTGCGCATCGCCTTCAACGCACTCGATCTGCGCCGCCTGACCCACAAGCTGGGCGGCGAAGCGCCCGCCGCGATCGATCACGTGCTCGACGACGTGCGTCGGTACTATGAAAGCTGTGTCAATCGCCGCAAGCGCGAGCCGGTGCCCGACAGCCTGATGTCGTCGATCGACGCCGCCGTGGCGCGCGTGACGGCACAAGGGCTCGCCAACGCCGATGCGCCGAGCGCGACCTCGCAAACCTCGGCACGCCGGTTGCGCGAAGCGTTGCACGCGCTGGTCGGCTTGCGTCTTTCGCTGTTTCCGGCCACGCTGATCACGCCGACGCCACCCGAACCGGAGGCCGCTGCGTGATGCGCCCAACTCGTCGCGACTTTCCAGCCCTCTCCACCCTTTTCCACTCCCCGCGATGATCGGTGAAATCGATATCTTCGGCGTGTTCGTGCCGGCCGTGCTCGTGCTGATGTTGGTCGCGTATCTGATCAACCTGGCCATTCGCACGGTGCTCGCGCGCGTCGGCTTTTACCGTTTCGTCTGGCATCGCTCCATCTTCGATCTCGGCATCTATGTGCTGGTGCTGGGCCTTGTCGTTGTCGTTTCGCACAGACTAATAACGTGAAAAAAACCTGGTTCTCCGTTGGTCAAATTCTGCTGACTTTGATCGTCGTCGTCGTCGCCGCCTTCGTGCTATGGAAACTGGTCGGCTACTACATGTTCGCGCCCTGGACCCGCGACGGACACGTGCGCGCCGATGTGATCCAGGTCGCACCGGACATCTCGGGGCTGATCTCGTCGGTCGAGGTAGTGGACAACCAGCAGGTCAAGCAAGGCCAGGTGCTGTTCGTGATCGATCAGGCCCGCTATACGCTCGCGCTGCGCCAGGCGCAGGCCACCGCGCAACAACGCCGCGCCACGCTCGATCAGGCGCGCCGCGAAGATGCGCGCAACCGCAAGCTCGGCAACCTGGTCGCAGCGGAGGTGTCGGAAGAAAGCCGCTCGCGCGTCGAACAGGGCGAGGCCGCGCTCGCTGATGCGAATGTGGCTATCGACACGGCGAAGCTGAATTTGCAGCGCGCCACGATCGCGAGTCCGGTCGACGGTTATCTGAACGACCGCGCGCCGCGCGTCGGCGAATATGTCGCGGCGGGACGGGCGGTGGTTTCGGTGGTGGACATGCATTCGTTCCGTGTCGATGGCTATTTCGAGGAAACCAAGCTGGGTGGCATCGACATCGGTCAGCCGGTCGATATCACGGTGATGGGCGAGCCGGCCGTGTTGCGTGGACACGTGCAAAGCATCGTCGCCGCGATCGAGGATCGCGACCGCACGCAAGGCTCGAATCTGCTGCCGAATGTGAACCCGGCTTTCAGTTGGGTGCGGCTCGCGCAGCGGATTCCGGTGCGTGTGGCGCTCGATGAAGTGCCTGCGGATTTCCGCATGATTGCCGGGCGCACGGCGACTGTGTCGGTGCGTGATCTGTCGCCTGGCGGCAAGAAGCATCCGGATGCGGGGGCGTCGGGCGCGGTAGCGGCTTCGGCTACGTCTGCTGTTCCGGCGGGCTCGGATGCACAGCCGGCGTCGGCGGCGGTCGCATCATCGGGCGCCTCGCAATGAAGCTGTCGCGCGCCCTGCCCTTATTGCCGTTGCTGCCGCTGTTGCCGCTGGCTGTTGCGCTGAACGGCTGCATCAACGTCGGTCCCAACTACTCGTTGCCGCAACAGGCGCTCGTCAACGCGCCGCTCGCCAATGCGCCGATCGAAGGCGCCGACACGTCCCTGACGACGCGTCAGAACGTGCCGCCCGTGTGGTGGAAGCTATACGAGGATCCAGTGCTGAACGGACTCGTCGACCAGGCGCTGCAATCGAACACCGACTTGCGCGTCGCTGCCGCGAATCTGGCGCGCTCGCGTGAAGCGCTAGGCGTCGCGCAAGCACAAGGCGGATTTTCCGGCAAGACGTCGGCGCTGATCGAACGCGCGCAGGAGTCCGCCGAACAATACCTGCTCACCGAGAAACTGCCGGTCGTGAATGAAGGCGACATCGGCATCAGCGTCTCGTATGAAATCGATCTGTTCGGCAAGCTGCGGCGCGGCGTGGAAGCGGCGCAAGCGGACACCGAATCCGTGCAGGCCGCGGGCGAACTCGCGCGGATCACCGTGGTGGCGGACGTGGTGCGCTCTTACGTCGAGCAGTGTTCGGCCGCCGAGGAACTCAGGATCGCGCAACAGTCGCTGGCCTTGCAGAAACAGCGGGTGGACGTATCGCGCCGCCTGCGCGACGCGGGCCGCGGCAATCAGCCTGACGTGACGCGCGGGCAGACCCAGGTCGATACGTTGTCGGCCGATATTCCGCGGTATACAGCGCGCCGCAAGATCGCGCAGTACCGCCTGGCGGCGCTGCTTGCCCGCGCGCCGTCCGACCTGCCGCCGGCCGTGCTCGCTTGCGACAGGCTGCCGCAAATCCGTCAGCCGATTCCAGTCGGCGACGGCGCCGCGCTGCTCAAGCGCCGACCGGATGTGCGCGAGGCGGAACGTCAACTGGCGGCGTCCACCGCGCGTATCGGCGTCGCTACCGGGGCGTTGTATCCGACGGTGAGCATCGGTGCGTCGGCGGGTTTGACAGGCATTCTGGAAGACCTCGGCACGTCGCCCACGGCGCGCTGGGGCTTCGGTCCGCTGATCAGTTGGACGTTCCCGGCGAACGGCGCGCGTGGCCGCGTGCGTGAAGCACAGGCGTCGAGCCAGGTCGCGTTGGCGAAGTTCGACGGCGTGGTCCTCACCGCGCTGCGCGAGACCGAAACCAGTCTCGCGACCTACGCGTCGGACTACGCCCGCGCCGACGCGCTGCGTGCCGCGGTGAAGTCGGCCACCGAGTCGGCGGATGAAACGCACCGGCTGTATCGCGCGGGACGTGAGTCATTTATTTCGGATCTGGATGCGACGCGCACACTGACGTCGACGAAGTCACAGGCGGCGGCTGCGGATGGCCAGGTGGCGATCGATCAGGTCAATCTGTTCCTCGCGCTTGGCGGAGGATGGGAAGTTGATCCGCAGAACGCGTCCGGCAGTTCGACACCGGCGGCTGCGGTGCCGGTTAAGGCAACGCCGGTGCCGACGGCTGCAGCGAAAGCGCCTTAAAGCCGCTTTTCATTTGTGATTGTCTAACGCGGCCAGCCTATCAAGGTTCGCTTTAGACAATCCGCTTGCCGACCGATCTACCGCGGCGGCACAACTCCACGCTCACACGTGCGCACATTCCGCGCTTCCGCCTTTAACTCGCGAGCGATCTGCGCGACCGCATCCTCAGCACGCGCCTTGCCGCACATGAAAATATCGAGCGCGGCGAAGCGATGCTCCGGCCACGTATGAATCGTGACGTGCGATTCCGCGAGCAGCACGACACCCGTCACACCATGCTCGCCGCCAAAGTGATGAAAGTGCGCGGAGAGTACCGTAGCGCCCGCAGCCTTAGCCGCGTTTAACAGAATCGCCTCGAGCGCTGCGGGATCCCGCAGCATGTCCGCCGCGATACCGCCGAGATCGGCCAACACATGCGTGCCATAGGCATCACGCGGCGCAGGCGCGGACATGGCCGTCGCCGCCCTCACTTGTGCGACCCATACGACGAATAACCGCTGCGCGCGGACGTCCCGCCATAACCACCACCGCCGCTTCCGGTCATCGACGTGCAACTGAACATGACAATCACAACGAGCGCGTAAAGCACATATAAGATTTGCCTCACGCTCACCTCGACTCTTCGTGGAAGGCGCGCCAGATCCAATCCGGCGCCCACAAAGCCACCATGCCGACGATCACCAGCACCGTCGAACCGTCGAATTCGAATAGCTTGCCGAAGTTGATGAAGACCATCGCGAAGGTAGCGATCCACGGCCAGGGACCGAAGCCGGCCGTCGTGATTCCTTCTCGCGCCGGTTTTGCTTCGCTGCTGGCGGATTTGGCCGCAAGCCGGCTCGCTGTTTCCGCCGCCAGCGCCGGCACACCGAATCGTTCCGCAACCTTACTATTGCTCAACGGCTTGGCGCGCGACCAGACGATTTCATCGGCCGTCGTCTCGCGCGTCATCTTGAAGTCGCGCCACGTGAAATCGGTGATCGACGTCTTATCGCCCACTTGCACCCGCCAGTTGAATGCGCCGGCCACGTAAGCGACCACCGCGTCGTAGCGCTCGCGTTCGCGATAGGTCTTGCCGCCTTCGAGCACCTGGCCGTCTTTGCTAATCATTGGCCAGTTGTTCAGCACGTCCACACGTTCCCATCGGCCTTCGCCATGCACGAGCCACAGAAAGCCGCGTTCGAGGTTGTGCAGCAGATATTCTTCCCAACTCGATTCGCCGTCCGGCGTGCGGCAGCGCATGAAGCCGAGTGCCGTATATTTCGCGCCGTCGAAGGTCGCGCTCGCGCCGAGTTGCAGCGGCGTTTCGATCGACTCGACCTCACGCTTCTTCGAAAACAGCGTGACCTGTTCGGCGCTGCAATCGACGCCCGCATGACACGAGTCGCAGATCACATAGTTCGCCACACCGACCGGACATTCGAGCGACGCGCCACAACTCGGGCACGTAAACGCACTCAGTTCGCCACGATAACGGCCCGCCGACTCGCGAATCTCGGCTTCGTCACGTAAGCCCTGACAGGCGAGCGTGTCCAGTTCCACCGACGCGCCCGCATAGACCACCGGCTTGCCCGACTGTTGATCGGCGTCGGAGTAATCCAGTGTGATGAATTTGTCTTCGTAGCGGAAGTCGGCGACGCGCGCCTGCCAGCCGTCGCCCACGCGAAACGGCAACTCGCCCTCGCCGCCGACGCATTGCGCCGTGCGGATATCCGACGCGAGATAACGCCTGCCGCCGAAGTGAAAGCCGACGCCCGGGCGCAGCGAATCGAACTGCGGCGGCTCGTCGGCGCTGCCGTCGAGATTCTGTTGCGTGGTGACCGCGTATTGCCCTGAGGCATCGGAAAGCCAGCCGAACGTGCCGTCGTCGAAAGCGGCGTACCACTCGGTCCAGTAGCCCGCGTCGTAACGCAATTGAATGCGGCCGAGCAGCGTGAACACACGTGACTCATGGCGGCCCGTGACACCGAGTTGCAATGGCGAATAGTCCTCGAATACCGAGGCCATTTCGCCGATCCGTTCGACCGCCTCGCCGCGTTTGAGCAAGGTGCTGCGGCACGATCCGCACACGGCCATGACGGCCGCGGCGGAGCGGAATTCGAGCGGCGCGCCGCATTGAGGACACGAAGTACTGAACATCGAATGCGTTTATTTTGTCAGCTTCGCGAGGATCTCGGCTTTCGCCTTCGCATAGTCGTCTTCGGTGACGAGGCCCTTGTCCAGCAGGGTCTTGAGTTGCTGCAGACGCTCGACGTAATCGTTCGAGGCCGGGGCTTGCGCAGGTTGCGTTTGACCAGGTTGATTCAGCGCGCCCGTCATGGTTTGCGCGATCGCCGCGCCCGCTGCGATACCCGCGCCCACACCGGCCACGCCGCCTGGATTCTGAGCGGCGAGCGGGATCGATTGCGCGGCCTGATACTGCGCGAACTTGTTCAGATCGCCGCTCACGCCCACGCTGATACGCGCGTCCAGTGCCTTTTGCAGCGCCTCCGGCAACGACACGCTTTGCACCGTGAACGAATCGAGCGCCACGCCGTAACGCGCGAACACCGGCGCGAGCGCCTGGCCGATCCGCTGCGAGAGCACTTCCTGATTCGCCGCCATATCCACGAACGCGACGTCCGCCGAACCGAACGCCACGCTCATAGCCGTGACGACGAGGTTGCGCAACTGCTGTTCGAGATCGTCGACGGTATAGACCGCGCGCGTGCCGCTGATCTCGCGATGAAGCGACGGCACATCCACCACGCGGTACGAATAAATGCCGAACGCCCGCACCTGCACGAGGCCGAATTCGCTATCGCGAATCGTGACCGGTTGCGGCGTACCCCAGCGCCGCCCGAGTTGCAGACGCGTGCTGAAGAAGTACACGTCGGACTTGAAGGGCGATTGGAACAGCTTGTCCCAATTGCGCAGACTGGTCAGCACCGGCAGCGTGCGCGTGGTCAACGTGTAGAGGCCGGGGCCGAACACATCGGCAATGCGCCCTTCGTTGACGAACAGCGCCATTTGCGATTCGCGCACCGTCAATTGCGCGCCGTACTGGATTTCCTGGTCTTCCATTGGATAACGCCAGGCCAATACGCCGTCGCCATCTTCCGTCCATTGCAGGACGTCGACAAATTGCTTGCGAATAAACGAACCGAAACTCATCGTGTACTCCTCGCGCGAGGCGCCCGCTTATCAGGCATTAACGTGGAAATGTGTTAAACGCAAATCAGGTCAGACAGGCTGCATTAATAATGCCGACCACCAGCGAAGCCGCGCCCATCAACCCGCCCATTGCCGTATTACGCGTTTCAATGCCGTCATTCATGCCGGGCAAAAGGCGTGTGAGCAATGCGTAAGTCGCGACCTGCACGACCATGGCGCCGATGGCCCAGATTAGCACCAACATCAGCGTGGAGTTATGCGCAATGCTCGAGGCGAGCGTCAGGCAGAAGCCGATCAGCGCGCCGGCAAAGGAAAGGAGCGCGGCAACGTTGCCATCGCGGATCAGGGCCAGTTCGTCGAACGGTGTGACCTTGAGGTAAACTGCCGCGAATCCGAGGATCAGCGCAAACGCCGACAGTAAATGAATCCCATAAGAAAAGGCATCACCCATTTATTCCCCCGGATTGTGTATGCCGAGCATGCCAACATGCATGCCGATTCTGCCGGCCATGATTATGCGGGCAGCGCCGTTCGAAGGCTCGCCGAAATCGCCGCCAGTATATCCACATCGGACCGGAGTGCCCAGCGCGATGATTAAACATAATCGCATGCTGATACTCTCCGTACTGGTTCTGGCTTCATGCGGATTGGGTTATGAACTGATCAGCAGTACGCTGTCGAGCTATTTGCTCGGCGACTCGGTATTGCAATTCTCGTCGGTGATCGGCTGTTATCTGTTTGCGATGGGTGTTGGCTCGTGGCTCGCCAAGTTTATCGACGACGATGACGTTCTCGATCGCTTCGTCGATATCGAATTGCTGGTTGGGCTGATTGGCGGTTTGTCGGCGGCCATGCTGTTCGGCGTATTCGCGTGGCTGTCCACGCCGTTTCGCGCCGCGCTCTACGCGGTGGTGCTGGTGCTCGGCGCATTGATCGGCATGGAGATTCCGCTGGTGATGCGCGCCTTCCAGCAACGCCGCCAGGCGTTTCGCCATACCGTCAGCGACGTGTTGAGCTTCGACTATCTCGGTTCTCTCGCGGTCTCACTGTTGTTTCCGCTCGTACTCGCGCCGCGCCTCGGCCTGCTGCGCACCGGCTTTCTGTTCGGCATTCTCAATGCCTTGGTCGCGTTGTGGACCACGCACACGTTTCGCGCAGAAATCAGCAACGTGCCGGCCAAGCTGGCGCGCGCCGCGCTGGTGATCAGTCTGCTCGGCGCCGGTTTCGCGCTGTCCGATCGCCTCACGCATTGGGCCGAACACGGCCTCTACGGCGACGAGACGATCTTTTCCGAAACCACGCCTTATCAGCGCATCGTGCTCACGCAATGGCACGACGACATGCGTCTGTACCTGAACGGCAATCTGCAATTCTCTTCGCGCGACGAGCATCGTTATCACGAAGCGCTGATTCATCCCACGCTCGAAGCGTTGCCGTGGGCCAGGCACGTGCTGGTGCTCGGCGGCGGCGATGGCCTCGCGGTGCGTGAAATCCTCAAGCATCGCAACATCGAAACCGTCACGCTGGTCGATCTCGATCCGGCCATGACGCGGCTCTTTTCGAATTCCGCGCCGCTCGTCAAACTCAATCAAGGCTCGCTGAAAAACCCGCGCGTACATGTGATCAACGACGACGCCGTGCGCTGGCTCGAATCCAACGCCGACGTGTTCGACGCGATCGTGGTGGACTTTCCCGATCCGACCAACTTCGGTTTGGGCCGTTTGTACTCGGTGCCGGTGTATCGCATGCTCGCACGGCATCTGTCGGAGAACGGCTATGCGGTGATTCAATCGACCTCGCCGTATTTCGCGCCGCACGCGTACTGGACCATTGTCGACACGCTGCGCGAAGCGGGCTTCAACACGTGGCCCTATCACTGCTACGTGCCCTCGTTTGGCGACTGGGGTTTCGTGATCGCCGGCAAACGCCGCGACTATACGATCCCGACGTATTACTCGGAGCCCATGCGCTGGCTCGACGCGCAAACCGCCGTCGAAATGTTTCACTTCCCCGCCGACATGCCCGCGTTACCGATGGCGCCGAACCAGTTGAACGACCAGCCGCTCGTCCGTCTTTTCGACGAGGACTGGAAGCACGTGCTCCGCTGATGGACCGCCGCACTTTTCTGCTGGCCGGCGCGGCGGCAACGCTCACCGGTTGCGGCCGCACCGGCTGGATCGAGACGACGCCGGTGGTGGACAGCCCCGGCATGCGCGAGGGCCACGCGTTGCGCGACCATCGCAGCTTGCCGCCGCCGTCCGGCACGATCGAAACCGACATCGCGATTCTCGGCGCGGGCGCCGCGGGTTTGTCGTGCGCGTGGCAACTCGCGCGCGCGGGACACAAGAATTTCGTCGTACTTGCCGGGCCCGAATTCGGCGGCAATGCGGCGGGTGGTCAGTATGGCGATCTCGGTTATCCGAAGGGCGCGCACTATCTGCCCTTGCCGTCGATGGAATCGACGCACTTGCGCGACATGCTCGCCGACCTCGGCGTGATCGAGGCCGATCCGTTCACCGCGCGGCCCGTGTTCGATGAGCGCGTGCTGGTCCATGCGCCGGACGAACGTTTGCTGATCGACGGCCAATGGCAGGACGGACTCGTGCCGACGCTCGGCGTGAGTCACGCGGAACTCGCGCAGCAGCAGCGGTTTTTCGCCTATACCGATGCGTTGCGCACCGCCCTCGGCAATGACGGCCGCAAGGTGTTCTGCATTCCGCTGGCGCAGTCGTCGCAGGATCCGAGTTGGCGTGCGCTGGACAAGCGCTCGTTCAAACAGTGGCTCGTCGACGAAGGCTATAGCGCGCCCTCGTTGCACTGGTATCTAAACTACGCCTGCCGCGACGATTTCGGCGCGGGCTATGAACGCGTCTCCGCGTGGGCCGGTTTGCATTACTTCTCGTCGCGTGGCGGCCATGCGCGCAATGCCGAAGATGGCGCGGTGCTGACCTGGCCCGACGGGCTGCACAGCATGGTGACCAAACTGAGCGCGTCGATTACGAGTCGCGTGGGCAAAGAACATACGTGGTCGCTGCCGGGCTTCGCCGCACGCGTCGATGAAAAAACCAGCGGCATTGAAGTGCTGTGCGTTCGCATCGACAACCAGAACGTACCCAGCACGTTCGTACTGAAAGCGCGCCGCGTGGTGTGCGCGATGCCGCTTTTCGTCGCGCAACACGTGATACCGAATCTGGCCGCTAGTGGCTTCGAAGCGTCGCGCGATCTGCCACCGCGCGCGCCATGGCTCGTCTCCAACTTCCTGATGGACGGCATGCCGCGCGAAGCGCAGGGTGTGCCGCTCGCGTGGGACAACGTCGTGTATCGCGGCGAAGGTCTCGGCTACGTGGTCTCGACGCATCAACTGATTCGTCTGTCGCCGCCGCAGCGGTCGGTGTTCTCGGCGTATCAGGCGCTCGACCTCAAGACGCCCGACGACACGCGCCGCTGGCTGGCCGCCGCGCATCCCGACGACCTGCGCACGCAGGCCGCGATCGATCTGGTGCCCGCCTACGGCCGCGATCTGTGGCGGCATGCCGCGGCCCTCGAAATCACCGTTCGCGGCCACGCCATGGCCACGCCGGATGTCGGCTTCCTGAGCCGTCCGGGGTTGCTCGCCTTGCGCGACCTGGACGGCCCGATCCTGTTCGCGCATGCCGATTTGTCCGGCATGTCGCTATTCGAGGAGGCGTCTTATTGGGGCGTGCTTGCGGCAAACCGTGTTCTGCGGTGACGCGCCACAAGCTTACGAATTATTTTTATTAGCTTTCTTTTAGCTTTCATTTCGGGTTAAATACATATCACCAACCACTCAATACGGGGACATGTATGTCGCAATTCATGAAAAGCGCAGCCACGCTGGGCGGCTGCATCGGTATTTTTGCGGCGGTCGTCGCCGTGGTGGAATTGCTGGCAGGTTGAGCACGCGCGGCGGGCTCGTTCGATAACGCGAAACACGTCGGCGGCATTACGCGGGGCGGCGGTTTGCCGCCGCCTGGTGGATTGCCGCCCGTACCCGTGGATAGGTGCCGCAACGGCATACGATGTGCGACATCGCCGTGTCGATGTCGGCGTCGGTCGGTTTGGGATTGTGCTTGAGCAACGCGCAGGCCGCCATGAGTTGCGCGCTCTGGCAGTAGCCGCACTGCACCACGTCGAGATCGATCCACGCGGTCTTCAATGCCTGTGCTTCAGGACCCTGCAAGCCTTCGATGGTCGTGATCTTCTGCGTGTGCAGGCTCGACATGAGCGTCTGACACGCGAAGCTCGGCTCGCCATCCACATGGATCGTGCACGCGCCGCAAATTCCCAGGCCACAGCCGAACTTGGTGCCGGTCATGCCGAGTTCGCAACGCAGCACCCATAGAAGCGGCATGTCCGGCTCGGCTTGTACCGCCACCGCCCGGCCGTTGATGTTCAGCGATCCCATCGGCTGTCTCCTTCGTCCTAGTCCCCAGGTGTTTGAATCCGGGGTGCTTCACGCGAGCTTCAACGGCAGCGAGCGCAAACGCTGGCCGGTTAGCTTGAACACCGCATTGGCCACCGCCGGCGCGACCGGCGGCACACCCGCTTCGCCCACGCCTTGCGGATGCATCTGGCTCGGCATGATGTCCGTGTCGATTACTGGGCAATCGTCGATCCGCACCACCGGAAAATCCGTAAAGTTTTTCTGCTGCACCTGGCCGTTGACGAGCGTGATCTCGTCCTGCAACGCGGTGGACAGACCGAAGACGACCGCGCTCTCCATCTGCTGACGAATCAGATTCGGATTCACCGGCACGCCGCAATCGATCACGCAGACCACCCGATGCACGCGAATCTTCTTGCCAGGCCCGACCGACACTTCCGCGACCTGCGCGACCACGCTGCCGAACGCCTCGTGCAACGCGACCCCACGCGCGCGCGGCCCGCCGTCGGCGGCACGCGTCAACGGACGTTCCCAGTCCGACAACGCCGCGACGCGCTTTAACACCGCCAGATGCCGCGGATGCTGCTCGAGCAGCGCGGCGCGAAACGCAATCGGGTCTTTGCCGGTCGCCACGGCGAGTTCGTCGGTGAAGCCCTCGGTGAAGAACGCCTGATGCGAGTGGCCGACCGAGCGCCAGAACCCGACCGGCACCGGCAATTCGACGATCTTGTGCGCGACACGCGCGGCGGGCCATTCGTAGGGCTGATCGAACGCGCCTTCGCAGGTGGTCTTGTCGATGGGAAGGCGCGGGGCGCCGTAGTAGCGCGCGAGCGCTTCCGGCACGATCGCCTGACTCGCCGACGTGGCCTGCCACGCCACCAGCTTGCCGTCGTTGTCGAAACCGGCCTTCAGCCGCGACAGGCATGCCGGACGATAGAAGTCGTGCGTGAAATCCTGGGCCCGCGACCAGAGGGTCTGCACCGGACGGCCACCGCCCTCGCGCGCAATCGCCGCGGCCTGAGCGATGAAATCCAGCTCCAGACGCCGCCCGAATGCGCCGCCGATCAGAAGCGTTTGCACGTCGACCTTGTCAGCATCGAGGTCCAGCACTTTCGCCACATGATGCCGCGCGAGGCCGGGCATTTGCGTGGAGACCCAAACCGTGGCCGCGCCGTCGGCGACCTGCACGGTGCAGTTGAGCGGTTCGACCGCGCCATGCGCGAGATACGGCGCGCGATATTCGGCGCTGACGGTGCGCGCCGCCCGGCTCAACGCGGCATCGACGTCGCCCAGGTGGTAGTACGCGTGGCCGTCGCTGTCGTCGAGTGCTTGCGCGAGCCGGCGGTCCACGTCCGCGTTCGAGAGCTTCGCTGCCGGGCCGTCATGCCAGCTCACGTCGATGGCGGCGACCGCGTTTGTCGCGCGAAACGGGTTGTCGGCGATCACCGCGACGCCGCCGGTTCCACCGCTGTACGGCGCGACGGCGAACGCCTTGATGAAGCCCGGCATTTTCCCGGCGGCCGTTGCGTCGAACTTTGCCACCGAGCCGCCCAGTGTTGGACACATCTCGACGCTTGCGTAGAGCAGGCCGTCCGGCAGCACGTCGATGCCGAAGCGCGCCGTGCCGTTGATCTTCGATGCCGCTTCGATACGGCGTAGTGGTTTGCCGATCAGCTTGAAGTCGGCGGGATCTTTCAGCGCCACCTTGCGCGGCAGCGCCTGCTGCGCGGCCATCGACGACAATTCGCCGAAGCTCGCCTTGTGGCCCGACGGGTGCAGCACCTGGCCGCCTTCAGCGCGGCATTCGCCGGCCGGCACTTTCCATTGCGCGGCCGCTGCGCTGATCAGCATGGCGCGCGCCGAGGCGCCGGCTTCGCGCATCGGCGTCCATAGGTCGTTGATGCTCGACGAACCGCCCGTCATCATCGTGCCAGCTTCGCGCACCAGCTTGCGGGTCATCCAGACGGTGGTGCGTTTGACGGTGCTGTCGTCGTCGGGGCGAAACGGCAGGTCGTCGATGATGGCTTGGACGCTGTTGTAGATCTTGTCGATGGGCGAGTCTTCGACGCGCACGTGCGACCAGTCGGCGTCCAGTTCTTCGGCAAGCAGCATCGCGAGGCCGGTGTGGATGCCCTGCCCCATTTCCGCCTTGCACATCATGATCGTTACGCTGTTGTCGGCGGCGATCTTGACCCAGCCGTTCAGCGGCACCTGCGTGCCTTGCGCCGGCAGCGGCATGGAGGCGGTCAAACGCTGCCCCGGCGGCAGCACCGACCAGCCGACCAGCAACGCGCCGACAGCGCCGGCGCCGCCGAGCAGAAAGGTTCTGCGTTTCAACATGGCATGGTTCGATCAGCTTGCACGATGGCTGGGAAGCTGTGAAAGCGCGGGTCGGCGCCTGGCGTTGTTCCTCGGAATAGTAATAAGACGGGAGAGTGGATGTGGGACTTAAATGCGTGGGTTCAGGTCAAGAGGCGCGGGGCGGGGGGTGAGGAGGATGGCGGAGATTGAGGGAAGTCGTGGGGTGTTTCATTAAATGGGGTGCGGAATGGGATGCGCCGGCCTCGCGCCGGCGCACCTCCCCTTCTTCAACCTCACCGCCGGTTCGACCCCGACACCACATCGATCCACACGGCCAGCACGAGAATGCTGCCCTTCACGATCATCTGCCAATAGGCGTCGACGTCGAGCATCGACATGCCGTTGTCGAGGCTGGCCATCACCAGTGCGCCGATCAGCGCGCCGTAGACCGTGCCGGAACCGCCGCGCATCGACGTCCCGCCGATGAAGCACGCGGCAATCGCATCGAGTTCGCCCATCGATCCCGCCGAAGGCGAACCCGCGGCCAGCCGCGCCGTATTGACGATGCCGCCGAACGCGCACATCAACCCCATCAACGCGAAGATCGCCAGCTTCACTCGATTGGTGTTGACGCCCGAAAGCCGAGTCGCTTCGAGGTTCGAGCCGACCGCATAGATGCGTCGCCCGAACACGGTCTGCGTGGCGATCCACGTGAAAATACCCAGCAGCGCGAGCAGCAATAGGACCGGCACCGGAATGCCGCCGTAACGATCGAGCGTCGCAACGAAGCCGGCGAGAATCACACCCGCGCCGACCACCTTCACCACGTCTTGCCAGAACGGCACCACACGCAACTGATAGCGCTCGCGGTTGCGACGCTGCCGTATCGTCAGAAACGCCAACAGCAGAAACAGCACCACCGCGAGCGTATCGCCCGCGAGCCGCGGCAAATAACCTTGGCCGACGAACACGAAACTGTCCGACACCGGCGCGATCGTCGAACCGCCTGTCACGCCGAGCAGAATGCCCCGATAGGCGAGCATGCCGCCGAGCCCGACAATGAACGAGGGCACGCGCCGATAGGTCGACCACCATCCGTTGAACATGCCGACCAGCACGCCGAGCAGCATGACCACCGGCAACGTGACGCCGATTGGCCAATGGCGGTTGACGTCGAGTATCGCCGCCACGCCGCCGAGCAAACCGAGCAACGACCCAACCGACAGGTCGATCTCGCCGGCGATGATCACGAACACCATGCCGCACGCGAGCATGCCGGTAATCGACATCTGCCGCAGCAGGTTCGACAGATTGCGCGGCGTGACGAACGCGCCGTGCGTGAGCACCGAAAAGAAAATCCAGATCGCGGCCACGGCGATCAGCAGCGCGAGAATCTTGTAGCGCGCGAACAGTTGCTGAATGCGCTGCGGACCGCCGAATGCGCCTCGCGGCACGGCTTCGTCGGCGCGTTGGGAAGTAACGTCGGGCGTCATGCGGCACTCGCTGCGGTTGGGTTCGGGGATCGCTGCACGGGACGGATCGCGGCGCTGAGAATGTCCTCCTGCGTGAGGCCGTCGTTGACGAAATCGCCTCGCAACTCGCCTTCACCGATCACCAGCACGCGATCGCTGATGCCGAGCACTTCGGGTAATTCGGAGGACACCATCACGATCGACATGCCGCGCTGCGCCAGTTGAAAAATCAGCTTGTAGATTTCGTATTTCGCGCCGACGTCGACGCCGCGGGTGGGTTCGTCGAGAATCAGCACCTTCGGATTGGTCAGCAACATGCGGGTCAGCACGGCCTTTTGCTGATTGCCGCCGGACAGACTCGCAATCGACAACATGGGATGTGCGGCACGCACCGAAAGCCGCTTCATCTCCGTATGAATCGTATCGAGTTCGGCAGCGGAGTCGATTCGCCCACCCGATGCAAAGCGCTCCAGCACAGCCAGCGTGATGTTGTGGCCGACGCTCAGCCCCGGCACGATGCCGTGGCGTTTGCGATCTTCCGGCACCATGCCGATGCCCGCGCGAATCGCATCGACGGGTGCGCGAATCTTGAGCGGCTTGCCGTCCATCACCACGGTCGCCTCGCTCACGCCGGGATACGCGCCGAAGATCGCCTGCATCAACTCCGTGCGCCCCGCGCCGACCAGCCCGGCCACGCCGAGAATCTCGCCGTGCCGCAGCGCGAACGAAACATCGTTCACACGCTTGCGACGCGGATTGGTCACATCGAAACAGGTAACGTGGCGCGCTTCGAAGATTACATCGCCGATCGGATGCGGCTCGCGTGGAAACAGGTTCTTGATTTCGCGGCCCACCATCAGCGAAATGATGCGGTCGGTGGTGAGCGCGCGCATCGGCTCCGTTGCGACATGACGGCCGTCGCGAATCACGCTGATCGTGTCGCACACGGCCGCCACTTCATCGAGCTTGTGCGAGATGTACACGCAGGCCACGCCGCGCCGCTTCAGATCGCGCACGATGTCGAGCAGAATGCGGATCTCGGAGGAAGTCAGCGAAGACGACGGTTCATCGAGAATCAGCAGCTTGGCGCGCTTGTTCAGCGCCTTCGCGATCTCGATCAACTGCTGATGGCCGCCGCCATAGTTCATCACCGGCTGTGCGGCATTGATACCGCTAATGCCGAGTTCGCGCAGCAGTTCGTCGGCGCGCTGGTACATCGCGGCGTAGTTCATGCGGCCGCCGGGCAGCGTGATCTCATTGCCGAGAAAGATGTTCTCCGCCACCGACAACTCCGGCACCAGCATCAACTCCTGGTGAATGATGATGATGCCGGCGCGTTCAGTGTCGCGCACACTGGCGGCTTTCAGCGGCTCACCTTCCCAGATGATTTCGCCGTCCCACGTGCCCCACGGATACACGCCGGAGAGCACTTTCATCAGCGTCGACTTACCCGCGCCGTTCTCGCCGCACAGGCCCACGCACTCGCCGGGCGCGACCGTGAGGTCGATGCCGTCGAGCGCCTTCACGCCGGAAAACGCCTTGACGATGCCGCGCATCGTCATAAGAGCTTGCGTCATTCGCTATGCCTCGCTGCAAGGCGCGCGACGGCGCCGATACGCATGACACGCATCGAGGTCCGCCGCGCACACGTTACGCTCATTGGCTCGCGAGCTGGGCCTGAGTATAGAAGCCGTCCTTGACGACTACATCGACATTGCTCTTGGTGAGCAACGTGGGTTGCAGGAGCACCGTGTCGACTTTCTTCTTGCCGTTGTCGTATTGCGAGTTATACGCGGGCTTCTCGCCCTTCGCCAACGCCACGGAGAGCTTGGCCGCTTCGCCGGCAATCAGTTTCAACGGTTTGTAGACGGTCATGGTTTGCGTGCCGGCAATCACACGCTTCACGGCCGCGAGGTCCGCGTCCTGCCCCGACACTGGCACCTTGCCCGCCATGTGTTGCGCGGCGAGCGCCTGGATCGCGCCACCCGCGGTCCCGTCGTTCGATGCGACGATCGCGTCGATCTTGTTGTTGTTCGCCGTCAGCGCATCTTCGACAATACGCAGCGCCGTGGAAGCGCTCCATTCCGGCACCCACTGCTGACCGACCACTTTGATGTCGCCCTTATCCATGGCGGGCTTCAGTATCTTGAGCTGGCCTTCGCGGAGCATCTTGGCGTTGTTGTCGGTGGGCGCGCCGCCGAGCAGGAAGTAGTTGCCCTTCGGCTGCGCGTTGTAGACGCCTTGCGCCTGCAATTCGCCGACCTTTTCGTTATCGAACGAGATGTATGCGTCTACATCGGCATCGAGAATCAGACGGTCATATGAAACGACCTTGATGCCCGCTTTCTTCGCTTCGGCGACCACATTCCCGAGCGTCTTCGAATTGAACGGCACGATCACGATGACATCCACGCCGCGCGAGATCAGGTTTTCGATCTGCGAGATCTGCCGCTCTTCGCTCGCATCGGCGGATTGCACCGACACTTTCGCGCCGAGTTTTTCCGCTGCGGCGACGAAATAGTCGCGATCGCGCGACCACCGCTCGACGCGCAGATCGTCGATACAGAAGCCAATTTCCGGATGATCCTTGCTTGCATGCGCGAGCGGCGCGGCAAGCGACAGGCTGGCGAGCACCGCTCCACACACGAGCGAACTCAATACGGTACGACGCGTTGCGAATTTCATCTCTGTCTCCTTCTTCTGATAGCCGGAATACCGGATTGGACGGTTTGCGCTGCGAGCCGCAGACCGGACAAGCGACAACCCAAAGCTTCCTATTTCGCGCGGTCGGCGTGGCCGCGCGATTTTTTTAGTGGTGTGACTACTTTCTGATGCGTTGCTTCTTGAGACGCGGATCAACGTCCGCTGTAAATCGCCTGATTCACGATGTTTTCCATCAACTCCTGATGGCCGCTCGCGTGCTGCGGGTTCAGACCGCGCGCCAGTGCATCCGCCGCCAGTGTGGAGAGCGAATAGTCGCCGGAAAGAATCTTGCAGCCGAATTCCGCTTCCCAGCCCGCGTAACGTTGACGTTTGAATTGTTCGAGACGGTCGTTTTCGATCAGCACCGCCGCGCGCTCGACGGCGAGCGCGAGGTTGTCGATCGCCCCGATGTGGCCGTAGAACAGATCTTCCGGATCGACACTTTGGCGCCGCACTTTCGAATCGAAGTTCATGCCGCCGGTTGTAAAGCCGCCGTGTTTGAGGATTTCGTAGAAGGCGAGCGTCAGTTCTTCCACACTATTTGGGAATTGATCCGTATCCCAGCCGTTTTGCGGATCGCCGCGATTCGCATCGACGCTGCCGAAAATACCCAGCGCGTAAGCCGTGGCGATCTCGTGATGGAACGAGTGGCCCGCGAGCGTCGCATGATTGGCCTCGATGTTCACGCGAATCTCTTTGTCGAGCCCGTGTTGCAGCAAAAAGCCATGCACGGTCGCGACGTCGTAATCGTATTGATGCTTGGTCGGTTCCTGCGGTTTCGGTTCGATCAGCAGCGAGCCTTTGAAGCCGATCTTGTGCGCATGGTCGACGACCATATGCAGAAAGCGGGCGAGTTGATCGCGTTCACGCACGAGGTCGGTATTGAGCAAGGTGTCGTAACCTTCGCGTCCGCCCCACAGTACATAGTTATCGCCGCCGAGCCGTTGCGTCGCATCGAGCGCGTGGCGCACCTGGGTTGCCGCAAACGCGAACACTTCCGGATCGGGACTGGTCGCGGCACCGGCCGCATAACGGGGATGCGAGAACAGATTGGCCGTGCCCCACAGCAGCTTGATGCCTGTGCTCTCCTGCTTGCGCGCCAGATAGTCGGTGATGCGCAAGAAGTTTTCGCTGTACTCCTTCAGGCTCGACCCTTCGGGCGAGACGTCGGTATCGTGGAACGTGTAGTACGGCGTGCCGAGCTTCGAGAAGAACTCGAATGCGGAATCCGCCTTTTGCTGCGCCCGCTCCATCGCGTCGCCGGGTTGCTGCCAAGGACGCCGGAACGTTCCCTGCCCAAAAATATCCACGCCCGGCCAGACGAACGTGTGCCAGTAGCACACGGCAATGCGCAGATGTTCTTCGAGTGTCTTGCCGAGCACCTTCTTGCTTTTATCGTAGTGGCGGTACGCAAGCGGGTTATCCGATTGAGAGCCTTCGTAGCGGATCTCGGGAATGTGTTCGAAGTAAGACATCAGCGTCTCCAGTTTATGGTGCACCGCAACCCGTGCGACGTCGCCGCGCCGGTTGACAAGGTGACGCCATGCTGCCGCTTGCACGATGCATCGGCAATTGCGAAATTGCGCAGCGTGCTTGATGTTTCTTACCGCCCTCGTTTTTGTTTCGCACCGGCGCGCGATTCGAGGCCTAGAATAACCAGACGCTTAAAACCGATGCCGTTCAAATTAAGCATCCAACAGGAGACAAAGGCGTGACGGGTCATTGACCCGCACACCGCTCACCGCCATGACCCGTCCGCAAACACCACAGACGACCCATCGGATCGCGCTGCTGTTCAACGCGAACAAGGTCTACGACCGCGAGATCATCACCGGCATCGGCAACTACCTGCTGTCCACGCGCGTGGCGTGGGATCTGTTTCTCGAAGAGGATTTTCGCTGCCGGCTGACGGGCATCGAACGCTTCGACGGCGACGGCATCATCGCGGATTTCGACGATCCGGCTGTGGGCGAAGCGCTGCGCGATTGTCCGTTGCCGGTGGTCGCCGTGGGATCGTCGTTCGAAGATCCGGCGCACTATCCTCCGGATTTACCCTATATCGCCACCGACAACAGCAAGCTTGTTTCGCTCGCTTATACGCATCTGATCGGCGCGGGCCTCGAGCACTTCGCGCTATATAGCCTGCCGCAAGCGCAGGAGAACCGCTGGGCCCAACAGCGCGAACTCGCGTTCGCTCATTTGCGCCGCGCGGACGGACATAGCGCGGAGCAGATCGACAGCGAGATGTATCGCGGCCTCTCGACCAGCGCGCCGTCATGGAACCAGGCGACCGAACAGCTCACTGCGTGGCTGCGGGATTTGCCGAAGCCGGTTGGTGTAATCGCAGTGACCGATGCGCGTGCGCGGCATCTGCTTCAGGCGTGTTTGATCGCCGGCATTCCTGTGCCCGAAGAAGTCGCGATCATCGGCATCGACAATGATCCGTTGACGCGCACGTTGACGCGTATTCCGCTCTCTTCAGTGATTCAGGGTACTGAGGAAATGGGCCGCACCGCTGCTCATCTTTTGCATCAGATGCTGCATGGCGCGCGGTTTCCGGGGCGGCGCATTCTGGTACCGCCGGTCGGCATCAACGTGCTCGAATCGACGAAGCACCAACCGCTGGCGAGTCCGTATGTGATGCGGGCGCGGCACTTCATTCGACAGTACGCGTGTCAAGGCATTCGCACCGAACAGGTTGCCGACTATGTGGGCGTGTCGCGCTCATCGCTCGAAGAGTACTTTCGGCGCGAACGGCAGTGCACCGTGCATCAGGAAATCCTGCGCCATAAACTCGATGTCGCAAAAGCACTGCTGGCGAAGCGCGATGCGTCGAGTGCGGAAGTGGCGATCCGTTGCGGCTTCACGTCGCTGCAATACATGTACGCGGTGTTTCGCCGTGAACTCGGCTGTACGCCGCGCGAATACCAGGAGCAGGCGAATTCGACGTCCGCGCCAGGCTGAGCATGCCTATTCTCTTTTCTTCTCACTGACGACATGATCAGCATCGCACAACTTTCTTCCGAGCCGTGGGGCACATTGCGCGGCGGCGATTCCGTCCGACTCTTCACGCTGCGCAACGCGCACGGTATGAAAGTCGCCATTAGCGATCTGGGCGCGACGCTGGTCTCGTGGCATGCACCGGATCGCGCCGGCGTGCTCGGCGATATCCTGCTCGGCCACGACACGCCGGCTGAATACGTAGCGGCCACCACTTACATGGGCGGCCTGATAGGCCGCTGGGCGAACCGCATTGCCGATGCGCGTTTCACGCTCGACGGCATCGAGTACACGCTCGACCGCAACGAAGGCGCGAACCTGCTGCATGGCGGCACGGTGGGGTTTCATCGCGCGCTGTGGGACGTGAGCGAGGACAACGGTGCGTTGCTCATGCGACTGGAGTCGCCCGAAGGCGATGCCGGTTTTCCTGGCAACGTGACCACGCAAGTGCGCTACTCGCTCGACGACGACGGCACGCTGACCATCGCCTATGAAGCGATCACCGACGCCGCGACGCCGCTCAATCTGACGAGCCATCCGTACTTCAACCTCACGGGCCGGCCGGGTGCCGACATTCGCGGCCACGTGTTGTCGATCGATGCGGACCGCTTCTTTGAGGTCGACGCCGCTATGATTCCGTCCAAGCTGGCAGAAGTGGCAGGCAATGCCTTCGATTTTCGGCAGAGCGCGCCGATCGGCGCGCGGCTCGACTGGCCGCACGCGCAGTTGGCGACGGCCGGTGGCTTCGATCACTGCTACGTGCTGCGCGATGCCCCCGACGCCGGCACGAACGGTGCCACCCCGCCGATACGTCGGGTCGCCTGCGCCTACGATCCCGCCAGTGGACGCGAATTGACCGTCTCGACCGATCAACGCGGCTTACAGTTTTACAGCGGCAACTGGTTAAAGGGCGACTCAGGACGCGGCGGCATTGCGTATCAAGCGCACGCCGGTTTGTGCCTCGAAGCGGGGGGCTTTCCAAACCAGGTCAATATGGCTGAGCAGGACGAGGTGATCGTGCGAGCCGGCAGCACGTATCGGCAGGTGACCGCGTATCGAGTCGATGTTCGCCAAGGCGTGTAGCGCGATTCTTCATATATTACGGACCACATTACATCAGGCCGACTTATTGTTTGTAGCAACACTGAATTACCGTATCAGTGGTTTCCCCTAGACGACTACCTTCCTAGAATCCGTGGATGGTGCCAAAGATTGCTGCGGCGCCCCATAAAATATTCTCGGAGGGAAGCATCATGAAATCGCTCGTCAAAGCCGTGGCGCTAGTTGCAGTGTTCGCAGCGCCGGTGGCATCGTTCGCGCAATCCGAGCAACCGCTCACGCGCGCCGAAGTCAAGGCGCAATTGAAGCAGATCGAACAGGCCGGCTATAACCCCGCGGTCGCAACCGACTCCACCTACCCCGCTGACATTCAGGCGGCCGAAGCTCGCGTCGCCGCACAGAACAATGCAGCGACGGGATATGGTCCATCCACCGCTGGCTCGTCGGAAACCGGCTCTGACGTTCCTGCCGGCAATCCGAATCTGCAAGGTCAGTAGTACGCACTCTGTTTTGGGCAATTCGATGCGAGCGCATGGTTCAGGCATGCGCTCGTATTCGTGCTTCGAATGCCTGGCCATGACAGCGCAATGTCAGAAAGTCCTTTGACGAAAATAGTGGCTCGGCTGTTCTCGGGCGGCAGTTCGATGGTTCTCAGCATGCATTCATGTGCATCGCGAGAACTTCTACTCAACGTTGCTTCGGGTTCTTATCCCGCTGCATGCGCAAAATATGCTGACACCGAACGTTGTTGCCCGCGCGCTTGACGGCGTGCGCCGACGATTGATCTCGCCCTGGGATACAACAATGCGAATACAAATCCATTGCTCCTTCGGCTTTTATCGTGCCGACGAGTTGGTCGCAAACGTTCAAGACCAGAGCATCATCCGATACGCCGTCCAGGTAATGGGCGCGCGCTCGTTGCCCCCGCATGTTGTGCGGTAAGAGCCGTCGTCAACCATGCTCGCCTCGAGATCGAATGGCCGCTTTGCCGGACTGCGCCGCCGTCTGAATGTCAGAGTGGCACAAAACACGAGTGACCCTTCCTGGCCGACAACGCTCAGCGATCCTCAGGTATCACCTGCAACAGCGGCTCGGGCGTCAGCGCGATTTCTCCTGTAAAGGGCCGATCGTGGGAGAGGATGAGCAAAACGGTTGTAGCGAGTGCCGCCGAAAACAGACCGATTGCCACGGCGGATGTCAGCCGGTTGTCGCAATGAACGAACGCGATGGCGAACAGCAGGCACACCGCCAGAAAGGCCAAGCATAACCACTTGATACCATTCACTTCGCTGCGACTGATCAGGATACGCTCGCGACGCACTTCGAGAGCATGCTGCAGGGACGCCGCGACCTCGCGCTGCGCCGTCTGCTGTCCGGGCGTAACGACTGGTAAGGATAGCGTGAACTTCAGTGCGTTGTTCAGCGTGGGAGGACTAATGTTAAGTGTAACGGCTCCCTTCGCCACCAGCGGCCATTCAGTCGTCGCGGTGTACTGGATGTAGTCTCGGACCATCCTTCGCAGTTCGGTCTGGGCTTCATTTGGCAAAACGGCAGACATGACAACGACCGATCGCAACGCACTCGCTTCAGTGGCGACCGCGATATTGGCGCGCGCCGTATCGTTCCAGACCTGCGAGGCCGTGAAGACGATAAATAAGCCGAATATGATACCGAGTGGAGAAAGCAGACCGGGAGAAATTGCCTTGAATGATCGCCCATATCGACCGGCAGCAAGCCATCCGGTGACGACATGGATGGTCGCGCCCGCGAGAAATATCGCACCGAAAGTGACCAGTGCCATCAACCATAACGGCAGCTCGTGTACCCATGTACTCATGATTGTGGTTGCGCAATGCGCGGTCTGAACGGGATATTCCTGGTGGGTCGGGGAGTCCAAACCCCTCAACCAGACCACGAAGCTCCATCGGTAGTCTGTGCGCTCGACCACGTTGCGTCGTGATGGCCGAATTGCCGCTCCGGTCACGCTCTGGTTGTCTTTTATTCTGCCGCTGGTAGATTGCCGCCGATTTGCTTATGGCCGTCGAAGGGCTGCTTCTGGCTGATAGTACTCGCACGACATCAGGCGAGATAGCGGCCGGTTACGGCGCGCTAGATCTCGGACTGCTCTGAGATCTCGAGTGCATCGTCGACCTCTATGCCAAGGTATCGCACGGTACTTTTCAGCTTGGAATAACCAACACCTGACTACCGTGCATGACATCGCGCACACAGAAATTGACGAGATCACAGCCGCGCAGCTTGCTATCATTGCGACGTCGAACAGCGCCAGATCGCGAACCGAATGGGCCAAGGCTCCCGAGTTTGCCTGGTTGCACGTCGGATGCGTGCTACAAGCCAGGAGCCGTCACGCACCGTTTGTTCGCTGGCCCAGCAGCCGGAACACCCGGCGCGCCAGTGCCCGCCTCGCTTTGCGGCCGGTGGGCGCCGCAAAGAGCAAGCGGCTCTTCACTCGTGCGGCCAGAAAAGAGACAGCCCTGTGCGTCCGGTGGGCTATCATGCCTATCCTCTCCGAAGTAGCCCCTTATGATTTCCGTCCGTAATGTCACGCTGCGCCGTGGCGTCAATGTCGTACTCGACGGCGCGTCCGTCACCTTCACCCCTGGCGAAAAGATTGGCCTTGTCGGCCGCAATGGCGCCGGCAAGTCATCCTTCTTCGGCCTTCTCAACGGCACGCTGCACGAAGACGGCGGCGAGTTCTCGATTCCCGCCGCATGGAAGATGGGCCAGGTCGCGCAGGAGATGCCGGAGACCGAGCAGAGCGCGACCGACTTCGTAATCGAGGGTGACACCGTACTGCTGGCCGCGCAGGCCGAAGTAGCCGCCGCTGAGGCCAGCGACGACGGCATGCGCATGGCGCACGCCTACATGGCCCTGCACGACGCCGGTGCACATGATGCCCCCGCACGTGCCCAGGCGCTGATCCTTGGCCTTGGCTTCAGTGCCGCGCAGCTTAGCCAGCCGGTCAACAGTTTCTCCGGCGGCTGGCGCATGCGACTGCAGCTGGCGCGCGCGCTCATGTGCCCGTCCGACTTGCTGTTGCTCGACGAGCCGACCAATCACCTCGACCTCGACGCGCTGGTCTGGCTGGAAGCGTGGCTCAAGCGCTATCCAGGAACCTTGGTAGTGATCAGCCACGATCGCGAATTCCTCGACGCGGTGACGCAGGTGACGGTGCACGTCGACAACGCCAAGCTGGTGCGTTATGGCGGCAACTACAGCAAGTTCGAAGACATGCGCGCTGAGCAACTGGTGTTGCAGCAGGCCGCGATGGCCAGGCAGGTGGACAAGATCGCCCACCTGCAGAAATTCATCGACCGTTTCAAGGCCAAGGCCTCGAAGGCGAAGCAGGCGCAGAGCCGGGTCAAGGCGCTCGAACGCATGGAGAAGATCGCACCGGTGCTTGCCGACGCGGAGTTCAACTTCGAGTTCAAGGAGCCGCTCAACGTCCCGAACCCGCTGCTGTCGATGCTGGACGCGAGCTTTGGCTACGCGGCGCCGACCGGCGCACCGCCGGGCACGCCGCCGACGGTCATCGTGCGGGGCATCAACCGATCCGTGCTGGCCGGGCAGCGCATCGGCATTCTCGGTGCCAACGGCCAGGGCAAGTCCACTCTGGTGAAAACGGTGGCGCACGAACTGGCGCCGATTGCCGGCGAAATCAGCGAGGGCAAAGGCCTGAACATCGGCTACTTTGCACAGCAGGAGCTCGACGTGCTGCGTCCCCTCGATACGCCGATGGAACACATGATCCGCCTTGCCAAGGACACACCGGCGCACATGCGTGCCCCCGGCCAGAGTGGCACCGAACAATCGCTTCGCACTTTCCTCGGCACCTTCAACTTCAGTGGGGACATGGTCCATCAGGCGGTGAGCACGATGAGCGGCGGCGAAAAGGCGCGGCTCGTGCTGTGCATGATCGTGTGGCAGCGCCCCAACCTGCTGCTGCTCGACGAGCCTACCAACCACCTCGACCTGGCCACACGCGAAGCGCTAGGCATGGCACTCAACGAATTCGAAGGCACGGTGATGCTGGTCAGTCACGACCGGTCCCTGCTGCGCGCGGTATGCGACGAGTTCTGGCTCGTTACCAAGGGTGGCGTCGAGCCCTTCGACGGCGATCTGGACGATTACCAGCAGTTCCTGCGCGACGAAGCCCGTCGCACGCGCGAGCAGGCTGCCGGGGAGCAGAAGATCATCGCCTGAGTTTTAACAATCCCATGGCAGTTCCAGTTTGGAAGCTGCCATAGTCCTCGCATCGAGTCGAAGGACCGCTTAAGGTCGGGCGTGTGAGCTCATTGATGCAGGATGATGCAACCGGGTTGCTCGATGCCTCGATCGTCGGCAATCGGCCACATTGCTGACGTAGAACCCAGCCCGTCCCAATGATGGCTTCCGCCCCGATAACTTGTTCCTCGAATCAAGCGTCGACAACAGGCTCATGATCTGTGCGACTCCAGCCCCTGCGTCACCACCTTCATAGCCGTTACGTCCTCTACGCCAGCTTGTCGAAACGTGCCACTCCTATTTCAGCGATACCGAGCAACCAAAGCACGGTAACGTACATCATCCCTCAAGCCGCTCAACTCCGGGGCGCTGTCGAGAAAAGCAAAGCCTCGATAACCTGACTTGAACGCATCGCTAAGCCGACTAATGGCGGCATCGTAGTCCCCGTCGTGTGCTGCGGCGAACGCGAGCCTGGCCTGCGCGACCCCGCCTCCAGTCACGACTTTCCCATGCCCACAGAAGCCGAAACAGTCGGCTCAACGCGATAACGCTGAGCAGCGGATATAACTTCAGGAGGTTCGGCGTTCACGTTCTTCGGTTCACTCCTTCTTACTTCCACGTCTGCCGACTGCTTACTCAACACCGGAGCTTGCGTCGCGGAGCCGAGCCCATTTGCCGAAGTCTCTGCAGCGTTAGTCGGTAACGCGGATGCGTGAACGTCCTCGACGACGCGACGATAGTATACGGGCCCAACGAGAGGTATCTTCAGATACATCCGGTCAGGGCCATCGAAGTAAAACGTAAATCCGACCCCATACGACAAATCGATCGTCACAGCATCCTTCTTTCCCTCAATACCTTTGATCGGAAGGCTTGCCCCCGTGTCGGGACTGACGATCTGCGTGTTCGACACTACGATATCAAGGCCAACCGGCAACTGCACGCTATCGAAAGCAACGCGTTCAGCATGCCAGTGGCCGATGATCGACGGCCCAACGGATTTCGAACATCCGCAGACAATCGCTAACGCCGCGCACAGCGCGGCGGCTCGCCGATAACTAGAGATGTTCACGTCGTCGTACGATACTTTTTGATCAACGCCGTGAAGCGCGGGTCGTTCCGGATAGCGTCGAGATCAGGGTCCTTCTGCATCTCGTCGAAGTACGAGAACCCGTTCAGAAAACTGGCTTCCAGTTCCTTGAACGCGTCGTCTGTACGGCCCTGCTTCAGCCTCAGCACCGCCATGTTGTAGTAGACCAGCGACTGCTTCGGATCGCGAGCCGCGGCATCGCTCAGTTCTTTCTCGGCATCATCGAGCTTTCCCTGAGACATCTGTGCAATGGCGACCTTGACCATCTCCTTGGCAGCCACCTGGTTGCTGGCCGACTCGGCGCCCGACGCGTCTCCGTTCGAGAGCTTTGCATCACTATCTTTGCGTTGGGCAGTGATATCCGCATCGGACGGGGAGATTCCAACGGATGCCGACGGTGGCGGTGTGCTCGCAGGCGCTGCCGCGGCCACGACAGCCGAAGCCGGAGCAGCCTGAGCTGACACAACTGCATCGCGGCTTTCGGAGTGCGACTTTTTGTAATACAAGCCACCGCTGACAGCGCCGATAATCACGACGACCGCCGCGCCAACACCAGCGGCGACCAATTTCTTATTGGGTCCCGTTTTCGTTCCTGCAATCTCCGACACCAGCAGAGTCGAACATTCCGGGCACTTCAAGTCTTCACCGGGCAAACGAACAAACACTTCACGTGCATTCGCTCGGTCGCAGTCGCCGACGGTCGGACATTTATAGTTTGGCATGGTTAAACCTACGATTCAGTTAATGCAGACGGTTACTCAGCGACTGCAGGCAGGCCAATGATTTCCCGCACCGGCTTCTGCATCGCGCTAATTGCCAGATATTCGGGGTCCTGGTCGTCCTCGCCCGCTTCGTTGAAGCGCGCAGTCGCGAACTCGACGTACTCATCGAAGAGCTTCTGCTTGTCATCCTTATGTTTCAACTCAGCGTCGACCTTTCGGCTTACCTCGCGCTCGATCATGCCCTGCAACTCAGCAGAGTGATCCTCGTCGATAACCGACTGCCAGGTAGAACCACGCAGGACCTTGGACGCGGGAAGTCCATTGGCCTTATAGATGAAAGCCCACTCCTGCTCGCCCGTCGTCTTGTTCTGACGCTCCTTGATCAGGTTCATCAGACGCGCAACCAGCAGGACCGGTTTGCGTTTCGCTTGCGCGCTGACTTCAGCCGCAGACCTCGCATAAAGCGGAGGAAGCTTCTTTCCGTCGCCCTGGCTGTGCAGAAGATGGGACTCGTTGAAGTCCGCGAGCAAGCCGTCGTAGTGTCGCTTCATCATCGCCAACGGTTCGATGAACCGTACCGGCATCAACGAGGCGATTTTGAGTATCACAATCTCGTTCGACAGCTTTCCGGGTGCCACAACAGTATCGGACGCCGGATCTTTCTGTTCCTCGAACAGCTTCGTCAACGCCGCGTGGAAGTCTTTCTGGCTCTCGCACTCCGGCAGGAACACCGCAACCGTGTTCGATGTGCCGCGAGTCCCACCCGCATTGTTGGCGACCGACCGGTCAACCTCCGTCTTGTTGTACTGGATCATCGTCCCCGACTTCTCGTACAACTCTGACACGAACGCTTTCAAGGCATTCGGGTTGGCATCGTATTGCTTCTGGAGTCGCTCAACGATATTGACCTGCAACACGGGCGTCAGATTCTTGGAAATTTCTGCGTGCGCCATCTCCACGATGGTTGCCGATGTCTGCGAAATCGTTGAAATGATCGCACCAAGAGAAATTCCGCGGACCAGCCTGTCAAACGAATCCACCTCAGTTCCCGCAAGGTCGATCACCGACTGCCGGACCTTCTGCGTACGTGTGACCTGACTCTGCTCGTCAACGATCACAGCCTTCATGATGCTGGCGATGGCGCCACGGTCAAAAATCCGCTGCTGATAGGTGGAATCCGCTCCCGCCAGCCTTGCCGCCTGCTCTTCGTGCACCTTTTCGGTTGCCGCGGCGAGGGTCTGATGCATGCCGTCGATGTGACCGCGCAGCGTCGTCAGTTCGTCCTTGATGAAGGGAATCAGGCTTACAGCGAACTTCTGACCTTCGTGGAGCGTGCGGAGCGTGTAAAGGTCCTGGTGTCTTGCAGCAATATCGGCGAACAACGCACCACGTTTATCCGTCAAGTGTTGACCAAAGAACCCCACCTTGTTGAACTGCGTCAGCAGTTCTTCAACGTTTTGCTGGACGACTGCCAGAGCTGCAGGCGCTTTCGTGATTTCTTCAGCGAGCACCGAGAGACGCTCATCGAGCAATGCAATGATCGCGTCAGTAAACTGACGCAACTGCATCAACGAATGCGTACCAATCTTCCACCGTGCGAAGAGGTCCTTCTCGACCTGCCGCGCGATGTGGCGGGCCATCTCGAGGCGAGCGTTACCCTTGATCTCATAGAACTTGCGCACGCCGCCGAGCTTTCGGTACGTCTCGTCGAATACCTTGGCCAGCCGGGTATTCAATGCAGCGGCCCAGGTCGTCTGTTCAAGCGTCGGATCGTTGCGCACTTCGGGAGCCACGACGCTTACCACCTGCTTCCAGAATTCCTTTGCAGGTTTCCATCCGGCGTTCTTCGCATCGTCTTCGAGAATGCCAACCTCGAGCGTCAGGTGCTGGTCGCTGAGTAGCATGCTCTGCAAGGCATCGGGCTTCCTTGCCTCGCTGTTCCAGTCCTTCTGAACCGGTTCGTTTGCGTAACCCTCACCCTGACGGAAGTTATTGAACATCAACTGACGAGTTGCCTGTTCGGCGAAACCGTACGCCAGATACTCCTTGATCTCCTGCTCCGGAACAACGATCCGCTCGACGCCGAACGACAGGAATAGCTTGGCACGCGCTTTTCCGTCTTCCTCACTTTCGAAGTTCTTGATGTCGTTCTCGCCCTTTTCGGCGCGCCCGAGACCTTCCCATTCCTTATTCAAGGTCTTCTGGAAAATGAACTCGCCAACGATACGAGGAAGCTCGCTATCGACATCGAACTGGATGTTGTTCTGATTGAGATTGCTTACCAGATAGCAGCCGTTGAAATAGACGTCATGCGCCATCGGCGATCCGTCGAGCAGATTCGCCGGATGATATTTGCCCACAGCCATTGCATTCAACTCGGCCAAGGCCGCGTATCCGTTCGCGTAGTACGGCGATACGCCAGCCACATCACGCACACGTCGCGAATCCTTCTCGGGTAGCAGTGCGTATACGAGAATCCGATGCTGCTCGGGATTGGGATACTTGTTGCGGAGGAGAGCGATTGCGTCTACCACCGAACCACTTCCCGTTCCGCCTGCAAGGCCGCAGACTACGTGGATGATCGCACCAGCACGTCCGGGACCTTGTTGCAACACGCGCATCCGGTCTTCAACGGCCTTCACGAAGTGCGGTGCATTCTGTGCAAAGACAACACGGCCGAGCTTGCGTCGTTGCGCCGCGCCAGCGGTTGTAGCCTGCAATACGTCGAAAATGCCACGCGGCTCGATCCAGTCTCGCAGTCCCGGAAACGACGCAGGATCATCAAGGACAGCACGAACGCTGCTCGCCGTGTTGATGATGTATTGGCTGCGTGCGAGGTCGATCTCCTTGCCCAAGACCTTCCACTCGTCGTGCTTGTCGATTTCGTCGCTTGACGTATCGACATACAGGTATTCAAACTGCGCGGCCGACGGGCTGTTCCCCTGCGCGTCCTTGTTTCGCTCGATCGTCTTGCGCAGATGGCGGATAATTTTGCCGCCCGATCCGCCCAGGCCGATAATCAGATGGTTATGTTCCATGTCTTTCGTCTCTCAGTATCTCAATGCAATTCGCAGAGGCATATTCCTCGAGCAAATCCGGGTGTTACTGGTGCGCGAGGTTGATTTTCAGAAACAGCGCCGAATCAGTCTTGGTGGTGTTCTTCACAACATATGAAGCGACCTGCTGGCCGGGTGCCGGAGACTGGTCATCGCTAAAGACGATTCCCTTCGATGCATAGGCGGACGAATCTGCCTGCGCGACTTTCGGAGCGCAGCCGGCAGGCGAGTCGGGAGCGAAATTGATACCCTTCGAGGCAAAATCCGACGACACACTGGCCAACTGCATCGGAGCTGCATCCGAAGCGGCAGGCGCGGCCAATGCTGTGAGCGATGTATCCGTAGTAGCCGGTGAGTCCGACGTGGACGCAGCCGTTACTACCGGAGCAGCGGGACAAGATCCGGAATCTGCCGTTTTCAGCATTGGGCTCGTCACCAGGTCGGGGGCCACTGTCCGCACGCGACGCGTGACGTCGTCGTGCGCGCGCTCAGGCGACAGATACACCATCAGCTTTTCCATCCCTGGCTTGTCGTCAAACTGGAACGCGCCTTTCGCAGGGAAGAAGACCACTCCCATGGCATCCACGAAGTTATCCTGGGAAGGTTGCGGATAGATTTGCGTAATCGTGCCGTCCGGCGCTTCGTTAAGGATATATACGTACGAAGGACGGTTCACCTTCACGCCGAGCTGAAATTTTTCGCCGCTGTGAAAAACGCGACGGGTCAAGACATCATGCGTCGTCCCATCCTGATCTTTCAGCCTGACGAAGTAGCTGGCGCCCAGTTGCGAAGACGGGCGTTTCTTCTTTTGCGCCACCTTCATGACCGCCGTTGCCGGGGTCGTCGCTGCGGTCGAGGAAGCGTTAGCCGAGGCGACTGCTGTGTCAAGCGTGCTCTCACCAGCCTTCGCCGTGCTGACCGCTACGACTGAGTCGTTCGCTGAGAAGAAAAGAGACTTGGCGGTGTAGGCTTCCTCTGCAAACGCATGCGTGGCCATCGCAGCGACGGTCAGTGCGATCAACGGATATCGCATGTTTTCTCTCCTGTATCTTGAATTTTTAAACCGGTGTCGCCTGTCAGTTGACGGCGTTCTGGTCATCCGGGATTGTTGAGAACTGGCGAGGATTCTGGCTCTCCGTGCCCTTCGATGCCTCGAGTGCCTTGCGAGACGTAAAGTCCTGCGCTTGACGGAAGGCGGGCCCCAAATTGCCGCCATCCGTTTTGAGGTAGGCAAACAGTGACTGGGTGAAGAAAGAACCGTTGAGAGGCTGCCCGCCGACCGGATTGGCGAACGTGTGACCCGCTGACGGCCCCCAAGAGCGTTGGTTTGGGCTCGTTGCAGTAATAATGGTGTAGCCGTTACGATTTCTGTCGATAACGGTTCGTACCGGTTTGCTTTGGCTGCCACCAGCATGTTCGCCGGAGTCACCAGCAAACTGAATTCCTTTGGAAGTGAAAGCCGATGTCGTCCACGATGCGAGTGAAATGCCCGCTTTCTCAGCCGTTCCCCCGTTTGTCTTGACGATGTACTCCGTGCTCTCGTCTTTGACATCGTCGAGCATGTCGCCGCTGTAGCAAGTGTCAATAACGACACGCGTTATATGGCTTGGTCGACGCGCCACGTTCTGTACCAGCGTATCGGGCACTGAATGGCTTTGCACATAGAGTTTGATTTCCGTCGCGTCCCCCATCGCCATCGTCTTTTGATTGACTGAATCGTATGCAATGATGGACATCTTGCGCTGGTCTGCACCTCCCGGAGTCGGCACGGGCTCGGTCCCGTGACTGGAGATGTAGATGAAAACGTCATCGTTCGGCCCCACCGTGCGGTCGAGCGTGTTGAGCGCATTCTCTATGTTCGCCTTTGTCGCATGCTCGTCTAGCAGTGTCGTGACGTTGTAGCCTGCGCGTTTAAGGTAATCCTGAACGACGATGGCATCGTCTCGCCCCTGAATCTCCGGGATGTAGGGATCGGCAAAACGATTCAGGCCAATGACGATCGCTCGCTTGACGGGCACTTGCGAACGCACTCCACCGTCGCGCGCATACGCTTCGAGCGCCTTTCCGGCCGCGGCTTCCCAGCGCTTCTGCTTGATGTTCTGCGGGTAAAAAGGCGATGTCGACTTCATGCCAACGATCGACTGCACGATCGTGAATGCCGTGTCGACGTCGTCCTCGTTCTGGTAGCTTCCGACAAGCTGGATTCTGCCCGTGCTGTCCCGCACGACCGAGGCCTGGTTAAGACCGTGCGCGTGGAACTTGTCCTTGATGCGGTCAACCAGACTCTGCGGAACGCTATACGAGTGATAGGTGTTCTGATAGCCTGGCAAACTGCTTGCCGCGCATGCGGATAGCAAAGCAGCCCCCACTACGATCATGGTGCGCTGGACGTACATTTTCATCGGTTAGGAACGATTGGTTGACCTGCAGGGTGCTGTGGTCGGAATGAAGACAGAGTTGGCACTGGCGGCCCGTACACTCTTGCCCGGTGCCCAAAGGACCTCCGGGCTCCATGCCATTATTGTGAGACCTGGAATTTTTCGGACACCACCGAGGCCGGCTTGTTATCGGCGGCAACACTGAATTCGACGCGATAGAGACTACCGGGCTTCGCATCGTGGGGAATGGGGATGCGGACAGTGTCCATCACCTCACCGGGTTCGAAGGTGTGGTCTTCGGCGGTAGGGTGGCCAGGGAACAGAACTAGGGTTTCCTTGCCGTCGTCACCAATCACGTACAGCTTGCGGTCAATCGCGACCGACCGCTCTGCGCCGTCCGGGGTCATCAGTGCAAAAGTGCTGTTGACGACAGCTTGTCCATCCGCCTTCACCGGCCCGTCAATCGTGACCGAGTTGGCATGCACAACGACGCCCTGATTAGCTTTGTACTTGAGGTCTTTCTTGACCTTCTCGAACGACTTGGTGTGCTGAATACTGGATTCAGGAACCCAGGAAGGATTCTTCTTGTAGCACGTATCAATCGCCGTGTAGTACGCAGTGGCGAATCCGGCCATGCCGCCGACCGCGGCGCCGATGACAGCGCCCTTCGCTGCGTCGTTCTTCTTGTTCGACACAAGCATCGCTGCGAAGCCGGTCAATGCTCCGATGCCTGCTCCCTTTGCCGTCGCGAGGAGCTGTTCTTTTCGAACGCATGAGTTGAGGTCGTCGGTCGCCGATTCCTGAGCATTCGCCCCGATAGACAGGATCAGCAGGCCCGTTGATACAGCAGCAGCGACTGCCTTTTGCATGTTTTTGGTCATCTATCTGATTGTTCTAGTGTTTTATTGCAGCGACGTCACGATACTTCTCAATTTACCGCGTCATCGCTACGCCCGATTTTTTTACTGGCCGGCGCTTCCCTCTCAAGTAGCGCATCCAACCACTCTCTAATTTCGGCAAAGGGCGCAGGAACTTTAGCAATTCAGTCGCTTTTGTAGGCGTCGGCTTAAAATAATATTTTCTGGAGTTGCCCGGCCTGCTACTTGACAAATGCGAATCCACACACAGAAATAGCACGCAAACGTTTGGCGCAGTTTAGGGCGATACAGCGCATCAATTCTTGCGCCATGGCGAGCTTGCATCCGCTTCGATAGTAGCGCCGCGTGCTGACGCGAGCGGCAAGGTAGTCGCCCACGTCAGCGAGCCCCTGAGCGAAGGCCTGCAGGGCCTCTCCGGCGGCGGTAGTCTTTCTGTTGATGCGTCTCGACGTCGTGCTGATCGGTCGTAGTCATCCACTCGTATGGGTCTCACCACTGAGAGCCGACACGTTTCTGTTCGGGATATTCACGGGCGTCGGCACTTCAGTAGGCGCATTCAGTAGGCGTATCTATGGATTTGCAGGCGCGCAAGTCATTGCTTCCTGCTGCTGCCGCTTTGCTGACACTCTCGGCGCTCGTATGGATGGGGCCGCCCGGTATCTCGCGAGTCTGCGAGGTGATTGGTTATCCCGTCATGGCGTTCGCGTGCTGCCTGATTGTCTATGCGGTCTCGATGTCATCGAACTGCGGGCAGCGTTCGGCTGTCGCCCCACGCGGCACCTAGGAAAGATTTCGTACAGGATCTATGTGTTCATTTGTGCACTGACAGAGACCGCTAAAGTCCTGGATCAGTTCGAAGTGCACAACCGGTTCTCGAGATTCGCTGTCGCCGCCGTGGCCAACGTCTTACTAGCGGACGTTTCGTATAGGCTTCTCGAGCGTCCTTTCCTGCTCTTGAAGAACCGTTTCACATCGGTACAGAGCCGCTCCGCCTGAAGTCGCAGGATAGACACCCGCCTGCATACGCTGACTCAGGCAAACGGGCGTAATGGTTGGCATGGTGGGCGGCTTAGGCTGAAACACTAGCGTTCCCTTGCGTGGCCCTAGCACATTCATTCGTGTCAACGCTGGCGCAAAAACAACTCTGCGGTGGAGCTTCCGTAATCCCGTGCAGTGGACGCGTCCACTCTGCCAGCGGGCCGATACTGAGGGAGCTCCCGCATTGCTTGCGCGACGGCCGAGCTGCCAGGCAAGTCTCTCTGAGTCGCTACGACCACATCCGCAGGACAATTTTCGATGGCTCGTTTAACTGCTTTCTCGTCGAAGTGCAGCGTGACAGCCGTAACGGTCAGATTACTGACGCCGTAGCACGGTGGGCGAAGACCCGTGAGGGGATACAGAACCAGCATCGCAGCGCTGGAACTCAGAGTAGCGTAGGCGGGAGCAATGCGTCTGATCTGATCGGCCATGAGCAGATAATTGCTACGCTGAATCGACTCGTCGGCCCAATATTTGCCGTGCGTTTCCTTGAAAGCGGGGTAGGTGAGTCCCCAAAACAGGTTGCGTTGATAGTCAAGCTGCGGCCATACGAGCAGTAAGGAGACACCAATGCACAAACAGCTATAAATGAGCTTTTGCGCCCGGCCAGTGAATTGGCAAGTGCTCCAACCCAAGCTCGCGATACCGCACAGGCCGATCAGCGACCACGAGAAGTGATAAGGCAAACCCAGCTTCGCGAGCGGTTCAACGAAGGGGATTAAGGTAACAGCGGCCCAAAAAGCAAAAGGCTTAAGATATTCCGTCGTTCTGCCGCGAATCGACGCGATGACGAGGCATGCCGTTGCCGCGAAACTTATAACCAGCCCCGCGGCAGCTGCCTGCGCAGCGAGTTGCCCGCTCGACGTGAAGAGTTTCCATCGCATATCGCCGAACGCTACATAAACGGCGCCACTGTCAACGTAACCCGCTATAAAGCTGGATACGCCGCCGGTGCCTCGCAGGGCAATTGCCAGGATGAGTATGAGTGATCCAGCCGCCAGCCCGCCTGCAACGTAGTACGTCAACCCGCGAGTACCCCGCTCCGCGAAAATGGAAACCGCCCCTAACACGGCGAAGAGAAGTAGCGTTTCTCGCAAAAGTACGCCGAGCGCGACGAGTACGCCCATGGCAAAGAACCTTGACGGACTGGCTTGCTGTTCGGACAAGAACAGGATCACCGCATAGAGCAATGGGCACAGCGCTATGAAGAAGCTGTTCTTGAACCCATACTGGATGAAACTCGGGTGGTTCAGCAGCACAAAGAACAGCGCGGTGATGAGCGCGCTCGCTGTCAGGCTTCCACTCAAGCGTGCTGATATTCGTAGCATCAAGACAGCGGCTAGCGCGTCCGGAACGACATCAATCAGTCGTAAAGCAAAAATGGGATTGACCTTCAGCGAGTAGACGAAAGACGTCATTAACGGGTAGAGCATCAACATGCCGTCATTCGGAAGACGTAGGTCTTGCGATAGCCGGTCATGGATAATCAGCGCGTAGTACGCGTAGATGCCTTCGTCCGTGGATGGATAGCCACCGACTACCGCCAGCCGCAGCACAACAACGACGAGCACGACGAACAAAGCGGCGGCGATTAGCCCTATGCGGTGGCTGTGCGCGCCTGACGTTGGCTCTGATCTCAGTGTTACGCTGCGGTACATTCAGTCAATCCTGCTTTGACGCTAGATCTTTCATCAGGGCGAGATAGTCATCGTAGTCCCGGATATAGTCCGCTTCATTGTACATATCGGACGCAAGAATCAGCGCTACCGAACCAGGATCGAAATTGACCTCCGCTGCCCAAATCAACGGGGGAACGTGCAAGCCCTTCCACGGCCGATTCAAATGGATGCGCGTGCGGTTTTTGCCATCGTCGACCTCGACGTCGAAGCTCCCCGAGAGGCAGATGATTAACTGATTCAGCGTATGGTGCGCGTGTGCGCCCCGGCTTTCTTCAGTGGGAACGTCGTATAGGTAGAAAACACGTTGGATCGCGAATGGAACATGTTTATCGCTTTCAATAAACGTGAGATTACCTCGCGGATCGGTGATCTTCGGCAACTCGTAGAGCTTGCAGTCGGAAATGGCGGGCATAGTATTCACGGGCCTATTCACGGAAGATTGCGCGGGTGAGAATGAACATCGCAGGAATGGTCACACAAACGACGATGAGTGGCGCGACCTGCGCCGGAACGTGCAGTACATGTACGCATAGCCTCAATACGCCTAGTCCGATCGCATAGTTGATCAGATAAGCCACCGGATATGACGCTGCGGTCCGCACGCTCAGATCTTTTTTGAATACCCATTTAGCACTTAGTAGGTAACCCAGCGCGATACCAACCACGTACGTGACTGTGTAGGCCCATGTATAGGGAAGGAACTTCAGCAACAGCAGGTAAAGGAGGTAGGTGGCAAGCGTGTTGACAGCGCCCGAAACCAGGAATCGCTTGAACCTCATCTTCACCAGACCTGCTCGATGACCGTCTCCGGGCGCCGGTTCGTTTCTTCGAAGATCCGCCACAAGTACTCACCGATCAAGCCGAGCATGACAATCACGAGTCCCAGCATGAAAGAAATCAGAGAGACAATCGTTGCAAATCCGGGAACGGAAATGTTGTGAAGGAATGCGTTGATCACGACGATGAGCCCGTAAACGAAACTGCACACTGAGATCACAGCGCCGACGCCCGATATCACCCGGATTGGCGTGATTGAGAAACCCAGCATGATGTCGAGAAATGCTGAAAATTTCTTGGCAAACGTCCAACCGGACTTCCCGTGGCGACGCGCCGGACGATGATAGGTGATCACGCTCGGCTCGTAGCCCAGCCAATAAGCGAGGAGCGGCGTGAAAACTGATTTCGAACTGTTCAGAAGGTGGGGCAACAGCGCTTTGTCCATGAGCGCCATGTCGTACCCGCCGTAGGGGTAGTCGCGAATGACCAGCGCCCGCAGCAATTTATAGTGAATACGCGAGAAGAACTTAGACACGACCGGATCATCTCGGGTTACGCGCTCGCAAATAACAAATTTGGAACCAGCCAGCCATCGGTCGACCATCTCATTGATCAGCCCGGGCGGATCCTGCAGATCGGCGGCAACAATGATGAATGCGTCACCCGTCACGAAGCGGAAACCCGTCTTCGAACAGTGCACCGCTCCGAAGTTACGAGTTAGCTTGACGACGGTGGTGGCGGGCCGGGTGTTCTTGAATTCCAGCAACAGTTCGAGGGAATTATCCTTTGAGCCGTCATCGACGAAGATAAGCTCAAGCAGGATATCGCGGGCGAGCAGACCCTGTTCAAGCGCGACGAGCTGCGCAAATAGGTCGGGCAGGCTTCCGGCATTGAAATACACCGGAACGATCAAGGATATTTTTTTCTGACTCACAGTCTCAAATCGCCAATTCGTAATATTCGTGGGCTACACCGCCGCCGCCAAATTCGGACTTGAACCGGAACAGTCCGTCGTTCAGTACCTGGCCTGCAGATTCATTACTCGTGCCAAAGTCGAAATACCGTGCTCCACTAGCGCGGGCTTCTTCTATCGCGGCGCCAAACACCGCGTCGAGCGCGCTAACCTGATTGCCGCTCTCATTGGACGCGATGTATTGAGCGTGCCACACATTCCTCGAGCAGAACAAAAGGACGCCCGCGATCAATTTTTCATCCATAACCGCACATCGAAGCTGAATCTCGTCGGGAAAGCGCGAGGCCAGCAGAGCGATTTCGTCGACCGAATGAACCGGAACAGCCTCGTGGCGGCGCGCGAGCGTTTCGGTCAGAATCGCCCAGAATGCGGGCAGGTCGTCGATAGCCGCGCGCAGCGTGACGGTCTTGCACGCCTTGCGCCTCGCACGCTTTCGACGCTCGCTGACGGGCCGCTGGTGCTGTAGATCGATCGTGCAGGACAGATCGCATCGAACGCGCTGCGCATCATGACGGAAAAGCGCATACACGTCGTCTTGCGAGGGAACCCGCGCGTAGATAAACGGGACCACTTTGTAGACCAGTTTGCGGATACCACGGTTGCGATAGTGATCCTTCAACGCGCCGATCGCGTCGATCATTCGCTGACCGTGAAGCCATCCGGCGTGTGCAATGCCACCGTATGTTGCGCCCGGATGACTCACTACGATGTCCGGATCGCCGGCCGCCTTTGCCGCTGGAAACAGACCCACCAAACGCCCCTCGTTCATTAGCAGGACGGAAGCGTCTTCGAAGCGTGCACCGTGGTATGACAGAAAGCGTCGCGTGTGCAATAGCGTTGCATTGTCGCATTCGCGACACCAGTCGTCCCATGCTTGCGCGTGTTCAGCGCTGTAGTCGACGATATTGATGTTCACTTGATCAGTTCCGCGACACCGAAGCCCGTCCCGCCGAAGTCGTTGCCGTTGTAAAAGCAGAAAGTTTTGTCGCCGGCATTGACCACCGCTGAGTATTCAACCGTCTCGTTGTCCCAGCCGGACCCGGAAACGTCCAGTCCCAGCTGTTTGTCCAGCCGCGTCCAGTGCCGGCCATCGGGCGATTCTGCATAGCCCATCCGATAACCCAATGGCTGCTTCTTCCTGATGCTATAGAACATCTGGTAGCCGTCATGCTTCCTGACAACGTAGGGCCGACCAATCCCATGTTCGACATCGCGATTCAGTTCAAAGACGCGACTGCCCTCGTCGGGCCAAATGATCCCGTCCGCGGACTCCAGATAGTGGAGGTTGTAGACCGGCATGGCTTTTCCTTCCAGCGTCTCCCATTCGCTTCCTGCGATGTACCACATCCGGTAGACGCCGCCGTCAGCCATGACAAAGGGACCACATCGAAAATGCAGCTCATGTGGCGATCTTTCCAGAATCGGCGTAGCTCGAAGACGTTGGAACGTCTCGCCGCCATCGTGACTGATGGCAAGTCCAGTCAACAAGCGGTAGCGGATTTGATGACAAATCTCAAAGCCGACGTAGTACATCGCCAACGTGCCGTCCGGAAGCGCGAGCACGCATGTCTGGAATACACCATTGTCGTCAAAGGCACCCGGTACACCAACGTCGAGGACAGGGTCTGGCGATACACGGAGCACGCGCGTTGGATCGCCGGCATCAACGTCGACGAAGCCAATGCGGCCAATACCTTTTTCGTCACGCCCCTGCACGTAGATGCGCAACGTGCCGTCGTCAAGAAACAGCGGCGTCGGACACGACGCATGGGACCGCGCCCACCAAAGGTCACCGGTCGGGCACCAGACGACGCCCAGCTTTCTCCATTCCATTTTTAGTCCGCGCGTACTTTGAAGAAGCGGCGAGCGCTTACTCTTGCGGGTTCGCTTTTGACACCGCCGTAGAGCTTGTCAGGTTCCGTGTCACTCGAGATCGAAACGCCGGGTCCGATCCAATTGCTTTCGCCAATGTTGACGTTATTGCTGACCGTCGAGTTGACACCCATGAAGGTATGGCGCCCTATCGTACAAAACCCGGAAATCACGACTTGCGACGAGATGAAGCAGTGACTGTCCACCTTCGTATGATGCCCGATGTGATTGCCGCTCCAGAGCACGACATTGTCCTCAATACGGACAAACGGCTGCACGGTATTGTTCTCGAAGATAAAGCAATGTTCGCCGATCGACGCGTTTGGCCACACGAACGCTTTCGAACTGATGTAGCTTGCGGGCTTGTAGCCTTTCGCCTTGCACGTTTCATAAAGGCGCGCACGCAGCCGGTTCAGTTGCGAATAGACAATTGCCGCGTAGAAGTCGACCCGCTCGGGCGGATAAAGCTCTTCGAGCCGCTCCAGCGGCACCACCGGCAAATCGAACAGGCGGTCGCGCGTCATGAATTCCGATTCGACGGCGAAAGCGACCACGTTGTACGCCGAGTCGTGCGTGAAGTACTCGTACGCAACTTCGGCGAATGCACTGTCGCCAACGATAACCAGGTCTCGGGTCTTTTCCATTTGCGTCGCTTTTACGGTCGTTGGATCAAGATGTCTTCGCGGCGATTCGCCATGGGCAACGCTCGCCCTTGCGGCAGCACGTAGGCATCGAACCCAGCGGATCGCGCCCGCTCGAGAATCGAGAAGACGACGGAGTCATCGATCTGGTCATGCTCGATCTGATTGAAGCTCACGACCGGATCGTCGGCGGTGCGCATGAACTCCTTGTGGAAACGGACGCCCGTTTCGCTGGAGAAGAAACGTTTGCGCTTGGATACATTCGGTATGTCGCCAATCAACATCTGACCTCCCGGCGCCAACAAGGACAGCGAATCGTCGAGGAAACGAAAGAACGGCGCCTCCAGCACGATGTATTGCAGAACGCTATAGCAGAGAATGACATTTGCCGTCTCTCTGAGTCCGTCGATGACGCCAGGGCAATCGGGGTAGCGCGCTGCAACCTTCGTGATGAATGGCCGATCGTCCAGTTGCTGCAACATTTCCTCGCTATCCACCAAAGTGAGCAAATGGCCGTTCTTCTCGCAAAGACCTATCAGCATGCCCGGAAGATCGCTGCATCCAGGGCCGATGTCGAGCACGTTCTGTTTCGGAAGTTGCAGGTTGTCCAGTTTGCCGACGATGTCCGCGAAAATGTGACTCTCGAAACCTTGACGATAGTCGTCCGGAAATCCGATCCGCTCGTATTTCGACAACGAGTCGTCGCTCGCGAGCCGCCGGAAATCGTCGAAGCCGATCTGCGATGTGCGGTTCTTTGGTTGATTCATTGCGCGGACTCACGTGCGAAATAAGCACAAACGGATTCGATGACACGATCCACCTGCGCCTCGGTCATTCCCGGGAAGCACGGCAACGTGACGATCTCGGCCGCGCTCTGTTCCGTCACCGGCAAATGTTGACGGGGTGAAGCGGACCGGCTTGTGTAAGCGGTCTGCCAATGATCGGGAATCGGATAATGCACTTCCGTTGCGATCTGCTGTTCGCCAAGATACGCGCGAAACGAATCACGGTCGCGCACGCGAATGACGTAGAGATGGGCAACGTAATCCGCATCCACGGATGAAGCGATCCTGGCCGGTAGATCTTTGAAGGCGGCGTTGTATCGCCGCGCCACGGCTTTACGTTGCGAATTCCAGTCGTTCAGGTGCGGCAACTTCTCGCGCAGGATCGCCGCCTGCACTTCGTCCATACGGCTATTTCGGCCGCCCGCCAGCTCTACACTGTATTTGGCGTTCCAGCCGTACTGACGCAGCATCTTCAGCTTCTGTGCGATCACCGGGTCCGAACATACGGCTGCACCGCCGTCACCTAGTGCGCCCAGGTTCTTGGTCGGATAAAAACTGAAACAGCCAACGGCGCCAAAGCTTCCCGCAATACGCCCCGCGCGCATTGCGCCATGAGCTTGCGCACAATCTTCGATGACAGGAACGCCGGCTTGTGCGGCAATCGCTACGAGTTCTTCGATAGCTGCGAGTTGTCCGTACAGATGCGTAACGAGAATCGCCTTGGGCTTCTCGCGCGAAAGCAGGTCACGAAGGGCGGCCGGCGACATGTTCAGCGACGAAGCATCGACGTCGACGTAAAGGGCGCGCGCTCCAATCGCATTGACCGCCGTGCTGCCGTAATAGCCCGCGTTTGCCACGAGCGCCACGGAATCGTTGGACGTTACATCTAGAGCCCGCAACGCGAGTTCCAGCGAGTCGGTTCCATTAGCAAGTGCAACGCAGGTATCGACGCCGATATACGCGGCGAACTCCCGCTCGAAGTTGGTCACTTCATTGCCGAGGATGAACCAGTGACTGTTCGCCACGCGGTTGAACGCACCAGCCAGGTCGATGCCGCGATTCGAGGCTTCAATGGAAAACAGAGGGACCTTGCCGGCCATAGCGCGCCTACCTCCGCAATGTGATTTACGCCATCACACGCGAGCGGTGCGATGACTTCGATTAAGTTGTTACCGTGTGAAGTGTGCCCGAATCAGATTCGAGAAGGTGACGACGGCAAACGCCTATCATAACTCATGGCGAATGTCGATGTCACGTTTGAAAGGTATTGGGCAGACGCTGGGGAGACGGGTCGTGAGCTTAGATTTCGATGTCACGCGACAGCGAGATAAGATGCGCCGCGCGATCAGACGATCCAACCCCGAGTCGGACGGCGGATGGGAATTGCTGCGCGGCACTCAGCGCGACGGCAAGCGAGGCCGCAGCATATCAGATACTGACAGGGGGACGATCGCCCGAATCAACCGCGAGCAACTTTTATCAAGTGCCGGCAGAACGCGGCATGCTTTGATGCGGAAAAAACTCCTTCTAATTCCCCTCCCGCTCATCGGGCATATGCCGCCGCATAAAAACGTCGATGCCATCCACGCGCGACGAGGCAAACGCCCTAACCACCACGACACCAACGATACCCAAAACAACCACCACGGCCGGAATCTCGAACAAGGTCATATCCACGACAAACCTCCTCATAAACCAGGAGTAGCCACGTCGTACTGCATCGTCGCGGCTACCACTCACACTCCCAGTCTACGAAGGCAGACCTCAGCCACCAAACGAGCATTTTTCATCGATATGTGAGAAATATTTGCAGTAGCGCCGCCCCGGCGCCACCGCCCTCTCAGTGCCGCTCAGGAAAGCGCAACTTCGAATGATTGCGACCATAAGAAATATAAATGGTCATCCCGATCACAAGCCACACGACAAGCCGCACCCACGTGACGAGCGGCAGCCCGGCCATCAGCAACAGGCAAAACAGGATCCCCAGAACCGGCACGATCGGTACACCAGGAACCCGGAACGGGCGTGTGGCATCAGAGTCACTGCGCCGCAAATAGATCACGGCGCCGCACACAAGAATGAACGCGAACAAAGTGCCGATGCTAACCATCTCCCCCAACACGCTGATCGGAGTGAGCGCCGCCACGATTGCGACGACCGTGCCAATCAGAATCTGACTCAAATGAGGCGTCTGAAGACGCGGATGAACTCGTGCAAAAAGAGGCGGTAGCAAGCCGTCCGTCGACATCGTGAAGAAGATGCGGCTCTGCCCGTACAGCAGCACGAGGATCACGGTGGTCAGTCCTGTCAGCGCACCGATCTTGATCAGAATCGAGAACCAGTTCAGGCCAATCGCATCCACGCCCTTCGCGATCGGATCAGGAACATTCAGTTCAGCGTACGGTACGAGTCCAGTGAGAACACCCGCGACGAGGATGTACAAAATGGTGCAGATGATCAGCGACCCCAGAATGCCGATCGGCATGTCCCGTTGCGGTTTTTTCGCTTCCTGTGCGGCAGTGGAGACCGCATCGAATCCGATGAACGCGAAGAACACCACGGCCGAGCCACGCAGAATCCCGCTCATGCCGAAGTTGCCGAACTCGCCAGTATTCGCGGGAATAAACGGATGCCAGTTCGCCGGCTTGATGAAAAACATGCCGAGCGCGATAAAGGCCACCACCACGGTCAGCTTGACCGCCACCATGACGTTGTTGAGCCGTGCTGATTCCTTCGTACCGAGCACGAGCATGGTGGTGAGAATGGCGATGATCACGATCGCGGGCAAATTGATGATGCCTGTCGCGGTGGTGCCATCGGGTAGCTTGATGATGGTGCCGGGTGCGGTGGCTAGATCGGGCGGGATATTGATCCCCACGTTATGCAGCAAGCTCACGATATAACCGGACCACCCGACCGCGACAGTGGCGGCGCCCATCGCATATTCGAGGATCAAGTCCCAGCCGATGATCCACGCGAAAATTTCACCCAGCGTGGCATACGTGTAGGTGTAACTGCTGCCGCATACGGGCAACATCGCTGCCAGCTCCGAATAGCAGAGGCCGACGAACGCGCACGCAATGCCACCGAGTACGAATGACAGGATGATGCTCGGGCCGGCGAATTGCGCCGCGGCGGTGCCGGTCAGAACGAAGATGCCGGCGCCGATGATCGCGCCAATGCCCATCGCCGTGATGCTGGTTGCGCCGAGTGTTTTCGATAGTGCGTGGCCTTCTTCCGCGTCGGCGCTTCCTACAATATCGGCGACGGATTTTCGTGCCATGTAGCTCGTATCAGCCATGATGAGTCGTCCCGTTCAAATGGTGTTTGGGAACGAGCCGACTCGGTTTGCTTCGGCTCGCGGAGCACGACAAAAACATCTGTTACTGAAGACTAGCGGGTAAAGAAAAGAGGAATAGCAAATTCAGTGTATTCCGAATTAAAAGCAAAGTGAATGTTTGATTCTCTCGTGCCTGCGGACGATGCCTTTTGCTCGCGTTCTTATGCAATCTTCAAATCTCCACGCGTGCCCCCAACTCAATCACTCGATTTGCCGGCAGCTTCAGATAAGCCGCAACGTTACCCACGTTATGCAACATGACTGAGAACAAACGCTCCCGCCACATCGCCATGCCGCTATCACGAGTGGGCACCAAGGTCGCACGGCTAAGGAAGTAGGAAGTCTCCGCCGGCTCGAATGTCAAACCTTGCGACTTACAAATTTCAAGCGCGCGCGGCAAGTCGACCTCGTCCATGAAACCATACGTGATCGTGACCTGGTAGCAGTCCGAATCTAGCGGGTGCACACTCACGCGCTCACTCGTAGGCACCCACGGTATCTCCTCATTGTTCACGGTCACGAAAACGACACGTTTGTGCAGCACGCGGTTATGCATCAAATTGTTGATCAACGAATGCGGCACGCCATCAGGATCGGGCGATAGAAAGATTGCCGTGCCGCCGCATCGCATCGGCGAGTCCTTCAACAACGTGGCCAGATAGGGCTTGAGCGGCATCGTCCCGGCCCTCACGCGCGCTTCGGCACGCATCATCTCCCAGCCTCGTCCCCAGGTCGCCATGATCGTGTAGATGATCAGCCCGACGAGGAGCGGGAACCAGCCGCCCTGCATGAGCTTCAGCAGATTCGCGGAGAAGAACGCCGCGTCGATCACGAAGAAGAAACCGGTCGCAAACACGCATAGCAGCCAGTTGTAATGCCACGCGTAGCGAATGACGAAGAACGTCAGGATCGTCGTAATCAGCATCGTGCCGGTGACAGCGATACCGTACGCGGAGCCGAGCGCCGTGGATGAACCGAAGCCGAGCACAGCCGCCACGACGGCGGCCAATAACGTCCAGTTGATGCCTGGCACGTAGATTTGCCCCATTTCTCTTTCCGACGTGTAGACGACATTCATGCGCGGCAAAAAGCCGAGTTGCATCGCCTGCTTCGTCATCGAATACGTGCCGGAGATAACGGCTTGCGACGCGATCACGGTCGCGACCGTCGACAGCACGATCATCGGATACAGCGCCCATTGCGGAAACAGTTTGTAGAACGGATTTTGCAGCGCGCCCGGATCGGCAAGCAGCAACGCGCCCTGCCCCAGATAGTTCAACGCAAGCGCGGGAAACACGAGGCCGAACCACGTCAGCCGGATCGGCCTCGCGCCGAAATGTCCCATGTCCGCATAGAGCGCTTCCGCGCCGGTCAAGGACAGAACGACCGCACCCAAAGCAACGAACGCCAGCCACCGATGATGCAGGCAAAACGCCAGCCCCGTGAGCGGATTGAGCGCGACGAGAATTGCGGGCGCGCGCATCAAGTTGATGACGCCCACCACGGCAAGCACGATGAACCAGAGCACCATTACCGGTCCGAACACGATGCCGATACCGGCTGTGCCGCGCTTCTGCATCAGGAACAATGTGACCAGCGCAACCAGCGTCACGGGAATCACACAGGTCTTGAGAAACGGCGCGGCGACCTGAAGACCCTCGACCGCGCTCAACACCGAGATCGCCGGCGTGATCACACTGTCGCCGTAAAAGAGTGCTGCACCCATGATGCCGACACCCAGCAACATATGGCGCAAGCGCGGCCGCGTGGCAACCGACGACGCGGCCAGCGCCAGCAGCGCCATGATCCCACCTTCGCCGTGATTGTTCGCGCGCAGAATTAACGTGACGTATTTGAGCGAGACGACGACGATCAGCGACCAGACGATCAGCGAGACAATGCCGACCACGTTTAGCGCGTTGAGCGACAGTCCGTTGACTGGATCGAACACCGTCTGCAGCGTATAGAGTGGACTGGTGCCGATATCGCCATACACCACACCCAATGCTGCAAGCGCGAGTGCGGGCATCGCCGGCCGCTGATGCCCGCGCCCGCCGGAATGGCCCGCATCGGGCGCGGCGGATACTGACTGGCTCATGTCTCGCTCCAGTTTCGCGTTCTCGCGGTGCAACAATTGGCATTGGCCGATGCACGTGCGGAACCGATTCATGCTCTTGTCAGGCCTCGTTTTTTTCGAGGAGTCGCCTGCGTCCCCACGCAACAGTCAGCGCCGCCGAAGCAACTTCCGTACGAGGAACGGGCGTCCCGTTGCCCTGTCGCCGGACGCGCATTCGTATTGTTCTGATGTTTTGCGTACCTGCCTTCCGCGAACGTGACCTGTCTCTTTTCCTGAAGGACGGTGTGCCACTAATTCAACATATACCATCGGCCGATTGCCACGCTACTGATACATGAAGTGGCGACAGATTTATTTCGTCTCCACATACGCGAGGCGCGATCCGTATTACATAAGGCTTTCGGTGTGATATGCTCGCACCTGTCTTTGGGGAGTAGCCGGCTTCTACCCAGAAGCGCCTGCGTCAACATTCTCGGTCGCGCAGACCGTGGTGCAGGTAGCCCTTTGGTTGGCAAGACCATCGACACACCACGCGACCGGTCGGGCGCGGAGGTGTGTCGCGGTTTTCCGCCCGACCTCGAGCCCTCCTCTCATGAATCCTGTCGCAACGCTGTTCCTTGCTTTCGCCATGTCCACCGACGCCTTTGCGGCCGCAATCGGCAAAGGCGCCACGCTCAAACGTCCTCATTGGCGTGAGGCTGTCAGGACGGGACTCATCTTCGGCGTCATCGAAGCGCTGACACCCCTGGTCGGATGGTTCCTCGGCAAAGCTGCAGCGCAATACGTTTCCGCATGGGATCACTGGATCGCGTTTGCGCTGTTGCTGGTCCTCGGCGCCCGCATGGTTTTCAATAGCTTTGCCGCCAAGGAAATCGAGGCGGCGAAGCCGTCGACTCATTCGTTCTGGTTACTGGCGCTGACCGGCTTTGCCACGAGTATCGATGCCATGGCGGTCGGTGCGGGCCTCGCCTTCGTGGACGTCAACATCTATTCCACTGCCGCCGCGATCGGGCTCGCCACCATGACAATGGTCACGATCGGTGTGATGCTTGGCCGTGTCATCGGGCATGTGGCCGGTAGGCGTGCAGAGTTGGCGGGTGGCGTCGTGCTGATTGGTATTGGCAGCACTATCCTGGCTGAGCATCTGAAGATCATCGGCTAGACGGTGGTTGACGGCCGCCGGCTGCTCCACCTCTTGCGGCGCAATCGACGACTGGCGCGCGCGCCGCCTGTATCATGGCGGGCTTGCGTCCGACCTGAAGTCCGCGCAAACGCATCCACCCACGACAACCCAGAGGAAGATTGGCATGACGGCCGCAACGCAATTCGATCAGGTTTCCATTGTTAAACGAGCCAACGTCTACTTCGACGGCAAGTGTGTCTCGCACACCGTTCTCTTTGCCGACGGCACGCGCAAAACGCTTGGCGTGATCCTGCCCGGCGCGCTGAACTTCGGCACTGATGCGCCGGAACTCATGGAAGTGCAGGCCGGCCAATGCCGCATCCGCCTCGAAGGCAGTGACGAGTGGAAGACGTATGGTGCGGGCGAGTCGTTTTCGGTGCCCGGGAAAAGCCGCTTCGATATCGACGTGATCGAAACACTCGACTACGTCTGCAGCTATCTGTAAAACGTGTCGCGTCGTACGACATTGGTACGGCGCACGCATTCAAGCGTGTGATCGATGATCGCCGGTTGGGCACGAGCCGCAACCCAACCGACGAAAAGACGATTCCGAATCGAAGCTTCCGTTGAGATCAACGGCGCTTCATCTTGATCACGCGCGAAATCTGACCAAGCGTAAAGCCAGTGTTCTGCACGTACTTGGCGTAGTCGATCGGAGCAGTAAACGATTCCTCGGTGACGTACTCGCCCATGTAACGGAATCGATCAGTCGCTGTTCGGACAAAAACAGGCAGTGGGTCGGTCTGTCGCGCGAGCGTTCGGCCTGCCGCTCGTGCAGCGGCGCTGCCATCGCAGACGATCACATCCGGTGCATACGGGTTGAGATCCTGACGCAATCGCGCAGCGACGACCTTGCCGCCCTTCACGGGCAAGAATGCCTGTTTGCATCCTCCCGTCACCCGATGAATATCTTCCCGAGAATACTCTTTTCCAATATCAAACATGATTTTTCTCCCAAGAATGACGCCTGGCTTTAAAGCAGTGGCATCAAGCGGAGCGATGATATCGGCCTGTACCTAAATCCCTTGTATAAAGCACGAGCTTCTTGATAAAGAAGGCATGCTGGTTGAGCGAAACAGCGAGACATGCGCCACAGATTGACCTGGCTGCATCCGGGACTCGTCGCGCGTTTCGATACGCCGTATTAACAGCATTCACCCTGCGGTTATATACGTTCGTTATACGGTTGATGACAGAATCTCGAGGTGACACCGAGCGAGGTTTCGTAGACGGTTGCCGCAAGCGCTTGTAGGAAGACGCCGAGGTATGTAGAGGGCGAAAACCGCACGAAGTGTATGGATCGCCCAGACGCCGAGGCTATGTTTCTACGAGCGCTTGCGTCAACGTTGCGCTACTGATGACGCGTCATTTTATCTCTCACTCACTCCGCCACGCACTGACGCGTCTCGACGCTGCTCAACATCGCTTCAAAACCCTCGATGGGAATCGGGCGGCAGAAATAATAGCCCTGATACGCGTAGCATCCCGCTGCCGCGAGGAAATCCCGCTGAGCCTCCGTTTCGACTCCTTCGGCGATCACGCCCAAACCGAGGCTGCGCGCCAGTGCCACGATGGTCCTGGCAATCACAGCGTCGTTGGGATCGACGAGCACGTCTCGCACGAATGAGCGGTCTATTTTCAACTGGTCCAACGGCAGTCGCTTCAAATAGGACAGCGACGAATAGCCGATGCCAAAGTCGTCCAGTGCGAAGACAATGCCTTTCGCTTTCAGCGCGCCCATCTTCTCGATGATGTCCTGCACGTTGTCGACCAACACGCTCTCCGTCAGTTCCAGTTTCAACCTGTCGGGCCGCGCGCCGGTTCGAGCGATGATCGTCAATACGTTGTCCACGAAGTCAGCTTCGCGGAACTGCTGGGCGCTGACGTTGACCGCAATCGTGAGATGCGCCATATCCGGCCGCGCAGCCCATTGCGCCAGTTGCGCGCAGGCAGCCTCCAGCACCCAGCTTCCCAGCGCAAGGATCAATCCGGTTTCTTCGGCCAGCGGAATGAACTCGGCAGGCGGCACGACACCGCGCTGCGGATGCTGCCAGCGCACCAGCGCTTCCGCGCCGGTTACACGAGTACCGACGACCTGCGCCTGATAATGGAGCAGAAACTGATTGTCCTCGATGGCATTGCGCAACCCCGCTTCCAGCGCGGCGCGCTGCACCACGACGGTCTGCATGTCCGGATCGAAGAAACGCACGGCATTGCGTCCTCTTTCCTTGGACTTGTACATAGCGAGGTCGGCCTGCTTGAGAAGCTCGTCGATCGACGCCTGATGCCCTCTGAACACGGTGGCGCCGATGCTTGCGCTAGTGCGGTATTCGATTTTGCCAAGGTGATAGGGACTACCCAGAACGGCGAGAATTCTTTCGCCCACGGCCTCCGTCTGGTTGGCCGCCTCCTGCCGGTTCTTGTGCAGGTTGCCGAGCACCACCACGAACTCGTCGCCGCCCACTCTGGCCACGGTGTCGCTCTCGAGCACGCTGTCCGCCAGACGCTGCGCGACTTGCTGCAGCAGCAGATCGCCTTTGTCGTGACCCAAGGTATCGTTCAACGTCTTGAAGTGATCCAGGTCGATGAACAGCAAGGCGCCACACGCTTCGTTCCGCGCGCTGGCCGTGATTGCCTGCCTCAGGCGATCCAGCAACAGGGTGCGATTGGGCAACCGGGTCAGTGCGTCGAAGAAGGCCAATTCCTTGATTCGCTCTTCCGCGATCTTGCGTTCGGTAATGTCGTGATGCGTGCCGACGTAGTGACTGACGATTCCGTCGTCGCTCATCACGGCGGAGATCGTGAGCCATTTCGGATACACCTCGCCGTTCTTGCGGCGATCCCAGATTTCCCCTTGCCACCCACCGGCGCGATGAATCGCTTCCCACATCTCCTGGAAGAATGCGGCGTCATGGCGGCCGGAGCGCAGCACGCGCGGTGTCTGGCCCACGATTTCCTCGGCCGTATAGCCGGTGCATTCGGTGAAAGCCGAGTTCACGCGCAAAATGGTGGCACTCGCGTCGGTGATCATCATCGGCTCCATCGAGTCGAAGGCGACAGCGGCAATTCGCAGTTCAGCCTCGACCTGTTTGCGCTCGGTAATGTCGCGGCCGCTCGTGCGAAAGCCGATGAACTCGCCCTTGGAATCGGTAATCGGAACCCAGGACGCGGACAGCCACATGAGCGAGCCGTCCTTGCGAACGCAGCGAAACTCCAGGTCGTCGCCGCGCAAGCCTTGTAGTGCCTTCTGAAACTCGGGTGCAACGCGGGGAATGTCCTCGGGACAAATCACGGTGCCGGCAAAGTCCGGCATTGTCATGCACTCGTCGACGGTATATCCGATGTACGCCTCCACCGCCGAATTGATCCAGCGCGGCTTGCCGTCGGGTCCCCACCAGATTTCCCAGTTGACCGTACAGTCGGCAATCGCGCGGAATTTCTCTTCGTTCTCGCGCAATTCTTTTGTCATTGCCGAGGCAAGCCGCATCGCGCGGCCGCGGCCGGTCATCATCAGCCAGGTGAGCAGCGCCAGCAACAGGCTGAGGCCTGTGCCGGTGCTGGCAATCGGGAGGGCTGCGTTGCGGCCGAAGCGAGCCTTGAAGTCGTCCTGGGCGCTCATCGACAGTGTCCAGTCATGTCCGCCGACAACCAGATATTCGTTGGCCGACATATCCGCAGCCAGATGATGACCGGGCGCCTCAGGCGTTTTGTGCAACAGCGCGGCGGCCGACGTTTCGACGCCATCGTATATAGCGATCGTGAGGCCGGGCGGTTGCTCGCCGTACAGGCTGGCAATGACATCGTGCATGCGGAACGAGGCATAGACCCAGCCGACCAGGTGCGCGCGGCGCTGGGCGACGCTATCTTGCGGCTGGCCTCGTGCGTAGATCGGCAGGTACATGATGAATCCGGGGCGAGCATTGCCGGCGTCCACCGACAGACGGACTTTCCCGGAAAGGGTCGCCATGCCGGAATCGCGCGCCTGTTCCATGGCGCGCCGCCGCACGGGATCGGCCCAGGCATCGAAACCGGGCGCCGCCCGATTGATGCCGGCGGACGGCTCGCGCTGGATGATGGGCGCGTAGTTCTCGCGCGAGCCTTTGGGCTCGATCGCGTAGTCGGGCAACCCCTGCCGGCGGAGAGCCGCAATATGCTCGACCTTCTGCGTCGCCGGCACCCATGCGACGATGCCGATGGCCTGGATACCGGAGAAGTTGGCGTCGAGATTGAGCGTGCCGACATAGTCGCGGAACTGATCCCGGTCGATCTCTCCACTAGCGGCGAACAGGCTTTGCACGCCGCGTAGCAGGAGTTCATACGTGCCCATGCGCTGCTCGATCCGGCTGACCGCATCGCCCATGGAATAGTTGAACTGGGATAGCAGTTCATGACGGGCGGCTTCCCGCTCATGGTCCCAAAGCATCCACGTCACGCTAAGCGCCGCGGACAGGACCAATAGCGGAAGCAGGACGAGGCGCGCCCAGTTCACGGCTGCGTCTTGAAATCGACCATCGAATCGGCGAGGTCAGGTTTGAAATATTTCTCGAAGATGCGCCGAACCGTGCCGTCCGCGCGCATCTCATTCACCAGGGCGCGCCACTTTTCGCGCTCGGCCGGCGGCAGTGCCTTCTTCGACATGATGAGGCCGTGACGAACGGCGGGGTCGTCGAATTCCACGATGGTGGTCACGTCGCGGATTTTCTTTTCATCGATCGCAGGGTAATCGAAAGGCTCGATGATCATGCCTTGAATGCGTCGGAGAATCAGCGCCTGATACAGCGGATCCAGACCGCCGGCCTGGCTGACGCGGTTTTCGGCCGACAACTTGTCGACCAGACGGTTGGCCGACTCGCTGTAGCGGAAGCTGCGGATCACGCCGAGCTGAAACTGGTCGTTGTGCTCGAAATCGGACAAACGATGAATTCCAGCGTCCTTGCGCACCAACAGATAGTACTTGTTGCTGAAGTACCAGGCGAAATCCGCGTACTCATTGCGCTCGTCGTTGGCAATGCCCGACAGGCTGAAATCCAGTCCGCCGGATTCAATCAGCTTCCAGATCCGGGCCCGCGACATCAGGCTGACTCTGATCTGGCAACCGCTGCGGCGGATCAACTCGTCAGCGAAGTCCTTGTCGATCCCGGTGTCCGTGTCGACGGAATAGAGCAGACCGTGATCGTGTAAAGCTAGCGTAAACGAACGCGAACATTCGGGACCCGCGGCCATAGCGCTACCCATGCAGCTTAGCGCCAGTAGCAAACCCCCGAGGCAATGTCGAATCACAGTGTCTCCGTCGTACGAAGATGACTTGAGTACCACATTCAATTTTCCCAGCAATGACGCCGGCGACGCGATCCTGCTATTGGGTCACTTTGAATGCGGCTAATTAGATGCCATTTTTTTTTGCGGACTGGCCAGCATACACCTGTCCGGCCGGGACAGCGGAACATTCAAACCGTAGGCGCTCTTCTCGCAATATCGGCAATGCGCTGCTGTTCTTGAGGGGATGGTTGTTATTTTTTGAGTGGAAGCGGATTCTGTTGGTTTGGAGAATTCCGATGATCAGACGGCTGCTTACGATTACCGCGGTATTAGCGGGCGTTGTCATGGCGACTCCGGCTCGCGCTGACGCAGGTTCCGACAAGGCCGCCATCACGGAACGGCTGCGAGGCTGGGCAGAGGCATTCAACGCCCGCAATGCAGCGGGCGTCTGCGATGTGTTTGCGCCTGACCTGGTTTCAACCGTCCCTGAAGTGCTCGATGGTAACCGGGATACGCTCTGCACGAAGCTCGCCGCGCTGCTGGCGAAGCCTGAGTTGACTCTGCACTACGATAGCCCGGACATCCGCGAGATCATCGTTTCCGGGGATATCGCCGTAGTGCGGCTGTTCTGGACGCTGACAGCACGCAAGGGTGCTGAGCAAAGCGTGACGCACGAGGCAGGGATGGATATTTTTAAGCGCCAACCGGATGGCAGGTGGTCCATCGCGCGGTTCATGTCGTTCAGCACGACGCCGAATAGTGTTCTTCGGTGAGCGTTCGGTTGATGCACGCGCCAACCTGGTGCCGACCGAACCCCGCCCTCCGCCCACCAAGCACACTCCACCAACCAATGGCACTATTGCCCCCACCCTGCTAGATTTCTACTCAGCCGAATCATTGATCGGGAGAGTTCGATGGCCGACAGACCGACTTCCAACGCCTCCACATTCCGTTCGCTGGTCCTGATTGCAATCGTCGTGATCGCGCTGGTCGCGGCCTTCGCCTTTACGGCCGGCTGGCTCTCGCCGGGGCGCCTGACGCCGGCGAAGATCGTCAATGGGCTGGCGCCGCCGGGCGGCGCAGCGCTCGGCTTCCGGCGCAATCACGCCAAGGGCATCTGCTTTACTGGCAGCTTCGAATCGAATGGCGGAGCTGCGGCCCTGTCCAAGGCGCCGATGTTCACGCCTGGCTCGTACCCGGTCACGGGACGTTTCAACCTCGCTACGGCGGATCCCAAAGCGCCGGACGCCACGGTCCGGGTGCGGGGCCTCAGCCTGCGCATCGTCGCGCCGAATGGAAGCGAATGGCGCACGGCGATGATCGACGCTCCCTTCTTCCCGGTCGCCACGCCGCAGGCGTTCTACGGTCTGCTTCAGGCCTCGGCCAACGAGAGCGATCCGGACGCCATGAAGAATTTTATCGCCGCGCACCCGGAGTTCGGCACGTTTGTCGGGTGGGCCGGCAGCGCGCCGTGGACGGCCTCGTACGCGCAGGACCGGTACAACAGCCTCAATAGCTTCATCTTCACCAATGCCGCGGGAGAAGACCAGGCCGTGCGCTGGTCCTTCGTGCCCACCGCGCAGCCTGAAGCGGTATCGCCTGACCAGTTGAAGGCGAAAGGCGCCGACTTCCTCGCCGCGGATATCACGCAGCGGGTGCAAAGCGCGCCGCAACGCTGGACATTGGTCGTCACGGTCGCCAATCCCGGCGACCCGACCGCTGACCCCAGCAAAGCCTGGCCGGAAGATCGGCGCAAGGTAGACGCGGGGACGCTGGTGGTCAACGCCATCGAGCCCGAGGCCAACGGGCCGTGTCGCGATCTCAACTTCGATCCCACCGTCCTGCCATCGGGCATGCACGTCTCGGACGATCCGTTTCCGGCCGCGCGCTCCGCCGCCTATTCCGTATCGTTCAACCGGCGGACCGCCGAGGATAAGGACTATCCGCGCCATCCGGGAGGAGCCACGCCATGAGCCCGATCCACGATCGCTTCACACCGCTGCAACGCGCGCTTCACTGGCTCATGGCGATTTGCATTCTGGCGATGCTGTTCATCGGCGTCGGGATGGTGTCCACTGTTCGCCCGGATTATCTTTCTCTGGTGTCCATCCACAAGCCGCTGGGCATCGTGATTCTCGTGCTGGCGTTGATTCGGCTGGTGGTGAGGTTAACGCGGGGCGCCCCGCCGCTGCCGGCGTCGATGCCGGAACCGATGAAACTCGCCGCGCGCCTGTCGCATCTGGCGTTCTACTTACTGATGATCGGGCTTCCGCTGATCGGATGGGGCATGCTGTCGGCCGCGGATTATCCGGTCGTGGTGTTCGGAATGCATTTGCCGTCCATCCTGCCGCATAGCAACGGTTTGCACACGCTGCTGTGGAACGCGCATAGGACGCTCGCGCTGTGCTTCTTCGCGCTGATCGTGCTGCACCTGGCGGCGGCGCTTCTGCATGCGCTAGTGAGACGTGACGGTGTGTTCGAAGCGATGGCGCCCTGGTCGAAACGGTGAGATGTACGCCTCCCAAGATTGAAACGATGCGGGCGACCTGAACAGGCCGCCCGCATCAAACCCTCTCGTGTTACCGCATCGCCACCTTTACCGCACCTTCCCCTGTTTCCACGCAGTCAGCAGTTGGTCGTACTTGACCGTTTCGCCTTTCGGCTTCTCGTTTGCCAGCTTCTTCCACGGTGCGTGCTGATCCGACAGCCATTTCGCCGGATCGCTTTCCGGATTCAACTCCGGCGCGCAAACCTTCATCCCCGCGCGCTGCAAACGGGCCAGCACCTGGTCCATTTCCTTCGCCAGATTGTCCATTGCGGCTTGCGGCGTCTTTTCGCCGGCGACGGCCGTCGCGACGTTCTTCCACCACAGTTGCGCCATCTTCGGATAATCGGGCACATTGTTGCCGGTCGGCGTCCAGGCGACGCGCGCCGGACTTCTATAGAACTCGATCAGTCCGCCGTACTTGTCCGCGTTCTTCGTAAAGTAGTCGCTATGGATATCGGAATCGCGGATGAACGTGAGACCGGTAATCGACTTCTTCAGCGAGACGGTTTTGGACGTGACGAACTGCGCGTATAACCACGCGGCGGCACGCTGGTTCGGCGGCGTCGACTTGAAGAAGGTCCACGAACCGACGTCCTGGTAGCCGTTCTGCATGCCGTCCTTCCAGTACGGACCGTGCGGCGATGGCGCCATCCGCCACTTCGGCGTGCCATCCGCGTTGGTCACGTTGCCGGGTTTCAGCATCGAAGCGGTGAATGCGCTGTACCAGAAGATCTGCTGGGCGATCTTGCCTTGCGCCGGTACCGGTCCCGCTTCGTTGAACGTCATGCCCGAGGCTTCGGGCGGCGCGAACTTCTTCAGCCAGTCGATGTATTTGGTGGTCGCGAACACCGCGGCTGGACTATTCGTGCCGCCGCCGCGCGAGACCGACGCGCCCACCGCATGGCAGCCGTCCGGCGTGACGCGCACGCCCCATTCGTCGACCGGCATGCCGTTCGGAATGCCCTTGTCGGCTTCGCCCGCCATCGACAGCCACGCATCGGTAAAGCGCCATCCCAACGACGGGTCTTTCTTGCCGTAGTCCATGTGCCCATAGACTTTTTCGCCGTCAATGTTCTTGACGTCGTTCGTGAAGAATTCGGCAATGTCTTCATACGCGGACCAGTTCACCGGCACGCCGAGATCGTATCCGTACTTCGCCTTGAACTTGTCCTGCAGATCCTTGCGCGCGAACCAGTCGGCGCGGAACCAATACAGGTTCGCGAACTGCTGGTCGGGCAACTGATAGAGCTTCTTGTCCGGCGCGGTCGTGAAACTGGTGCCGATAAAGTCCTTGATGTCGAGACCAGGGTTCGTGTACTGCTTGCCTTCGCCGGCCATATAGTCGGACAGCGGCATGATCACGCCATAGCGGTAATGCGTGCCAATCAGATCGGAATCGGAAATCCAGCCGTCGTAAATGCTCTGACCGGATTGCATCGAGGTCTGCAGTTTTTCGACGACGTCGCCTTCCTGGATGATGTCGTGCTTGACGGAAATGCCGGTGATTTCGGTGAACGCTTTGGCGAGCGTTTTCGATTCATACATGTGCGTGTCGAGTGTTTCGGACACCACATGCACCTCTTTGACGCCGGCCGACTTCAGCGTCGCTGCGGTATCGATGAACCACTTCATCTCGTCCATCTGCTGCTGCTTCGACAGCGTGCTCGGCTGGAACTCGCTGTCGACCCACTTCTGCGCTTCGGGCGTGCCGGCGATCGCTGCGTGGCTCGTCAAGCCAGTCGCGACGACCCCTGCCACGGCGAGCGTGACGATTCGTCTCCTCTGTTGCATGGCTTTCTCCTGTGTCTCCGCACCCCTTGGATCAACTGCCGAGGTCCGCCCGGGGCATCAACGGAACCGGTCTGTCCAGATACGCAAACCTTCAGGACGCAATGCTGTTCATCCTTTCCACATGACAATCAGCAGCACGAGCATCGATGCCGCGAAACCGGGCCACGCGCTCGCGCGTTCCGCGCTGATGCCGATCCACGCGAGATTGATGTACGCCGCAATCAGCAGTCCGATAAAGAGCCGGTCGCCACGCGTGGTGCCGATCGGCAGAAAGCCTTTGCGTTCGACCGTGGGCGAGCGGATTTCCCACACAGTCATACCCGCCAGCATCACCACGACGCAGCCGAAAAAGACCGCCACTTCCGGTGTCCAATACATCCACGTCAGCATCAGACTCTCCCCATCGCAAAGCCCTTCGCGATGTAGTTCCGCACGAAATAGATGACGAGCGCGCCGGGCACGATGGTCAGCACGCCCGCCGCCGACAGCACGCCCCAATCCATCCCCGCCGCCGATACCGTGCGCGTCATCACGGCGGCAATCGGCTTGGCGTTGACGGTGGTGAGCGTACGCGCGAGCAGGAGTTCGACCCAGCTGAACATGAAGCAGAAGAACGCGGTCACGCCCACTCCCGACTTGATCAGCGGCAGGAAAATCTTGATGAAGAAGGCCGGGAACGTATAGCCGTCGATGTAGGCGGTTTCGTCGATTTCGCGCGGCACGCCCGACATGAAACCTTCGAGAATCCACACCGCGAGCGGCACGTTGAACAGCATGTGCGCGAGCGCGACCGCGATATACGTGTCCATCAAACCCACGCTCGAATACAGCTGGAAGAACGGCAACAGGAACACCGCGGGCGGCGTCATCCGGTTGGTGAGCAGCCAGAAGAACATGTGCTTGTCACCGAGAAACCGATAACGCGAGAACGCGTACGCGGCGGGCAGTGCGACCAGCACCGACATCACCGTGTTCATCAGCACGTAGATGATCGAGTTGATATAGCCCCAGTACCAGGACGAATCGGTGAAGATGACCTTGTAGTTGTCGAGCGTCACGTGATGCGGCCAGATCGCGAACGCCGACATCGTCTCTTCGTTCGTGCGCAGCGAGATCGACAGCATCCAGTAGAGCGGAATCAGCGCGAACAGGATGTACACCGTCAGCACGACGACGCGCATCCAGCGGTTATTGCGCATAGTCGTCTCCCGTGGTTGCCGGGCCGCCTTTACCCACGCGCTCCATCCAGTTGTAGAGAATGAAACACAGCAACAGGATGATCAGGAAGTAGATCAGCGAAAACGCCGCCGCCGGACCGAGGTCGAATTGGCCGACCGCTTTTTGCGTCAGGTATTGCGACAGGAACGTGGTCGAATCGCCTGGGCCGCCGCCCGTCAGCACGAACGGCTCGGTATAGATCATGAAGCTGTCCATGAAGCGCAGCAGCACGGCGATCATCAACACGCCGCGCATCTTCGGCAGCTCGATATAGCGGAATACGGCGAAGCGGCTTGCGCCGTCGATTTCGGCGGCCTGATAGAACGCGTCTGGAATCGCGCGCAAGCCTGCATAACAGAGCAGCGCGACGAGCGGTGTCCAATGCCAGATGTCCATTACGAGCACCGTGATCCACGCGGCGCCGGGACTGGCCGTGTAGTTATATTCGATGCCCGCGTGATTGAGGGCATAACCGAGTAGACCGATATCCGGCCGCCCGAAAATCTGCCAGATCGTGCCGACCACGTTCCACGGAATCAGCAGCGGCATGGCCAGCACGACCAGCGACGCCGACGCACGCCAGCCGGATGCGGGCATCGCCAGCGCAAGGCCGACGCCGAGCGGAATCTCGAACAGCAGCACGCAGGCGGAGAAGATAATCTGCCGCCCGAGCGCGCCGCGCAGGTCGTCGTCGTTGATGATTGCGCGAAACCATTCGGTGCCGACGAACACATGCTGCGTCGGGCTGATGATGTCCTGCACCGAATAGTTGACCACCGTCATAAGCGGCAAGATGGCGGAAAACGCGACGCAGATGAACACCGGTACGACCAGCAGCCAAGCCTTCTGGTTGACGGGCTTGTTCATCGCGTGATCCTTTCATCGTTGCTGAAGAACACGGTTTCCGCTGTGGCGAGCTTCAACCAGACCGCGCCTTCGTCGACGCGTAGATGCGGTTCGACCTTGGCCCTGAAGACGTGGCCATCGCATTGCGCGGTGACCAGTTGGTAATTGCCGAGTTGCTGCACACGCAGCAGGTGTGCTTTCACCGCACCGGGTTCACCATCGCTCACCACACGCACGAACTCCGGGCGAATGCCGAGCGTCAGCGTGCCGTTGGCGTGCTTCAGCGTTTCGAGCGTAGGCGAGTCGAGTTGCAAGTGCTGTGTGCCGATCTTGATGCCGTCGGCGTTCAGCTCGATCGGGCAGAGATTCATCCCCGGACTACCGATGAAGTAGCCGACGAACGCATGATCGGGTCGCAAAAACAACGCACCCGGATCACCCTTCTGCACGACGCGGCCGTTCGTCATCACCACGACTTCATCCGCGAAGGTCAGCGCCTCGACCTGATCGTGCGTCACGTAGATCAGCGTCAGCTTCAGTTGCTGATGAATCTTCTTCAACTGGCGACGGAGGATCCACTTCATATGCGGATCGATGACGGTCAGCGGTTCATCGAACAGGATCGCGGCGACGTCCTTGCGCACGAGGCCGCGTCCCAGCGAGATTTTCTGCTTCGCATCCGCCGACAGATTGTTCGCCTTGCGCGGCAATTCGCGCGTCATGTCGAGAATTTCCGCAACTTCGTGAACGCGCTGTTTCACGTCGCGTGCCGACATTTTCCGGTTGCGCAGCGGGAACGCGAGGTTGTCGAACACGCTCATCGTGTCGTAGATCACCGGGAACTGGAACACTTGCGCGATGTTGCGCTCGCGCGGGCTCTTCGCTGTGATGTCGCTTCCGTCGAACAACACCTTCCCTTCCGACGGCGTCACGAGCCCGGATACGATGTTCAACAGCGTGGACTTGCCGCAACCCGACGGCCCGAGCAACGCATACGCGCCGCCGTCTTCCCAGACCATGCTCATCGGTTGCAACGCGTAGTCGTCGAGCGTGGCGGGGTTGGGGGCGTAAGCGTGCGCGAGATTCTGGAACTCAATGCGCGCCATGAGCGGCCTCCGGGCCAGACACCAGCGTCGTGTCCGCGCCGAACACAAACAGTTCGTCGGGGTCGATGTACACGTCGAGTTCCGTACCGAGATCGATCTGATGCACGCCTTGCAGTTGCGCGACCAGATCGATGCCGCCTTGCCGCGTGTGCAGATGCAGGTAGGTTTCGGAGCCGCTCAATTCGGCCAGTTCGAGCCGGCATGGCACGGCAACGGAGCGCTGCGTCCGAGGCGCGAGTCGCAGATGGCCGGGCCGCACGCCGATGCGGAACGTTTCGTTCGCGCTGACAGCGCGCGCGCTGGCCCGACCGAGCGGCACGTCGATGCCGATCGGCAGGCGCGCGGTGCCCTCGGGGGTGAGATCGCTGGCGAGCATGTTCATCGGCGGGTCGTTGAAGACGGCCGCGACGTCGATATTGGCGGGCGCGTTGTACACATCGAGCGTCGGGCCGTGCTGCAGCACACGCCCCTTGTCGACGATCGCCGTGTAGCCGCCGAGCAGCAGCGCTTCGAGCGGTTCGGTCGTCGCGTAGACGACGGTGGTTTTGCCGTCCGCGAACAACGTCGCCAGTTCGACGCGCAATTCCTCGCGCAGCTTGTAGTCGAGATTGACAAGCGGTTCGTCCAGCAACACCAGCGACGAGCGCTTGACCAGCGCCCGCGCCAGCGCGCAACGCTGCTGCTGGCCGCCGGACAGTTCGCCCGGACGCCGTTGCAGCAGGTGATCGATATGGAGTTTGGCGGCGACTTCGTGGACGCGCCTTTTGACTTCGTCGGCGGCCGTCTTTTGCAGCTTCAGCGGCGACGCGATGTTGTCGAACACCGTCATGGCCGGATAGTTGATGAACTGCTGATAGACCATTGCGAGGTTGCGCTGCCTGACGCTGACGCCGGTCACGTCGTTGCCGTCGGCCAACACCCGGCCCGAAGCCGGGCGGTCGAGTCCGGCCATCACGCGCATCAGGGTGGTCTTGCCTGCTTGCGTCGGTCCAAGCAACACGTTGATCGCGCCGGGGACAAGCCGCAGATCGACGCCGTACAGGTGCGTCTGAGCGCCCGAAACGACTGTCACCCGCTCCAGTTCCAAGACCAAATCGCTCTCCTTTGTTCTAGTGCGTCTCCGGTGCTGCGGGTGCCTTTTTGTACGTCTTGGGGCGAACGGCAAAGCGCGCCCCTTTTTCTGAAAGGAAATCAAAACAACAGATTCGATGTTCCTTTTTGTTCGTTTACGTTTAAATCGGTGTTAACCATACAATCGGTCGACAATGAAGTTCTCTGGCGTTTACCGTATCGAGAACGATGGCTTTCGTTGAATATTTTATTTCACACCAATCGTAATCTGGGTGTCAGCGTAACAGAATGGCAATCAGTCTGACGGATTGCCTGCTTGCGCCGCGCGAATAAGACGCAGGTTTGATGCGCATGGTCAAATGGGGCTTTTGGGGAGAAATGCATGAGTGCCGTCAACGATCAGGAAGCCGGTGACCGGACCGTCAAGCTCTATTCAGTACGCGACTTTTTCCGCAGGCCCGAGAAACACCAGTTCACGATTTCGCCGGACGGCCGGCATCTCTCGTTTCTGACTCGGCACGCGGGCCGCCAGAACATCTTCGTTCAGGAAATCGGCCTCGATGGCTCGCCGCTTGGGGATGCGCAGGCGCTGACCAACGAATCCGAACGCGACGTGCCGGGGCACGCCTGGAAAGGCAACGACCGCATTCTGTTCGTCAAGGACTTTGGCGGCGACGAAAACTTTCACGTGTTGTCGGTGCCGATCCACGGCGGCGAGCCGGTCGACCTGACCCCGTTCGACGGCGTCAAAGCGAGCATCGTCGACGATCTCAGGGACGATGACCGTCATATCCTGATTCAGATGAACCGGCGCGATCCGCAGGTGTTCGACGTGTTCCGCGTCGACGTCGTCACCGGCGCGTTCACCCCGATCGCTGAAAACCCCGGCAACATCATGGGTTGGATGACCGATCACGCCGGGTGCCTGCGCGTCGCGACCGCCTCCGACGGCGTCAACACGACCCTGCTCTATCGCGATACCGAGACCGAACCGTTCCGCCCGATCCTGACGACGAACTTTCGCGAAACGGTGTCGCCGCTGTTCTTCACCTTCGACGATCAGCGTTTGTACGTGCTCTCCAATCGAGGCCGGGACAAGACGGCCATCTTCGAGTTCGACCCGCAAACCGCGCAGGAAGGCGAACTGCTGTTCGAAACCGAACACGTGGATGTGAGCGGACTGGCTTATTCAAAACACCGGCGCGTGTTGACGGCCGCGTGGTATGTCGATGACCGCATGCATCGGCACTTCTTCGACGAATGGGCTCGCTCGATCCACGAGGACCTGGGTCGTCAGTTGCCCGGTCAGGAAATCGCGGTCACGAGCATCACACGCGACGAGTCGCGCGCGATCGTGCACGCTTCGAGCGACCTTTCGCCGGGCTCGATCTGGACATACGACATCGCCAGCCGTCATCTTTCCAGGCTCACTGAGCTCATGCCCTGGCTCGACACCGCGGACATGGCGCGCATGGAACCGATCCGCTTCGTCGCGCGCGACGGTCTGCAGATCAACGGATATTTGACATTGCCCGCGGGCATCGAACGCGGGCAAAAGCCGAAAAGCCCGCTCCCATTGATCGTCAATCCGCACGGCGGACCTTGGGCGCGCGATTCGTGGGGCTTCAACTCCGAAGCGCAATTGCTCGCCAATCGCGGGTATGCGGTCTTGCAGCTGAACTTCCGTGGCTCGACGGGCTATGGACGCGCGTTCTGGGAGGCGAGCTTCGGGCAATGGGGCAAGTCGATGCAAAACGACATCGACGACGGTATCGACTGGCTCGTCGCGCAAGGTCTGGCCGACCCGGCGCGCGTGGGCATTTATGGCGCGAGCTACGGCGGCTATGCCGTGCTCGCCGGCGTCGCATTCACACCCGATCGCTACGCGGCTGCCGTCGATTATGTCGGCGTCTCGAATCTGTTCACGCTACTCGAATCGTTGCCACCGTATTGGAAGCCGATGCTCGACATGATGTACGAGATGATCGGCAACCCGCAAACCGAAATGGGCAAGCAGGCGCTGCACGATGCATCGCCGCTATTCTTTGTGGAGCGAATCGTGACGCCGCTATTTGTCGCGCAAGGTGCGAACGATCCGCGAGTCAAGCAAGCCGAGAGCGACCAGATCGTGCACGCGCTGCGCGAGCGTGGGATCGACGTCAAGTACATGCTCAAAGACAACGAAGGGCACGGCTTCCGAAACGAAGAGAATCAGTTCGAATTCTACGAAGCCATGGAAGCCTTCCTCGCGCAGCACTTGGGCGGCCGCTCGGCGGCGTAGCGCCGAAGGATCAGCACCGGCCGGTAGTCGACACCGGCCGGGAAGCTATTCCCCGTGATAGGCCGCGAGAAACTCGTCGGACGCCACCTCGTCCGCGAGCGCCCGCAGCGTTGCGGCCGAGTCGCGGCCCAACACGTCTTCCACGCGATTATTCGCTTCAGCCCACAGCACCAATGCCTCCGAGAGGCGCTTCTTGCCAAGACGGGTAAGCACGCCGTGCTTTGTCCGCCTGTCTTCGGCGTCCTGGCGCAATTCCACCAGTCCGTCCCGTACCAGCGGCCTTAGCGCATGCGTTAGAGCCGAAATCTGGATGGCCAGCCGAGCCGCCAGGTCCTGCAAGGTCGGTCCCTGTTCACTGCCGCTGGCGGAGAAGCGTTCAATTTCCGCTATCAGGCCGATCTGGGTGGCTTTGAGGTCGAGCGGCGCCAGCGCCTCGTCATATAACTGGCCCAGTCTGCGCGCGGCGCGCCGCAACGCCGTGTTCGTACACGCGAGTTCGCCGAGGATATCCCGCTCATCAGTAGCTGGCCGATCCAGATCGTCTGGGTTCGCCAGTGAATCAATTTTCTTTCCCATACGCATAGGATGGTTGAGTACTGCACTGTTGACAAGAGGGCGACGTCCGGTTATATACTTGAGCCCTCAATCATTATAGTTGAGTACCAAACTAACGGAGTCACACATGACCAGTTCACGGAAAGTTGCTGTTGTCACCGGAGCGTCGTCCGGTATTGGGGCTGTCTACGCCGACCGCCTTGCCGCTCGCGGCTATGATCTCGTCCTTGTCGCACGGCGCGCCGATCGCCTGGAAGCGCTCGCTGCGAAGGTATCCGCAGCGCACGGTGCCAAGGTCGAGTCGATTGTTGCGGACCTGACGAATGACGCTGATCTGGCGCGGGTCGAGAAAGTTCTCGCCACCGATCCGGCCGTGCGCGTTCTGATCAACAACGCAGGTCTCGCGCGACTGCGGCCGGTCGGGCAATCCTCCGCGGAGGACACGCGCTCGCAGATCGCGCTCAACATCACGGCCCTCACCCGGCTGACGCAGGCCGCCGTGCCGGCATTCGTGTCGAGAAACGAGGGCGTCATCGTCAATATCGCTTCCGTGCTGGCGATCCACTCAATGCCCGTCAGCGCCGTCTATAGCGGTACCAAAGCGTTCGTTCTGCAATACAGCCGTGGACTCCAGCAGGAACTCGCGGAGACCGGCGTGAAGGTGCAGCTCGTCCTTCCAGCATCGACCGCAACCGAAATCTGGGACGAATCCGGCATCCCACTTTCGGCGCTGCAGAAAGAGTCGGTGATGACGACAGAGAACCTGGTCGATGCGGCTTTGTCCGGATTCGATCAGGGCGAAACCGTCACGTGGCCGTCGGTGGCCGACGCGAGTCTGTGGGATACCTACGACACTGCGCGCTCGGCATTGTTTGCCGCAACGCAGGTCGGCAAGCCGGCCCCGCGCTACAAAATCGGTTGATTGTCTTCGAGAGCGCAAGGGGCTTCTGACCAGCGTCTTTCGCCGCGGCTGCGAGAGCGCTGGCCAACCCGGCAGCAATTCTCTGGGACCATGCCGATTTACAGTCCTCTCAAGAACGCAACTAGCAGGTCGTTCACTTCGGCCGACCGTTCGCGCTGAATCCAGTGGCCCGCTCCATCGAGAATATGGGAACCACGCAATCCGGGCAGCACGCGCGTCAGATTCTCGATGCGAGCCTGCGAGCCCGGAAACTTGAGAACATCGTCTCTCGCACCCGCCACGAACATCGAAGGCTGCCGGATCACGGCCCCTCGCCATGCGGCCATCAGTTCCGACGAGCGTCGAATGCCACGGTACCAGTTCAGTCCGCCTCTAAAGCCCGTGCGCGCGAACTCGCCTGCCACATAGGCGATCTCTTCGCTGCTCAGCCAGCCTGGCAGCGTCTCGGGGTCAACCGTGCTGTCGAGAAAACCTGCACCGGGCGCCAGTATCCCTGCCACGACGCGCTCGGGTCCATCGCCCGACATGCTGAACGTGATCCGTCGAATCGCGGCTTCGGGGTCGGCCTCGAACTCGCTCTCGGCCACACCGGGCGTCTGAAAATACTGCATATAGAATGTTCGTATTCCTTGACGATCCAGTGCACTGAGCAAATCCTCCCGCGCAGGCGGATAAAACGGCACGCTCATGCCGACAACGGCACGGAACAGATCCGGCCGCATCATCGCCGCGTTCCAGGCCACCGGCGCACCCCAATCATGGCCGACGATCACCGCCTCGCTCTCACCCAACACGTTGACGAGTTCGACCATGTCGCCGACGAGATGCAGCATGGTGTACGACTCCGCATCCGGCGGCGCATCGGTGCCGCCATAGCCGCGCATATCCGGCGCGACGGCACGGAACCCCGCGGCGGAGAGCGCCGCCAACTGGTGTCGCCAGGAGTACCAGGACTCCGGAAAGCCATGACATAGCAGCACAAGCGGACCGCTGCCCTCGCTGGCTACACGCATGCGCAGTGCTCCCACCTGCAGCGTCTCGAGGCGAAGTTCGTCCAAGGTCTGCTCCATGAGGTCAGTTTAGAGTAGCAAGCAACGCTGGCAGCCTGGCGGCGGCCGCTGCGGCCTTGGCCCCGCTCTCCTGCAACAAGGCGAGCTTGGCGGTGTCGTCGGGCCGCATGCCACGCATGATCGCGTTCTGGCTGTTCAGCCGGCATTGCGACAGCCAGGCGTTCAAACCCGCGTTCTGCCGCCAGCTCGTCATGTTGGCAAGGGTCACCGCCCACATGCGTAGCCAGTCGATCGGATGCTCGGGGCTGGGCACGAGGCGGCACAGCGCGTTCTGCTCGGCCGGATCCGCGACATGGCTCTCGACATACGCAATCAGCGCGGCGCTGAACACCGGTTGGCACCAGCGCACCATCAGCAGATTGATCTGGTCGCCGTCGAATATAGGCAGCGCGGGCGGCATCTGGATCGCGCGGGCGGAACAGTCGATGTAGAGCGTATCGGGATCGGCAGGTAGCGAGCCTCCATCGAGCGTGATCTGCGTCGACTGCACCGATTGCAGATGACCGAGGCGCACGATGTCTTCAATGCGCCGGAGTTGTTCCAATTCCGCTTGAGAAATGATGGCGCATCGGTACATGCTGGGTTCGACTGTCTTGTCGATGCGCACGAGCAGGCCGCGCTGCTCCAGCCTGGCAAATAGATCGGGGATCGAAGTCGCCTCGGCAATGGCTTCGAACTGACCGATGGTGCTGCCGATCGTCCGCTCCAGATTCTCCGCGCCGGGCTGCGTGTTGGCGCGGTCCAGCAGCCACGCATCGCGCGGCATGATCCAGCGGATACGTGACGGCGCCACTCCGTTTTGCAGCAGCCAGAGGCAGGCATCCATTCCGGTTTTACCGGAACCGACCACCGTATAGCAGGCATGCGGACCTTGTATGTCGGGTAGCCGGTTCAACGGAATGCAATTCACGTCTGCTGCAACCGTGTACTTGGGAGGATGCGTCGACGGCACTTCTGTCCGCGCATGAGTGGCGTTCACGAGTTTCCTGCGCGCAACGACTTGCCGCTCGTCGCCATTCATCAACGACTTGAAGTGATGCGTGCCGCCGACGCCCGCGCTGTATTCGCTCATTGGAAACCATTGAACGCGGCCCGAGGGCAAGAAGCGCTGCCGCATCACCTGGTCGAAATGGCTCAGCACTTCCGCGCCGCTCGCCAACTCGTACATGCCTATGTTCAGGCCAGTCTCGTCTTTGGTCCAGGTGCTCAGCTCGCGCGAGTTCACGCCGTAGAAGGCGGACGGCTGGTGCAGACCCACGAATGGATAAGCGTCGTTCCAGTGACCGCCGGGACGATGGTGTCTGTCGACCATCACCACGTGGGCATCGGTCTCGCTGAGCAGCGTATCGACGAAGGCCATGGCAGTCGCGCCCGCGCCGATGACGAGGTAGTCGGTTTCGACCGGTTGAGTGTCCATTGTCTCTCGCTCCCGATGCGTTCTACGGCGGCAACGCATTGCCGATGAAACATGTCGGTGCCGTATGTAAGCGCTCCAGCGAATCAATAAACCTTAATCGACCATTTTGCCGAGTTGCCCATTCGCCCACCTCAAGGGGATACCCGCACACGTAGCTCGATGTTGATCCGCTCATGAATGGCCTCGCAATGACGAACGAGCGCGGGACGCGAGAGCACGTACTGTTTCAGCGGCGTGTCGATCTCGTAGAAGTAGATATTGGCGACAAAGCCATAGATCGCCGCGTCGACGGTGGCAGGCTCGGGTCCAAAAACAAATCCGTCGTCGCCGAGCAGATCCGCCACGACACGCAGATCGTCGATACCTCTCGCATAGACCTGCTCCGGCTCATAGCGGCCAATGCCTTGATAGTGATACCGCAACCGGTTGTATTCGCGCGCGACTTCGAGATCGCTCGCGCTCACGTCTGCGTGCGTTGCGAGAATGGCGTCGCGGAAAGACGGCCAGAAGCGGTCGTCGCGCCAGCGTGAAAAGCTCATCGGCCAGTACAGGTCGTCGAGCGTTCGCCGGACCAGAAAGTCGAGATTCAATTGCCCCGGCGAGAGCGCGTGGTCGATGCCTGGATCGTATCGACGCTTCAAATGCGCGATGATCCGGTCGCTATCGCCAATCGTTTCTTCGCCATCGACCAGATACGGTAACTGTCCGCGCGGTGCAACGCTCGTGTCGAGGATGTGACGATGCTCGAAATCCATCCCGCACAGACGCATGAACGCGAATACCTTGAGACCGAAGGGATTGTTGTCGGCGACGCCAAACAGGTCGGGATACGAATACAGCGTCAGCATGCGGCGCTCCTCGCCAGGGGCCGTCACTCTACGCGGAAGCCGCTACTGCGGCGCGCGGAAGTAAGCGGGTACGATGCTCCCAAGCTTACTCGACTCGCGGCTGAACGTCATGTAATCGGCGTGTGCGTCTCGTGCGCGCGCGAAGACGATATCGACCTGATCGGCTTTTTTTCCAGGCGCCGTACACAAGCTCCCGAACTCAGTGACCCAGACCGCTCTTGGCGAGTTGCTGCTCCACGAACTGGGCGAACAGTGAATGCAAATGTGTCGTCGGATGAAGGTCGTCGGCGAACATGTACGTTTGGTCCGCGTTAGAGCTCACGTACGTAGGCGGCGAGCACAGCAAGGACGTATTATTGGGCGTTTTCTTGGGGTCGCAGGCCTGTGCCGTGTTCGACACGGTGAAGCCATTGGCCTGAAAGTTCGCGATGATCCCGTTCAACCACGTATAGGCATCGATCTGGATGACTTTCGCTTGCAGGCCACCGGTCTGCAACGCGGTGTTCAGGGTATCGTTGAACAGTTGCGATAACTGGGTCAAGTTGGCCCCGCCATCGGACGACGTGATGCCGTCCGGCGAGAGTCCGACATTCGGAAGATTGACAACCACGACGTGCACACCGCCGTTCTGGACGATCTGCCCGATTATCTGAGCGAGGGTGTTGGCCGCCGTCTGCACGGTCGGCGCCGCAGCCGGCAGCGGCCCGGCGCGAAGCACGTCGTTCGCGCCCGCCCAGACGAGCACCAGTTGATTGGCGTTAAAGCTGCTGTGCGCGGCCAGATAGCTCGAAACCTGCTGATTGACAGGCATTTCGACGTTGCCGATCACCGCAGTCAGAAAATCGGATTGGTTTGCCGGCGTCGCTACCGTGGCACCGCCTTCCGCATAACCGAGGCCGCCCTGCGCAGTGAGCTTATGCGTAATGTCGATCGTGTATGCGGCCTTTAGCGTGTCGCCGTAGTACTGCGCGACGTTCTGAGTCCACACTTGTCCGGGATTCGTCGTGAAACGCCCGCCGCCGACCGCGCTTGCGAGCGGCGCGTAGGTGCCGACGTCGGAAAGACTGTCGCCGAACGAGACGATTTGCAGATTGATGCCGCCTGCCGGTGTGGCTGCGCTGCCGCTATTGTTCGAGCCGCCTCCGTGCCCGCCACACGCCGCGAGCAGTGAGATCGCCACGGCAAAAATTGCAGCGCGTACCTTGTCATTTATTCCATGCATCGCAGCGTCTCCCTAACCAGCCGGAGAGCTGCGGCCGCTTTGCGGCTTAACCGCGCGTCGCTCTCCCGATAAGCACTCCATTCAAGCAAAAAGCGTGCGCTGTTGCAGTTGGCGTTGCCGGGTTGTCATGCACGCTCTCGAGAGAGGCGGACGACATGAAGCAGTTACGGGGAGTACGACCGTCGTCAATTAAAGGATTCCATATCAATTCAGCGCCAGGATTTTCCGCATGTGCCTCATGACTTATCGGACACATCTGCCAGCGTAGAATCACACACTCACTTCGAAACACGCGCTCCCTATTACACACAAAACGGTTCCGACATGGAAATCAAGTGGATCGAGGACTTCATCGCACTCTCCCAGTATCAAAGCTTCTCGCGCGCGGCGGAGTTCCGCAATGTCACGCAGTCAGGGTTCAGCAGGCGCATTCAGTCACTTGAGCAGTGGGTGGGCGCGGACCTGATCGACCGCAGCAGTTTCCCTCCGACGCTGACGCCAGCCGGGCAACTGTTTCGTGAGGCGGCGGTCGACATATTGGGCAAGCTGTTCGATACGCGAGCCATCATTCGCATCGATCAACGCATGGCCGGCAAAGGCTTGCAGATTGCAGCGGGCCATACGATCGCGCTGAGTTTCCTGCCCGCCTGGTTGAAGGCGCTGACGGCACGTTTCGGTGAGGTCCGTGCCCGCGTGATACCCACTAATGTCCACGACTCCATTCTGATGCTCGTGAACGGCAACTGCGAACTGATGTTCGCCTATCATCACCCGGAACTTCCCCTTCATCTCGACCCGATCAGGTATGAGCATGTCACCGTCGGCGTCGATGTACTGCTGCCAGTCTGCCGGCCAAATCCGCGTGGTGCGCCCATCTTCCGGTTGCCGGGAACAGCGGCCCGTCCATTGCCGTTGATTTCGTATACAGAAACCAGCTATTTCGGCCGCTGCCTTGCACTGCTTTTGAGCCGGGTCGACACGACGCCGGCTTTGCGGCCTCACTACGAGTCCGATATGGCGGAGGTCCTCAAGAAACTGGTCCTGGAAGGCGAAGGAGTCGCGTGGCTTCCCAAAAGCTCGATCGTCACCGAACTCGACTCGGGCGAGCTGGTGCTCGCGGGACGCGACGCATGGAATCTTGAAGTCGAACTTCGCGCCTACCGTGATGCGTCGAATCGCAATGAGTTTCTCGACACGCTCTGGCGCCACCTTCGCGCCGCGTCACCTGCGGTCGATTAGGGGTTATCCCGCGTTATGCGAGTTTCGCATATCCCCATGCAGGACCCGCATCGAGTCTTTTTCGATCATCTCTATCATCCGTCCATACACAGAAACGTCGCGTCGCTAACGACGTTTTTGCCTCCTGCAAGCGTACTGCGGTCACGTCTGACCCTTGTGCGCATCCCTCGGACTGATGGAAATGAAAAACCGCCTAACTTTCTATATTGTGGTCGGCATGGCGCTCGGCGTGATTGTCGGCTACGTGTGCCACCGGAGCGCCGCCGGTGCCGCGGAAGCGAAGACCATCGCCGGTTACTTCTCGATCATCACCGATATCTTCTTGCGGCTCGTGAAGATGATCATCGCGCCGCTCGTCTTCGCCACGCTGGTGTCCGGTCTCGCCGGCATGGAAGGGACGGGCGACGTGCGCAGAATCGGGCTCAGGTCGGTGGGATGGTTCGTGTGCGCCTCGCTGTTCTCGCTCGCGCTCGGACTCGTCCTTGCGAACGCGCTGCAACCCGGCGCGGGACTGCATATGACGCAGACCAGTTCCGATGTGGCCACTGGCCTCAACACCGCGGGTCTGAACTTCAAGGACTTCGTCACGCATGCGTTTCCCTCCAGCATCATCGATGCGATGGCTCGAAATGACATCCTGCAAATCCTCGTCTTTTCGGTCCTGTTCGGCGTCGTCCTGAGCGCCATCAAAAAGGACCCGCGTGTCACACCGCTGATCGCCGCCATCGATGCGCTCGTACCCACCATGCTGAAGCTGACCGACTATGTGATGCGGCTCGCTCCCATCGGTGTTTTCGGCGCCCTGGCATCCGCGATTACGGTGAACGGCCTGGATGTGCTGGCCACGTACGGCAAGCTCGTCGGCAGCTTCTATCTCGGTCTTGTCACGCTGTGGATCGTCCTCATCCTCGTCGGTCATGTCTTTCTGGGCAAGTCGATCTGGAAATTGCTAAAAGCCGTCCGGGAACCCGCCATGCTCGCCTTCTCGACTGCGAGCAGCGAGGCCGCTTATCCGCGTCTGACCGAGAAGCTCGAAGCGTTCGGTATCGACAAGAAAGTCGTCGGCTTTACGTTGCCGCTTGGCTACGCGTTCAATCTCGATGGCTCGATGATGTACCAGGCGTTTGCCGCGATTTTCATTGCGCAGGCGTTCGGCATCGACATGCCGCTCAGCGCGCAAATCATGATGTTGCTGGTCCTGATGTTGAGCAGCAAGGGAATGGCCGGCGTCGCAAGAGGTTCCGTGGTGGTGGTCGCCGCTGTTGCGCCGATGTTTCACCTGCCCCCGTCCGGCGTGGTGCTGATCCTCGCTATCGATCAGATTCTCGATATGGGGCGAACCGCCACGAACGTGATTGGCAACAGCATCGCGACGGCCGTTATTGCGAAGTGGGAAGCGAAGCGGGCCGTCAAGCAGTTCGCCGATGGTGACGGCGTTGCCTTGGGCCAACTGCAAGGCGAGACGAAATGATCAGCGCAAGCGTGCTGAGCGGGAAGAAGTTCGGCGTGGTGGGCGGACTGGGCCCACTGGCGAGTGCCGACGTCTTTTTCAAGCTCGTCAAATCGACGCCCGCGTCGAGCGATGCGGAACACGTCGACGTCATCTTCGAACAGCATCCCTTTGGCGGCGCGGTCACGGGTAGCGAAGCGACGACTCAGCGCAAGCTGTACATCTTCGACATGATGAGCAGTTTCGAGAAGCGAGGCGTGACGACCGTCGTACTCCCGTGCTTTCTCAGTCATACGTTCATCGATGAGTTGAAGGCTAACTCGCCCCTGCAGATTGTCGACATGGTCGAAGCCGTGCGCAGCCATGTTCGCAGAAAATTTCCCACTGCGCGGCGAATCGGCGTGCTGACCTCGGACTACACCCGTCGAAAAGGATTGTTTGAGAAGTATTTCGCGGCACCGGAATTTGAAATCATTCATCACCGTCCACGTGACGGCGTCGACCTCATCACCGAAGCGGTCTACGGCGCGAACGGCGTCAAGAGCGGAAACCTGTCCGGCCGGCCCGTTGCGCTTCTGCGCGAGGCGTGCGAGGACCTCATTGCGCAAGGCGCCAATATCATTGTGCCGGGCATGACCGAGGTCGCACTCGTGGCCGGGGAAATGGGTGCTTTCCGAGTGCCACTGATCGATTCGAATCTTGCCTATGCGCAGTACGTGATAGCGGGCGATTACGGTTCGCCCGAATCAATCTTCAAGGTGGGCGTGGTGGGTGGGGTTGGGCCCGCGGCTACCGTGGACTTCATGCAGAAGATCGTACGCAACACACCGGCGAATCGCGACCAGGACCATATCAGGCTTCTGATTGAACAGAATCCCGAGATTCCCGATCGCACGGAAAACCTGATCGGTGACGGGCCCGACCCGACTATTTCGCTTTACGCGACCTGCAAGAAGCTCGAGTCGGGCGACGCGGACCTCATCGCTATTCCGTGTAACACCGCGCATGCATTTGTTGAACGCATTCAGCCGTATCTCGGCATACCAATCGTCAATATGTTGACGGTGACGGTCCGCCATCTCCGCGAGACGTTTCCGCTGCTTCGTTCCGTCGGCGTGCTGGCAACTTCGGGCACGATCGCAAGCGGCGTCTACGAGAAGGCTCTTGAATCAGGAGGATTGCAGCAAATCGTGCCTCGCGCGGATTTGCAGGCGCGGGTGATGGAAGCGATCTACGGCAAGGAAGGCGTGAAGGCGGGATTTACCACCGGACAGTGCCTGAACGATGTCTGCGCCGCCATTGACGGGCTCATTGCGGAAGGCGTCGAAGTGATCATCCTGGGATGCACCGAGTTGCCGCTTTTATTGCCGCAGAAGAGTTTCGTCGGCGCGACCGGCATGCACGTCAGTCTGGTCGATCCGACCGATATCCTGGCACAGCAATGCGTGGCCCTGGCAACGGCGGCCGCGGAACGGCCCACTACCCGATCGGAACACTCACCCGGTCAAATTCGCTGACTAACGCGACATACCAACGAACACAGTAGACGCCTGTAGAAAGTAGTACTGCCTGATGACGTCGACATGAGACGTCTTTCTTTGCGCTGTTAAATCCTTATAGGACACTGGACATGAACATCAAGACTACCCTTCAACAGGCTGCCTGTCTGCGTAAGTCGAGCACAACGCTAGCCGCTGTGCTTCTGGTATGCGCTGGTTCCTTGTACGGCAACAGCGTTTGGGCTGCCAACACGACAGCCGTGCAGACTTTTGCCTCGCCGAACGCGGGTGTGATCGGCTATGTCGATCCGGCCAGCATTCGATTCGTCGCGCCCGCGCCTGCTCTTGCCTCAACACGCGATACCCTTGGCTTGCCGGCAAATGGCCGTCTACCGCGTGTGGAAATCGTCTATGCGCACAGCAACATGGACGGAGCGCAGATCGATCACGCTATTGCCGATGGAGCCAAAGGTATCGTGCTGGCGGGCGAAGGCGATGGCGATGCATCCAAGGAGGCGCTGGCAGCCCTCGACCGGGCGGCGAAAAAGGGCATCGTGGTTGTCCGCTCGACGCGCGTGATGTCGAGGTTCGTCAACAGAAACGTGGAAGTCGAGGACGACAAGCGCGGTTTCGTCGTCTCGCTCGATCTGAATCCACAAAAGGCGCGCTTGCTCACCCAGTTGCTGATCGCGAACGGTACGACCAATCCCGCCAAAGTCCAACAGGCGTTCTCCGGCACGTTTTGACGGGGTGCGCGGCACGAGTCAATCTTGGACGGCCAAGCGGCCGTCTTCGATTGGCGAGCCGTGACAGCCGATCCGCTCGTTAGTCTCGCGCCCTGTCGATTGCGCTGACAGCCAACTCCCGCGCAAGGTCCGCGTACAGTTCGGCCCACTTGCCTATCAAACTGGGATCGTCGGTCAGGAAAAGCGGGTGTTCGGCCCAGGCGCTGACGTCCGCACCTTTCCAGGCCATTTCGAATATCCGCAACTCCTCATCCTCGCTGACGCCGACGTCGACCAGTTCGCCGAACGAGGCGAGGTTGGACAGCGACACCTCATGGGCCGCAATGCCGTGGATAGCACCCAGCGCGCCGGTCGCCCGCTTTCGCGCATCGTCGCGGCCACCGGCAAACAGGAACACGATGCTTTCGTCGTGCGCGTTGTTGAATACCGCCCGATACAGCGAGGTTTTGCAGCGATGGCTCAGTTGCGTGCCCATGGTTGCCCCCGGTTCCGAAAACTGTTCGTCGTTTTGCTCCGCCGCCTGGGTCCCGCTGATTGGCGTCTCCAAACGCTGCTGCCGGTCGCGGTATCTGTCGCTGCTCCAGTACAGGTAAATACCGCACACGACCAGGCAGGCCACCGCGAGAATCCCGACGCCCCCAAGTATCGCCAGATCCGCATGCGCCATTTCAGGCCTCCTCTAGTCTCGCGCGTGCCTCGCCCGCCATTTGCTGGACCATGCCGGCACGCCATCTATCAGAATACGGCGGCCCCGCTCGACTTTTTAAACCGTCCCACGTGGGCGGCGAAGAATCGGTCCGCTCGCACCGCCGGCGTGGCCATGATCCGCGAGCGTAGGGACGATGCTTCGAGTATCTGATGGGAGTTGTTATTGATCAACAGAGCACACCTCTCTATTGACCAATCGGCCCCGCTATAGGACGCTATTAGGCTGATGGCAGTGCACCGGACGGCTGTCACGCCCGCTCCGATCTTCCGAAACTGCGCCTCCGCATACGCCGGGCCCAGGTCGCGGCAACAAAGTCCGGCGGCTCCTTTTGCAGTCAGCCGCGATGAAGTCGACAAATGCGCGACCCGCCAGACGGGTGGCTCGGTCACCGGCCTCGTCTACGATGTAAAGACAGGCCATATCGAAACGGTCGTTCCTTCTGCACCGCTACGGCCCGACTCGGCTCAATAAACGTCAACAAAGCTCGGCCGCATGCGCAAGCTCTCGCGCATACCGTCCACCGCATCTACACACCTGCCAGCGCCGGCAGATCCACCTCATACGAAACGCGTTCGCGCCAGCTACTCATCTCTGGCTGATGAACCACGCGACTCTGACGTGGCGCGCTTTCGACACGTCTCGGCAATGGCGCCGGATAACGCGCACGTTTCTTCTCCAGAATGGCCTGGCTCAAAAACTCAGCGCTATAGGCTTTTAACAAGTGCGCATGATGCGCTTCGATATAAGCGGCAATCTGCGCCTGTTCGCCTTCGATCATGGCCAGTAATGCCAGCGTCTGCGCATCCCAACGAAAGCGCAGGCCGAGTTCGTCGAAAGCGGCGTTATAGGCGCACAGCTGCGCCCGGATTTCGGCATGGTGCGCGCTGTCGCCAGCGTCGAATTGCAAGGGGTTCATGGTCGTCTCCATCAGGCAGGTGGCATGACCAAAGAGTAGAAGAGCCCATGAATAAACAATAGTTAAAGTTTTTTCGAAAAACGATAGTGCTTTGTTTATATATTGGTTTACCCCAAGTAGCCTCAGCAGCCAGATCCGCGCACTTAAACAGTGGGGCGTCGCCCTCAATCAAGCCATGGCTAAGGGCGACAGTCCATCCATTAGGAATACCTAATGCAAACCATAAAATGTTTTAACTTTTACTTATTACTGTTCTCGCGCAGCATCCCCTCAGACGCGCTGCACGACCTATTGCCTCTCACCCGGCGGTTTTTGCGTTTGACGGGTAAGGGTTTTCGTTAGTGCAGCTCCCTCTGGCCGACCATTGGCGCCTCGTTGCCCGCAAACTTAGCGGCGATGAAGCGGTTCGATCACGTAGGTCCAACGCGCCGCTTGAGCGCGACGGAATATACAGGAGACGGAGACATGGGCTATTCCAGTGCATCGGAAAGAGGCCGTACTGCATTCACGCATCACCGCTGGGTGCAACTCGCGATCGGCATTGTGTGCATGGGACTCGTGGCGAACCTGCAATATGCGTGGACGCTGTTCGTCGTACCGATGGACAACGCCCACCATTGGGGACAAGCGGCGATCCAGACCGCGTTCACGATCTTCATCGTCACCGAAACCTGGCTCGTGCCCGTCGAAGGCTGGCTCGTCGATAAGTTCGGGCCGCGCCCGGTCGTAATCGGCGGCTCGCTGTGCGCGGCGCTCGGCTGGATCATCGACGCGCATGCAAGTAGTCTCGCCGCGCTGTACGTCGCGGCAGTCATCGCCGGGATCGGCGCGGGCTGCGTGTACGGCACCTGCGTCGGCACGGCGCTCAAATGGTTTCCGGACAAGCGCGGTCTCGCGGCTGGTTTGACCGCGGCAGGTTTTGGCGCCGGCGCGGCCGTCACCGTGATTCCGATCGCCGACATGATCCAGCGTTCCGGCTACCAGCACACGTTCATGTTCTTCGGCATTTTCCAGGGCGTCTGCATTCTCCTGCTCGCCACCATGCTGATCCGGCCGAAGCCGCCCGCAACCGCTGTGGCCGCTAAACGCATCGTCGCTAGCAAGATCGACTACACGCCAGGCGAGATGATCCGTTCGCCGCTCTTCTGGGTGCTGTATCTGATGTTCGTATTCGTCGCGGCCGGCGGCATCATCGCGACCGCGCAGCTCGGGCCGATTGCGAAGGAATACGGCTTTGCCAAGCTGCCTGTGAATCTGATGGGCGTCACGCTGCCGCTCCTCACGATGACACTGTCTATCGACAACCTGTGCAACGGCTTCACCCGTCCCTTGTGCGGCTTTCTGTCGGACCGCATCGGCCGGGAAAACACGATGTTCATGATCTTTCTCGGCGAAGGCGTCGCACTGCTAGGACTCATGCAGTTCGGCCATAACCCGTACGCCTTCATGTTCTTCGCGGCCGCCGTGTTCCTGTGCTGGGGCGAAATCTTCTCGATCTTCCCGGCGACCTGCGCGGACACGTTCGGCAGCAAGTACGCCGCAGCCAACGCGGGAACGCTTTACACCGCGAAGGGCACGGCATCGATGCTGGTACCGCTTGCATCGGTGCTGTCGGTGAACGGCGGATGGAGCACGGTGTTCATCTCGGCCGCCGTGGTGTCGATCGCGGCAGCCGTGTCCGCAAAGTTCATCCTCGCCCCCATGAGAAAGCGCTGGATCGAAAACTCAGGCGCGCCGACCAGCGTGGTCATCGCTGAGGCAAGGCTGCAGCCGTCGTCCGGCGGCACGCCCGATTGACTGACCACGTGAGCGCACCGCTCGCAACAAACCACACAACGCCCCGCCACCAAGGAGAGATGTCATGGCAGAAGCCGACCAGCCCACAACAGAAGAAACGTCGACACAACAGGCGACCGAGACGACCGACGGATTCCATCTCGTCATCGACGCGCTGAAACTGAACGACATCAACACCATCTTTGGCCTGGTCGGCATCCCGATCACCGACCTGGCGCGGCTTGCCCAAGCCGAAGGCATGCGTTTCATCGGCTTTCGCCATGAACAGCACGCAGGCAATGCGGCGGCCATTTCCGGTTACATGACGAAGAAGCCGGGCATCTGCCTGACGGTGTCGGCACCCGGCTTTCTGAATGGACTGACCGCACTCGCCAACGCGACCACCAACTGCTTCCCGATGATCCTGATCAGCGGTTCGAGCGAGCGCGAAATCGTCGACCTGCAGCAGGGCGACTACGAAGAGATGGATCAGTTGAATGCGGCCAAGCCGTACGCGAAGGCCGCGTATCGCGTGCTGCATGCGGAAGATATCGGTATCGGCGTGGCGCGGGCAATCCGGGCTGCGGTGTCGGGCCGCCCGGGCGGCGTGTATCTGGACTTGCCTGCCAAGCTGCTCGCGCAAACGCTGGACGCCGTGAAAGCGCAGCAATCGCTGGTCCGCGTGATCGACGCCGCGCCGCGTCAGTTGCCCGCACCGGAGTCGGTCAAGCGCGCAATCGATGTGCTGAAGAGCGCCAAGCGTCCGCTGATCCTGCTCGGCAAAGGCGCGGCGTACGCGCAGGCCGACGCGGAGATTCGCGGGTTCGTCGAACAAAGCGGCATTCCGTATCTGCCGATGTCGATGGCCAAGGGCCTGCTGCCCGATACGCACGAGCAATCGGCGTCGGCGGCTCGTTCGTTCGTGCTGCAGGAAGCCGATGTCGTCGTGTTGATCGGCGCGCGTCTGAACTGGCTGCTCTCGCACGGCAAGGGCAAGACGTGGGGCGCCGAGCCGAAGAAGTTCGTCCAGATCGACATCTCGCCGACGGAAATCGACAGCAACGTCGCGATTGCCGCGCCGGTGATCGGCGATATCGGCTCGTGCGTGGCGGCACTGCGCGAAGGCATCGATGCGAGCTACACGAAGCCGAGCGCCGAGTGGACCGGCGCGATCGCCGAGCGCAAGAACAAGAACCTCGCCAAGATGGCCGCGACGCTCGACAAGAATCCGTCGCCGATGAATTTCCACAGCGCGTTGCGCGCGATCCGTGACGTGCTGAAGACGCGCCCGGACATCAACGTCGTCAATGAAGGCGCGAACACGCTCGACTACGCGCGCAGCATCATCGACATGTACGAGCCGCGCAAGCGCTTCGATTCGGGCACGTGGGGAATCATGGGCATCGGCATGGGCTTCGCGATCGGCGCGGCGGTGACGAGCGGCAAACCGGTTGTAGCGATCGAAGGCGACAGCGCGTTTGGCTTCAGCGGCATGGAACTCGAAACCATCTGCCGATACGACCTGCCGGTCTGCACGATCGTCTTCAACAACAACGGCGTGTATCGCGGCACCGACGTGAACCCGACTGGCGGCAAGGACGTCGCGCCGACCGTGTTCGTGAAGAACGCGCGCTACGACAAGATGATCGAGGCATTCGGCGGCATCGGCTATCACGCGACCACGCCCGAAGAGTTGACGAAGGCGCTGCTCGAATCGATCGCTTCGGGCAAGCCGAGCCTGATCAATGCCGTCATCGACGAAGCGGCCGGCACCGAAAGCGGCCGACTGACCAATTTGAATCCGCAAAGCGCGGCAATGAAAAAGTAGTCTGGGCAACCACGGAGATTTCAACATGAGCAAACCTCTCGAAGGCATCAGGATCATCGACTTCACGCACGTTCAGGCGGGCCCCGCATGCACGCAGTTGCTCGCCTGGTTCGGCGCGGACGTCATCAAGGTTGAACGGCCGGGTTCCGGCGACGTGACGCGCAATCAGTTACGCGATATCCCCGATGCGGACGCGCTGTACTTCACGATGCTCAACAGCAACAAGAAGTCGCTCACGCTGGACACGAAAAAACCCGAAGGCAAAGAGGTGCTCGAAAAGCTGATCCGCGAATCGGATGTGCTGGTCGAGAATTTCGGCCCGGGCGCGTTGGACCGGATGGGCTTTTCGTGGGAACGGCTGAACGAACTCAACCCGAAGATGATCGTCGCCTCGGTGAAGGGCTTCAGCGACGGCCACCACTACGACGACCTGAAGGTCTACGAAAACGTTGCGCAATGCGCAGGCGGCGCGGCCTCCACCACCGGCTTCTGGGACGGCCCGCCGACCATCAGCGCGGCGGCGCTCGGCGATAGCAACACCGGCATGCATCTGGCCATCGGCATTCTGACTGCATTGCTGGGACGCGACAAAACCGGCAAGGGCCAAAAGGTCGCCGTGTCGATGCAGGACAGCGTGCTCAACCTGTGCCGCGTGAAACTGCGCGACCAGCAGCGGCTGGAGCGTGTCGGCTACCTCGAGGAATATCCGCAGTATCCGCACGGCGAATTCAGCGATGTGGTGCCGCGCGGCGGCAATGCGGGCGGCGGCGGCCAGCCGGGTTGGGTGCTCAAGTGCAAGGGCTGGGAAACGGATCCGAACGCTTACATCTACTTCACGATCCAGGGTCACGCGTGGGAACCGATCTGCAAAGCGCTCGGCAAGCCCGAGTGGATCGATGACCCGGCCTATAAGACGGCGGAAGCACGTCAACCGCATATCTTCGACATTTTCAAAACGATCGAAGGCTGGCTTGCCGACAAGACCAAGTTCGAAGCGGTCGACATCCTGCGCAAGTTCGACATTCCGTGCGCACCGGTGCTGACCATGAAGGAACTGGCCAACGATCCGTCGCTGCGCGCGAGCGGCACGATTGTCGAAGTGCCGCACAAGAAACGCGGCTCGTATCTGACCGTCGGCAGCCCGATCAAGTTTTCGGATATGAAGCCGGAAATCACCGCCTCGCCGCTGCTGGGCGAACACACGGAAGAAGTGCTCGCGAGCCTCGGCTACAGCAAGCAGGACATTTTCAACCTGCGCGAAGTGAAAGCGGTTTAAATGGTGCTATGCAAGGCCGGGTATAAGCCCGGCCTTGCCGATGCGGCGTCCCTGGCGGCGCCGTATTCTATTGAGCATTCGTGTTTTCACATTGGGGGAGCGCCATGCAGCACGCCATCGACTTCCAGCAACTTGCCAACGCAATCGGCGACGCGATCATCATTTCAGACGCCCGCGGCAGCATCACATTCTGGAACCCCGCGGCTGAACGCATGTTCGGCTTCACGCAAAGCGAGGCGCTCGGCAACTCGCTGGACCTGATCATCCCGGAACGTCTGCGCGGCCGCCATTGGGACGGCTATCAGAAGACCATGGCAACAGGCGAAACCCGCTATGGCAACGACGTGCTGCGCGTCCCCGCCGTGCACAAGGACGGGCGCTCGCTGTCGATTGCCTTCACGGTCGCCTTGCTGCACTCGCCGACAAACGAACTCACCGGCATCGTCGCAGTGATCCGCGACGAAACCAGCCGCTTCCAGGAGGATCGCCTGCTGCGCAAGCGGCTTGCCGAACTGGAGGCATCCGCCGGCGCGTGAGCGCGTCGTCGCCCCAGTCCTTCGCCGTTCCCGCCGTCGTCTTGCCGTCCGTCGCTGTAGACTCTGCCAGATCGCGTTTTCAATCACACCGGATCAGGCAACATGGACCGCATCGACGCAATGAAGGTGTTCGTCGCCACGCTCGACGAAGGGAGCCTGGCCGGCGCGAGTCGTCGGCTCGGCCGCTCGCCCGCCGCGGTTAGCCGCGCCATTGCGTTCCTGGAAGAACATGTCGGCACGGCCCTGCTGCATCGCACGACACGCACGATCAAACTGAGCGAAGCCGGCGAGCGATATGCCGCCGCCTGCCGGCGCATTCTCACCGATCTCGAAGAGGCCGATCTGCTGATCGCCGGCGAGCGCTCCGCGCCGCGCGGGCTGCTCACGATCACCGCACCGGTGGCCGCCGGCCAGGACATGCTGCAGCCGATCATCGACGAATTCGTCGACCGCTATCCGGCGGTCTCGGTGCGCCTGAATATGCTCGACCGCCCGGTGAGCCTGATTGACGAAGGGATGGATCTGGCGTTGCGCATCGCCCATCTGCCCGATTCGACGCTGGTGGCGATCCCCGTCGGCGAAGTGCGGCGGGTCGTTGCCGCGTCGCCTCGCTACCTGGCGAAGCACCCGCCAATCACCGAACCTGCCGATCTGGCCCAGCATCAGATCATCTCCATGACCCACTTCGGCCTGGATTCGTGGAGCTTTCCGCCGCCGAACGGCTCGACGATTCCGCGCGTCGTGCAATTCACGCCCCGCTTTATCGTCAACAGTATTCAGGCAGCCGTGGCCTCGGCGGTCGCGGGACATGGCGTCACTCGCATGTTTTCCTACCACGTCGCCGAACAGGTCAAGGACGGCTCGCTCAAGATCGTCCTGAGCGACAACGAGCCCGCTCCGCTGCCGGTCCACCTGCTGACGCCGCACGGACGCCTCGCCGTGCCCAAGGTGCGCGCGTTCGTCGATTTCGCTGCGCCGCGCCTGCGCCAGCATTTCACCCAATCCCAGCGGATTACCACGCGAAATTGAATCGTTTCGCGGAAGAATGTCTACCGTGCCGCGTGGATTCTCTCTTCAATCGGTTCAATCTAGACTTAGTCCCATCGAGATCACCTAGCGCAAGCGGTCGGCCGTCCCGGCAAGTTCACTGACGCGACCGACGCCGGGCTCGACTCGAATCGGCAATCTTCGCAACGGGCAAACATCCTGCACGTGGACGGCGGCCACAGCGCCGGCGCTCCAGGCATCGCTCGTCCCATTGCGAGGCATTCCGCATTCAGTTTGCAATCCTCATGAGAGGCATTGCGAGCCGTGACCTTCGTACCTATCGTGTCGAGCCCGCCAGCAAGACGAGTCGGCACGCAACAGAACAGTGGAGGCAGTGATGCAACGTGCAGTCGTCAACGAACCGATCCCGCCGGCGTTCAATGTCTGGCGCGGCACGCTGGCAGGAGCCAGCGCGAGCCTTGTCGGTATCGGCCTCGCGCGCTTTGCTTATACCCCGTTATTGCCGGCGATCGTCAGCGCGCACTGGTTTCCGGCGTCGACCGCTGCCTATCTCGGTGCAGCCAATCTCGGCGGCTATCTGGCGGGCGCGCTCGCAGGCGGTTGGCTGGCACGGCGTTTCGACGCCACGTTCGTTCTGCGCGCGATGATGCTGCTCGTGACCGTCGCGTTCGTCGCCTGCGCGTTTCCGGTTTCGTTTCTCTGGTTCTTCGGCTGGCGCTTCGCATCCGGCCTGGCGGGCGGCGCGCTGATGGTGCTGGCCGCGCCGACCGTCCTCGCGCACGTCACCCCATCGCGCAAGGGCTTTGCGAGCGGTGCGATCTTCAGCGGCATTGGTCTTGGCATTGCGGCCTCCGGGACGATCGTGCCGATACTGCTGCGTCAGGGTCTGATGCAAACATGGCTGGGACTTGCCGCGATCTCCCTCGCGCTGACGGCCGTCGCGTGGAACGGGTGGCCCGGCCGAGGCGAATCCGCCGTGCAGCACACGACGCATCACCGAGGGCATGGCCGGTCTTATCCGGCTGCATCGATGCGCGCGCTCTACACCGAGTATGCGTTGAACGCCGTGGGGCTCGTTCCGCACATGATCTTTCTGGTCGATTTCGTGGCACGCGGCCTCGGCAAGGGCCTCGATGCCGGCGCGCAATATTGGGTGCTGTTTGGACTCGGCGCGATTGTGGGCCCGTTGCTGAGTGGTCATCTGGCTGACCGTACCGGGTTCGGTCCGGCGCTGCGCGTGGCCTATCTCCTGCAGATCGTCGCGGTCGCGTTGCCGGCTGTCGTGCGGGGACCTGCGGCACTGATCGTGTCGAGCGTCGTAGTCGGCGCGTTCGTGCCGGGCATCGTCGCGCTCGTGCTCGGCAGGGTCAATGAATTGCTCGCCCATCATCCGGCTGCCCAGAAAGGCGCCTGGAGCGCGGCGACCACCAGTTTCGCCGTCTTGCAGGCCGTCGCGGCGTATGGCTTGTCGTTCCTGTTCGCGCACGACGGCGGCAACTACGCGACGCTGTTCGTGATCGGCGCGGCGTCTTTGGCGCTTGCTCTGGCGGTGGATCTGTTCGCGGCGCTTCGCTTCGGTTCGAAGCAAGCCTAGCCACTCCGCTCCAGGCGTTTCTATCCACTACTCGAACTGTGAGAACCCCATGACCTCCGATATCCGCTTTCTGCAAGCACTTGGCGTGCAACATCCCATCATTCAGGCGCCGATGGCAGGCATCTCGACGCCCGCACTGGCCGCCGCGGTTTCCAATGCCGGCGCGCTCGGCTCGATCGCCGTGGGTGCGAGCACCGCGCAGCAAGCGCGTGAACTGATCGTCGCGACACGCGCGCGCACGAGCAAGCCGTTCAATGTCAATGTGTTCTGCCATCGGCCGGCGTACAGCGATCCGCTTCGCGAAGCGACCTGGCTTGCGCATCTGCAGCCGCTGTTCGCCGAGTTCGGCGCCAGAACACCCGCTGCGCTCAAGGAGATTTACACGAGCTTTGTAGTCGACGAGGCACTGCTGCAAGTGCTGATCGAAGAGCGTCCCGCTATCGTCAGTTTCCATTTCGGGCTGCCATCGCGCGAATGGATCAATGAACTGCATCGCGCCGGCATTCTGCTGTTCGGTTGCGCGACCACGCCGCACGAGGCCATGCAGATCGAGCAGGCCGGACTCGATGCGATCGTCGCGCAAGGTGCGGAAGCAGGCGGTCACCGTGGCGTTTTCAATCCGGACGATGACGCGATGATCGGCACCCTGGCACTGGTCAGGCTGATCGCAAAACAGTCGACGCTGCCGGTCATCGCCGCGGGCGGCATCATGGACGGTCAAAGCATTGCCGGCGCACTGCTCCTCGGCGCTCGCGCCGTGCAGATGGGCACCGCGTTCGTGCTGTGTCCCGAATCGGGCGCGGATGCCGCCTACCGGAGCGCACTGACCACCCAACGCGCGTACCGGACGGCCGTGACGGCCGCGATCTCCGGCCGCCCGGCACGTGGACTGAGCAACCGGTTCTTTACCGACGTCGACTCGCCGGACGCGCCGCCGCTGCCGGACTATCCGATTGCATATGACGCCGCCAAGGCGCTGAACGCCGCGGCCCGCGCAAAGGGCAGCACCGAATTTGCCGTCCAATGGGCCGGCCAGGGCGCGCCGCTCGCGAGAGCATTGCCTGCGGCGGAGCTGGTTGCCACGTTGGTGAGCGAACTTGCCGAAGCAGAGGGCCGGTCACGCTCGCAGTCATTTGCCGGGACGACGATATGAACACCCCTCCACAAGTTTCACTGCCGTCCGCTCAGGCAACGCGCAGTCTCGATTATTCCGCGCGACATGAGCGTTACTGGCGCCGCAATCTGGCCGTGTGCGTATTCGGCTCGTTCACCACGCTCGTCAGCCTGAGCATGCTGCTGCCGTTCTTGCCCATCTACGTCCAGCAACTCGGTGTGCAGTCGCAGTCCGCCGTCATCCAGTGGTCGGGAATCGCGTTCGGCGCCACGTTTTTTGGAACTGCGATCACCGCGCCCGTGTGGGGACGGCTTGCCGATCGTTATGGCCGCAAGCCGATGCTGGTGCGCGCGGCCGTCGGCATGGCGGTGGTGATGTCCTTGATCGGCATTGCGCACAACGTGCATCAGCTCGTCGCCCTGCGCTTGCTCGCGGGCCTGGTGGGCGGCTACTCGTCGGCGTCGACGGTGATGGTCGGCACACAGGCGCCGAAGGACCGCGCGGGCTGGGCGCTGGGCGTGCTGTCGACGGGCGCGCTGGCCGGCAATCTGATCGGGCCGCTCGTCGGCGGATTCTTGCCGGGCTGGCTCGGCATTCGCGGCACGTTCTTCGCCGGCGGCGCCATGATCGCGGTGGCCGCGTTGCTCACGATTTTCGTCGTCAAGGAAGATTTCGACCCGGCCACGCATTCCAGCCGACGTCCCGCCGAGCACGCACCGGCGAGCACGCATCGCAGCAACTATCCGGTGATCGCCGCGTTGCTCGTCACTGCGATGATGGTACTGCTCGCCAACATGTCGATCGAGCCCGTCATCACGGTTTATGTCGGCAGTCTCGGCGTGCCGTCGCTTCATCTGGCGCGCGTGGCGGGTATCGTGATGGCCTGTTCGGCGTTCGGCAGCATGCTCACGGCGGCGCGCCTCGGCGCCTTGGCCGATCGGATCGGCAGCTGGAACGTGATCGTCGCTTGCCTGGTGTTGACCGGTCTGGTGATGATTCCGCAAGCGTTCGTTCACGCGTGGTGGCAACTGGCGGGGTTACGCGCGCTGATGGGCATGACGCTGGCCGGTCTCCTGCCTGCGATTGCCAAACTGGCCCGGCATGCGGTGGAAGAGCACAAGACCGGTCAGATGCTCGGTTACCTGCAGTCGGCGCAATTCAGCGGACAGGTCGTCGGTCCGATTATCGGCGGCGTGATCGCTGTTCATCTCGGGCTGCATTCCGTGTTCTTCGTCACGGGCTCGTTGCTGGTGGCGTGCGCCGCGCTTGCGCAGTGGGCGCGGACTCGTCAGCAAGCGGTCGCTTGAGCGAAGAGTCAGTTCTCGTCATTGGCCCGCGACGGTTTTACCCGACGGATTCTTTACCCTCGCGTGCAATTGAGTGCGAATCTCGCTCGCGACCGCCGGCGGCAGCGGAATATAGTCCAGGTCCTCCGCCGCCTGGTTGCCGTTCGTCAGCGCCCAGTCGAGGAACCTCAGTGTTTCCTCGCCGCGCTCCGGTTTGGCCTGCGTACTGTGAACCAATATATAGGTCGCGCCGACGACAGGCCACGCGTTCGCGCCCGACTCGTTGGTCAAGATCGGAAAGAGCGATTTGGACCAGTCGGCACTCGCGGCGGCGGCCTTGAATGTTTCCGGTCCAGGCTGAACCACGGCACCCGAGGCATTATCCATGGCCGCGTACGACATATGATTCTGCTTCGTAAAATCCCACGCAACATAACCGATCGCGCCGGGCAGATGCTGCACGAAGGTGGCCACGCCTTCGTTGCCTCTTCCGCCTATTCCGCGCGGCCAGCGCACTGAAGTCCCCTCGCCGACTTTGCTCTTCCATTCAGGGCTGACCTGCGCGAGAAAGTGCGTCCAGATCAGCGTCGTACCTGAACCGTCGAGCCGACGGACCACAGCGATAGGCGTGTCGGGCAGCTTGATCGTGGGATTGATGGCGGCAATGGCCGGAGCATTCCAACTGATGATTTTGCCCAAATAGATATCTCCCAGCACACGCCCGGAGAGAATCAGTTCGCCGGGCTTGATACCAGGCAGATTGATGACCGGCACGATACCGCCGATCACCGTTGGAAACTGGAGCAGGCCATTTTTCGCCAGCTCGCCGTCGCTCAACGGTGCGTCCGACCCGGCGAAATCGACCTGGCTGACCATGATTTGCTTTAACCCTTCCGTCGACCCGACACCGCGATAGCTTACCGTCCCGCCGCCCGCACGCTGGTAGGCGCTGGCCCATTTCGTATAAATCGGCGCGGCGAAGGTGCTGCCGGCGCCGGTGATGTCGGCGCTGTGCGCGGCGACCGTCAATAAAGCGCCGGCCATACCGGCCAACAATGTTTGTCTATAGCTCACGAAAGACCTCACTCGGAATTGTTGTCAAAGCTCATGAAGTGAAGCTCGCCGGGTAACGACGCGTGGCCTGAAGAAACTATTGTCTGGCGGGCTCTTTTAAACTTTCTATTTCCACCGGTTTGTCGTCGCGCTGCGGTGTGCCAACTGAAAATAGGACAACCGCGGCGCTGAAAAACTAACTCTCCTCATTACAGGACGGTGAAGGTCAGGAGGCAAATTGAATCGCTCTATCACCACGGCATGGAAATGACTCGTCATTCCGATTCGCCATGTTGGACAGCCCAACCTCTCCGTTCAAGCGAAAGTTCGTTGGATAGTCGCGTGGAATTCGCTTCGAGCATAGTGCCGGCATGGCCCTCGAAATTTTTACGTTGTAGGATGGGTGTCGCAGTTTGCTAAGTGACGTGGCACGCGGTACCTTACGTTCACCTCACTTCCGTCCGCTTTGGGAACTCACGCAACTCGAGCCGATGAACTCCACACCTCATACGCGTGATACCGCATCTGCATCTGCACAAGAGCGGACCTCGGATAATCCCGGCAAACGCGCCGGCACGGCTTCGCCGGACATGTCGCCGGCCGTGGCGTTTTCGACGCTGGCCGCGCCAATGGTCGCGCAGGTGGCGCAACGCATCGGCACCCTGTGCGTCAGTGCCGACCCGGAAAGTCTGCACAAACTACGTGTTGCGCTGCGTCGACTGCGTTCGCTGTGGTGGGCCTACGATCCGCTTATCGACAGATCGCAGGCAAGATGGCAGCGGCGCGAATTCAAGGCGCTCGCCGATTCCGCCGGGCAGACGCGTGACTGGGATATCCTGAAACACTTACTGGCGGAAGACGCGCCGACGCCGCACTCTTTTGCGGTGCTCATCGAAAGAGTCGACCTCTTGCGCGGTGAAGCGCTTTTGCGCAGTCGCGCAACGATCGCCGCCGCAAACGTCGAAGCCATGCTCGCGCAACGAATAGCGGGCGTGATGCTGCAACTCGACGCCTGCTCGTTTGACGAACCGCTTGCGGTATTCGCCGCGAACCGTGTTGCGAAGGCCAAGCGCGCGCTGCGAAAACGGATGGAGCGTGTGCTTAGGAATCCCGACGCCGTATACGCAGAGGTCCACGCAGTCCGAATCGCAGGGAAAAAGATGCGCTATCTGCTGGAGTTTTTCGCGCCTCTACTCGAAAGCGGGAACGAGATCGGCGTCGTAGAGCTCACGCAATTGCAGGACGAGCTAGGAAAACTCAACGACATCGTTTCCAGTGAAGCGCTGCTCCTCGAGCATACAACTCAGCTTGGTGAGCGCGGCGTTGTAGAAGATGCGATAGCACATTTGAGGCATCGCAAAGGCGACCACATGCAACGTGCCGACGCACTGTTACGCGCGTTCAGCGACACGTTTGCCGGCGAGTGTCCCGACGCCGGCATGCGCTGACGGTATCGCGTGCGCAGCCGTTATTGCTGAAGTCGGACGCAACACTTCGCCACTACCGTTCCCTGCGCCGACGAAATGCCCACCATCCCGCGAGGCCCGTAAAACCGGCGACGAGTAACACCATTACCCAGAAGCCGTGCCGGTTTTCAGCGAGCGGAATACCGCCCACATTCATGCCGAAAAAACCCGCGACGATATTGATCGGCATCGCCAGAACCGTCACCAGTGTGAGCGTGAACAGCGTACGGTTGTTCTGCTCTTCGAGGCGGGAAATGATCTCCTCCTGCAACAGCCTGACCCGTTCGATCAACCCGGCCACATCCGAGAGCACCACGGAGAACTCTTCCGTCGACTCGCGCAGGTCCTGCACGTCCTCCGAATGCAGCCAGCGCGGCGGCCTTGCGAGCAGACGGAAGATCGCGCCGGGCTCAGGCGCGAGCATGCGCTGCAAGCGCGTCAGCATACGACGCATCGCGCCCAGATCGATCCGGTTCTGCGTTGGCCGCTGCGACAAGAACCGGTCCTCGATCCGATCGACGTCGGCGCTGGTTCGCCGGACGATCTGCACCAACAGGTCCGCCTGATCATGCATCAGGTGAACCAGCAATTCCGCCGGAGACCGGAATACCTCGCCTTCCCGAACGGATGCGCGCAATCGGTCGACCGAACGCAGCGGTTTGAGACGCGCGGTCACGATGATCCGCTGATTCGCGTAAATCCACAGCGTCGCAATCTCAGAAGGGATGAACTCCAGATTGAACATGACGTCGTTCACGACCGCGCGTAGCGCGCCGTCCGCATGTTCGATACGTGTGGAGTGCGAGCCTTCGCGCAACGCGTCGAAGAAAGTCTCGGGCAAGTCGAGCTGGGCTCTCATCCAGCGCTCGCTGGCGCTGTGCGCCAGATTGAAGTGGAGCCAGAGAAACTCGCTGCCTTCCTTCGCTGGGCCGTTCGCGTCGTGGGCCTGGAGCCATTCGGCGACTTCGTCGGCGTCGACGGAGCGTCCGGCGCGAGTCGAAGAAAACAGAAAGCCGCAGACCATGCCGGACGAGTCCGCGCCGTAGGTTTGCAGTAGCAGATCAGATCTCATAGGTCATTCATTCAGCGTTTGCTTCCCGTGCGGGATTGGCCTATCCAGCAATTTGCCGGCCGAAATCAGAACCGTGGCGATCGCCAGGCAATTCCAACTTCAGGCGCCGCACAGATTGAACCGGAATCAAAGGCCTGAGCATATCGCGGCCGATCAAAAGAAGGTTAACCCGCTAGTTTTCACGACGTCGACTTAGCGAATGCTTAAGCTTAGGCAAGCGGATCATTTAACTTGAGTAGTCACAAGAACGTCATATTTCACCCTTAAGTTGCAGCCCATCGACGGCGACCGCGTCGCCATGAGGAGTCTCACCATGAATCTCAAGCAACTTACGCTGGTTGTGTGTGCGCTGTGTGCCAGCGCCGCGCACGCCGCCGACATCACCGGCGCGGGCAGCACCTTCGCCGCGCCGATCTATACGAAATGGGCTGACGCCTATCAAAAGACCGGGGGCGGCAAGGTCAACTATCAGGGCATCGGCTCGTCGGGCGGCATCAAGCAGATCATTGCGAAGACCGTGGATTTTGCCGGCTCGGACGCCCCGCTCAAAGACGACGAACTGGCCAAGGACGGCCTGTTCCAGTTCCCGACGGTGGTCGGCGGCGTGGTCCCGGCAATCAACGTGCCGGGTGTGAAGCCTGGCGAACTGGTGCTGTCGGGCGAAGTGCTCGGCAGCATCTATCTGGGCAAGATCAAGAAGTGGAACGATCCGGCGATCGTCGCGCTGAATCCGAAAATCAAGCTGCCGGATACCGACATCGCCGTGGTCCGCCGTGCCGATGGGTCGGGCACGAGTTTCATCTGGACCAACTATCTGTCCAAAGTGAGCCCGGAGTGGAAATCGAAAGTGGGCGAAGGCGCGACGGTGAACTGGCCGACGGGCACGGGCGGCAAGGGTAACGACGGCGTCGCCGCTTTCGTGCAGCGCCTGCCGGGCGCGATCGGCTATGTCGAATGGGCGTATGCGAAGCAGAACCACATGACCTATACCGCGCTGAAAAATGCAGCGGGCACGGTGGTCGTGCCGGCGACTGATACCTTCAAGGCCGCAGCAGCCGGCGCCGACTGGTCGAAGTCGTTCTACCAGATCCTGACGAACGAGCCGGGCAAGAACGCGTGGCCCGTGGTCGGCGCGACGTTCGTGCTGTTGCACACGACTCAGGACAAAGCACCGCAAGGCGCCGAGACGCTGAAGTTCTTCGATTGGGCATTCAAGAACGGCGGCAAGGCGGCCGACGATCTCGACTACATCTCGCTGCCGGAATCCGTGACGGCTGAAATCCGCACGCAGTGGAAACAGAAGGTGAAGGACGCGTCGGGCAAGCCGGTCGCGCCGTAAGCGTCGGACTCATGGGGCGCGCGTTGCGGGCGCGCGCCTTTTCTTCATCATGCGTTTGAGCGGCCGGCACGCGTCAGGTCGTGACCTTCGACATGACCGCCGTCGCCGGATCGTAACGGTAGCCCTTCTGCGCAAGTTGGTGCGTCATCGTCGCGGCGATCAGTTTTTGCTGCATCTCTCTCGAGATCAATTCGTGGTCCGGCTTGAGCCGCTCCAGTTCGGATGAAAGCCGCCGGACGAGTGCCACTTCGCCGGTGCTGCGTGCGTCGATGAACAAGATCTTCTCGCTTGCCAGACCGAGCCGCTGTTTCAGGTCCTTTGCGTGCACGACCCACTGTTCGGCCGTGGTGCGAAGCTCGTTCATGGCCTTTGCATGAGCCTTGGCTTGCGCCGACACTTGACGTTGCAACGTCGCGACTTCCTCCGAGCTGTCGTTCTCCTCGGCGCGGGCTGCTAACTGCTGGGCGCGCTGAGTGTGTTGCGCGATAGCGGCGGCTTGCGACGCGACGCGCTGCTCCAGCTGCGCGACATGCTGTTCGGCCGCCTCCGCGCGTTCCTTCACGGCGGACGCGTCCTGTGATAGCCGAGCGAGGTTGGCGCTGACCAGTGTCTTCGCCTCGGTCACGGCACTGATCTGCTCCCGCGCCTCGTCCAGTTCATGCTTGACGCGCTGGAACTCGCTGAGTTGAGCCGACGTTTCCTCGGCCCGCGCCTCGGCTGCCTCGCGCTCCGCTGTCAGCACAGCGCGGGCTTGCTCCAGTTCAGCTTCCAGTGCGGTGAGCCGCGCATGGTTCTCGTTTGCCTGCGCCTCGAAAGTTTTTGCTTGCGACGAAGCCGCTTCCAACTCCGCCGACAACCGGGCCGCTTCTTCCTGGCTGGCCTGAATGGCGCTGCTCAACTTTGCGATCTGCTGCTGGATCCGGTCGCGCTCTTCAGTGGCTCGCGCTATTTCATCGTTCTTGCTTGATATCTCTGCGGCCAACGCAGCTCTTGCCTCGCGTTCTTCGTCGAGCAAAGCCGTCGTGGCTTTCTGATCGTCAGCATGCAACGCTGCGTGCCGCGCGAGCTCTACTACACGTGCCTCGGCTGCTTGCGCACGCGACGTAGCCGCGCTTAATTCCTCGGACAGTCGCGTCGCTTCTCCAGTCTTCGCCTGATGGGCGTCGCGCAAAGTGGCGAACTGCTGCCGCGTCTGATCGTGCTCCTCAGTCACTCGCGTTAAATCGTCGTTCCTGGCCGAGATAACCGCGGCCAACTCTTCACGTGCCTTGCGTTCCTCTGAAAGCGATGCGTTCGTCGCTGTCAGCTTGTCGTGAGCCAACGCCGCACGCTGCTCGAGTTCTTCTACACGTGCCTCTGCCGCCTGCGCGCGCGATGTCGCCGCGCTCGCTTCCTGCGACCATCGTGCCACTTCTTGCGAGTTCGCCTGATAAGCGGCGTCCAACGTTGTGACTCGCTGCAGCGCCTGATCGTGCTCCTGAGTGACTCGCGTTAACTCATTGTCCTTGCTGGAGACAAGCGAGGCCAATTCCTCGCGTGCCTTGAGTTCCAATGCAAGCAGCGCCGTCGTCTTGTTCAGGCTGTCATCTTGCAAAGACAAGCGCTGCGTGAGTTCGTCCACTCGCGCCTGTGCTTCCTGCGCTTGCGACGAGACCGCGCTTGCCTCCTGCGACTTGGCCTCATAGGCTTCGCGCAAGGTTGAGATTTCCTGCTGCGCAAAATCACGCTCTTGAGCGACTCGCGTCATTTCATCGTTCGTGACGGAGACAATCGAAGCCAATTCCTCACGTGCCTGGCGTGCTTCTTCAATCGATGCCTTTGCATCTTCCAGGCTAGCATCTTGCAACGACACACGTTGCGCGAGTTCTACCACGCGCGCCTCTGCGGCTTGCGCACGTGACGAAGCCGCGCTCGCCTCTTGCGACAGCTGAGCCGCTTCTTGCGACTTCACCTGAAAGGCGTCGCGCAAAGTGGCGATTTCCTGCTGCGTCTGATCACGTTCCTGCGTGACTCGCATGACTTCATCATTCTTGCTCGAGACAAGCGCGGCCGACTCCTCACGCGCCTTGCGTTCCTGTTGAAGCAACGCGTTTGTCTCCTCCATCTTGGCCTGGTCCACCGACGCACGCCGCGCGAATTCCTCAATGCGCGCCTCCGCCGCTTCAGCACGCGACGTGGCCGCGCTCGCCTCATGCGACCATCGCGTCACTTCTTCTGTTTTCGCCTGACAGACGTCGCTCAACGTCGCGATCTCGTGCCGCGCCTGATCACGTTCCCGCGTGATCTGAGCGACTTCAGCGCTTTTGTCCGCGAGAGAGGCGGCCAACCCTTCGCTCGTGAGCCGTTCCTCGTCGAGGGATGCATTCACCGTCTTCAGCTTGGCGTCTTGCGCGGACACTTGCTGAACCAGTTCGCCGACATGGGTCTCAGCCGCTTCAGCGCGGCCGTTGGCGATCGCGAGTTCCGCTTCGAGGCGCTGAGCGGCACTTTCCGACGCGCTCAGCGCGTCCGTCAGCGCGCTGAGTCGATTGCGCCCCGCTTCGATCTCATCAATCGTCTTTTGACATTCGGCGAGCGCCTCGTCCCGTTCCGCGAGGGCCGCTTCGAGATCCTGGTTCACCGTGGCGAGACGTTGGTTGAACGCCTTCTCCGCATCGTGTTGAGACGCCGCCCAGATCCGATCCGCGGCGCTGATCACCGTTTCGGCGAGGCCCTCCGGCAATCCGGGCTGGGCCTGCACTTGCGGCGTTTCCGCCTGCCGCGCTTCGCGCCAGCGTTGCAAGGCCGCGACTATCGCCACTAGTGAACCGCCGCGTACCTCTTTCCAGATTGTCACTGGCGACACTCTTCTGCCTTCTTCGACCATGCGGTCGGCGATTGCAGCGATCTGCTCATCGGTGATGGTGTCTGTGTCCGTGGACATATGCGCCTCAAGAATCAATGTAGCGGGGCGAAAGGTTAAATTTTCAATACGTTACTACGTCTGCGGACGTCCGGCGACGTTCGGGATACAAGCTAAATGACAGCTAGCAGGATGCGAACCGATGATATTAGGGCTCAACGGACTTCCCGAATGCACGGAACAACGGCCCATAAGGCGGCTATATCGTCGCGGATCGCTCGCGTAAGAGAGGTAGCGGCGATACCGGTAGAAGAGCTTGCCTTGTTAGCCCGCAACGACGTTGCAACAATGCAGGCGAACCGATTGGGCCGCCCGTCGGCGCGAAAGCCACGAAGCGGCGTCGACGTGACACACCTGACACCGAGGCATACGGCCATGCGCATTTCGTTTCTGCATACGATGGATGGAAACCTGCAAGTGTTTGAGCAGGCAGCCAAAACGCTTGGGCTGCGGGCGGAAGAACTTCAGCATGAAGTGAGGGCGGATCTTCGCGAGGCTGTCGATCAAGCGGGGACGTTCTCCGACGAGTTGCGAGCCCAGACAAACCGGCGCCTTCTCGCGCTGGCAGCCGATTCCGATGCAGTCATTCTGACTTGCGCCACGCTCGGGCCGGCCGTGGGCGATATCAGGAGTCCCCGTGTGCCTATCGTCCGAGCGGACGTCGCTTTGGCTGCGGCGGCAGCAGAAGCGGGCGGAAGAATCGTCGTGTTGTGTGCCGCTGAATCGGCAATCGAGTCGACCAGGAAACTCTTCGCGGAGCACGCAAGCAAAAGCGCGGCATCAGTGGAGGTCGTTCACGTTGGCCACGTTTGGGCGCTGTTCAGAGCGGGCGACATTCAAGCATGCCTGGCAGCGACCGCATTGTCTGCGGATGAGGCGTATGAGGCGGGTGCGACCGTTGTCGCGTTCGCTCATCCGTGGATGGCGCCCGCCGCCGATCTCGTCCAGAAGGGAAGACGGCCGCTCGATAGTCCGAGCGCGGCGCTGCACGTTGCAACGCGGCGATTCAGCGAACGCCCGGGTCACGCCTGACCGGGATCGAAGCTAAATCAGCCGCACTTCAAATCCGCTCACCACGGTGATCGCTTGTCGCTTCGTCCAAAATGCACGACGCGTGACTCAGCTTCGTCCACGGCGAACACGGGCGCAGTTTGCAGTTGCTGTTCGTGCAAATCGAGAAGCCTGGTGATCGGCGCGCAGTCTGCTGCCGCGATCAGCCAGATTTCTTCACTCGCGCTACGGGCGGCTGCATCCAGAATACGTTCGGCATCGATATATAAATCACGCTCCAGCGCACCGAATCCGGCCTGCTGAAGATACCAGGCCAGGTAAAGCGCCTTCACCAGTTTCGCCAGCAGTTCGCCGTTGCCCTTGCCCGCCTGAAATGCGGCCAAGGCGAGATGCCAGCGCAACGACTGTTCTCGCACGTATGTCGCGGTATGCGGCAAGAGCTTGGCTTTGCCAAGCGGCTTTCTGCGCGCCTGATTCCCCGTTGGTCGTTTTTTACGATTCTGAGACATGGATCGTTTATCTTGTCGATGCTGCTTTTAATTCCAGCATCGTAATGCATGCGACAAAGAAAAATCCACCATCAAGGCGATTTAACATAATTTATTGATATGCCATTCGCATACCAGGCTTTGCGATTAAATGAATGCGGTCTTTGATATTTGGCAAGCATCTGTTTTTCTTAACCTTTCCTTAATCGGTTGACCGGGATTGCTTCGCCGGCCGGGGAATGACGTTATCAAGGCTAGCGGATGCCACGACAGCATAGCGTGTAGCGCAATATCTTAACTAATGCCTTCCGTCCAAAGCCGGTGCGATTATCAAGCCCGCTATATAAAACGAGACTTGCAACCTAAGTTAATAGTTGGTCCAACCACAGCACCGCCGCTGCCGCTGCCGGCCATACGCAAAGACTAAAGTTTCCAATGAGAAAAACACGCGCAGATCCCATACGGTTCGATCGCGCTGATCCTTTCCGCCGCTTAAGCCAAGCGCGGCCGCTCAAAGCGCCACCGATGGCCCCACCGCCAACACCCCAACCCTCCCCGCGAAACTTGCGGCTCGCCCCAAATGTTATTATCGGAAACAACACCGTCCCCCTAAAGCGCGCATTCGAAGCATCAAGCCCCATGGACACCCATCTCTCCAAACCCACTGATCCGTCCACCACCGACCTCGGCCGCCGCGTCCGCGCCGCCCGCCAGGCGCAGGATCTGACACTGGAAACCGCCAGCCGCCTGTGCGGCGTGTCCCGTTCGACGCTCTCCAAGGTCGAAAACGGCCTGATGTCCCCCACATTCGACGTCCTGCAGAAAATCGTCCTAGGACTGAAGATCGAAATCGGCGAGCTGTTCGGCTCGACACCGAAAGTCAGCGCCAGCGGGCGTCGCGCGCTGACCCGCAAAAACGAAGGCCAGCGCCATGCGTATCGCGGCTACCAGATGGAGCTGCTCGCCACCGACCTCGCGCACAAAGCGATGCTGCCGTTTCGCATCCGCATCTCCGCGCACACACTCGACGCATTCGACGACTGGGGTCGTCACGAAGGCGAGGAATTTCTGTATGTGATCAGCGGCAGCGTGTGCCTCTATTCGGAGTTGTATGCGCCGACGCATCTGAACGCCGGCGACAGCCTCTACTTCGACAGCCGCACCGGTCACGCGGCGGTCTCCACGAGCGAAGAAGACGCCGAAGTGTTGTGGATGGCGACCAGCGCCGACATTCCGCAAGCGCCGGTCGCCATTGAATCGACGAAGAAGTAACGCAAGCACCTCAGTGCGCATGAATGCGCTTTAGCGCGCCGCCAACGCCCGCTGCACGAGTTGCGCAATATGCATTGCGTGACGCCCCGTGCCCTGCTCGATCTGCTCGCGGCAACTGAACCCGTTGGTCAGCACGATCGTCTCCGCGTGCGCCGCACGCACCGCGGGAAACAACTTGTCTTCGCCGATCTTCGTGGACAGCGCGTGATGCTCCCCGTTAAAACCAAACGATCCGGCCATGCCGCAGCATCCAGTATCGAGCAGCTTCCATTTCACGCCGAGCTTGTTCAGCAACGCGGTGTCGCCCTGCATGCCGAACAGCGCCTTCTGATGACAATGTCCGTGCACGATCACGTCCGCGTCAAGCGTCGGCCAATCGAACGGCTGACGCGCGACGAAATCGGAGAACAGGAAAGTCTGCGCCGACAGTTTCTTCGCTAGCGGATGGCCGGGCAGTTGCTTCAGCAATTCGTCCTTAAACACCGACAAACAACCGGGTTCGAGACCGACGAGCGGCACGCCGGCGGCGATATCGTCCGCGAGGTCGTCGAGAATGTGCGTGAGCAGTTCGCGCGCGCGTTCGAGCAGGCCAAAGTCATAGAGCGGCCGCCCGCAGCACAAACGGTTCTTCGGCAACATGACGTGCCAGCCCAGTTGCTTTAAAACATCGGCGGCGGCCTGCGCGATCTCGGGCGTAAAGTGATCGTTGAACGTGTCCACCCATAGGATGACTTTCTTCACCTCACCGCGAACCTCACGCGCCGTTTGCGGCGAACGCTGTGCGATCTGCCTGTACGTGGCATCCGCGAATCGAGGCAATTCACGCGTTTGCGCGACGCCGGCCAGCCACTTGCCGAACGAAGACAAACCCGGCGCCGACGTCATGAAGTTCGTCAGACGTGGCAAACGCGCCGCCCACGGCGCCCATTCGCCGATCCGTCCCATGAACAGCGCCTGCCGTGGCCGACGATTCGTCTCGTAGTAATGCGATAGAAATTCCGCCTTGTACGAAGCCATGTCCGTATGCGTCGGGCAATCGGATTTGCAGCCCTTGCACGCGAGGCACGTATCGAGCGCTTCCTTCACTTCGCGGCTTTGCCAGCCGTCGGCGATCACATCGCCTTGCAGCATTTCCCAGAACAGATGCGCGCGGCCACGCGTCGAATATTTCTCTTCACGCGTCGCGCGATAACTCGGGCACATCGTGCCGCCATCGAGCGAGCGGCATTTGCCCATGCCGATGCAGCGCTCGATCTCGCGCTGAAAACCGTCGCCCTCCTGGCTCGCGAACGTCAGTCGGGTTTGCAGCGTGACCGGCTTGTAAGCGGGCCCCATGCGCAGGTTCTCGTCGACGCGATATGCGTGCACGACCTTGCCCGGATTCAGACGATTGGCCGGATCCCAGATCGCCTTGAACTGCTCCATCGCCTGCATCAGTTCAGGGCCGTACATGATCGGCAGAAACTCGGCCTTCGCCTGGCCGTCGCCGTGTTCGCCCGACAGCGAGCCGCCGAATTCGACCACCAGTTCGGCCGCTTCGCGCAGAAACTTGCGCCACGTCGCGACACCTTCCGCGCTGCGCAGATCGAAGGTAATGCGCGCGTGCACGCAGCCATCGCCGAAATGGCCGTAGAGACTCGTCTCGTAACCGTAGCGATCCACCAGCGCCTGGAACGCGCGCAGATAGTCGCCGAGACGCAACGGATCGACCGCCGCATCTTCCCAGCCGACCACCGGGTCCGGCGTGCCGGAATCGACCGATAACGCCACCGCCGACGCGCCGGTCTCACGAATCGACCACACCTTCGCCTGCAACGCGCGATCTTCGACGAGCATCGCGGACACATTCGGCCCTGCTTCGCCCGAGGCAAAGTAAGCGGCGGCGGCTCGCGCCTCGCGCATCACGTCGTCTTGCGTGTCCGCGCCGAATTCGAGCACGACCCACGCATCGCCTTCGGGCAGCAACGCGATCTCGTCCTTTTTCAAACCGCGCGCCTGCAAGCCGCGAATGATCGCGCGGTCGAGTCCTTCGATAGCGATCGGCCCGCAGCGCATGAAATGCGGCACGGCGTCCGCCGCCGTGTAGATATCCGTGAAGCCGACCACGACGATCACGCGCTTGGCCGGGCTCTTCACGAGACGCACTTTCGCCTGCAAGGTGAGCGCGCAGGTCCCTTCGGTGCCGACCAATGCACGTGCGACGTTAAAGCCGTTTTCCGGCAGCAGTTGATCGAGATTGAAGCCCGACACACGCCGCTTGATCTGCGGGAATTTCGCGCGAATCTGCTCGGCGTAGGTGTCGCGCAGTTGCTTCAGCGCGGCGTAGATTTCACCCTGACGGCCACCTGCCGCGATGATGCGTTCGAGTTCCTGATCGGATGTCGGACCGACCCAGAACCGCGCGCCGTCGAAAGTCGCGATTTCCAGCGCTTCGACGTTTTCGACCGTCTTGCCGGCCATCACCGAATGCGCGCCGCACGAGTTGTTGGCGATCATGCCGCCGAGCGTGCAGCGGCTATGCGTCGCCGGGTCGGGTGCGAAAGTGAGGCCATGCCGCTCCGCCGCATCGCGCAAGGTATCGCAGACCACACCAGGTTCGACGATCGCAACACGCTCGACCGGATCGACCAACACGACACGGTTCACATACTTGCTCGCGTCGGCGACTACCGCGACGTTGACGCACTGCCCGTTCTGCGACGTGCCGCCGCCGCGCGCGAGAAACGGCACGTCGTTGCGGCGGCAGGCGGCGAGCGTGGCCAACAGGTCGTCGACGTCCGCGGGCACGACGACGGCGAGCGGCACTTGTCGATAGTTCGACGCGTCCGCCGCATACAGCGCTTTAGAGCCCTGGTCGAAGCGCACTTCGCCGCGCACGTGGCTGCGCAAATCGGCTTCGAGCGCCTGCATCACAGCGGCGCTGCCCGCAAAAGGCGTGGCGATGCGCGGCGTCTTCTTCAACGCGCGGCGGCCGGCACCGTCCAACTCATCGACGCTTGCGCCTTGCTCTTCATCAAATGACGTTCCCACTGCGCTCCCCGTTTCTCGTGCCGATGCCGCCGATTCGCGCTCAGGCAGCCTGGCTCGCGGTCATCTTGAAGATGCCCTGTGCGTTGCCCGCGTCGAAACGCAGGTCCGTTTCCCAACGACGCGCGTCCTGATCGAAAGTCCGCTTGCGCGTGATGAACTCGTAAAACGAGCCCGGCACTTCACGCGTCACGATGCCGCCGTCAGCTGCGCGGAACTCGCGCTGAACGAGGTCCGCGCGATACGCCGTCTGAAACACACGGCCCGAGCGCGAACGCTCCACTTCCGGTTTCATCGGACGACCCTTGGCCTTCTCGTCGTCGGAGAGTTGAAAGACATCCGCGACGCGATCGGTGGCGTGATTGAAAGCGTTGCCTTCGGTCGCGATCCATGCCATCTCCGCCGATTCCTTCAACAATACTTCGTAATCGGCTTCGCGTGGCATGTCGTGCTGCCGCGCGAACGCGCCCACGATCACCGGCAGCAATTCATACGCCGCGTCGAGCGGCAGCACGCCGTCCCGCTCGAGCTCCCACAACTGGCCGATGGCGCGCGGCGTCAACGGATCGCGCGACGCGCCGATCACGTTGGTCACGGCCTGCTGAAATTCTGCCGAGAACCGCTCGGGATGCAATTCGCTGACGAAGAACTGCGCGATTTCATCGGGCGCGTCGTCGTGCGCCCAGGCGCGGCCGGTCATGCCGAGGCGGTCGAGCGGATAGCGGCCGTTGATGCTGAAGCCGAGCGGACGAAGAATGCGTGCGAACGCGGCTTCACCCGTCGGCAACGCGCCGCTGTGCGGCCAGCGCACCGTGCGCAACGCGCCGTGATCGAAGTACACGCTGCCGCCTGCTGCGATCGTCTCCTCGGTGTACTGGCGGCCGTTCGCCGAGCGCGCCAGCAGATCCTCGAACAGCGCCATGTTCATCGCCTGCGCGAGTTCGGCTCGCGTGACGATGCCGTCCTCCCCTTCGTCCAGAATGCGCGGATGATTCAGCGTCGCAAAGAGCCGTGTGGTTTTGTCGGCGCCGAGCAGTTTCAGCAGCAGTTGTTCGACATTCGCATTCTTGATGTTTCGCATAGCGGTTCTCTACGTAGCTTTGACGGGCGCTGATTCACATGTTCGAGCAGAGCTGCCGGTGCGGGTGCAAGCCGCAGGACGGCACGATCGAAGGCGTGATTATTCAAACCTGCCGGCTTGCCGTAAAGCGAGATAAAATCGCCACTTGATGCGTTTTTGGAATCAACGTGCGAAAGTTCAAGATCCCCAACATGGGCGCGCTGCTCGCTTTCGAAGCCGCCGCGCGGCACGAGAGCTTCACGCATGCGGCGCGCGAACTCTTCCTGACCGAGAGCGCGGTCTCGCGGCAGATCAATACGCTGGAGAGCAATCTTGGCGTGCGGCTGTTCGTACGCGTCAAACAGCGCGTGGTGCTGACGAAGGCAGGCAAGGTCTATAGCGCGCAAGTGCGGCGCTCGCTGGAACAACTCGATCGCGACACGCTGTCCATCATCGCGCACGGCAGCGGCGGCGGTTATCTGGAGTTGGCCGTTCTGCCGACTTTCGCGTCGCAATGGCTGATTCCACGGCTCGCGGCATTCAATACGCAGTATCCGGACGTGCGCGTGAACATGGGCGTGCGAACCGGCACGTTCCCGTTCGCCGAGACCCATTTCGAAGCCGCGATTCATTACGGCAAGCCCACATGGCCGGGGACGTCGGCGGATTTTCTGTTTAGCGAGGAGGTGGTGCCGGTGTGCGCGGCGAGTTTGCTGAAGCGGCCCGTTCAAGGCGCCGCCGAACTTCTGGACTATCCGCTGCTGCATTCCACCACCCGGCCTGACGGCTGGGCGTCATGGTTCGCCAGCATGGGCGTCGACGACAACCGGACCATGCAGGGCGTGCGCTATGAACTCCACACCATGCTGATCAGTGCGGCCGCGGCCGGTCTCGGCATTGCGCTGGTGCCGCGCTTTTTCGTCGAAGCGCAACTCGGCCAGCTTGGGCTCGTGATTCCGCTCAACGCGCCCGCGGTCGCCGACTCCGCGTACTACCTCGTCTATCCGACCGAGTTGAGTCATGGCAAGCCGCTGGCGAGTTTCCGCGAGTGGCTGCTGCACGAAGCCGCCGCCTACAGCGCGGTGAATCCTGAGTTGGGCGGCCCGCCCTATACCGGTTGAGCCGGCGTCAGATCAAACCTCAAGCGCCCGCTTGTTCGCGCGCCTTTGCCAGCGCGCTCAAATTGCCTTCGCCGAAGCCGTGATGACCTTGGCGCTGGACGATCTCGAAGAATATTTCGCCGGCGCGGCGCCGCACGAAGGTTTGGAAAAACAGCAGCGGCACGCCGTCCGCGCCGATCTCGCCGTCCACCAGCACGTGCGTGCGCTTGAGCCGCGCGACGTCGAGCCCATGACCCGGCAGACGCGCGTCGAGTTGCTCGTAATAGCGTGGCGGCGGCTCGACGAACTCGACGCCGTTCGCGAGCAATTGTTCGACGCACGCGAAGATGTCGTCGGTCGCGAGGGCGATATGCTGCACGCCTTCGCCCGGATGGTCCGGCAGGTACTCATGCATCAGGTTGGTCCGGCTCGTGCCTTCCTCGTACAAGGGCACGCGGATCGCGCCGCACGGCGACACCATCACGCGCGATTCCGCCGAGACATGCCAGTTGGCGTGCAACTCGTGAATCTCGCGGAAGTTGAGCAGGTCGCGGTAGAAGTCGAGCCATTCTTGCATCCGGCCCTCGCCGACCGTTTGCGTCAGATGGTCCACCGCGACGAGGCCGGTGCCCGCATGGCTCAAGTCGGCATGCGCCGTGTCGATTTCGATGGGCCGGAAGTCGATATCGAAGATCGAGATGTCGCCGAGACCGCCACGCTGGCCGCCGCGGCCGCGCCAACGGTCGACGAAATAGATGTGCGAGTCGCCGATGCCCTGAATGGCCGGAATCAGCAGCTCGCCCGTGCCGATCTTTTCGCCTTCGAACGCCCATGCGCCGAGTTCGATCGCGCGGTCGAAGGCGCGCTGCGCGTCCGCCACGCGAATGCCGATCGCGCAAATGCCCGCGCCGTATTCCTCGGCATAGCGCGCGGCGAACGAATCCGGCTCGGCGTTGATGAGGAACTGCATCTCGCCCTGACGATAAAGCGTGACGTCCTTACTGATATGCCGCGCAATCGCCTTGAAACCGAGTTTGGTGAAGGTTTCGCCAAGCGCCTGCGGATCGCGCGCGGCGAACTCCACGAATTCGAGTCCGGCGGTGCCGAGCGGATTGTGCTCAGGCGCCGACACGGCGCGCAGCGCGGCGTCTGGAGTGGGCAAGTCGCTGGGCATGGCAATCTCCTTTACAGTCTTTCGACACTGTTCCTGCTGTTTCCGGTGTTCGGTGCAAGCCGCCGCCACATCCGCAGTGTGACACCACGGCTTTTGCACCGTGTTTGTACACCGGGTAGCCGGGCGTCCGCAACCTTCATTTTGTACCGGATGGTTCACACGACGGCGCGCCGCATGCCTCGCGGCGCTCATCACCATGATTGAGTACCGGACGCCCTATTTGCGGCTCCGTTTCTGCACCCTTTTACCGGCTGCCTTGTCCGCGCTCGACGCCATGCGCTGCTGCGCGACCTCGCGCACCGCCTCGATAAACGCCCGCCCGACCGGCGACGGCTGCGTGTCCGAGCGGCGGATCAATCCGACCGGCTCGCCGGTGCCGGCAAAGGGCAACGGCAAACGGACCAGCATGCCGTGCGCCAGCTCGTATTCGACAGCGCTCAGCGGGACGAACCACACCGCGTCGTTCTCCAGCGTCAACGCGCGTCCCGTCGAAACCGACAATACCTCGACGAACGCCGACAACGGCGGCACGCCCCACGCGCTCAGCAGGCTGTCCGCCGATTGCCGGATCAACGTGCCGAACGGCGGCAACACAACCGGAAAATCTTCGAGCGAGGTTGCCGGTAAGCCCGCGTCCGCCGCGAGCGGATGCCCGGCGCGCACCACCGCGATCAACGGCTCGCTGAACAGTTGCTCGAAACTGAGCCCGACCATACGCTCGGGATCGGCCAGACGTCCGATCGCAAATTCGATCGTGCCCGCTTTCAGGCGCTCGAGCAATTCCGGGTTGGCGCCGGTCGCGAGGCGCACGATCACGCGCGGCCACAGCGTGGCGAACTGCTTGAGCACCGGCGGCATCAATGCCGCCGCGACGGTCGGCAAGATGCCGATTTCCAGCGTGGCAGCGGCAGCGCCTTCCGCGCGCGCCAGCAGATCGACACCCTGGCGCAACGCGCTGACGCAGGCGCTCGCGTGCGGCATGAAAAGTTGCCCCTCGCGGGTCGGCACGGCGCCGTGGCGGCCGCGCTCGAACAGCTTCACCCCGAGAATCGCTTCGAGTTCGGCAACGGTCTTGGAGACCGCGGGCTGAGTGATCGACAGGCTGTCAGCGGCCCGCTGGACGCTGCCGAACTGCGCGACGGCCAGAAAGCACTGGAGATGACGGAATTTGACGCGGCTATCCGCGAGACTGCGTTGCATAACGGCAGGTTATACGAAAAGGGCGAAAACGTCATTTTGCATAACCTCTCAGGTTGGATAAAGTCTTTCCATAACGCCGTATCCCACAATTCCTCGAAGGAGACACTGATGGACGATTCCTTTCTCAGCGCGCGTGACTTCACGTCGCATCCCGCTTACGTCTACCCCGGCTACGGTTCGTCGGTCAAACGCGGCCCGACGCGTCCGCTGATTCCGCTGAAGGAAAAGCTGCGCGACCAGCGCGTGCCGGTCTACGGCACCGATGACCTCGGCGCGCTCGACCACGACCTGACGCGAAACGCCGTACGCAATGGCGAGCCGCTTGGCGAGCGCATCATCGTGACGGGCCGCGTGCTCGACGACGGCAACCGCCCGGTGCGCAACACGCTGGTCGAAATCTGGCAAGCCAACGCCGCCGGCCGCTATGTTCACAAGGCCGACCAGCATGACGCGCCGCTCGACCCGAATTTCCTCGGCGCGGGCCGCTGCATCACGGACAACGAAGGCCGCTACCGTTTCCTGACGATCAAGCCTGGCGCATATCCGTGGGGCAACCATCCGAATGCGTGGCGTCCGAACCATATCCACTTCTCGCTTTTCGGCGACCATTTCGGCTCGCGCCTCGTCACGCAGATGTACTTCCCCGGCGACCCGCTGCTGGCGTTCGACCCGATCTTCCAGGGCACGCCGGAGCACGCCCGTGACCGCCTGATCGCGGATTTCTCGCTCGACACCACGCAAGAGGCCTATGCGCTCGGCTACGACTTCGACATCGTGCTGCGCGGCCGCAACGAAACTCCGATGGAGCGCTAAGCCATGACGACCCTCAAGCAAACGCCTTCGCAAACGGTCGGACCTTACTTCGCGTACGGTCTGTGCCCGCAGCAGTACGATTTCGACTTCAAGAGCCTGTTTACGCCCGTTCTGGCTGACCGCGAAGCGGCCGGCGAGCACATCACGATCGTCGGCCAGGTGTTCGACGGCGACGGCAAGGTGATCGGCGACGCCATGCTCGAAGTGTCGCAGGTGGACGCGAATGGGCACTTCCCGGAGTCGCGCGACGAAATCCTGAAGACCGGCTTTCGCGGTTTCGCGCGTGTCGGCACCGGCACGGATCCGCACAAACGCTTCGTCGTGGAAACGGTGAAACCGGGCCGCGTCAGCCCGGATGAAGCGCCGCATCTGAATGTGATCCTGACCATGCGCGGCATGCTGCTGCACACTTTCACGCGCGTCTATTTCGAGGACGAAGCCGCGGCGAATGAGAAAGACCCCGTACTGGCAACGGTTCCAGCGGACCGGCGCGCCACGCTGATCGCACGCCGCGAGCCGCATGTGGCTAACGTCTACCGCTTCGACATCTACATGCAAGGCGATAAGGAAACCGTATTTTTCGATCTTTGACGCGGTTTTTCTACACTTTCATATAGCTTTCACATACACTGAGCATGATCCTTCTAGCGACTGGATCGCGATACTCCGAGTAGTTGAGCCCGCCTTGCGCGGGCTTTTTTTTGGTCTTTTTCGGCCTTCTTGTCTGATGAATAACGCTTAGCGCAACGAACAGCGCAGCCAGCGGCTGATTCTCGTCACGTCGGCAATGTGATCGTGCGCGCCTGGCGCACCCAACACCACGATGTCGACCGGCCTGCCGTGCACCCTCATTCGCACGACAACACAGTGTCCGGCCTCGTTGATGAAGCCGGTTTTCTGCAGAACGATCGAGCGGTCGCCGCCTCGCACCAGCGCATTCGAGTTGTGATAGCTCAGGCTAGCTCGTCCGCCGCCGGGTAAAACCACTTGCGCGCGATCGGTGGAATAAGCGCGAATCAACGGATAACGGCTGGCCGCGGCGACCAGCAACGACAAATCCCGCGCTGTCGAAACGTTTTGCGGCGACAAGCCCGTGCCGTTCACAAACGACGTATGCCGCATACCGAGAGCGCGCGCCTTCGCATTCATCGCGGCGACGAAGCCCGGACGGCCGCCCGAATAATCGCGACTGAGCGCGGCCGCAGCGCGGTTCTCCGACGACATCAGCGCAATATGCAACATGTCATGGCGCGACAGCGTCGAACCGACACTCAAACGTGAACCGGTGAACTTGTCGAAATCCTGGTCCTGAACCGCAACGTTGAGCGGCGCATTCAATGCATGCCTCGTATCGAGCGACACGACGGCTGTCATCAGTTTGGATACCGAAGCGATTGGCATGACTCGGTCAGCCTGCTTTTCAGTGAGTACGGTTTGCGTTCGTTCGTCGACGACGTAGACGGATCTGGCGCGCAGCAACGCGCGCGATTTCGGCGTATAGCCGCAGCGCGCCAGCAGGCGAAGCGCTTTATGCGGCATCGACGCGCGCGACGCTGATACATGTTGCGTATCGCGCTTTGCCGCCAACTCTGCGGGCCGCCTCGCGCCGCGCGCATCCCGCGCATTGCGCACAGCTTGCCGGCGATGTTTAGGTGTGATCTTGCTGGCATGCATCGTCCGTTCGGTGCCCGTCACGTGCTTGCGCTTGTGCGTGACACGACGCCGAGCCTTGCCGGGAGTGGGCTTCTTCGCTTTGCTCGAGCGTTTGGCTTTCGCTTTGGACGTGTGCCTCGTGGACGTTTCGACGTGCCGGCTCACGCGCACGGACGGCTGACGTGCAGGCTGGTGGGCCGCACCAAACGACCCGCCGATATTCAGCCACAACAGGCCGAATACCGCGAGACAGCGGAACCATGCAGGGAAACGTAAAGCAGGAAATTCAGATGAAGGAGTTCGACGACCGTACGGTATGCAGCTTCCAGTTCTGTGCCGCATGCGCCCGTATGAACGGGCACGGAATCGGCAACGACGCGCCGATCTTAAGGCAGATCGCGCATGCGATCAACGGCAAAGGAACGCGCCGGCAGGCTATGCGATAACCGCGAGCAAGCGGCAGACGCCACTCTCAGCAACGGAAATGATCGATGTTCTGTCCAGCGTAAATCGCGCGCGCGAGCCAGTCCGGTTTATCACCGTGACCGTCCCACGTATTGCCGTAGGCGTCGCGATACATCACGGCCCGGGTCGCGGTCGCATCGGTTTCGATCGCTTCGGCGAGCGCTTCTATCGTAATGCCGTATTCGTCCATGCGTCGGCGGATCCATGCGACCAGGCGCTCACGCGCATTCCCGTCGAAGTCGAGCTGCCGTTGTTCTCCAAGCTCTTTCATAACGTACCGGTATCGCGGCTAATAATGCTCGCATTAGAAAAACAAAAGGCTTCGCTAAACAACGCGAAGCCTATGCGTGATTCAGATGGCTCGAGTGCGAATCGAACTCGCGATGCCTCTCCCGATGCGGGAGAACTCGCACCTGGAAATCATGCCCATTAAATCTTGGATTATGGGGAATTCGTCGGCAACCGGATCGAATTGCGCTCTTGTCTCGCCCCGTGGTTCGGGGCTGCTTCAGCGTATGGAAAGCGATTCTAGCATCCAATTTCTTTTGCTTGCAGCAATGAATTGTTAGTCCGCGTTGCAGGGCTTTTCAATTGCCATTGGGTTATCCAGACTGTTAGCAGAAGCGGCAATACTCATCGACAAGAAATGAGCGCGAAGCAAAGGGACAAAAGCAAAGCCTCGCACTCTCATGTTATGTTTCACTGATAGCACGCTAGCGCACAGGAGACACTCGACCATGACCGCTTCAACCGCCATCATCACCATCCTCGTCGCACTCCTGTTAGGCGCCATGAGTCCGGGACCGAGTTTCGTCATCGTCGCCCGTAATGCGATCGGCTTGTCGCGCGGCGATGGTCTCGCCACCGCCATTGGCATGGGCGTCGGCGGTGTGTTCTTTAGCGGCATCGCGTTGCTCGGTCTCTATACCTTGCTGGCGAGCGTCGAATGGCTCTATGTCGGCCTGAAAGTGGCAGGCGGCCTCTATCTGATCTATCTGGCGTCGAAAATCTGGCGTGGCGCCGCCAAACCGCTCGCCTTCGATGCCACGCAAGCGGTCCAGGCCAATGCCCGTAAATCTTTCTGGATCGGCTTGAGCACACAACTCAGTAATCCGAAGACAGCCGTTTATTACGGCAGTATCTTCGCGGCCCTGCTGCCGCAACATCCGCCGCTGTGGTGCTACTTTGCATTGCCGCCTGCGATCTTCGCTATCGAAGCCGGCTGGTACACCGTTGTCGCGCTGTGTTTTTCGAGCAAGCGACCGCGCGAAATTTACCTGCAATGGAAAGCCTGGGTCGATCGGGTCGCCGCGAGCGCCGTCGCCGCGCTGGGATTGCGCCTCATCCTGACGGCACACAAAGTGGGTATCTGAAACGCGTTGCCGCTCGAACGGCTTGCCGTGCCGCGTCGCACGGCAAGCCGGGAACCAGGGCTCTATCGGCAAGCGCGCAGCGCAAGCCGTTCGCGGCACCCGGCAAAACAGTTACAAGATAAGTGTTGACGTTGATACACCCCGGCGGTTACTGTGGCATCCGAAGTTCAAGAAGTTCGATTGCTGTTCATCAATGTCTCGCTCCCTCAGCGGTATTCGTTGTCCTCTCCCTCCTTGACGCTTCACGCGCTCTTTCACAGAGCACATCTTTCTATTTTTACCTCAAGGATTCTTCATGGATACCGGTACCGTTAAGTGGTTCAACGACAGCAAAGGCTTTGGCTTCATCACCCCGGACAAGGGCGGCGACGACCTGTTCGCACACTTCTCCGAAATCAGCGGCGACGGCTTCAAGACGCTGGCTGAGAATCAGAAAGTGAGCTTCGAAACGAAGCAAGGCCCGAAGGGTCTGCAAGCGGCTAACATCAAGCCGCTGTAAGTTTGAAGGGCTCGGTGTCCGGCAACGGACATCGGGCTGCAGCGACATCCTCGCGGAGCTTTGTCTCCCACAGTTTGCGCGTATCGCTTTGAGCTGCATGCCATTCAAGCAGCTTGCCTGAGCGCCAAACGCCTCGTTGCACCTCATTCTCCCCTCCGGCTTCAACGCCCATTTTTCGCTTTTCCGACTGCGTCAGGATTCGGCTCGCAATGGCTTTGAATCAGCTCGTCCGCGCGACTCGTACAAGGGTCCGCAAGGCAGGCGCGCACTCGAACATCATTAAAATATAAAATGCAAAACAAACATATTCATCACTACAACGGCTATGCCGTCAAACCCTCGGCGCATCGTTTGCCCGATGGCACTTTTTCATCCAATCTGCTGCTCGAACGCGCCGACAGCGCGCGCACCGAAGGGCGCTACCAGTTCTATTCGCTCGATTACTTCACGAACGAAGAACAGGCTTTGCAGCACTCGGCGCGCTGGGCACGTCACTGGGTCGACACGCGCGGCTAAGCGCGCGACCGGCGCGCAATCCTATGCGATGGCGCGCACGTGATCCACACAGCGCGCAGTACCGGCACTGGCGTGCCATTCGGCACGCCACACCATCGCACCCGCAAGCGCATCATGGCTTTTCTTCGGCCTTGATGCGCGCGCGCAGTTCGAACTTCTGAATTTTTCCCGTCGATGTCTTCGGCAATTCGCCGAAGCGCACCGCTTTCGGCAACTTGTATCCCGCAAGAAAGAGCCGGCAGTGCGCAATGATCTCTTCCGCGCTCACCTGAGCGCCCTCCTTGAGCTCGACGAAGGCGCACGGTACCTCGCCCCACTTCGCGTCCGCCATCGCCACCACGGCGGCTACGGACACCGCAGGGTGACGGTACAGCGTGTCTTCGACCTCGATGCTCGAGATGTTCTCGCCGCCGGAAATGATGATGTCCTTGCTGCGATCGCGAATGCGGATATAGCCATCGGGCATCCGCACGCCAAGATCGCCGGTATGGAACCAGCCGCCCTGGAAGGTGGCGTCCGTCGCACGCTCGTTCTTCAGATAGCCCTTCATGCAGATGTTGCCGCGGAACATAATCTCGCCGATGGTCTCGCCATCGGCGGGCACGGGTGCGAGCGTGTCCGGGTCGAGCACGGTCACCGCCGCTTGCAGGTGATAGCGCACGCCCTGCCGCGCGTTCAGTTCGGCGCGCGCGCTGTCGTCGAGCGACTCCCACTCTTCCTGTTTTGCGCAGACCGCGGCCGGCCCATAGGTTTCGGTGAGTCCGTACACGTGCGTGAGATCGAAGCCGATCTCCTTCATCTTCGCGATCACTGCCGGCGCGGGCGCCGCGCCCGCCACCATCGTCGACACGCGATGCTCGATGCCCTCGCGCCATTCGGCCGGCGCGTTCGCGAGCGCGCTCTGAACGATCGGCGCGCCGCAATAGTGCGTGATGCCTTCGCGGCGAATCAGATCGAACACCGTCTTCGCATCGAATTTGCGCAAACAGACGTTGACGCCGGCACGCGCGGCTACCGTCCACGGGAAACACCAGCCGTTGCAGTGAAATAGCGGCAAGGTCCACAGGTAGACCGCGTGCTTGGGCATATCCCATTCGAGGATATTGCTGAGCGCGTTCAGATACGCGCCGCGATGGTGGTAGACCACGCCCTTCGGATCGCCGGTCGTGCCGGAGGTGTAGTTCAGCGCAATGGCGTCCCATTCGTCGGCCGGCAGGGTCCACGCGAATTCGGGGTCGCCGGATTGCAGGAACGCTTCGTAGTCTGTCGCACGGATGAATTGAGCCGGATCGGCGGGCATCGCGTCCGCCACGCTGATCACGCGCAGGTCCGGAAATTCCAGCGCGGCACGATGCGCGAACTCGCCGTACTCGGTATCGACGATCAGCGCCTTCGCCTCGCCGTGGCGCAGCATGAACAGCAGCGACGACACGTCGAGCCGCGTGTTCAGCGTATTGAGCACGGCGCCGGCCATGGGCACGCCGAAGTGCGCTTCTATCATCGGAGGAATGTTGGGCAGCAAGGCCGCGACCGTGTCGCCACGCTGAATGCCGGCTCGCTGCAGCGCGCTGGCCAGCCGCCGGGCGCGCTCGTAGGTCTCTCGCCAGTTGCGGCGAATCTCCCCATGGACGACCGCCGGCCGCTCACCGTAGACTTCCGCTGCGCGCACGATGAAATCGATCGGCGTTAGTGGGACATAGTTGGCCTCACGGCGCTCGAGGCCTGCTTCGAACATGTGCTTCATCGGATCGTCTCCAGAGGCGCTGGTCGCGCCGTCGATTATTCTGACTGATGAACTAGGCTAACAATTGCCATGGTGAACTGTCTGTCATTCAAATGACAGAGTGGCGCGCCCTGGCGCTGCCACACCCACATTCGCCCGAAAACCCGCAAGCTGCCATGAACGACGCTCCGCTCACCGCCCCCGCCGACGCCCGCCCGCGCAAGCCGGAACGGGTCGCGCGCGCAAATCTGCCGGGCCTGTTCGCCACGTGCGCGTGGTTCCGGGCGCTCGCCGCCGAGCATCAGGCCTTGGTGCTCGCCAGCGCGCACGCGGAGCATCTGGAAGGCGGCGCATGGATCGCGCGCCGCCAGGAGCCGTCGGACTACTGGATCGGCGTGCATTCCGGCCTCATCAAACTTGCCATCTATAGCCCTTCGGGACGCAGTTGCACGCTGTCCGGCGTGCCGCGCGGCGGCTGGTTCGGCGAAGGCAGCGTGATCAAGCGCGAACTGCGCAAATACGACGTGGCGGCGATTCAGCCCTCGCTGGTCATGTTCGTGCCGTCGGAGACGTTCCACACGCTGTTGGAGTCGAGCCTGCCGTTCACCGGCTTCGTGATCCGGCAACTGAACAACCGCATGGGCGAATTCATCGCATCGATCCAGAATAGCCGACTGCTCGATGTCGACGCGCGCGTCGCACAGGCGCTCGCGCAATTGTTCAACCCGGACCTTTATCCCGACACCGGCCGCACGCTGGCCATTTCGCAGGAAGAAGTCGGCCTGTTGGCTGGCGTGTCGCGTCAGCGGATCAATCAGGCGCTGCAAAACCTCGAACGGCTGCAAATTTTGCGCCTCTCGTATAACCAGATCGACGTGCTCGACCTCGAACGCCTTGGCGCGTTCGGCCGGGAACAGATCTAGCGCCCAACGCCCTGCCAGCCCCGTTTTTGCCTCACATGTTTCGGCTGTCGCCTGCGCGCGGCCGTTCGACTGTTTTTTGAGCAACCGGATAAAGAAAGCGCCGCACGCGCCGTTATGCGAGCTATGCAGCGCAGATTGCAGCCTCTCCCTATTCCGAGCTCAACGTATTGTCGAATCCGATAATGAACCGTCTGACACTGAAACAGAAATTGTGGGTGCCATTGCTGCTGTGCTGGGCTGCGCTCCTGATCGTGACCGTTGTGAACGCGTACGAAGCACGTAGCGGTCAAATGGCCGCACGGCGCGCGGATCTGGCCGACGTCACGGACATGGCGGCATCGATCGTCGCGGACTATGCGAAGCAGGCCGACGCCGGCAAGCTCTCCGCCGACGAGGCGAAGCAGCAGGCCATTGCCCGCGTCAATGCCCAACGCTACGGTGCATCCGGCTACGTGACGATCGTGCGCAGCGATTCGGTCATGATCGATCATCCGATGAGCCCAAAGCTCAACGGCAAGGACATGAGCGGTTTTCGCGACGCCAAAGGCAACGCGCTGTATCACGACATCGCCCAGGCCGGCGGTTCGGCGGCCGGCGCCGGCTACCTGCGCTACTGGTGGCCGAAACCCGGCGAGACGACGCCTAGCGAGAAGATCGGTTATGTGAAGCGCTTCGCCCCGTGGGGCTGGGACTTCATCGCCGGCGCTTACATGGACGACATCCAGGCGCAGTTCTACACGACACTCGCGCGCTCGGCCGGCATGCTGGTGGTGTTGGGCGTGATGGTGTCGTTCGTGGCGTCGCGCGTGGTGCGCAGCGTGTCGCGCTCGATCGGCGGCGAGCCTTCCGCGGCGGCTTCGATTGCGATGCAGATCGCGCGCGGCGATCTGGCCACGCGCATCGACCTGCGCCGCGACGACAAGTCGAGCCTGCTGTTCTCGTTGCGTGAGATGCGCGATCAACTCGCGGCCACCGTCGCGCGGATCAAGACGTCGGCGGAGACGATCACCGTCGCTTCGAAAGAAATCGCCGCCGGCAATCTGGATCTGTCGAGCCGCACCGAGGAACAGGCCGCGTCGTTGCAGCAGACTGCCGCGAGCATGGACGAACTCACCAAGACCGTCACGCAGAACGCCGACAACGCGGCGACCGCGTCCGAACTGGCCGGTGACGCGTCGGCCATCGCCGCGCGCGGTGGCCAGGTGGTCAACGACGTCGTCGAGAAAATGGTGGGCATCACCGATAGTTCGCGCAAGATCGGCGAGATCATCAGCGTGATCGAGGGGATCGCGTTCCAGACCAACATTCTGGCGCTGAACGCCGCGGTGGAAGCTGCGCGCGCCGGCGAAGAAGGCCGCGGCTTCGCGGTGGTCGCGGGCGAGGTGCGCAATCTCGCGCAACGCAGCGCGACAGCGGCCAAGGAGATCAAAGTGCTGATCGATCAGTCGGTCGCGCAAGTCGGCGAAGGCTCGACGCTCGCGGGCAAAGCGGGCAGCACGATCGGCGAGGTGGTCGACGCGGTGCGCCGCGTGACGGCCATCATGAACGAGATTTCGGCGGCTTCGAAGGAACAGAGTTCAGGTATCGGCGAAGTCAATCTCGCGATCCGTCAGATGGACGATGTGACGCAACGCAATGCCGCACTCGTCGAGCAGGCCGCCGCCGCGGCCGGTTCGCTCGATGAGCAGACCGAACAACTGCGCCATGCCGTCGCCGTGTTCAAGGTCGAGCAAGCTGCGTGATTGAGTGACAGCCGGTCTTTCCAGATCCGCAGGCCTGCTGACCGATTAAAGAAAGGCTGTCGCCGGGAACCTGGCGACAGCCTTTTTATTTGCCGCTGCGAAGCCGCTAGCTATGCAGCACTCACACCGCTCCTTCGCGTAACAGGCCGCTCCAGAATCGCGTCGGTCCCGAAGAGCGTGAACACGATGTCGGCCAGCACGCCCGACTTCTTCCAGCGCAGATAGTAGCGATGCGCCGTCTGATACGGCGCATAGCGCTCCGGCATCGCGCTCCAGGGCGCGCGTGCGCGCAGCACCCACATCACGCTATTCAGCACCCAGCGGATATCGATGCTGGGACGCCCGCGCCGAGGTCCAAGGGCCTTCATTTCAGGCAGCAGCGGCACGATGCGATGCCATTGCTCGTCAGTGAGATCGTGATTGGTCGGCAAATGAGGTTGCGTCTTTCGGGCGGAATTATCCATGCGGTAAAAGCGCGCGGCCGCCGCGTACAGGCTGGCGTGGCCGCGAAATAGCGTCTATCAATCAGTGGATTTCAGACTAACCGAAGCACGCTTCCGCGAAGGTTAACTCTTGTCAGACGGACCCGAATAATTGTCAGAAACTGCAATAAGTTATTGCGCTAAAGGACTTTTGGCGCGACGAGGGTGCTGGTCTATCATCGGCGCGCCGGCGCATGGTCAGCTTGCGCACGCCGGACTTGAATGAAAAATCCATAACCACATAAGCAGGAATGCCAGTGAGACAAATAAGACTCCTCAAGACCGCCGCCATCGTGGGTGGCGCCGCCCTCGCGATGACCTCCGAGCAAGCCTCGGCACAGAGCTCGATCACGCTGTACGGCGTCGCTGACGTGAGCGTTCGCTATTTGACGAACTCCAACGCCAAAAACGATGGCCGCCTGTTCATGACGAACGGCGCGATCACCAACAGCCGCTGGGGTCTGCGCGGCTCGGAGGATCTGGGCGGCGGGCTGAAGGCGATCTTCGATCTGGAAAGCGGCATCAATCTGCAGGACGGGTCCGCCTCGGACAGCCAACGGCTCTTCAACCGCAATGCGTATGTGGGCCTGAGCAGCCAATACGGCACGCTCACGCTGGGCCGTCAGAAGACACCGTTGTTCGACCTGCTCGGCGACACCTACGACCCGCTCACGGTCGGCAACTACTTCGAGAACTCATGGCTGCCGGGCGCGCTCGGTGCGGGGCTCTATGCGGACAACGCCATCAAATACACCGGCACGTACAAAGGCCTGACCATGGCCGCGATGTACTCGTTCGGCACCAACTCGGAATCGACCGGCGCGGGCGGTTTCTCCGGCCAGGTGCCGGGCCATCTCGGCGCGGGCTCGATGTACGGCTTCACGTTGTCGTATGTGGCCGGCCCGTTGAGCGTTGCAGGCGGCGTGCAGCAGAACAGCGACAACAGCAATCACAAGCAGACCATCTTCAACGCGAACGCCGTGTATGCGTTTAGCACGGCGAAGGTGTACGTCGGCTATCTGCATTCGAAAGACGACACCGGCTTCGTCGATAGCGCGCTGGCGCAGCAGACGCTCGTGCCCGGCGTGGATATCCTGAAGGGCTCGGGCCGCGTCGACAACGGTCCGTTCGCCGGCGTGACGTGGCAGGCAACACCCGCACTCACGCTGACGGGCGCAGCGTACTACGACCACATGTCCAATGCGGCGATCGGCAACGGACAACTGGGCAGCGGCAATCGCTATACGTTGGTGGCGCTGGCTGAGTACGCATTGTCCAAGCGCACCGAGGTGTACGGCACGGTCGATTTCGACAAGGTATCGGGCGCTGCGTCGGTCGAATTACCGGGCAAGAGCAATCAGACCGGCGTTGCGCTCGGTCTGCGTACGATTTTCTAAGGCACGCAGGGCCCCTCGAGCCGAGCAAGGCGCGCGGCATCCGGCATATTCACGCCGGGTGCCGACCATCGAATTGCGCGCGCATAAAAAAAGGTGCCGCGAACGGCACCTTTTCGTACAACAACCAGCTTCTGCTGAAGCTTAGAAGCGGTGACGCAGACCGACCGTAGCAGCCGTCTGGTTCTTCGACGACGACGGCAGTTGCGTGTTGTCGCCGCTGTAGATCGAAGCGACACCGCCGTCGCCCATTGCGTGCTGGTACACGGCTTGAGCGTAGACGTCCGTACGACGCGACAGCGAGTAGTCAGCCTGCAGGCCGATCTGGTGGTAGCGCACCGACTCCGAACCACCGTTCGCACCAACGCCGTAGCCCTTGCCGTCCGTGAACGTGTAAGCAACGCCCAGGCCCAGAGCCGGGGTCACGTTGTACTTGCCGTTGACTTCGTAGTTGTTAGCGCGCAGCGATTGCTGGCCAGCCGTGAAGTTGTCCGAACGCGATTGCGTCCATGCCAGACCGACGGTAGCCGGGCCGAAAGCGTACGAACCAGCAACGCCGAATTCACGTTGACGGAAGTTGCCGACGTTGCCTGCCAGTGCGTTGACGTACGAACCGTCCGAAGCACCGGTGTTGCCTGCGCCCGGGTTGTTTTGCTGTGCGTAAGCAGCACCCAGGTGCAGACCTTGCCACTGGTATGCAGCACCAACGCTGTATTCGCGGTTGTTTGCGAATGCGCCAGCCTGGTTCGAGAAGCCGTACGTGCCGCCGAACGTGAAGCCAGCGTAGTTAGCGCTCGAGTACTTGATCGAGTTGTTGACTGCGTAGCCGCCGTTCGTGTTCAGGTTGTCGTTGTTGAACGGGTGTGCGAAGTACGTACCGCCCCAGCTGCCCGTTGCGGTCAGCGGTGCCAGGTAGTCTTGAGCTGCGTCATATTGACGACCCAGCGTGACCGTACCGAATTGCGCGCTCGACAGACCGACGAACGCTTGACGGTTGAACATGCCGTTGTTGTTAGCGAACTTGCCGTTGTTGATGTTGAAGCCGCTTTCCAACGTGAAGATTGCCTTCAGACCGCCGCCCAGGTCTTCCGAACCGCGCAGACCGAACATGCTTTGGTTGATGCCGCCGCTACCAGCTGCCCACTTCGAATTGTGGTTGACGTTGCTCGTGTACGTCAGGCCCGCGTCCAGCAGACCATACAGGGTCACGCTGCTTTGTGCGTGAGCGACGGAAGCGAACGATGCGGCAACCGCAACGACGATGAGACTCTTTTTCATGCGTGGGACTCCTGTTCGATAAATTTACGCGGGGAGCGGGACCTGCCTCGGCAGCGCATGCATCGCACCCACTGCCGCCCTGTCGCCGACCCGTTTCGGATCAGCCGGGCACCCTTGAAACGAAGCGTGAGTGTAGGGGGACACCCTGGTAGCGAGGCCGGCAATTCACGCAACAGGATTTTTCAGAATCAGCAATAATCTAATTGCCGCAGGCATTAAGTCTTTGTTTTTCCGGCATTAATTGCAAAATTAGGCAAGTGTCGCAGCTGCTCTGAACATAAGTAATTTGCAACTTCTCAATATTGTCAGTTGTGTGTATGCAACAGGGTTTTCATATTCCCGTCGTAATCGGGTCGGAACGATTAAACAATCAGAAACTTCTGACTGCCCGGAAATGAGGCAATTAGGCCGTATCCATTCAGTTCAATGCTAATTTATTTTAGAAAACCGGGAACTTAATTAAATGGATGCAGTCGTTTGATTCAAACCGGATTAGCCAGTGTCATTGAACTGGCCATTAATGTCTTTGCGGAGTGAAATGAATTTAATGGAAGTTGCAGGGGCGATTCCGCGCACTTCGCGAGCCCGCGCGTCGAAGGGGAAAGCCTTCAGCACGGGCGTTGCCCGGAGGTGAAATGCGGCGCCAACCGCCGCGTGACAAAAACCCGTGCTGAAAGCGGATGGCATACATCGAACAGCCTTCCGCCTCCATTAAACGGCACGAACGTGCGATTTTTTACACGGAGTTTCCCTAGTTTCCGGTAAGCACGGCCTTATGGCTTGTCGGGCGATCGCCGGAGCACCTCGTCATCCTCGGGAGAAGCGCCCGGCACAAGCGGATCGGTTTCGGGCAGCACGCCTGGCAACGGACGCGGCTGCTCGTCGGGTTCATCGAGCGGCTGGTTGGCGGGGTCGGCAACGGGGTCGATAGTCGGATCGGTTTGCATGATGAGCGTCCTGAGGATGGGAATATCTCCCAACACTCAGCGCGCAACGGCTATTCCCGAGGTCTTGGCGCCACAGTCGAATCGCGCCGCCGTCTCGATCGGTTGATGTCCGGCTGTAGAAACTGCCCCGTGTACGCCGAAACTTTCAACGCCCAATCGCGCGACTGAATACGCCGCGCCCTGTCACGAGACTAATGGCGATCCGGCCGCGAGCGCGGCATCTCGTCGCCCGAACCGGTCAGGAACGGCTCCAGCCCGAACAGCCAGGCAAAGCAGAAGGTGGCGCGCGCCAACGCGCTGACCTGCTGTCGTTGCGGCGCACTCTCACCGGCGCCTTCCAGCGGAGTGGCCAGCAAGGGTCGAGTCTGCACAAACTCAGTAGCGGTGTGGTCAGGTCGCATGATCGTTCTCGTTATTGATATGGTTTGGACGCCGAGCTTATGCAAACGACGTGCCACTCTCACTAACCGGACCTCGGGCCGACTGCTACTCAGATTAGCGCCGCTATCGCAATGGCGTCTGTGCGCCGGAGCGCGAAACGGAAGCAACGAGATGACGAGGCGAATCCTGCAAAAGAGGGATTAAATCGAACGGAGTTTGCGCCGGCAACGGCAGAAGGAATGACGATATTGCCGCGACGTGAAATGCGCCGCTTAACACGCTCGCTTAACTCACAACATCCGATCTGAAGCGTTTGGAAAATCCCGCCAATGCGGCGATGAACGTCTTTCACCCAACCGGATAGACATCCGCCATGCGTAGATTAATAGCGCAGCGAAAGTGACATATTGCCGCGCCCGATATCCGCTTCACGCCATAAAAACAAAAAGGGTTCCGACATTATCGGAACCCTTTCTTAGCATCGATGGTGGGCCGGGTCGGATTCGAACCGACGGTGTCCTTTCGGAGGCGGATTATGAGTCCGCTGCCTGCAACCAGCACGGCGTCCGGCCCAAGAAAAAAGACCCGGTCGTGAAGGCCGGGCCTATTCGTTGATTGGCCGACATACTACACGAAAAAGGGGCCTTCGCAACCGCTTCGCTACGGCGAAACAACCGCGAGGCCCCTTCAAACCGCTACATCATTTGCAACCAACGCCAGCTTCGATCAATTCCCTTCGAGGAACGACTTCAGCTTGTCCGAACGGCTCGGGTGACGCAGCTTGCGCAGCGCCTTCGCCTCGATCTGACGGATCCGTTCACGCGTCACGTCGAATTGCTTGCCGACTTCTTCGAGCGTGTGATCGGTGCTCATCTCGATACCGAAACGCATGCGCAGCACCTTCGCTTCACGCGGCGTCAGCGAGTCGAGCACGTCCTTCACGACATCGCGCATGCTGGCATGCAAAGCGGCGTCGGCCGGCGCAACCGTGTTGTTGTCTTCGATGAAGTCGCCCAGATGCGAATCGTCGTCGTCACCGATCGGCGTTTCCATCGAGATCGGCTCCTTCGCGATCTTCATGATCTTGCGGATCTTGTCTTCCGGCATTTCCATCTTCTCGGCCAGCGTTGCCGGATCCGGCTCGAGACCGGTTTCCTGCAGAATCTGACGCGAGATGCGGTTCATCTTGTTGATCGTTTCGATCATGTGAACCGGAATCCGGATCGTGCGCGCCTGGTCCGCGATCGAACGCGTAATGGCCTGACGGATCCACCACGTTGCATACGTGGAGAACTTGTAGCCACGACGATATTCGAACTTGTCCACCGCCTTCATCAGGCCGATGTTGCCTTCCTGAATCAAGTCGAGGAACTGCAGACCACGGTTCGTGTACTTCTTCGCGATCGAGATCACGAGACGCAAGTTCGCCTCGGTCATTTCGCGCTTCGCCTGACGCGCCTTCAGTTCACCCGCCGCCATCTGACGGTTGGTTTCCTTCAGATCCTTCAGCGGCAGCACGACACGCGCTTGCAGATCCAGCAGACGCTGCTGCTGTTCGCGAATGGCCGGGATGTTCCGCGTGAGGATCGCGCTATACGCGTGACCTTCACCGACGATCTTGTCGGCCCATTCGAGATCCGTTTCGCTGCCCGGGAAACGCGCGATGAATTCCGCACGCGGCATGCCGCACTTGTCGACCACCGTATGCAGGATCTGACGCTCGACCTGACGCACTTCGTCCACTTGCGCACGCAGCGTGTCGCACAGACGCTCGACGGTGCGCGCGGTAAAGCGGATCGTCATCAGCTCGTTCTGGATCGTTTCCTGTGCCTTCAGATACGACTTGGACTTGTAGCCTTCCTTCTCGAACGCGCGACGCATCTTGTCGAACCATTCGCTGATCATCGCGAATTTTTCGAGCGACGCACGCTTGAGCGCTTCCATCTGCGCTGCGTTAGCCGTGGCTTGCGCCGTGCCGTCGTCTTCTTCCTCGTCCTCTTCCGCGTCCTCTTCGACTTCCTCGTCTTCGCTCTCGATCGCTTCCGCTTCCTGCGCGGAGAAGCCGTCCGCGTCTTCCGCATTGGCGTCGATCAGGCCGTCGACCAGTTCGTCGATGCGAATTTCCTCGTTCGCGACGCGCTCCGCCATCGCCAGGATGTCGGCGATCGTGGTCGGGCATGCTGAGATGGCCATCACCATGTGCTTCAGGCCGTCTTCGATCCGCTTGGCGATTTCGATTTCGCCTTCGCGCGTGAGCAGCTCCACCGTGCCCATTTCGCGCATGTACATGCGGACCGGGTCGGTGGTGCGGCCGAATTCCGAGTCGACGGTGGACAGCGCGACTTCCGCTTCCTCTTCCACTTCGTCGTCCGACGAAGCCGCCGGCGCGTTGTCGTTCAGCAGCAGCGTTTCAGCGTCCGGGGCCTGTTCATACACCGCCACGCCCATGTCGTTGAACGTGCTGATGATGCCTTCTATCGCCTCGGTCTCGGTGAAGTTGTCCGGCAGGTGGTCGTTGATTTCAGCGTACGTCAGGAAGCCGCGCTCCTTGCCGAGCTTGATCAGCGCGCGCAGTTTGGAGCGGCGTTCCTCGAGTTCCTCGACCGTGCCCGGCTGTGACGACGCGAAAGCGTCTTTCAGCAGCGCTTTTTCCTTTGCACGACGATCGCGAGCCTTGGCCTTTTCCACCTTGGCTGGAACAGCCGCGGGGCTTTCTTCGCTTTGGGTTGCGTCGTCATCGACGGGTACTTCGTTCAGCTTTTTCGTCATGGAGTTCGCCGTACCGGCTGTAGTCTCGACTCGCGGCTGGTGGACAACAGCCGTTTGAACCGTGGATACTGGAACCTCGCGCACTACCGCATCGTCCTGCGCGGCAGCCGCTTCCCTTGCGCTTCTGACACCCGACCCCTTCGTGGCCGGTACTGCTACAACTTTCGCCGCCCTGTCCGGCTCCGCTCGCGCAGCCGACGTGGTCGAGGACTTCTTCCCGGCAACCGGTGCAACGCTAACCGCAGACGTTTTTCTGGTGGAAGAAACTAACCTGGCCTCGGTGACCTTTCTGGTCCGCTCCGTGGAGCTCGTGCCTGTTGTTTTCTTTCCGTCCGTAGTTCCGCCCGTAGTCTTTGCCATCGCATCGCCTTTTCGCCTTTGCTAGGAAAACCCTTGAAAAACAAACCGCTGGAAACCTTTTATTATACCACCCAGGCTTCCTGCGCTCCGCCTACAGCCCGAGCTGGCGCTTCATGTCAGCCCGCTTCCGATTAAGCTCCGACAGCTCCGCAAACTCCTCCGGCGTGTGCCGGGATTGCCGCGAAAGCTGCTCGAGACGATCGCAGTAAGCGTCGTACCGCATCTTCAGGATCGCCGCTTTCAGTTCCTCGCCGACAATCCGTTCCTGCTCGCGCCGTTCCTCGATGACGGTCGCATCTTCCGGGTCCTTCAGCAGTAAATCCCGGACGTTTTCATCATAGTCTAGAATTTTGCGAAAGATTTCCTCGAAAGTTGGGGCGTTCGCGCCGTTTCGCAATAGGTCGGACAACAACTGAAACTCCGCCGAATCGCCCAGCGCACGCGCGTGCGTCGTCACTTCCTCAAACAACTCGCCGTGCCGCGTGACCGTGAGAAGAGCCTGTTCGGCCTCTTCGTCCAGCACGGACACCGTGCGCGGATACATCACCAGATTGCGCAGCGTTTTTTCCTCGATCCCGGTCACACTGCGCCGGTCTTTGCGGGCCGGCGCGGCGCGGGCCGCCGCCGCGATGCGCGAATCGACCTCGCATAGCGCGGCGACCTCGTCGAACGGCACGTCGAGCCGGTCGGCGAACATATGCATGATCTGGGCGCGCAGCGCGTTGGCCGGCAGCGCCTGCAGCAGCGGCTTGGCGTCGAACAGCGCGCGGGCCCTGCCTTCCGGCTGATCCAGCTCCTTGCCGGTCAGCACCTCGTTCAGCATGAACTGCGACAGCGGCATGGCCCGCTCGACCTGCTCGGCGAAACCCTCGGTGCCGAATTCACGCACATAGCTGTCCGGATCGTGCTCGGACGGCAAAAACAGGAACCGGATGGTCCGGTTGTCCGCCGCATGCGGCAAACAGGCGTCCAGCGCACGCCGGGCGGCGCGCCGGCCGGCCGAATCGCCGTCGAAACTGAAGATGACCGTGTCGGTCTGGCGCATCAGTTTCTGCACATGAATCGGCGTGCAGGCCGTGCCGAGCGTGGCGACCGCGTTCTGGAACCCCAATTGGGCCAGCGCGACCACGTCCATATAGCCTTCCACGACCAGCACGTAGTGCTGCTCGCGAATTGCCAGACGCGCCTCGAACAGCCCATACAGCTCGCTGCCCTTGTTAAATAAAGGCGTTTCGGGCGAATTCAAATATTTGGGCTCGCCGCCGTCGAGCACGCGGCCGCCGAAGCCGATCACCTGACCTTTCACATTGCGTATCGGGAACATGACCCGCTCGCGAAAGCGGTCGTACCGGCGGTTCTGGCCCTGAGCGTCGGACTTTTCGCTGACGATCACCAGACCCGATTCGACCAGCGAATCGTCGCGGTAGTTCGGAAAGGCCGCTTCGAGGTTCTGCCAGCCGTCCGGGGCATAGCCGAGCCCGAAACGGGCCGCGATCTCGCCGGTCAAGCCGCGTTTCTTCAGGTACTGGATCGCGACCGGCGCGCTGCGCAGTTGCTTGCGGTAGAAGTCGCAGGCGGTCTGCATGACATCGGATAGCGCGGTGGTAACCGCTTTGGACGCCGCCGGCGCATAGCCGCCGCCGGAACCGCCGCCGCCATAGCCGGGCGATGGCTCATTCGGCACCGTCAAGCCGACCGACTGCGCCAACTCATTGACTGCCTCGGGAAACGATGAGCCGACGTGTTCCATCAGGAACCCGATGGCCGTACCATGCGCGCCGCAGCCGAAGCAGTGATAGAACTGCTTAGTCGGACTAACCGTAAACGAAGGGCTTTTCTCGTTGTGGAACGGGCACAGCCCCATGAAGTTCGCGCCGCCCTTTTTCAACTGCACATACCGGCCGACCACGTCGACGATATCGACGCGGTTGAGCAGGTCCTGCAGGAATGACGGAGGAATCACGGTAAATGACGCTGCCTAAAAACTCAGCGCCGCGCGCGCCGTCGAAATAACGGCATGCACAGCGCGGAAATACGGGAATTTACTTCGCGAGCGCGGCTTTGACTTGCGCCGAGACAGCGGTCATGTCGGCACGGCCGGCCAGCTTCGGCTTGAGCACGCCCATCACCTTGCCCATGTCCTGCGGGCCGGCTGCGCCGGTTTGCGCCACCGCGGCCTGCACTTCGGCAACGATCTCCGCCTCGGACATCTGTTCCGGCATATAAGCAGACAAGATCGCCAGCTCGGCCTTTTCCTTGTCGGCCAGATCGGTGCGGCCAGCGGCTTCGAACTGGCTGATCGAGTCTTTGCGCTGCTTGATCATCTTGTCGATGACCGCAGTGATCGCGGTGTCGTCGAGCGTGATGCGCTCGTCGACTTCGCGCTGCTTGATCGCGGCGAGCAGCAGACGGACCGTGCCGAGGCGCTCGGTCTCACGTGCCCGCATGGCGGCCTTCATATCGTCGTTGATCCGGTCCTTGAGACTCATCACTCACCTGAATGCGTTGGAATTTGAAAAACCGGCCAGGCTAATTGCATCAACACGCGCATCAACACGAATACCCGCTTGGGACTGCTTCCTCAAGCGGGTTGGCACACTGTGCGTTGTGGTTGCGACCCTGCCGGCTGGCCCGAAGGGCCGTGTTTTCCGTGATGGCACCTGTCGCGCCCTCACCGGTTGAATGTCGCCGCTCCGTTCAACGGGAACCGCGGCAACGCCAGAATCAGTAGAACTTCTTTGGCAGCATCTGGCCACGCAGACGCTTGAAATGACGCTTCACCGCAGCCGCCTTCTTACGCTTGCGCTCAGCCGTAGGCTTTTCGTAAAACTCGCGAGCGCGAAGTTCCGTCAGCAAGCCGTTTTTCTCCATGGTGCGCTTGAACCGGCGCATGGCGACTTCGAACGGCTCGTTGTCTTTTACGCGGATGGTCGTCATTTTTCAATAACGGAACTTTGTAAAGGTTCAGGAGTATAGCAGAGCTTTCTCACAAAGCCAGAGCGCCGTCAAGCCCCTCTGGCATACTCCGCGGCCGCCTGGCCGGCCGCCACACCCGATGCCCACGCCCATTGAAAGTTGTAGCCACCCAGCCAGCCGGTTACGTCGACAGCTTCGCCGATGAAGTACAAGCCCGGCGCGCGGGCGCTCATCATCGTCGATGACGACAGGTCGCGCGTGTCGATGCCGCCGCGCGTCGCTTCGGCTTTGCGATAGCCTTCCGTGCCGTTGGGGGTGAGCGTCCAGCGCGACAGGGCTTCGCCGACGCGGCGCAGGATTTTGTCCGGCAAATCGGCCACGCGGGCTTCGGCGGAAATCTGATGGGTTTCCAGCCAGACATGGGCGAGCCGCTGCGGCACCCATTCCGACAACAGATTGGCGATCTGACGCTTGGTGCCGGTTTTCGCCTCGAGCAAGGCGGTCGTCGCGTCCTGGGCCGGCAAGAGGTTGATGTGAATCGGCTCGCCGGGCTGCCAGTAGCTCGAAATCTGCAGCACACCCGGGCCGGATAGGCCGCGGTGGGTGAGCAGCAGGTCTTCGTTGAACTCGGCGCCGGTCTTCTTGTTGCCGGTCGCCAGTTGCACTTCCAGCGAGACACCGGACAGCGCCGCGAACGGCTCCCAGTCGGCTGCAGCGAAGGTCAGCGGGACTAGTGCGGGGCGCGTGTCGATCAGCTTGTGACCGAACTGTTTGGCAAGACGGTAGGCGAAATCGGTGGCGCCGATCTTGGGAATCGACAGTCCGCCCGTTGCGACCACGAGCGCGCGCGCCATGATTGGCCCCGGCTGCGTATCCAGCGTGAAGCGCCCTTCCGGGTCCTGCCGCACCTGCTCGACCGACAGCGGCGTGCGCCATGCCACGCGGCCCGCGTCGCACTCGTGCTTCAACACATTGATGACCGCGTCGCTCGACTGGTCGCAGAAGAGCTGGCCCTTGTGCTTCTCGTGCCATGTCACGTGATGGCGCTTGAGCAGCGCCATGAAGTCGCGCGGCGTGTAGCGCGCGAGCGCCGAGCGGCAAAAATGCGGGTTGGCCGACAGGTAATTGGCCGGGCCGGCATACAGATTCGTGAAGTTGCAACGGCCGCCGCCGGAGATGCGGATCTTCTCCGCGAGACGCTGCGAGTGGTCGATCAGCACCACGCGACGGCCGAGTTGCCCGGCCACGGCCGCGCACATCATGCCGGCCGCGCCTGCGCCGATCACTGCGATATCGAAGGATTCCATGGGGCCGCATTGTACCCGCGCGTCGGCGGCGCCTTGCCCGCACTGCTATACTTTCAGGCTTGCCTTCTCACTGTCGGCGCCTGGGTTTTGTTAATCCGGCGTCCACTCAAGCGACCCATCATGCTCGTTCTCGGCATCGAAAGCTCTTGCGACGAAACCGGTCTCGCGCTCTACGACACCGAGCGCGGCCTGCTTGCGCACGCGCTGCATTCGCAAATTGCGATGCATCGGGAGTACGGCGGCGTGGTGCCGGAACTGGCGTCGCGCGATCACATCCGGCGTGCGCTGCCGCTGCTCGAAGAGGTGATGGAACGCGCCGGCGCAGCCCGCGGCGACATCGACGCGATCGCCTATACGCAAGGCCCGGGTCTCGCGGGCGCGCTGCTGGTCGGCGCGAGCGTCGCCAATTCGCTGGCCATGGCGTGGGACAAGCCGACTATCGGCATTCATCACCTCGAAGGGCATTTGCTCTCGCCGTTGCTGGTGGATGAGCCGCCGCCGTTCCCGTTCGTCGCGCTGCTGGTGTCCGGCGGTCACACGCAACTGATGCGCGTGACTGACGTCGGCGTCTATGAGACGCTCGGCGAAACGCTGGACGACGCAGCCGGCGAAGCCTTCGACAAAACCGCCAAGCTGCTCGGCCTCGGTTACCCGGGCGGCCCGGAAGTCTCGCGCATGGCCGAATTCGGCACGCCGGGCGCGGTGGTCCTGCCGCGTCCCATGCTGCATTCCGGCGACCTGGATTTCAGCTTCAGCGGCTTGAAGACCGCTGTCCTCACGCACGCCAAGAAGCTCGGCGGCTCGAATATCTGCGAGCAGGCGAAAGCCGATCTGGCGCGCGGTTTCGTCGACGCGGCTGTCGAGGTTCTGGCGGCGAAGTCGCTGGCCGCGCTCAAGAAGACGAAGCTCAACCGGCTGGTCGTCGCGGGCGGGGTCGGCGCGAACCGGCAATTGCGCGAGGCGCTTTCCGCTGCCGCGAAGAAGCGCAATTTCTACGTGCACTATCCGGACCTGTCGCTGTGCACGGACAACGGCGCGATGATCGCACTGGCCGGTGCCTTGCGACTGCAACGCTGGCCCGATCAATCGGGCAAAGACTACGCGTTCACGGTGAAGCCTCGCTGGGATCTGACGTCCCTCGCACGCTGAGTTCGACATCGTTACGCCATAAAAAAAGCCGCTTCAAGAAGCGGCTTTTTTGATGCAGTCGGCAAACGCGCGTATCAAGCCACGCGCTTATCCCGCTCGATCACCGCGTACGCGCTGTGATTGTGAATCGACTCGAAGTTCTCGGCTTCCAGCACGTAGGCGACGATCCGCTCGTCCGCATTCAGACGTTGCGCGACATCGCGCACCAGGTCTTCGACGAACTTCGGATTTTCATAAGCACGCTCGGTCACGAACTTCTCGTCCGGGCGCTTGAGCAAGCCCCACAGTTCGCACGAGGCTTCTTCTTCGGCGATACGAATCAGTTCTTCCACGGCCACGTCGCCTGCCAGTTCGGCGTTGATCGTGACGTGCGAGCGCTGGTTATGCGCGCCGTACTGCGAGATCTTCTTCGAGCACGGGCACAGGCTCGTCACCGGCACCAGCACTTGCAGGAACAGACGCGTCGCGCCGTTGCGAGTGTCACCCGTCAGCGTGACTTCGTAGTCGAGCAGGCTCTGCACGCCCGACACCGGCGCGGTCTTGTTCACGAAGTACGGGAACGACACCTCGATGCGGCCGGCCTCGGCTTCGAGCTTTTCGAGCATGGCGGCGAGCATGGTGCGGAACGTGGCCGGCTCCAGCGGCGCCTTGTTCTCTTCGAGCAAGGCGACGAAACGCGACATGTGCGTGCCCTTCTGCTCAGCCGGCAGATGTACGTCGAGGTTCCACGTACCGACCGTCGGCTGCACCTCGCCGCCTTGGGTGCGCACCGTCAGCGGATGGCGCACGGCCTTTACGCCGACACGTTGAATCGGGATCTGACGAGTGTCGGGCGTGCTTTGCACGTCGGGCATCACAAAGGCGGGATTCATCTGATTCATTTCTTGTCCTTTCAGGAAACGCCGGACCGCCCTGAGTCTTCGCCCCGAAGGAAGTCCCCTTCGGGGATTCCCTCGCGAGGGCTGCCGCAAAGCGACAGGTTCGGCGGCTCCCAGCGGCCGCGCGGATCAAGGCGCGCAATGGCGAACGCCGGCCCCTGCCGGCGTTGGATGATGGGCCCGAAGGCCCACCGATTCAAGTTGGAGATTGCTTATGGCCGCCATGGCACGGCGGCCGCACCGCGAGCGGCGACGCTTTACGCGACGCGCTTCACCGACGACTGTCCGCCGACCGCGCCGCTCGACAGGAAGCGCTCGCGGATCGACTTGGTGATACCCGCGGCGTCGAGACCACACGCGGCGAGCAGCTTGGCCGGGTCCCCATGATCGATGAACCGATCGGGAAGGCCCAATTGTAGTACGGGTCGCATAACCCCACTTTCAAGCAGGGCTTCGACGCAGGCCGAACCCGCGCCGCCCATTACGCTGCCTTCTTCGACCGTGACGATGGCATCGTGCGTTTCGGCCAGTTGGCGGACCAGATCGGCGTCGAGCGGCTTCACGAAGCGCATGTTGGCGACCGTCGCATCCAGTTGCTCGGCGGCTGCCAGCGACGGCGCGACCATCGTGCCGAATGTCAGAATCGCAATGCGCTTGCCAGCCGGCTGCGACGTTTCACGACGAATTTCGCCCTTGCCGAGCGGCAGCGCCACCATCTGCTTCACAGTGGCGACGCCCGTGCCGGCGCCGCGCGGATAGCGCACCGCTGTCGGGTTCGGTTGCTGCAACGCCGTGTACAGCATCTGGCGGCATTCGTTTTCGTCCGACGCAGCCATCACCGTCATGTTCGGGATGCAGCGCAGGAACGCCAGGTCGTAAGCGCCCGCGTGCGTTGCGCCGTCCGCGCCGACCAGACCCGCGCGGTCGATGGCGAACACCACCGGCAGGTTCTGCAGCGCGACGTCGTGAATCAATTGATCATAAGCACGTTGCAGGAAGGTGGAGTAGATCGCGACCACCGGCTTCATGCCTTCCGCGGCCAAACCGCCGGCGAACGTCACCGCATGTTGCTCGGCGATGCCGACATCGAAGTAACGGTCCGGGAAGCGCTTCTCGAACTCCACCATGCCCGAGCCTTCACGCATGGCCGGCGTGATACCGACCACACGTGCGTCCAGCTCGGCGGCGTCGCACAGCCATTCGCCGAATACCTGCGTGTAGGTCTTCTTCGACGGCGTGCTGGCCGGCTTGATGCCTTCAGCCGGATTGAACTTGCCCGGGCCGTGGTACAGCACCGGATCGGCTTCGGCCAGCTTGTAGCCCTGGCCTTTCTTCGTCACCACGTGCAGGAATTGCGGACCGCGCAGTTCCTTGATGTTCTGCAGCGTCGGGATCAGCGAATCGAGATCGTGGCCGTCGATCGGGCCGATGTAGTTGAAGCCGAACTCTTCGAACAGCGTGGCCGGCACGATCATGCCCTTGGCGTGCTCTTCGAGCTTGCGGGCGAGATCGAGCATGGGCGGCGCGACGCGCAGCACGCGTTCGACGCCGGCACGCGCGGCGGCGTAGAAGCGGCCCGACATCAGGCGCGCCAGATGGCGATTCAGCGCGCCGACCGGCGGCGAAATCGACATGTCGTTGTCGTTCAGGATGACCAGGAGCGGCACGTCGTCTTCGACGCCGGCGTTGTTCATCGCCTCGAACGCCATGCCGGCCGTCATCGCGCCGTCGCCGATCACGGCGATGCCCATGCGGTTGTCGCCCTGCAGCTTGCTTGCGACCGCCATGCCGAGCGCGGCGGAAATCGACGTGCTGGAGTGCGCCGTGCCGAACGTGTCGTACTCCGACTCGTCACGTTTCGGGAAACCCGAGATGCCGCCCAACTGACGCAGCGTGTGCATCTGGTCACGACGGCCCGTCAGGATCTTGTGCGGATAGGTTTGATGGCCGACATCCCAGACGATCCGGTCGTGCGGCGTGTCGAACACATAGTGCAGAGCAATGGTCAACTCGACCGTGCCGAGGTTGGACGAAAGATGGCCGCCCGTCTGCGATACGCTGTCGAGCACGAAGGCACGCAACTCGTCGGCAAGCGGTTGCAATTGGCGGCGATCGAGGCGGCGCAGGGCTGCCGGGTCGTCAATGGTTTTCAGCAAGTCGTACATCGTCGTTCCATTGTAGGAAAACTTACGCGCCCGCACTTCATACATGCGCTTCGCAACGGAGGCGCGCGGCGGCGGGCTTTCGCGTTCAGCTAACCCGGTTCACCACCAGGTCGGCCAATTCGGCAAGACGCTGCGCGCGTGCGCCGAACGGCGCCAGCGCGGCGTGAGCGTCGCTGCGCAACTGCGCTGCGAGCGCGCGCGACGCGTCGAGCCCAATAATCGACACGTAGGTCGGCTTGCCGTCCTTCGCGTCTTTACCTGCCGTTTTGCCGAGCGTCGCGGAATCGGTCGTGACGTCGAGAATGTCGTCGACGACCTGAAACGCGAGGCCGACAGCGGCCGCATACGCGTCGAGCGAACGCATGGCGTCCGCATCCGGCGTTTCGCCCGCCAGTGCGCCCATGCGCACCGCGGCACGCAGCAACGCGCCGGTCTTCATGCGGTGCATGGTTTCGAGTTGCGTGCGCGTCAGCGTGTGGCCGACGCTCGCCAGATCGATGGCCTGCCCGCCGCACATGCCGATCGAGCCGCTCGCCAGCGCCAGTTCGCGCACCAGCGCGGCCTGCTGCGCCGGGGCCAGAACGTCCGACGTCAACGCGACAAACGCCTGCGATTGCAGCGCGTCGCCGACCAGCAATGCCGTCGCTTCGTCATATTTGACGTGTACCGTGGGCTTGCCGCGACGCAGCGCGTCGTCGTCCATGCACGGCATGTCGTCGTGGACGAGCGAGTACACGTGGATCATTTCCAGCGCTGCCGCCGCCGCGTCGAGGCACTCGGCGCGCGCGCCGGTCAGCTCGCCGGCCGCGTGGCACAGCAGCGGGCGAACCCGCTTGCCGCCGCCCAGCACCGCGTAACGCATGGCTTCATGCAGCGTGGCGGGCTCGGTTGCCTCGCTTGGCAGGTAATGTTCCAGTGCCGTTTCGACGCGCTCCAGTACCGAGCGCATCCATTGTTCGAATGTCATAGGTCGTCCCCGCTTTCAGTAGCGGCTGTGCCTGCGGTATTCATGGGCAGCGGCTTGAGCGTCTCGCCGTCGAGCACGCGCACCTGCTGCTCGACCTTCTCGAGCTGCTGCTGGCAAAACGCCACGAGAGCCGCGCCGCGCCGGTAGGCGGTGAGCGATTCCTCGAGGCTGAGATTGCCGCTTTCCATGCGTGCAACCAGCCCTTCCAGCTCCGCCTGGGCGGCCTCGTAATTCTCGGGCAGCGGCGTGGTGTCGACGCCTTCGGCTGGCGTGGCAGCAGTATCTTTCGACGCGGTCTTCGCCATGAATAGTCGCAAAATTAAAACAAGTCGGACATTCTACGGCAAAAGCGATATTTCCGAGCCGCCCGCCGCCCTACGCCCGCCTTCCCGCTGCGCGCCGTCCTAGCAGTCTCGCAGAAAAAAAACGATCGGTCTGCGGCGAAAAAGCCGAACTTTCCTGAGATTTTTGACCCAAATCAGGCACTTAACGGCCCCAAAGAAGGGGAAACAGGTATAATTGCGGGCTCCCTAAATCGAATCTTCGATGGTTGGGTTGTTCACTGCTTTCACGTCTTCACGGGAGTGGGAATGTCCAATCTGAGCAATGCATTGCAGTTGCGGTCTGTCCACAGCCAGCTGCCAGTCACGGCTTACTTTGACGAAGCGCTTCTAACGCGCGAAATCGAAACCCTTTTCAAGAAAGGTCCTCGTTACATCGGCCACGATCTCATGGTGCCCGAAACGGGGAATTATTTTGCTTTGCCGAGCGAGAGCGAAGGGCGTGTGCTCGTCCGTAACCAGCAGTCACAAGTCGAACTGCTGTCGAACGTGTGCCGCCACCGGCAAGCCATCATGCTCAACGGCCGCGGCCAGACGGAGAACATCGTCTGCCCCCTGCATCGCTGGACGTACGACCTGAACGGCCAGCTCCTCGGTGCGCCCCATTTTGCGGATAACCCCTGCCTGAATCTCGGCGCCACGTCGCTGCAGAACTGGCAAGGCCTGCTGTTCGAAGCGCAGGGGCGCGACGTCGCGCGCGATCTGGCGCGCCTCGGCACCAAGGAACACTTCGATTTTTCGGGCTTCATGTTCGATCACGTCGAAGTGCACGAGTGCAACTACAACTGGAAGACCTTTATCGAGGTCTATCTGGAGGACTATCACGTCGCGCCGTTCCATCCGGGCCTCGGCAGCTTCGTCAATTGCGACGACCTGACGTGGGAGTTCGGCGAGTGGTATAGCGTGCAGACGGTTGGCGTGCACAAAGATCTTGAGCAGCCGGGCAGCCCCACGTACCGCAAGTGGCACGACGAAGTGCTGCGCTTTCGCGGCGGCAATCCGCCCGAATTCGGCGCGATCTGGATGGTGTACTACCCGGGCATCATGATCGAGTGGTATCCGCACGTGCTGGTGGTGTCTTGGCTGATTCCGCGCGGTCCGCAGAAAACCACCAACGTGGTGGAGTTCTATTACCCTGAGGAAATTGCGCTGTTCGAGCGTGAGTTCGTCGAAGCCGAACGCGCCGCCTACATGGAAACGGCTCGCGAAGACGACGAGATCGCGGAACGCATGGACGCCGGCCGCCGTGCGCTGATGAATCGCGGCGAATCGCAGGTCGGCCCGTATCAGAGCCCGATGGAAGATGGCATGCAGCACTTCCACGAATTCCTGCGGCGCGAACTCGGTACGATCTGAGTGGCGCCGAACCAGATTCACCAGATTCTTCCGGCAGGATCAATGCATGGAAAGACGGGCTTCGACCCGTCTTTTTTTGTTTAGACTTAGAAGATAGCTTGGCCATCCGTAGGCGGCGCCAAGCCGCCGAGCGGAGCCGCCATCGCCCGCATCGAGCTTTGCATGGGACCCGAGCGAGCGCTAAAGCGCTAACTCTGATCGACAGGAGACGTCATGCCGCACACTCACTACACCACTCTGATTTCCGCGACCAATCTCGCGGAACGGCTTGCCGCCGCGCCGGGCAGCGTGTTCGTCATCGACTGCCGGTTCGATCTGGCCGACACGGAAGCCGGCGAAAAAGCCTATCTGGCCGGGCATCTGCCGGGCGCGCATTACCTGCATCTCGATCGCGATCTGTCGGGGCCGAAGAACGGTCACAACGGCCGCCATCCGCTGCCGGATCGTGCGCGGCTGGTGGAGACGCTGGAGTCGCGCGGCCTGAAGCAGGGCCAGCAGGTCGTCGCGTACGATGCGCAAGGCGGCATGTACGCCGCCCGTGCATGGTGGCTGCTGCGCTGGCTCGGTCACGACGCGGTCGCGCTGCTCGACGGCGGCCTGCAGGCATGGGAAGGCGGCGGTCATCCGCTGACGCAGGACGCGCCGGCCCAGAACACCGGCGACTTCAAGGCAGGCGCGCCGCTGTCCGTCACGGTCGATGCGCAAACGGTCGAGCGCAATCTCGGCTCGAAGGAACACGTGGTGGTCGACGCCCGCGCAGACGACCGTTATCGCGGTGAGAACGAGACACTGGATCGCGTCGGCGGCCACATTCCCGGCGCGCTCAACCGCTTCTTCAAGAATAACCTCACCGCCGACGGCCGCTTCAAGCCGGCGCATACGTTGCGCGAGGAATTCCACGCGCTGCTCGCCGACACGCCGCCGGAACACGTGGTGCTGCAATGCGGCTCGGGCGTGACGGCATGCGTGAATGCCCTGGCGATGGAAGTTGCCGGCCTGCACGGCGCCGCATTGTATGCGGGATCGTGGAGCGAGTGGAGTTCCGACCCGAAGCGGCCCATCGCGACGGGCCCGAATCCTTGAGCGTCCCAGCGCGCGCCACAGCACGTCGTTAGCAAAAAGCCGTTGCCGCCCGAAAGCAGCAACGGCCTTTTTTTAACGCAAGCGAGGGAGCGGGGATCGCCTCAAGCCACCCCATGCTGCTTGAACCACACCAGCACACGGCGCCAACCATCCTCGGCATCGGCCTTCTTGTAGCTCGGCCGATAATCCGCGAAAAACGCGTGGCCCGCATCGTCATACACGACGAACTGCGAACCACGGCCCGCTTGCGGCCCTTGCGCGATGGCCTGCTTCATCTGTTCGAGCGTGTCCTGCGGGATGCTCTGATCTTGCAATCCGTAAAGCCCCAGCACCGGCGCATGAAGTTGCGCGACCTGATCGAGCGGATTCGCCGGCATCATTGCGTTCTTTTCGCCCGTTACCCGTCCGTACCAGGCGACACCCGCCTTCAGTCGCGGGTTATGTTCGGCGTACAGCCACGCAATCCGCCCGCCCCAGCAAAAGCCGTTCACGCCAAGCCGGTTCAGATCGCCGCCATGCTCTCCGGCCCAGGCGACGGTGGCATCGAGATCGCCCATCACCTGGTCGTCCGGCACCTTGCTGACCACTAGCGCGCTGATCTGCTGCATGCTTGCATGAACGGTCGGATCGCCCTGCCGTTCAAAAAGATTCGGCGCGATCGCGAGATAGCCCAGCTTGGCGAAGCGCCGGCACACGTCGGCGATATGCTCGTGCACGCCGAAAATCTCGTGCACGACGATGATCACCGGCAAGTGCGTCTTGCCCTTCGGCTGCGCGCGATAGGCCGGCACCAGCGTGTCGCCGGAGCGCACCGCGATTTCGCCGGCGTCGAGGCCGTCAGTATCGGTATGAATGGTTTGCGCCGAAACGGGCAGCACGGCGGCGGCGAAGCCGGTGCCGAGCGCGGCTTTAATGAAAGTACGTCGGTTGAAGGGGACGTGCGGGACCAGGCTGTCGATATCGGGTTTCAGCATGCGTGCACTCCTCAGTTGAACGTTGGAGGCAACAGGATACGCCTGACACGCATCCTGTTGCAGATGCAACGTTCCCGAGCCGGCCGGGCGCATCGGCACTCGTCAGTGCAGCTTGACCCGCGGCAGCGTGGTGCGGCGCAACCAGTGCGCGAAGGTATCGAGCACCATCCGCGCATAGCCGTGCAGCGCGGCGATATGCAGCCGGTACAGCGACATATACATGAAGCGCGCGAACAGCCCTTCGATCAACATATTGCCGCCGATCACTCCGCCCATCAGATTACCGACCGCGCTGAAATGCCCGAGTGACACCAGCGACCCGAAGTCGCGATAGGTGAACTCCGGCAGTGGCTTGTTTTCGAGCCGCGCAGCCAGCGCCTTCATCAAAAAGCTCGCCTGCTGGTGAGCCGCCTGCGCGCGCGGCGGCACGTTGCGCTCGTTGCCCGGCCACGGACAGGCGGCGCAATCGCCGAGCGCGAAGACGTTGTCGTCCGTTTCAGTTTGCAGCGTGCGGCGCACGATGAGTTGGCCCAGCCGGTTGACCGGCAAGCCGTCGAGTTCGCTCAAAATCGCCGGCGCCTTGATGCCGGCCGCCCACACCGTCAGATCGGCGCGCACCGTTTTGCCGCTCGCGGTGCGGATCATACCGGGCGCGACTTCGGCCACGGTTTCGCCGATCATCAGCTTCACGCCGAGCTTGGTGAGCAGCTCGGCCGTGGCGGTCGAGACCCGTTCCTGCAAAGCCGGCAGAATGCGCGGCCCCGCTTCGATCAGCACGATGCCGACGTCATGCCGCGGATCGAGCTTATGCAAGCCGTATGCGGACAACACCTGCGCGGTGTTACGCAATTCCGCCGACAGTTCGACACCCGTCGCGCCGCCGCCGACAATCGCCACCTGAATGCGCGGCTCGCCCGTGGACGACGTGCCCGGCCCCGATTCGACCGGTTCATGCACTTGATGCTCGGCGCGCATGCATGCCGCGATCAGGCGTTTGCGGAAACGCTCGGCCTGGCTGACTGTATCGAGTGCGAGGGAAAATTCAGGCGCGCCTTTGACGCCGAAGAAGGCGGTCGTGCTGCCGATCGCGATGATCAGCGTGTCGTATTCGAGCTGGCGTTCGGGCAGCAACTCGGCGCCGTCGTCGTCGAGCACGGTGCCGAGCGTGAGGCGCTTGTTCGCGCGGTCCAGTCCCGTCAGTTCGCCCTGCTGAAATTCGAAGCCGTGCCAGCGCGCTTGCGCGGCATATTCGAGTTCCTGCGTGAACGGGTCCATGCTGCCTGCCGCCACTTCATGCAGGAGCGGCTTCCAGATATGAGTCGGATTGCGGTCGACGAGCGTGACCTGCGCCCGCACACCGCCCTTGCTCTTGTGGGGTGCATAGCGGTCGCCCAAACGCGTCGCCAGCTCCAATCCCCCCGCGCCTCCGCCAACCACGATAAAACGATGCATTGAACTCTCCGTGTTTGCCGATGGGTTATGCGTCGTTCGGCGCCCATGAGGATTCACATGAGCGCCGTCTTTCAGCGATTGTCCGCGAGCAGCACGGGTTGTCACAAGCCATCAATACGCATGTGTGACATGCGCACGACGATATCGCGTCCCGTCACACGCACGTCAATGCGCTTCTTCCCAGTTCAGGCCGGCACCCACTTCGGCGACCAGCGGCACTTTCAGGTCGGCGACACCGCACATCAACTCGGGCAAGCGCTTGCGCACGTCGGACAATTCCGCGTCCGGTACTTCGAGAATCAATTCATCGTGCACCTGCATGATCATGCGCGTGTCGATCTTCGAGGCTTCGATCCAGTCCTGCACCGCGATCATCGAGAGCTTGATCAGATCGGCGGCTGTGCCTTGCATCGGCGCGTTGATCGCGGCGCGCTCGGCGGCCTGACGGCGCGGACCATTGCCGCCGTTGATCTCCGGCAGCCACAGGCGGCGGCCGAACACCGTCTCGACATAACCCTTGGCCTTGGCGCTCACTCGCGTTTCGTCCATATAACGCGCCACGCCCGGATAACGCGCGAAATAGCGGTCGATATAGAGCTTGGCTGCGTCGCGCGTGATGCCGAGGTTCGCGGCAAGACCAAACGAACTCATGCCGTAGATCAGACCAAAGTTGATGACCTTGGCCACGCGGCGTTGATCGTTCGACACTTCGAGCGGCGTCACGCTGAAGATTTCCGCCGCGGTGGCGCGGTGAATGTCTTCGCCCTGCGAGAATGAGCGCAGCAGCGATTCGTCGCCGGAAATGTGCGCCATGATGCGCAGTTCGATCTGCGAATAATCCGCGGAGACCAGCTTGTGTCCGGGCGGTGCAATAAACGCTTCGCGAATACGGCGGCCTTCGCCGGTGCGCACGGGAATGTTCTGCAGGTTCGGGTCGTTCGATGCAAGGCGCCCCGTGACCGCCACAGCCTGCGCATAGTTCGTATGCACGCGGCCCGTGGTGGCGTTGACCATGCGCGGCAGCTTGTCGGTGTAGGTCGACTTCAGCTTCGACAAGCCACGGTGTTCAAGCAGAATCTTCGGCAGCGGATAGTCTTCGGCGAGCTTTTGCAGCACTTCTTCGTCGGTGGACGGTGCGCCGCTCGGCGTCTTCTTGACCACCGGCAGTTCCAGCTTCTCGAAGAAGATCTGCCCGATCTGCTTCGGCGAGCCCAGATTGAATTCGCCGCCGGCCAGCACATACGCTTCGCTTTCCAACTGGATCAGACGCGTGGCGATTTCGCTGCTTTGCTGACGCAGTTTCTCCGCGTCGATCAGCACGCCGGTGCGCTCCATCTTGCGCAGGACACGCGAGGTCGGCAGTTCGATCCCGCGATAGACATACTCGAGCGTCTTCTCCGCAGTCACTTGCGGATACAGCGCCTGATGCAGCCGCAAAGTGATATCAGCATCTTCCGCAGCGTATTCGGCGGCCTTGTCCAACGCGACTTCGTCGAAGCCGATCTGCCCCGCGCCCTTGCCCGCGACCTCTTCGTACTTGATCGTCTTCACGCCGAGATGGCGCAGCGCGAGGCTGTCCATGTCGTGCGTGCGATGCGATTCGACCACGTACGATTGCAGCAGCGTGTCGTGTTCGACACCGCGCATTTCAATGCCGTAGTTCGCCAGCACCTGCTCGTCGTACTTGAGATGCTGGCCGACCTTCTTGTGCTCGGCGCTTTCCAGCCACGGCTTGAGTTTCGCGAGGACTTCGTCGCGCGGCAATTGCACGGGCGCGTCGGGGCCGCGATGCGCGAGCGGCACATACGCCGCCCGGCCGGCTTCAACCGACAACGACAGGCCCACGATCTGCGCGGTCATGGGGTCGAGCGAGGTGGTTTCCGTATCGAACGAGGTCAGCTCGGCCACGTTGATCTTCTCGAGCCATGCGTCGAATTGCTCCCACGTCTGCACGGTGTCGTAGTGCCGCTCATGATCCACCGACAAAGCCGGCGCCACATCCGTTTCCGGACCTTCCACGGCGTCCGCGATTTCCACTTCGCGCAGCCACGTCTTGAAGCCGTGGCGCGTGAACACGTCGCGCAACTCCTCGCGCGATTCCGGCCGGCTTTGCAGGCTTTCCTCGATCGACACGATATGGTCGGTCATATCGCAGTTGCGCTCGACAGTGACGAGTTTCCTCGCCATTGGCAGAAAATCGAGCGCTCTGCGCAGATTGTCTCCTACCGCACCTTTTATTTCGTCCGCATGTGCGACGATGCCATCCAGCGACTCGAATTGCGTCAGCCATTTGATCGCTGTTTTCGGCCCGCATTTCTCGACGCCGGGCACGTTGTCGACGGTATCGCCGATCAACGACAGGTAGTCGATAATGCGCTCCGGCGGCACGCCGAACTTGGCGAGCACGCCGGCGCGGTCGAGCGTTTCGTTAGTCATCGTATTGATGAGGGTGACATGATCCGACACAAGCTGCGCCAGATCCTTGTCACCCGTCGACACGATCACATTCATGCCACGCTTTTCCGCTTCGGTGCTGAGGGTGCCGATTACGTCGTCGGCCTCGACGCCTTCGATCATCAGCAAGGGCCAGCCGAGCGCGCGCACGGCCACATGAATCGGCTCGATCTGGCGCGAGAGGTCGTCCGGCATCGACGGCCGATTCGCCTTATAGTCGGGATACCAGTCGTCGCGAAACGTTTTGCCCTTGGCGTCGAACACGCACGCGCTATACTCTGCTGTGACTTCCTTGCGCATGCGCCGCAGCATGTTGATCATCCCGTAAAGCGCACCCGTCGGACCACCGTCGGGGCTGCGCAGATCCGGCATCGCATGGTAGGCCCGGTACAGATAACTCGAACCGTCGACCAATAGCAGGGTCTTACCTTCAAGGCTTCGTTCTTCAGGCATTATGACTAAGAGAAAAGTGATTCCGAGTCTGCGATCACTCGCAGATCAAGAGCGCGCAACGGCCAAAAAGGCCCGCGCATCGTGGCAGATGTTCACGATTATGGCAGAGTTTATCGAGGCGACCGAGTACCTCTCGGAGATTCGTCCGGCTGTCAGCATCTATGGTTCAGCGCGCCTGAAGCCGAACTCGCCCTACTACAAACTTGCCACGCAAATCGCGCGCAAGCTCTCGGACGCCGGCTTCGCCGTGATCTCGGGCGGCGGCCCGGGCATCATGGAGGCGGCCAACAAGGGTGCCCATGCGGGCAAGGCGCCTTCGGTCGGCCTGAACATCGAACTGCCGCACGAGCAATCGGGCAATCAGTGGCAAGACATCTCGTTGCGCTTCCGCCATTTCTTCACGCGCAAGGTCACGTTCGTGAAGAACTCGGACGCGGTGATCGTGATGCCCGGCGGCTTCGGCACGCTGGACGAACTCGCCGAAGTGCTCACGCTGATCCAGACCAAGAAGTCGCGCCATGTGCCGATCATTCTGGTGGGCGCCGAGTTCTGGGAAGGCCTGCTTGCGTGGTTCAAGAACTCGCTCACGCCAATGGGCCTGATCAATCCGACCGACATGGACCTCATGCAGGTCATCGACGATCCGGACCAGGTGCTCGAAGCGGTGCTGAAGTTCTATGAAGACCGCGAAGAAACCGAGCCGCAGCCGACCAAGTCGGACGAAGACCGGATGTTCTATCTGTGAGGCTGCCGCTTCGCGCTCTTGCGCGAGGTGAACGCAAGGCAACGCAGTGTATGAACACGCGTACGCTAACGGGCGGCCTCGAGGCTGCCCGTTTCCGTTTTATCGATTTGATCGCCTTGCGCTTGCAGCCATTCGCAGAACTGCGCGACTAACAGTGCATCCGCGACCTCGCGTCTCGCCACCCACCAGTAGCCGCGTGCATCGATACGCGGACCCGCCAGCGGCACCACGAGCCGTCCCGATGCCAGTTCATCCGCCAGCAAGGGCAACGGACCGAGCGCCACGCCGAGCCCGTCCACTGCGGCCTGCAAGGCCAGATAGAAGTGATCGAACGATTGCTTCTTCCGGCATTTCACCGTCATCCCAGCCGCCGATAACCAGTTGCGCCAGGCATCCGGACGCGTATCGGAATGCAGCAGCACGTGCCGCGCGAGATCGTCGGCGACCTTGATCGGCGAACGTTGCAATAACACGGGACTGCACACCGGAATCTCGGTCTCGCCGAGAAAATGGCCGCTCGCGCAGTTGGCCCAATGCGCGGGACCGCGCCGCACCGCGACGTCGAAGCCATCCAGCGTCTCGACCGGCGCGTTCGAGGTCGCCAATCTCAGCTCCACATTCGGCACCTTGCGCTGGAACTGATGCAGGCGCGGCAGCAGCCACTTCATCGCGAAAGTGGGCAACGCATTCACGCGCAGCACACGGACGACGCCGGTGTCACGCAGTTGATCCGTGGCGAGCGCGATGCTGTCGAACGCAGCCTGAACGGTGGACAGGTAGCGGCGCCCGTCATCGGTCAGGCGCACGCGCTTGCCGCGACGCTCGAACACCTGCACGCCGAGCCACGTTTCGAAAGCGGCGACCTGTCGGCTGATTGCACCGTGCGTCACATGCAATTCGTTCGCCGCGGCGGTGAAGCTCTCATGCCGCGCGGCGGCTTCGAAGGCGCGCAGCGCCGGAAAAGGAGGAAGGTTTCGGGCCATGCTTGTGATTCTAGATCACAAGGCGGTGCTCAAAAATCGTTTTGCTCAACGCCGGTTCGGCGCTAACCTCCTGAGCTTGAACTGGAAGCTAACCAATGGACCACGATCTCACCTCGTCCGAGCCCGTGCTGGCGCCTACGCCCACATTGCGGGAAATCTTCGGCGGCTTTCTCGGCCTCGGGCTGATCTCCTTCGGCGGCGCACTGCCGCTGGCGCGGCGCGCATTGGTCGAACAACGCCGCTGGCTGAGCGCCGACGAATTCACCGACTTACTGGGCCTCTGCCAATTTTTGCCGGGCGGCAACGTGATCAATCTCTCGGTGGCGATGGGCATGCGCTTTCGCGGCGTGCCGGGCGCGCTGGCCGGCCTGCTCGGACTGATCGCGGGACCGTCGCTGGTGGTGATCGGCCTCGGCGTGCTGTACGAGCACACGCAAAACGACCCGTACGTTCGCCATCTGTTCGCGGGTCTCGCCGCCGCCGCGGCCGGCCTGTTGATCGCGATGGCCGTGAAAATCCTGCTGCCGCTACGGCGTAGCCCAATGGCCGCGCTCATCGCGGCACTCGGCTTCATTGCGATTGCGATCATGCGGCTGCCGCTTCTGCCCACCATGCTGGTGTTGACGCCGCTCAGCATCTATATCGCGTCGAGGAGGGCACGATGAACGAGACGCTCATTGCCCTCGCCGTTATTTTCAGTCAGCTTTCGCTGCTCGCGTTCGGCGGCGGCAATACGATTCTTCCGGAGATGCAGCGTCAAGTGGTAGACGTGCATCACTGGATGCCGGCCAGCGAATTCAGCGCGCTATTCGCACTCGCGCAAGCCGCGCCGGGGCCGAATCTGATGATCGTCACGCTGATCGGCTGGCACGTGGCCGGTTGGGCGGGCATGCTGGTGACGTCGGTGGCGAAGTTCGGGCCGTCGTCGCTGGTGACGATCCTCGCGGTGCATGCATGGGAGCGATTCAAGGACCGCCCGTGGCGGCGCTACGCGCAGTTGGGACTGATGCCGGTGACCGCCGGCATCATCGCGGCGAGCGCGGCGCTGATTGCCGAAGCGTCGAACACGACGGCCATCGCGTGGGCGATCACCTCCTTCACCGTTGTCATGGCGATGACGACGCGCATTCATCCGCTGTGGCTTCTGGCGGTCGGCAGTTTGATCGGGCTAGCGGGCTTCGGGCAGCTTTGACTTTGATCGAGCACGAGCGCGCGGAAGCGGCGCTCGCCCTTGTCTGCCCAAGAAGCCGCTTACTGAAACGCGACTTCCGCGAAGCTGCGCAGCTTGCGGCTATGCAAACGATGCAGCCCGTTCATCCGCAATAGCTCCATCGCCTTCACGCCGATCTGCAGATGCTGATCAACCTGCGCGCGATAGAACTGATCCGCCATGCCGGGCAGCTTCAATTCGCCATGCAAGGGCTTGTCCGACACGCACAGCAAGGTGCCGTAAGGCACGCGGAAACGGAAGCCGTTCGCGGCAATCGTCGCGCTCTCCATGTCGAGTGCAACCGCGCGGCTTTGCGAGAGCCGCTGCACCGGCTCGCGATGATCGCGCAATTCCCAGTTGCGGTTGTCCACGCTCGCCACCGTGCCCGTACGCATCACGCGTTTCAGTTCGACGCCGTCCAGCTGCGTGACCTGTGCAACCGCGCGCTCCAGCGCCACCTGCACTTCGGCGAGCGCCGGGATCGGCACCCACAGCGGCAGGTCGTCGTCGAGCACGTGATCCTCGCGCACATAGCCGTGCGCCAGCACATAGTCACCGAGGCGCTGCGTATTGCGCAAGCCCGCGCAGTGGCCGAGCATGATCCACGCATGCGGGCGCAGCACGGCGATGTGATCGGTAATGGTCTTCGCGTTCGACGGCCCGACGCCGATGTTGATCATCGTGATCCCGCTGCCGTCCGCGCGCTTCAGGTGATACGCGGGCATCTGCGGCAAACGTGGCGGCGCCGTGCCTTCCTGCTCCTGTTCGCCGAGATTCGCGTTGTACGTGACCACGTCACCGGGCTCGACGAACGACGTATATTCGCTGCGATAGGCGCGCAGTTCCTCGTCGTCGGTATGGGCCATCATCGTGCGGCCGAGTTTGACGAACTCGTCGATATAGAACTGGTAGTTCGTGTACAGCACGTAGTTCTGGCAATGCGTGGGCGAGGTCGCCGTATAGTGCTTCAGCCGATGCAGCGAGAAATCGACCCGCGCCGCGGTGAACAACGCGAGCGGATGCGGCTCGCCCGGCAGCGGTTCATACGTGCCGTTGACGATACGATCGTCGAGCAGCGCCAGGTCCGGCGTGTCGAACACATCGCGCATCAGGAACAGGCGCTCGCGATCCAGATCGCCTTCGAGGTGAATGCCTTCGGCGAAAGCGAAATGAATCGGAATCGGCTGGTCCGACACGCCGACTTCGATCTGCACGTGATGATTTTTTGCCAGCAGGCGCAACTGCTCGCGATAGTAGTTGCCGAACAGATCGGGCCGTGTGACGGTCGTCTCGAACACGCCCGGACCCGCGACGAAGCCATACGAACGGCGCGAGTCGATATGCGTGTTGACCTCGGTGCACACCCGCACGAACGGATAGCAGGCGCGTACCCGGCGTTCGAACAGTTCGTTGCGGCGATAGCGCGCGAAGGCGTCGCGCAGAAACGAAGTGTTCGCTTCGTAGATCGCCGAGAGGCGGGTGACGGCCTCGGTCGCGTCGTCGAAGGATTCGGTTGGGAAGCTGTTGGCGGGAGTCTGCACCGCGCGTTGATTGGTATCGTTGTTCATCTTCATTCGCCTCTAATGATGAGGCCACATTACCACGGAACCGTGACTCGCCAAATCACCTGGCGGTGCTGCAACACACGCTGCGGCGCCACTCGCAAGATTGCGCGCACGCCGCGCGAAAGCGGCGCAAAATAAGGCGATCGCGCCCGAGGAGCAGGTGGGATTTGCTAGAATCGGGGCACCATATTGGAGAATCACCATGAAGCCGCTCCTTCCCGTCGCCGTTGCGCTGGCCCTCGCCTTCGGCAACGCCGCGATGGCTGCCCAGCCTGTCGACGATACACCGGCTCCCGGCGCGCCCCAGTCCGCCAACGAACGGGCCGGTTTGCCCGATCTGGAAAAGATCAATCGTCCGGCCGCCGAGGTCAGCTCGAAGGTTGAAATCAACGTCCCGCGCACGCCGAGCTTCTACGAACGCAGCGCCAACGGCACCGAAATCACCGAATACCGCGACAAAGGCAAGCCCGTCGAAATCAACGTGCATTCGAATCTCGGCACGCGCTATCAGATGAGCGCGCCGCTCGACACGTCGCCCACCGTGCGCGACAACGGCCGTGCAAGCACGCGTTTGCCGTCGGTGCACCTGGCCTATTGACGCATGCCGGGGCGGTGCCCGGTGTGGGCGCCGCCCCGATCCGGGCGCCCGCGAGGCGCCGTCGCGGCGCCTCAGTCTGCTTGCCGGGTCTCACGCTGGTGGTAAGGCGTTGAAGTGCCGCAGCGCTTCACGGCCCCGCAAGAACGCTTTTCCGATACCGCATTTGCCGCACATCGCACTGGCCGCACCGCGCCAGCCCGACCAACCTGATCTGACGTTTCCCGCATGGCTGTCTTCACCGCTGTCACCGAACCCCAACTTGCAGAATGGATGAGCCATTACGATCTCGGCGACGTCGTCGAATTTCGCGGCATTTCCTCCGGTATTGAGAACAGCAACTTCTTTCTGACGACGACGCGCGGCGAATACGTCCTCACGATTTTCGAAAAGCTGACGGCCGAACAACTGCCGTTCTATCTCGACCTCATGCGGCATTTGGCTGCGCATCGCGTGCCGGTACCGGACCCCATGCCGCGCGAAGACGGCGCGCTGTTCGGCACCTTGCATGGCAAGGCCGCCGCCATCGTGACCAAGCTCGAGGGCGCGCCGGAACTGGCGCCGGGCGTCGAGCACTGCATCGAAGTCGGGCAAATGCTGGCGCGCATGCACCTGGCAGGACGCGACTACACGGGCTATCAGCCGAATCTGCGCAGCCTGCCGTGGTGGCAGGAAACCGTGCCGACCATCCTGCCGTTTCTGGAAGGCGAGCAACGCGATCTGCTGTCGTCCGAACTGGCGCATCAGGAAGCCTTCTTCGCCTCGGCCGATTACGCCGCGCTTCCCGAAGGCCCGTGCCACGCCGACCTGTTCCGCGATAACGCCATGTTCGCGCACGCCGCGCCGGACACGGGCCACGAAGTGCGCCTCGGCGGTTTCTTCGACTTCTATTTCGCCGGCTGCGACAAGTGGCTGTTCGACGTGGCGGTGACGGTCAACGACTGGTGCGTCGACCTCGCTACCGGCAAACTCGACGACGCGCGCACCGAAGCCATGCTGCGCGCCTACCAGACCGTGCGCCCGTTCACCGTCGAAGAAAACCGCCATTGGGGCGACATGCTGCGAGCGGGCGCGTACCGCTTCTGGGTCTCGCGCCTGTATGATTTTCATTTGCCGCGCGCGGCCGAACTGCTCAAACCGCACGACCCCGGCCATTTCGAGCGCATTCTGCGCGAACGCCTAACCGGCGTTGCACTTCCAGGCATCCATACCTCATGCAACTGATCGAAGTCCCCGCGAAAGCCGGCTATGTGTGGTTCCGGCAGGGTATCTGGCTGTTCCGCAAGAACCCGCTCGCGTTCCTGACGCTGTTCTTCACCTATCTGCTGGTGATGACGCTCGTGTCGCAGATTCCGGTGGTCGGCGGCGTGTTGCCGCTGGCCTTCATTCCGGGCGTCGCGGTCGGCTTCATGGCGGCGTGCCGCAACACGATCGCCGGCAAACCGGTGTTTCCGACCATTCTGGTGGACGGTTTTCACTCGTACGGCCCGGTGGTCGCCAAACGGCTGCTGGTGCTCGGCGTGCTCTACGTCGTCGCAATGGCGCTGGTGCTGGCCGCTTCGGCACTCGCCGACGGCGGCATGCTGCTGAAGGTCATGCTCGGCGCCGCCGCGATGGATCAGGACGCGATCGCCAACAGCAATATCCCGCTGGCGGTGATCACGGCCTTCGCGGTCTACATTCCGGTGGCGATGATTTTCTGGTTCTCGCCGATTCTCGCCGCGTGGCACGACGTGCCGCCCGTCAAGGCGATGTTCTTCAGCCTCGTCAGTTGCTGGCGCAACCGCGGTGCGTTTATCGTGTTCGGCGCGCTGTGGTTCGCGGTGGCGTTGACGGTGTCGCTCGGCTTGTCGGCGCTGATGCAGGCGCTGGGCGCGGGCGACTTCGCGTTTGCGATCCTGATGCCCGCCACGATGATCGTCACCACGATGCTGTACTGCTCGTTCTACGCGACCTATCGCGGCTGCTTTGGCGTGCAAACGCCCGAAGCACCGGACTTGCCGACCACACCGGCGGCTTGAGTTCCGTTCAGGTGCGGGCGCTGTTCCGGCGCCCGCACCTGTGCTGCCCTCTCGGCAGCGCATGCCTTCGCCGTTTCCTGAATCTCCAGCTGCACTCGTCAAACTGTGCCGATTTGCGGCACAATGGTTTGCGCGCAATCCATTTGCACGCTCTTTTATACGAGATGCACCATGACCCAGCGCCCCGCTTTGCCCTTCACGCTCGACGAGCAACTCTGCTTCGCCCTCTACTCGACCTCCCTTGCCATGACGAAGGCGTACAAGCCGCTACTGGACAAGCTGGGCCTGACGTATCCGCAATATCTGGCCATGCTGGTGCTGTGGGAGAGCGACGACGTCACGGTCAAAGACATGGCCGCGCGCCTGAACCTCGACTCGGCGACGGTCACGCCGCTGCTCAAGCGCCTCGAGACACAAGGGCTGCTGGAGCGGGTGCGCGGCGTCGAAGATGAACGTCTCGTGTATATCCGGCTCACCAAAGCCGGCTCGGCGCTCAAACGCCAGGCGCGTGAAGTGCCCGCGGAAATCTTGTGCGCAACCCAGCAGACGCCCGAATTTCTGCTGCGTTTGCGCGACGACCTGACTCGCCTGCGCACCACCCTCAACGATTACATGGACCTCTAGTCGGCCCGTTGCAAAACGTGCGCTATCGCTATGATGCAAAAATTCATTTGCACACAAATGATTTGTGTACTATCTTAATCACATGCCGCTGCGACAGCGCTCCGCCAGAACGGCGGGCTCGGCAAAGAGCGGCAAATTTGCAGATCCTGACAACCCAGACATAGGAACAGCACCATGAACATCCTCTACAAAGCAAGCGCAACGAGCACCGGTGGCCGCGACGGCCGTGCAGTATCGTCGGACAATGCATTGGACGTTAAGCTGGCAGCACCGCGCGAACTGGGCGGCACCGGCGCAGCAGGTACGAATCCGGAACAACTCTTTGCAGCAGGCTACTCGGCGTGTTTCCTGAGCGCCATGAAGTTTGTCGCCGGCCAGAAGAAGCAGACCTTGCCGGCGGACACGCAAGTCACGGCGGAAGTCGGCATCGGCCCGAACGACAAGGGCGGCTTCGCACTCGACATCGATCTGCGCGTCTCGCTGCCGGGTCTGGACGCCGGCGCGGCGAAGGAACTGGTCGACGCAGCGCATCAGGTCTGCCCGTACTCGAACGCCACGCGTAACAACGTCGACGTCCGTTTGCAAATCGCGTAAGCGACGGATTCGATGCATCGCTAAAGAACCGCTTGAGCGGCGCGGAAAACCTCGCCGCCGGCCACGCACGGCGCCCGCACCCTGCACAATAGGAGCGGGCGCTGTGGCGTTTACCGACGCGGCATGCGATGTGCGACGCAGGGCCATACCGTCGCTTGCAGCGCTCTCGGCCGGCGATAGCGCAGCCATGCACCTTAGTTCCACTCTCCACGTTCCTGATGACACGCGTCCGACAACTGAACGACTCCTTCGATACCGGTCTGGTCTGGTTTCGCCGCGACCTGCGCAGCACGGACAACGCCGCGCTCTACTACGCGCTCAAGCATTGCGAAAGCGTGTGGTGCGCATTCGTGTTCGACACGACGATCCTGCAGCCGCTGGTCGACGCGTGGCAGGCTCGTCATCCCCATACGCAGCCGCAGGATCGCCGCATCGAGTTGATTCTTGCGGCGCTGGGTGAACTGGACGAAGCGTTGCGCGCGAACGGCGGCGGCCTGATCGTGCTGTACGGCGAACCCGCCGACCTGGTGCCGAAGCTCGCCGACGAACTTGGCGCGGACGCGGTTTTCGCGAATCACGACTACGAGCCGGTCGCCATCGAGCGCGACGAGACGGTCCGCGAGCGGCTCGCTGAAGCTGGACGCCAGTGGCTGACGTTCAAGGATCAGGTGATTTTCGAGCGCGACGAGGTGCTCACCGGCCAGAACAAGCCTTTCACGGTGTTCACGCCGTACAAGAACGCATGGCTCAGGCAACTGACGGCCTTCGATCTGAAGCCGTATCCCGTGGAAACCTACACGAAGCATCTGGCCGCGCCGCCGTCGAAGCTGGACCGCCGGTTACCGACGCTCGCTCAACTCGGCTTTACGCCGAGCAACCTGGCGGAACTGGACCTGCCCACCGGCATGAGCGGCGCGCAGCATCTGCTCGACGACTTCGCGACGCGTATCGACAGCTACAAGGACCGGCGCGACTTCCCCGCCGCCAAAGGCCCGAGCTACCTGTCGATGCATCTGCGCTTCGGGACGGTCTCGATTCGCACACTTGCGCGCCTCGCCCACGAGATGTCGCTGCAACCCGACGGGCAAGGCTCCGCGACGTGGCTGTCGGAGCTGATCTGGCGAGACTTCTACTTCATGATCCTGGCGCATCATCCGCGGCTCGCGAGCGGCGCGTCGTTCAAGGAGGAGTACGACCGGCTGCGCTGGGAACAGGGCCCGGAGGCGGACGAAGCGTTCGCCGCGTGGTGCGACGGCCGCACGGGCTACCCGCTCGTCGACGCCGCGATGCTGCAACTGAATCGCACCGGCTATATGCACAACCGCTTGCGGATGGTGACAGCGAGCTTCCTGGTGAAGGATCTGGGCGTGGACTGGCGGCTCGGCGAACGGTACTTCGCCGAACAGTTGAACGACTTCGATTTCTCGGCGAATAACGGAGGTTGGCAGTGGGCGGCGTCGACAGGATGCGACGCGCAGCCTTATTTCCGGATCTTCAATCCGATCACGCAGTCCGAAAAATTCGACGCCGAAGGACGCTTTATCAAACGCTATTTGCCCCAGCTCGCGAAGCTGCCGTCGAAGTGGATTCACGCGCCGTGGCTGGCGGGAGCGGACCGGCTCGCGGAATTCGGCGTGGTATTGGGCAAGGACTATCCGGCACCGATCGTCGACCATGCCGAAGCGCGGGCGCGTACGCTGGCCCGTTTCGGCAAGTGAGCACCCGCTTACGCCGCTTTGCTTTGATTCCAGATATCTGAAGGAGACTCGGGGATGCGCCGATTGCCGTCGCTGCTGGTGTTTCTTGTTTTGGCGTTCGCAGCCGCGTTCGTTGCGAGCCGGTTTTTGCCTGACGCCTGGTACGTGGCGCTGCAAAAGCCCGCGTTCAATCCGCCGGACTGGGTGTTCCCGCCGGCGTGGTCGGTGCTGTATGTGCTGATGGCGATTGCCGCCTGGCGCGTGTGGAAACGCGACGGCCTGAGCGCATCGATCGTTTTATGGCTGGTGCAGTTGCTGTTCAACGCGGCCTGGATGTGGCTCTTCTTCGGCCTGCATCGACCGGGCGTGGCGCTGGCCGATATTTTGATACTGCTGATATTGATCGTCGCGCTGACATGCGCATTCTGGCGACGAGACCGCTGGGCAGGCGGATTATTGATGCCCTATGTCGCGTGGGTGGCGTTCGCCGCGGTGTTGAATCACACGTTGTGGCAATTGAATCCGGCTGTCTGAGCGCTTGCGACAATCTGCGACAGCTTGGGCGCCTCACCCGAACACCGGCGTCGCAATCCGCGCCGATGTTTTTGACTTGCGCAGCTTAGTGCTGGCTCATCCACGACGGTTGGCGAAGGTTCGCCTCACGGTCCAGCTTACGCATACGGAATTCCAGATCGTACAGATCCGTTGCTTCGGCGAGGAAAGCGTCAGCGCGTTCTTTCGCGAGTTGATCGGGCGATTTGGTCAGAAACAGAAACAGGCGGCTAAGCAGATACATGGTCAACCTCGGCAATGAGTTTAGGCGTTAACGCCTAAGGGATAACCCGTATTATAGGGAAAACCCTAGGAACGCGCCAGCACTCATTTCGAAGTGTTGCTCCAACGTCACCGTGCGCCCGCTGAGGCCGCTGCGGCGTCCGCTTCCGCGATACGGCCTGTGCCCGTGCGGCGCTGGTGCTTGAAAAATTCCCACACCATGGCGCTTGCGTCGGGACCTTTGGCTGAATGAAACGGCACGGCGTCGTCGCCGCCGCTCCAGGCATGGGCAAGCCCTTGCACACGGCACAGCCGCACCACACGCCGCCCGCCGCGCAGGTAGTCGCGCATGACCACGCCGCCCTTGCGGTCCTCGCGGACTTCACCGGATTTGCGCGCGCCGTTCTGGTCGACGATGCGGTTCAGGCGGAGAAACTGCACGGCCAGCTGGTCGGCATTGATCGGCGAGACCACATGGTCGGCGTCGCCGTGGATGATGATGGCCGGCATGCCGGGGTAACGCGCCACGTCGGCGGTTTCGTCGACCAGTTCGGCCGGTTCGCGGCGCGCACCGCGCCGCATCACGTCCATCGCCGCGACGCCGGAACGCGCCTCGCCGAAAGCGGGGCCGGAATGCAGCGCGACCGCTGCGAAATGCTCCGGATAGTTGACGGCCAGAAGCGCCGTCAGGCCGGCGCCAGCGGAGATTCCGGCGACGTACACGCGCTCGCTGTCGAAACCATGCTGCGCGACCAGGGCGTCCACCAGCGACACCACCGCGCGCGCTTCGGCACCGCCGGCGCTATCGCCGGCGTCGTACCAATGCCAGCAGCGGTGCGAATGCACATGCTTCGACTGTTCCGGATAAACCACGGCAAAGCCGAAGCGGTCGGCGAGCACGTTCATCCGCGTACCTTCGGCGAATTCGTCGATCGACTGCGTGCAGCCGTGCAGCATCACCACCAGCGGCATGGCCTCGAGCGCATGGCCGGTCGGGACATACAAGCCGTACTGAAGATGATTGACGAGCCGGCCGGGCGCGGCGGGCGCCGAGTGGAACGAGCGCGTCCACGAGCCGCTTGCCCATGCCGACGCGCGTGGACGCACCCGCGACTCGCGAGCGGCGGCGCGCGGCACTTCGCGCTTGGCGGGCGCACGCACCACCGCATCCAGCTTGACCGGGCGAACTTTGGTGGACGGCTTACTGGTGGCGGGCCGGGCCGGTCGCGTCGTGGTGCGCTTGGTTGTTTTGCGGGCGTGCTCGGTTTGGATCGCGAGCAGCCGCTTCAGACCGCGCAGCCAGATTTTCGATAGACTTTTTGCCATTGGCGGAAAAACCTCGCAAAAAGGGACAGGGTCCGTCCGGTAGAACGGCGCTTTGTTGTGCAATGCACAATAACACCAATCCTCATGCGATGCTGGAACCCTGGAATCCTATCCGGGACCGAATTTTCCGCTCGGCGAACCTTGTCACGAGGCTGGCGTCAAAGCCCGGCAAGGCTCGTCCGCTGTTTATCTGCCATTTGTCGGCCGAATCTTTATCACTTGTTCGTCAGCTAACGTTAAGCGGCAAAAAGCTACGTGCGCGGCGCGCCGCCCTGCAGCACCCGTCTATACTGGCGGTTAATTCTTTGCCGCGCGCGACTTACGCCGCGCCGGCCGAGTCGGCGATTTGCGCCGCTCGTGCGTTAACCCACCACCAACCCGATTCTACGCGGCCTTGGTCGCGCTTTTTGCCATGCCCGATTTACCTGCCCACCTTTGGTATTCGATCACCAGCCTCGGCGGCGCCGGCATGACGCTGCCGCTCGCGTTCGCCATCGCGTTGTGGCTGGCGGTCGGCTACACATGGCGGATGGCGGCGGGCTGGCTGCTACTGCTCGGCGCGGCCATCGGCGTTGTGACGGTGACGAAGCTGGCATTCCTCGGCTGGGGTGTCGGCGTGCGAGAGCTGGACTTCACCGGCGTCAGCGGCCATGCCATGCTGTCCACCGCGGTCTATCCGGTCGTGCTGTTCCTCATACTGTTGCCGGCGCGTCCGGGCATCCGTTTGGCCGGCGTGCTGCTCGGCCTTGCCGCGGGGATCGCGGTGGGGTTGTCGCGCGTCGTGCTGAGCGCTCACTCGCCGTCTGAAGCCATTACCGGCTGCCTGACCGGCGCCCTGGCGGCGCTGGTGTTCGTCCGCCTCGCGTGGCATGCGGAGCCGGGACGGCTGTCGGTTCTGCCCGTCGCCGTCAGCATGATGGTCCTCGCGGTGCTGGTGCACGGCGTGCACGTGCCGACACAGCGCTGGGTCACGCATATCGCGCTGAAAGTGTCCGGTCATGACCGGCCGTTCATTCGCGCGAAGTGGAAGGCGGTGCGCGATGTCCGTCCGGCCACGGCGCCGCTGTCGCAAACGCTCAACACGCTGGCGCCGCCGCATTCGTCCGACGCCTGAACCATCTCCAGTTACTCGACTAGCCGCTTCATGCGCACGGCGGAATAATTGTCATGGGCCACCGTTATAACCTTTCATATATTACGATAGCGTTTTAACCCGCCGATCCGACTCACGCCGGACTTCCAATCCTTCATGACACTCTGCCGCCGCCTTCTGAAGCAAGCGCTGTTCGTCGCCAGCGCTGTCTCCGTCGCCATCAGCGCCAACGCGCACGCCGACGAACTGGTGGTTTCCGCCGCCGCCAGCCTGACCAACGCGTTCAAGGCGGTCAGTGAAGTTTTCGAGCAGCAGCATCCGGGCACCAAGGTGCTGCTGAACTTCGGCGCCTCCGACGTACTAATGCAGCAGATCGTCAAGGGCGCGCCCGCCGACGTGTTCGCGTCCGCGGACCAAAAGGCCATGGACAAGGCCGCCGCCGAAAAAGTGATCGTGCCGGCCACGCGCCGCGACTTCGCCGCTAATTCACTGGTGTTGATCGTGCCGACCGACAGCCATTTCGCGCCGACCGCTCTGAACGATCTGACTTCGGCGAGCGTGAAGCGCGTCGCGTACGGCGATCCGGCTTCCGTGCCGGTCGGCCGATACACCCAGGGCGCTCTGCAGGCCGCGGGCGTGTGGGATGCGGTGAGCGCGAAGGCGGTGCTGGCCTCGAACGTGCGTCAGAGCCTCGACTATGTGTCGCGTGGCGAAGTCGACGCCGGCTTCGTGTTCAGCACCGACGCCGCCGTCATGCCGGACAAGGTCAAGGTCGCGCTCGACGTACCGACGCAAACGCCGATCACCTATCCGATCGCGCAAGTGGAAGGCAGCCGCCACGCAGCGGACGCGCAAGCGTTCATGAACTTCGTGCTGTCGCCGGCCGGCCAGGCCGTGCTCGCCAAGTACGGCTTCAAGCCCGCGCACTAACTTCACCGGGACGACGCACGCTCATGCAACAGGCCTGGATTCCGCTTCTGCTGTCGTTGAAAGTGGCGGGCTGGGCCACCGCGCTCAATCTGGTATTCGGCGTCGCGGCGGGCTTCGGTTTGTCGCGCTGGCGCTCCGGCGCGCGCGACGTGATCGACTCGCTGCTGATGCTGCCGCTCGTCATGCCGCCCACCGTGCTCGGCTATTACCTGCTCGTTCTGCTCGGACGGCGTGGCGTGATCGGCGGCTGGCTCGACCGCTTCGATATCCAGTTGGTGTTCACCTGGCAGGGCGCGGTGATCGCGTCGACGGTCGTGGCGTTTCCGCTTGTACTGAAATCGGCGCGCGCCGCCTTCGAGGCCGTCGATCCGCAACTCGAGCGCGCCGCGCGCACGCTCGGCGTCAGCGAGACGGCCGTGTTCTTTCGCGTGACGCTGCCGCTCGCCGCGCGCGGCATTCTCGCCGGCGGCCTGCTGGCGTTCGCGCGGGCGCTCGGCGAATTCGGCGCGACGCTGATGATCGCGGGCAATCTGCCGGGACGCACGCAGACGCTGTCGGTAGCGGTGTATTCAGCCGTGCAGGCCGGCGACGACAGCACCGCGAATTTCCTCGTGCTCGTGACCTCGGTGACGTGTGTCGTGATCCTGTTGCTCGCGGGGCGTCTCGTGCCGCAGCACACGTTGTTGAAGTCAGGTTGACATGCTGCTCGCCGTCGACATCCGCAAGACCTTCCAGAGCGCCGAGCGACGTTTCACGCTCGATGTCGCCTTCAAGGCGACCTCGCAACGCGTCGTGCTGTTCGGGCCGTCGGGTGCGGGCAAGAGTCTGACGTTGCAGGCTATCGCCGGCCTGCTGCGTCCCGACGAAGGCTCGATCACGCTGCATGGCAACGCGCTGTTCGACAGCGCGCGCGGCGTCGATCTGAAACCGCAGGCGCGCAAGCTCGCCTATCTGTTCCAGGACTACGCGCTATTTCCGCATCTGAATGTGCGGCAGAACATCGGCTTCGGCTTGCAGCAGGGTTGGCTCAATCCGCGCAAACGGATCGCGCATCCGCAGATCGATTACTGGCTCGATGCCTTGGAGTTGCAGAGCGTGGCGGGCAACCATCCGGCGCAGCTTTCCGGTGGACAAAAGCAGCGCGTGGCGCTGGCGCGAGCGCTCGTCGCGCAACCTCAGGTGCTGTTGCTGGACGAACCGTTTTCGGCGCTCGACAGCGTCTTGCGTCAGCGCATGCGCCGCGAGTTGTCCGATCTGCAGACACGGCTCGATATTCCGATGGTGTTGATCACGCACGATCCCGACGATGTCGCCGCCTTCGGCGATCAGGTCGTGCAGGTCAGCGATGGCTGCGTGCGCGAGGATCATCCGTTCGCCGGCTATGCGCGCAGCGAGCCCTGACTCGATCGTTAGCGTTTCGCGCGCTCAGTCCTTTACCCCGAGAATCACACTCGACGCCTTGAACGCGGCGACGACGCTCCCGCCTTCCACGAGGCCGAGCGTGTCGACGCTCTCATTCGTGACGACCGCGGTAATCACCGCGCCGCCATTCAGCACCAGCGAGACCTCGGCATTCACCGCGCCGCGCTTCACGCTCTGCACCGTGCCGCGCAACTGATTGCGCGCCGAGAGCTTGAGCGGCGCGCCGCTTTCGTTGTCGACGAGCAGCACGACCCACGACGCCTTGATCAACGCGAACGCCGCCGCGCCCTCGACGAGGCCCAGCGTCTCGGTGCTTTCATGCGTGATGACCGAGACAATCGCATGGGCGCCGGGCAGCGTCAGCACGACTTCGTCGTTGACGGTGCCGCGCGTGATCGCCGACACCGTGCCATACAGCTGATTGCGCGCACTCGTCTTCACGCCGATGCGGCCAATCAGATCCCAGTCCGTCGCGAATCCTTCGATCGCCGCGCCCGCGCGTTCGAGAAAGCGTTGATGCTCGCGTTCCACCGCACGAAACGTCTCGATCAGCTTGACGGCGCGCGGCGTCAGCGTGGTGCCGCCACCGCCTTTGCCGCCGGTCAGGCGCACCACGAGCGGCTCGCCGGCGAGATTGTTCATCGTATCGACGGCATCCCACGCGCCTTTGTAGCTCATGCCGACGGCTTTGGCCGCGCTGGTGATCGAGCCGGTCTCGCCGATCGCCGCGAGCAGCGCGATCCGCGACGCGCCGCCGAGCGTCTGCGCGCCCGCCTGAAACCAGACGGAACCGCCGAGCTCGAGATTGTCGCGGGAAGGATCGGTGTGGTCGGATGTCATGGCGAGGAGCGGTCGATGAGCGAGGAAAGGACGACGAATCATTATAGCGACGCAGACCCGCGTCACCGGCCGCGCGGCCAGCCGACTTCGAAGCGGGATAGATGGGATACTTTCAGTTCGACGCTTCGAACACCACGTCCTTTGCATTTTCGGCGCGCCGGCTTTGGCCGGCGCGCCGCAACGTCAACAAGGAGCAAGACAGTGAACATCGATCTATCGGGCAAGACCGCTATCGTCAGCGCATCCACGGCGGGCATCGGGCTTGCGATCGCCACCGGCATTGCTGCGTCAGGCGCGCAGACCATTATCAACGGACGCAAGCAGGAAGCGGTGGACCGCGCGATCGAGACGATCCGCAAGACCGCGCCGCAAGCGAAATTGCAGGGCTTCGCGGGCGACCTCGGCACGCTGGAAGGTTGCGACGCGTTGGCGAAAGCCGTGCCGCAGACGGATATCCTGGTGAACAACCTCGGCGTCTTCGGACCCGGCGACATCTTCACCACTGAAGACGACGATTGGGAGCGCTACTTTCAGGTCAACGTGATGTCGGGCGTGCGGCTCACGCGGCACTACCTGAAAGGGATGATGGAGCGCAAATGGGGCCGCGTGGTGTTCATCTCGTCCGAGTCGGCATTGAATATTCCGCCGGATATGCTCGCCTATGGTTTTTCGAAGACCGCGCAATTGAGCATCGCGCGCGGCATCGCCAAACAGGCGGCCGGCAGCGGCGTGACAGTGAATGCCGTGCTGCCCGGACCGACCTTGTCCGACGGCTTCCGTTCGATGGTCGAAGACACCGCGAAAGAGCAAGGTAAAACCGTCGAACAGGTCGCCGCGGAATTCGTCCGCGAGCACCGAAGCAGTTCGATCATCCAGCGCGCGGCCACCACCGAGGAAGTGGCGAACATGGTCGTCTACGTCTGCTCGCCGCAGGCCTCGGCGACGACCGGCGCGGCGCTGCGCGTCGATGGCGGCGTGATCGATACGATTGCGTGACGTGCCGCTTTTCTAACGAACGACGGGCGGCATGGCCGCTCGTCTTAACGTCATGTCATGGCCGCAATCTTCACAACGCGTACTGCGCGATGCCGTTGCCGAACGACCAGTTCTCCTTCAGCACCTCGACGAGATTGATAAATACATCCTCGCGTCGCAGCCCGGGCGATTCCGCCAGTTCGTCCGCCATGCGCTTGTATAGCGCCTTCTTCATCTCGAGCGTGCGCGTGTTGTTCAGCGTGATCTGAATGATCACGAGATCGTCGCTTCGCTGCACGTTCAGATACTGATCGTCGTACACAAAATTGCCGGCCTCATGCTCGGTGATCAGCATGAAGATGTCGTCCTTCGGCACGTTGAAGGTGTCCACCAGCGAACGCTGGATGCTCTGCGTCACCGCCTTCCGGTATTCGGCGGACTTGCCTGCGCGCAATGCGATTCGTGTGAGCGGCATGATGAAACTCCTTGGCTGCGGTTGATTGGGTAAACACAGCTTAGGCGCACTCAGTCATAATGAACAGACATCATTGATGATTTCATCTATATCCATCGAAAATGAAAGTTCTCGATCTCGACGCGGTTCGAGCGTTCGTTCTGGTCGCCGACCTGCACAGCTTCACGCGTGCGGCGGATGCGCTCGACACGACCCAATCGGCCGTCAGCCTCAAGCTCAAGCGGCTGGAAGCCCATCTGGGCAAGCAATTGCTCGAGCGTACGCCGCGTGTGGTGCGCCTGTCCGCGGACGGCAATGCGTTCCTCAGCGCCGCGCGCGACCTGCTGAACGCGCACGAACGCGCGCTGGGGTCGCTGTCGGTCGAGCGCCGGCGGCTCGCGTTGGGGCTCAGCGAGCATGTCGCGGGACCGGACTTGCCGCTCCTGCTCGGCAGGCTCAATGCGCACGATCCGGGGCTGGTGATCGAATTGCATCTGGGCATGTCCGCCGCGTTGCTCGCGCAATTCGACGAACGCCGCCTCGACGCGGTGATCGTCCGCTACGGCGCCGACGAACCGCCACGCGACGACGCCCAGGTGCTCTTTAGCGAACCGCTCGGCTGGCTCGCCACGCCGGCGTGGTTGCCGCGAGTCGGCGAGCCATTGGCGCTGGCGCTGTTGAGCCCGCCGTGCAACGTGCGCGACGTGGCACTGCGAGCGCTCGCGCAGGCGGGCGTTGGCTGGCAGGAAGTATTCGTCGGCGGCGGCGTGGCGGCCGTCGGCGCGGCCGTGGCGGCGGGCCTGGCGGTGTCGCCGCTGGCGCGCCGCGTGGCGCCGCGCGGCCTGATCGACGTCGGTGCGCGGCTCGGTTTGCCGGCGCTGCCGGAATCGCGCGTCACGCTGCATTCGCGGGTCAGGGACGAGCGGTCGGCGGAGACGTTGCGGCTGGTGACCAACGGGTTGGCGATGCAATGACAAAACGACTCACCGCCTTCCCCCGCGGATAAACTTCGCCGCCTTTCGCTTAAGCTAGAAAAGTTATCCCTTTCAAAGTAGATCCGTGGACCTCGACCCTCGACAAACCGCCGCCGTCCGCGCGGTCATCGAAACCGGCAGCTTCGAGCAGGCAGCTGTGCGGCTGAATCTCACGTCGTCGGCGGTATCGCAGCGTGTGCGGGCGCTCGAAACACGGCTGGGCAACCCACTGATCGTGCGCACGCGGCCGTGCCGTGCGACGCAGATGGGCCAGCGTCTGCTGCAATATCTGCGGCGCGCCGCCCTGCTCGAAGACGATTTCGCCAGCGATCTTGCACGCGCCGACGAAGCGCTCCTCAGCGTCGCCGCCGCCGTCAATGCGGACACGCTGTCGACGTGGTTTTTCCCCGCCCTCTCCGACATCTTGCTGCAAGAAAACGTGCTGCTCGACCTGACCGTCGACGACCAGGACCACACGCACGCCCTGCTCGCCTCCGGCCTCGCGATCGGCTGCATCACCACCGAACCGGCGCCCATGCGCGGCTGCTTCGCCGAACGGCTCGGCGCCATGCGCTACCGGCTGGTGGCGTCGGCGGCGTTCGTGCAGCGATGGTTTCCGAATGGCTTGACGCGCGAAAGTGCGCGGCGCGCGCCGGTGATCCTGTCCTCACGCAAGGACGCGTTGCAGGCGCGTTTTCTCGAGACGCGCTTCGGCCTGCCGCCGGAAGCCTACCCCTGTCACTACGTGCCCGCGCCGGTCCCGCGTTACATGGCGATCCAGCGCGGCCTGGCGTACGGCATGGTGCCCGAACTGGAATTCGGCGATGCGTTAGAGCGCGGCGATCTGATCGACCTGGCGCCGAAGCAGCCCACCGACGTCGAGTTGTACTGGCACGCGTGGAAGGTCCAGTCGCCGCGCCTGGAAAAGCTGTCGGCGCGCATCGTCGAACTTGGGCGCACCGCGTTGGGGGCGCCAGGCAGCAAACCGAAGCGCAAACGCGCGGCTTGACCGCGGATCAGTGAAGAATCGGCGGCAGCGAACCGCTGCTGGCCGTGGCGGGATTGCTCGTGGCGTTCGCCGGATTGGCTTGAACGTTTGCGGACGGCGCCGGCACATTCACGTGGGATGCAGCCGGTTTCGCCGCGCCGGTTTTCGCCGCGACCTTAGCCGTTTGCGGGTTAGCCTGACGAGCCGGGACCACCAGATTCGCGTGCACGACCTTGCCCTGGCTCGGTTGGGTCTGGACGAACTGCGCGTGCGGCTTTTTACTCTGCGCCATCACGGCCGCTTTCGATTGGGTTTTGCCTCCATGCGTCGCGCTGATCCCGCTCTTCGCGGCGCCCTTGGCCGCCACCTTCTTCACGCTGGCGCGCGCCGCCGACTTGTTGCCATGCCCCGTCGTCGCTGTCACGTGCTTCGAAGCGGCCTTCGCCGCTGTCTTCGAACCGGCGCCAGACTTGACCTTCTTGCCCGGCTTCGTGACATGCCCGCTCGCCTCGGGCGGGTTCCATACTTCGGCATAACCCGCGGCCATGGCCGCGCCCGACACACACCACACGGCAAGCGCCGCTCCTGCTGCAACTGCTCGAACGCCCATCTCCTGCTTCTCCTGATCTTCGACTTTATGACGAGCCCGGATTATATTCTCTTGCAAAAATCCACATTTAGACTAATATCAATTCCAAGTACAAATTAGGACTTACCCGCTCATGGCTCACGCTGCCCGTGCCACCCAGCCCGAAGCGCCGATTCGTCGGCCGGTTTCGGAACCCACGCTAACGGAAATGTCCGCGGCGGGTCTACGCGCGTTCTTCAAAATCGCGCACGACTGGGACCTGAACGCGGAAGAACAGATCGTGCTGCTCGGCTCGCCGGGCCGCTCCACCTACTTCAAATGGAAGTCGGCGCCTGAAACGGCCCGCCTCGGGCGCGACACGCTAGAACGCCTGTCACTGCTGCTCGGCATCTATAAAGCGCTGCAAATCCTGTTGCCGCAAGCCAGTGCCGCCGACACCTGGATCAAACGTCCCAACAGCGCGCCGCCGTTCGGCGGCCGCCGCGCGCTGGACCGCATGCTGGCGGGCAACATCAGCGACCTCGTGGCGGTGCGCCAGTATCTCGACGCAATGCGAGGCGGCTGGGCGTGACACAACCGCATTGGCAGGACCGCTGGCGCACGGCGCCGCTCGATTGGTCGCCCGCGTATCGCGTGATTCCGACGCGCTTTCCCGCCGTCAATCTGTTCGACCGGGTCGCTTCGCCGGAAGATTTCGACGCCTTGTACGCGCTCGAAGCCATGACCAACGACCGTCTGCGCACCGAAGTCGGCGAGCTCGATCTGGTGCCGCGCGAAGAACGCCGTTTCGGACCGGGCTACGGGCCGATCATGGCCGCGTTGACGCATCTGAATCCGCTCGGCAGCCGTTTCTCGGACGGCACATACGGCGTGTTCTATTGCGCGCGCTCACGCGCCACCGCGATCGCCGAAACGCGTTATCACACAGGGAAATTTCTGGAAGCGACGGCCGAGCCGCCCATGCGCCAGCAGATGCGTCTTTACACCGTCGCCGCGCAAGGCAGCGTGGTGGACATTCGCGGCGACGCTTCGGTGGATCTCGCGGTGCTGTCGCCGGATGACTATCTGGCCGGCCAGTCTCTCGGCCGGGCCATCCGCGCGGGAGGTGCGCCGGGTATCGTGTATCCGTCGGTACGGGATGACGGCGGCGAGTGCCTCGCCGCGTTCAAAACGACGCTGCTGCGCGACTGCCATCACGCGGCGTATCTGGAATACAACTGGAATGGCACGAGCGTGGATATGGTGTTCGAACTCAGCCAGGTCGGCTGATAGCTCGGCCTAAATGGACTGCGCGTGGCCTGCGCGCGCAGTCGCCAACGCCGCCGTCAAGGCAGCGCCAGCGCCGCCGCGCCTTCCGCGCGGGCCTCTTCGGTCGAGACGGACCAGCGCCGCAAGGCCAGCGGCTCCACGATCGTGAGCTTGCCGCCCGGCCCGAACGCGCCGGTGTCGATGAACACCTGTGAGCCGACCTGCTTGATGTCGCGCATCGGCGTGTGGCCGCAATAGGTCAGCGAGAGACCGCGCTGCCGCTGCGGATCGCCGTTGCCCAACGCCAGGTCGCGGCCCCACAACAATCGCTGGCGGGTGTCGGCGGAGAAATTCCCCGCGTCGAGCTCCGCATCCGAGCCGAAGAATTCGGCATGCAGAATATTGAAGCGCTCCTTGCCGCTGCCGACCACGCGCGCAAGCGGCAACCCGCGCAGGATTTCTGCGTAATGCTGCAAGCGTTCGTCGGATAGCTGCGCCGCCCAGATGCCGCCGATTCCGTACCACCACTGACGCCGCAAGCGCCCGTCGGCGACCGCGCACAGCGTGTCTTCGTGATTGCCGAGCACGGCGAAAAACCACGGCTTGTCGAGCAGCGCCAGAGCCAGTTCGGAATTCTCGCCGCGATCCACCAGATCGCCGACCGAGAAGAGCCGGTCGCGCTCCGGGTCGAACGTGATCACGCGCAGCAGATAGCGCAATGCATCGACGCAGCCATGCAGATCCCCGACCACGAAGTCGCGGCCGCTCCGGTTGGCCGGGTGATGCTGGACGGAATTGACGAGTACGGTAGCCATGCGTTCATGATAATGCGGCATCCGCAATGCGTATGCGCGCTGCCTATCGTTTCTTGGCGCCGTGGAGGGCGAGAATGACGCAAATCAACGCAAAAGCGCCATGTTTCCGGCAGGCCTTACCGGAAACACGCCGTCTGCGCGGTCACTATTGCTGAGTTCGCAATTTGCCGATCTGATCAGCCGTCACGGTCGATTGGGGATTGCCGAACTGTCTGGTCACATAGTTGGTGATGGCGGCCACCTGCTCGTCGGTGAGCTGGCTGGCGAATGCGGGCATCAACACGTCCGCCTGTTTCGTCGTACGGGTGACGCCGTGCAGGATCACCATCGCCAGATTGTTGGCGTCGCTCGCACCCACCACGGAGTTGTGAATCAGCGACGGATACGCACCCGGCGCGCTCGCGCCCACGCCTTGACCCGTCCAGCTATGGCAGCTCGCACAATTGGCGACGAACAGTTGCGCACCGTTCACGGCGTGGACGGCGGTGCCGCGCAGCGCCGTGACGTCGTCGGCGGGATTGCCCCATTGGTCGCGCGGGCGCGATTCGCCGCCGCTGATCGGCGGCACCGCGCGCAGATACGCGACGATCGAGCCGAGATCCTCGCGCGTCAGATATTGCGTGCTGTCGGCTACCACCTCGGCCATCGGACCGGCCGCATTGGCACGGCCCGGCGCCGCGCCGGTCGACAGATACGACACCAGTTCGTCGTCGCTCCAGTTACCCACGCCGCTGTTCTTGTCCGACGTGATGTTGTACGCGTGCCAGCCGGCCTGCACCGCGCCGGAGAAACGCGAACTCGTCTTCAAGCCCTGCGTGAAATTGCGCGGCGTATGGCATTCCTCGCAATGCGCGAGCCCTTGCACCAGATACGCACCGCGATTCCACTCGGCGCTTTGCTTGGGATCGGGCACGAAGCGGCCCTCGGTGAAATTGAACAGGTTCCAGAACACCATCAGCCAGCGCTGATTGAATGGGAATTTCAGGCTGTTGCCGGGCGGCGTGTAGTGGATCGGCGTGAGCGTGTTCAGATACGCGCGAATCGCCAGCACGTCCTGATCGGTGACCTTGGTGTACTCCGCATAAGGGAAGGCCGGATACAGGCGCTCGCCGCCTTTGCCGATGCCTTCATGCATGGCGCGCAGAAAATCGGCGTCGCTCCATTGGCCGATGCCGGTGTCCGGATCGGGCGTGATGTTCGGCGTCACGATGGTGCCGAACGGTGTGTTGATCGGCAGCCCGCCCGCGAAGGGCCGCGCTTTGTCCGCCGTGTGGCACGCCACGCAATCGCCGGCGCGCGCGAGGTATTCGCCGCGCTTGACCAGGTCGCCGCCGGCCGCCGTCACCGGCAAGGCCGCGCCGCTGATCGCTTGCGAGGCGTCGGCGGCGCGGGCCTGCGTGATCGGCAGTTCGTCGTTACGTTGCGTGTCGGGGCCGTGCGCCTCATACCAGGCGACGTACAGCGCGAACAGCGAAAAAATCGCGGCCAGCGTCGCGACTCTGAGGTGGCGGCGGCGGGCGTTCCGCGCAAGCGCCTCGAGCGGCTGCACGCGAGAGGTGTTCTTCGTCATTGTGGCTCTCCGTTCACGCTCAGATTTCACGCTTGAGCTTGTCGGCCAGCTTCAGCGACAGGGCCGCGATCGTCAGCGTGCAATTCACCGAGGCCGCGGTCGGCATCACGCCGCTGCTGGCGATGAACAGATTGGAGTGGTCATGCGTGCGGCAGTCCGCATCGACGACCGAATCCGCCGGATCGCTGCCCATGATCGTGGTGCCCATGATGTGATTGTTCGGCGCGAAGGTGTCGTCGAAGGTCACCTCGGCGCCGCCGAACAGCGCGGCGATTTGCGCATACAGTTCGTGCGTATTGGCCGCGCTTTTCTTCACGTAGTCGTTGATCGAGTAGTAGATTTCCGGCTGCGGAATGCCGAGCGCATCCTTGTGATCCGCCGACGGCACCACGCGGTTCTGCGGCTCCGCCAGGTGCTCATGGAAGCTGTTGATATTCAGCGTGCGCGCCGCGCGGTCGCGTATCTGCCGGTCGAGTTCGGCGCCGGTCAGGCCTTTTTTCAGGAGATCGGCGGTCACGCTCATCGTGGGCACGCCGTTCGAGAGATGCAGCTTCTTCGCGGCGTAGTCCGAACGGAACGCGCCATCGCGGAAGTTGACGATCGAGGTCATCTCCATCGGTCCGCGTCCCGGCCACAGCGGTTCATTGGCGAGGAACGCGACGCCCGTGCCCGGATGATCCATCAGGTTGCGGCCCACCTGATCGGAACTGTTGCCGACGCCGTGCGGGAATTTATCGGACGTCGACATCAGCATCAGCTTCGGCGTTTCGATGCCGTTCGCGGCAAGCACGAATAGTTTGCCGCTCACGCGCGTGCTGTTGCCGTTCGGGTCCTTGTAGTGGACCGCGGTGATCAGCCCTTTATTGTCCGCTTCGACGCGATACACCACCGCTTCGGGAATCAGTTTCGCGCCGGCCTGTTCGGCTTTCTCCGCATGCACGACGCCGTTGTACATCGCGGCGATCGGGCAGATCGGCATGCAGTTGTTGTTGCCGCAGCAGGTGGGCCGCGCGTCGTACGGACGGCTGTTGCGGGCCACCGGCTCGGGCACGACCTTGAAGCCTTGTGCATTGAGCACGTCGCTGAAGCGCTGATCCATGTACGAGAGCGGAAGCTGGCTCATCGGATACGGTTTCGAGCGCGGCGAGCCGAGATCGATCGAACTGCCGGGACCCGACACGCCGAGCTGCACTTCAGCCGCCGAATACCACGGCTCCAGCGTTTCATACGGATAAGGCCAGTCGCGTCCCACGCCGTACAGCTTGTGCAACTGGAAGTCCGACGGCAACAGCCGCCATGCGGCCGCCGCCCAATGCCAGGTCGTGCCGCCCACCAGCCGCAGGTACTGCGAGCTATACGGATAGTCGCCTTTCTGGATCAGATAATTGTTGGCGGGCGCGTACTCGGGATGCGGCGCATAAGGCGTCGATGGATACGGCGTCGCGAAGTCCGACTTGACCGGCGAGTTGCGGAAGTTCTCGACGATCTGCCAACGCGGAATGCGCGGCCCGGCTTCGAGCAGAATCACCGACGCGCCGGCCAGCGCCATCTGATGCGCGACCAGTCCGCCCGCCACGCCCGAACCGACTACGACGATGTCGGCGGAATTTGAGTTTGCCATTGTTGCCCTCTTGTGCAGAGCACTTATCTTTGTTTGCGTTGTTTGCTGTACTCGCGTGCCGCCACTGCGTCGAATGACTCAATCGAACAATGCGGCACGCGCGAGACGAACCTCGCTCACGCGCTCAACGGTTTCTTCGTCCAGTAGAACGGCACGTCCCGGCAATAGGACGGAATCGTGAGCACGTCCTTGACGGGCTCGAACATCAACGCTTTTTCATAAGCAACCACGTCCACATGCGGCATGTCGCCGACAAGGCCGAGATACCACGCGCGCATGATCGCGCTCACGGATTTCGCGAGCGCGGGCTGGTCGACTTGCAAAGCCTGCGTGACGGTATCCGACGGTACGCCGCCATGACCTTGCAACCATGTGTTGAGCGCGGCGACGTTCTGCGTGAACTGACTGTCGGATTTGGCGAGGGCGTCGTAGACGCGTTTGCCGAGCGGGGCGTCGAAGCCCGTACGGCCGGTGAGACGCTGCGAGAGTGCAAGGAATGCGTCGAGCCCGCCGCCCGCGGGCGTATCGGCAAACGCCGGGGCGATCCATGAAAGCGAGCGGCCGGCGCCGGCAAACGCGAGCGCCGCGGCTGCGGCACATGCACCGAGTACCCACGCTCTGCGCGAGGCGGACAACGATGCTGACGACGACAACTCTGCTGGACGCGTCACTTCGTGGTGCGCATCATTGTTGTTGGGTACATCTGTCATGGGGACTCCAGATGGTGAGTGATTCTCAACTTGCCTCGCGACCCTGGCGTGATGCCATTCGCGCGTGGCGTCGATCTCTACCCCAAACCTGGCCTAAGCGCCGCTTGAGCGGTCTTTTGTGAACCCGCACGCACCCAGTGCGAGCTGAGCTACGTGGTGCTGATGACATCCGTATGAAACCGCATGCACGGCATGGCATGCGCGGCAAAAAAAACCGTGCCGCCTGCCAATCGCCTTTCAACTGAAAGCGGCGCGCAAGGGCGTTGCGAAAGACTATAGCCTGTGACCCGCCCATTCGACAAATGGTGGTCCAGGCGCGGGTAGAATCCGCGACAGCGAGAGCCCCACACCCTACATTCCATGCTCACAAAATACTATCCACAGGTTCTTCGCAATCGACCGCGCATGTTGGTCGGCCTTGCGCTCGGCATCGTCGCCGCGCTGGCCGTGCCCGCGCACACACGCCCGATGGTCCGCGTGCTGGCCGGTTGGGACGCGGCCATCTGGAGCTATCTGGCGATGATCTGGGTGCACATGGCCGTTGCCGACGAAGGCCGCGTGCGCGAATTCGCCCGTCGCGACGACGAGAACGCCGGCGTGGTGCTGATGGTGATCTGCGTGGCCACCATTGCGAGCATTGCGGCCATCGTGCTGGAACTGGCCTCGGCGAAGGGGACAGCCGGCGCCTCCACCGTCTGGCACTACGCGCTGACCGGGCTCACGATGTTCGGCGCATGGTTCTTGATCCCGACCATCTTCACGCTGCACTACGCGCGGATTTACTACGACACCGACGCAAAGGAAACGCCGCTGCTGTTTCCCGACCATGCGCTCCAGCCGGACTACTGGGACTTCCTGTATTTCTCGTTCACCATCGCCGTGGCGTCGCAAACCTCTGACGTGGTGCTGCGCTCGCGTTCGATTCGCCGCGCCGCGCTCGCGCAATCCGTCCTGTCGTTCTACTTCAACGTGGCGGTGCTGGGTTTGTGCGTGAACATCGCGGCAGGCTTGCTCGGTTCTTCGTAATACTGTCGACACAAAGCCTCTCACGAATACCCTCGCCGAATAAGACTCCGCCTTTTGCGGGCATTGCCCCGTCCCTGACGCGCCACGTGTAAATCCCGGACCGCGGCCGCCCGTTTTACACGCGGCGGCCGTCCGTGCGACGCGTCTTGGCGCCTCGCGCCTTCTTTCGCACTTGCCTCCGAAGCTTGCTGCAGTGCGTACGCTCACCCCTCCATCGCTGCCGTCCGAGCCGCGCTGGCACAGCGTTTGCTGCGTCTTCCGAATCGATCTGGCCGGCCCGTGCAATCGACGCCTGGCGTCAAAGCACCCTTTACTGGCCAGCGGCGTGACGATCTTTGCACTACATTGACCAGTACGCGCCTTCGCTTGACGCATCGCGCGGTATCCGGCTCTGGAAGCCCAATGAGCGCTGTGATCGCATGCCACTTGCATCCACACCGCAGCAGGACGAATCTGGAAACGATCGATGGAACCTCGAAACGGGTACGCGCCGCGGATTTACTTTTTTCATTCACTTCTGGTTGGGCCGCTCGATGCATGGCCTGCGCAGTTCGCGCATGCAGCCGCGCTGGGCTTCGATCACGCGCTGATCGGCAGCCTCTTCGAGCCTGGACGAGCCGGCCACGGACAGGTGGTCGGCGACCACGCCCGCCTGCATCCGGTATTCGAAGCCCAGCAGCCCGCCAGCGAGGCGATACGCTCGCTCGCGAGCGCCGCCAGTCAAAACGGCCTGACTTTGCTGGTCGATCTGGTGATCGACCGGATGGCCGCCGATGGCGCGCTGTACGCCGAACATGCCGACTGGTTTCACCCATTCGAGTCTGAAGAGGCGCGGCTCGACCCCCGCCACGTGCATCGCGAGGACAACGTCGCGTATGCCAACTTCAACGACGCCGGCAGCAGCGCCGCGTTGGTCGGCTGGTGGACGGAGCAGTTGCTGGCGCTCGCCGAGGCCGGCGTGGGCGGCTTCCGGTTCGATTCGCCGCATCGCGTGCCGGCCGCCGTCTGGCGGCAATTGGGCGACGCGGTCCGCACCAAGCATCCCGAGGTGCGTTTTCTCGCCGCCACGCCCGGCCTCGCTCGCGGCGATCTGCTCGGCCTGCAAGGCGCCGGCTTCGACAGCGTGTTCTCGTCGGTGCGCTGGTGGGACTTTCGCGCAAGCTGGATGGTCGAGGAACATGCCGCGCTCGCGCGCATCGGCGCGCCGATCGCGTTTCCCGAAGCGCCTTACGGCACCCGTCTCGCCGCCGAGTTGAGCGATTCGCACGACGCCGCCATCGTCGAGCGGGCCTACCGGCGCGCGCTGTTCACGTCGGCCGCCATCGGTACGGGCTGGATGATGCCGATGGGTTTCGAATACGGCATCACCGAGCCGATGTCGCAAACGCGCGGCGATGCTTCGCAGTTCGCCCTCGCGGTCCAGGCGAAGCATTTCGATCTCTCGGAACGCATCACGCACGCCAACCAGGTGTCGCGCAATACGAAGACGCTGCATGCCAACGGTGAATTGCGCCCGCTCAGCGGGCCCGGCGCACCCGCGGCGGTGTTGCTGCGCGCCGACCAGCCCGACCTGCGCGAGGCCGACGAAGCGATCCTGATCGCGATCAATCCCGAACTCGGCGCACCGGTACGCGTCGATCCAGCGCGCTTCCTCGCGGGCGTGCCGGGCAATTTCACACGCTTCGTGCCGCTAGATGCGCCCGCCAGCGCCTCACCCGTCACGCTGACATCGTTCACGCTCGCGCCCGGCGCGGTCGGACTGTTCCGCGCGGTCGCGGAGAAGCCGATCCGTCTCGCGCCACCCATCGACAAGGCGAACAGCAAGCGCAGCGGCCGCAAGACCGTGATCGAGGCGCTGAGCGCGCCGCGCGTGGCGATCGAGAGCGTAACGCCTTCGGTCGACAACGGCCGCTTCGCGGCCAAGCGCAGCGTGGGCGAACGCGCCGAAATCACCGCCGCGATCTTCGCCGAAGGTCACGACAAGATTGCCGCCGCCGTGACCTGGCGCGCCGCCGACGAAACCAACTGGCACGAAGTGTTGATGGAACCGGCCCAACCCGCCGGCCTCGACATCTGGAAGGCGCGCATTCCGCTCGAACGCCTCGGCCGACACGAATTCACCGTGATCGCGTGGCGCGACGACTTCGCTTCGCTGGTCGAGCACGTCCAGAAGAAGCTGAAGGCGGGACAAACCGTCGAACTCGAACTCGAGGAAGCCGCGCATCTGTTCGCGCTGGTGCTCGCCGAGGTCGAAACCACGGAAGGCGCGGTCACCGAACCGCTCGAACATATCGTCAAGGTGTTCACCAAGGCCGACCCGGAAACCAAGCTCGCGCTGCTGCTCGCGCCGACCACCGCGAAAGCGATGACCGCCGCGCGCCACCGGCCGTTCCTGAGCCGCGATCCGGTCATCTACAAGATCGACGCCGACCGCACCGCCGCGCGCTTCGCCAGCTGGTACGAAATCTTCCCGCGGTCGATGAGCGACGACGAATCGCGCCACGGCACCTTCGCCGATGTCACGACGAAGCTGCCGCGCATTCGCGACATGGGCTTCGACGTGCTGTATTTCCCGCCGATTCACCCCATCGGCGTGGCGAATCGCAAAGGCCGCAACAACACGCTGAACGCGCAGCCGGGCGACGTCGGCAGTCCGTATGCGATCGGCGGGGTCGAAGGCGGGCACACGGCCGTGCATCCGCAGCTCGGCACGCTCGACGACTTCAAGGCGATGCTTGCCGCCGCGCACGCGCACGGCCTCGAAATCGCGCTCGACTTCGCGGTGCAATGCTCGCCGGATCACCCGTGGCTCAAGGAGCATCCGACGTGGTTCGCGTGGCGCCCCGACGGCACGCTGCGCTACGCGGAGAATCCGCCGAAGAAGTATCAGGACATCGTCAATCCCGACTTCTATGCGCACGACGCCAAGCCCGATTTATGGCTCGCGCTGCGCGACGTGTTCCTGTTCTGGATCGAAGCGGGCGTGCACATTTTCCGCATCGACAATCCGCACACCAAGCCGCTGCCGTTCTGGGAGTGGGTGATCGGCGATATCCGCGCGCGCTATCCCGACACGATCTTCCTCGCCGAAGCCTTCACGCGGCCGCGCATGATGAACCGGCTCGGCAAGATCGGCTTCTCGCAGTCATACACGTACTTCACGTGGCGGGAATCCAAGCGCGACTTCATCGAGTACATGACCGAACTCACGCAAACCGGCGCGCGTGATTCGTACCGGCCGAACTTCTTCGTCAATACGCCGGATATCAACCCGCGGCATCTGCAATCGCAAGGGCGCACGGGCTTTCTGATTCGCGCCGCGCTCGCCTCGACGCTGGCCGGTTTGTGGGGCGTGTACAGCGGTTTCGAGCTATGCGAGGCCGCCGCGCTGCCGAACAGCGAGGAATATCTCGACTCCGAGAAGTATCAGTTGCGCGCGTGGGACTGGAACCGGCCCGGTAACATCGTCGGCGAGATCACTGCGCTGAACCGGATTCGCCGTGCGAACCCGGCGCTGCAAACGCATCTCGGCCTGACGTTCCTGCCCGCGCACAACGATCACATCCTATTCTTCGAGAAAGCGACCGAATCACGCGACAACGTGATCCTCGTCGCGATCAATCTCGACCCGTTCAACGAACAGGGCGCGGATATCGAATTGTCGTGGGAGACTTTCCAGAAATGGAATCTGCACGACCACGGCCCGCTGGAAGTCACCGACCAGATGACCGGCGCGCGCTTCGAATGGCACGGCCGCTGGCAGCACGTCCAGCTCGGGTCGGGCCAGCCGTTCTCGATCTGGCGCATCGCGCCGCTCGGCGGCCTGCCCGCCGAACGGCCGGATGAAGCCGACAGCGACTATCACGCAGACGCTGGCAACCCAACCTCAACGGAAGGTGCGACATGAAGCGTGACGACCCGGCTCAAAGCACGACACAGTCACCGGTGGGCAATGCCCCTGGCAACACGGCCAAGCCGCGCACGAATCGGCGCGGCAAACCGGCGGCCTTGAGCGACGATCCGCTCTGGTACAAAGACGCGATCATTTATCAGGTGCACATCAAGTCGTTCTTCGATGCGAACAACGACGGCGTCGGCGATTTTCCCGGCCTGATCGCGAAGCTCGACTACATTGCCGAGCTCGGTGTGAACGCGATCTGGCTGCTGCCGTTCTATCCATCGCCGCGGCGCGACGACGGCTACGACATCGCCGACTACCGCAACGTGCACCCCGACTACGGTCAGATCGCCGACGTGAAGCGCTTCATTCAGGAAGCACACGCACGCGGCATTCGCGTGATCACAGAACTGGTGATCAACCACACGTCGGATCAGCACCCGTGGTTTCAGCGCGCGCGCCGCGCGAAGCCGGGTTCGAATCACCGCAACTACTACGTGTGGTCCAACACCGATCAGAAATACCAGGAAACGCGGATCATCTTTATCGATTCGGAGCCGTCCAACTGGACGCACGATCCCGTGGCGGGCGCGTATTACTGGCACCGTTTCTACTCGCATCAGCCCGACCTGAATTTCGACAATCCGGCCGTGCTGAAGGAAGTGCTGCAGGTCATGCGCTTCTGGCTCGATATGGGCATCGACGGGCTACGGCTCGACGCGGTGCCATATCTGGTGGAACGTGAGGGCACGAACAACGAGAATCTGCCGGAAACGCACGAGGTGCTGAAGAAGATTCGCGCCACCATCGACGCCGAGTATCCGAACCGGATGTTGCTCGCCGAAGCCAACCAGTGGCCGGAAGACGTGAAGGAATACTTCGGCGATGAAGACGAATGCCACATGGCATTCCACTTTCCGCTGATGCCGCGCATCTACATGTCGATAGCGAGCGAAGATCGCTTCCCGATCACCGACATCATGCGGCAAACGCCGGACCTCGCCGAAACGAACCAGTGGGCGATTTTCCTGCGCAATCACGACGAATTGACGCTGGAGATGGTCACGGATTCGGAGCGTGATTATTTGTGGAACACCTACGCGAGCGATCGTCGCGCGCGGCTGAATCTCGGCATTCGCCGCCGCCTCGCGCCGCTGATGGAGCGCGACCGCCGCCGTATCGAACTGATCAATTCGCTGCTGCTCTCCATGCCGGGCACGCCCGTGATTTACTACGGCGATGAACTGGGCATGGGCGACAACATCCACCTCGGCGATCGCGACGGCGTGCGCACGCCGATGCAGTGGTCGTCGGATCGCAACGGCGGATTTTCGCGCGCCGATCCTGAGCAACTGGTGCTGCCGCCGGTCATGGGCTCACTGTACGGTTTCGACGCAGTGAATGTGGAAGCACAAAGCCGTGACCCGCATTCGCTGCTGAACTGGACCCGGCGCATGCTCGCCACGCGCCGCGCGAAACAGACGTTCGGGCGCGGCACGATCCGTTTCCTGAAGCCGGAAAACCGCAAGATCCTCGCGTATCTGCGCGAAATGCCGGGCGAGCCGCCGATCCTGTGCGTGGCGAATCTGTCGCGCGCGCCGCAAGCGGTGGAGCTCGATCTGTCGGAGTTCAACGGCTCGGTGCCGATCGAAATGACCGCCGATTCCGTGTTCCCCGCCATCGGCCAACTGACGTATCTGTTGACGTTCCCGCCGTACGGCTTCCTGTGGTTCCTGCTGTGTGAGGGCAGCCAGCGTCCGACGTGGGCACAGGCCCATTCGGAGTCGCTGCCGGAATTCGTCACGATCGTGATCCGCGAAGGGCAGGTCGGTCCGACGCCGGAGAACGTACGCCTGCTCGAATCGGAAGTGCTGCCTTCGTGGCTGAGCCGGCGCCGCTGGTTTGCGTCGAAGGATCAGAAGCTCAATGCGGTACGGCTCGCGGCGTTGACCACGATTCCGCACGGCGGTTTCGCCTTCACCGAAATCGAGGCGGACGTGGGTGGTCACACCGAACGCTACGTGGTGCCGATCGCCATCACGTGGGGCGGCGAAACGACTTTCCCGTTGTTCAAGCAACTGGCCTTCGCGCGCGTGCGGCGCGGCCGCAACGTGGGACATCTGACGGACGCCTTTGCGTTGCCGATCTTCGCGCACGGCGTGATGCGCAAGCTGCGCGAACGCGCCGTGGTGCCGACCGTGCAGAAGAGCGAAATCAAGTTTCTGCCGACTGAGCGTTTCGCCGAACTCGAGGGGCTCGGCGAACGGCCGGAGATCCGCTGGCTCGCGGCGGAACAGAGCAACAGTTCGTTGATCATCGCCGATGCGGTCGTGCTGAAACTGGTGCGCCGCCTCGTGAGCGGCATCCATCCGGAAGCGGAAATCAGCCGTTACCTGACGCAATTGGGTTACGCGAATACCGCGCCGCTCTATGGCGAAGTGGTGCGCGTCGATCCCGAAGGTGTGCCGCATACGCTGTGTATTCTGCAAGGCTATATCGAGAATCAGGGCGACGCGTGGAACTGGTCGCTCGACTATCTGCGCCGCTCCGTGGACGAACTCGCGATCGCCGTCGATACCGAATCGCAATCGGCGTCGGACCGCACCAACGAGGCGATTCTGGTGGAAGGCTACAGCACGTTGGCCGGCATCATCGGCAGACGGCTGGGCGAATTGCACGTGACGCTTGCCTCGCCGACGGACGACCCGGCGTTCGCGCCGGAACCCGCTAGCGCGGAGCAGGTGAAGGCATGGGTGGACGGTACGCAGGCGATGCTCGCCAGCGCGCTCGATCTGCTCGCGCCGCGCATCGAGCAGATGAGCGATCCGGAAACCAAGGCGCTGGCGCAAAGCCTGATCGACCGTCGCAAGGAACTGGTGGCCGTCGTCGACAAGCTGGTTTCCGCCGACGCAGGCGCGCTGCGCATTCGCATTCACGGCGACTTCCACCTCGGCCAGGTGCTGGTCGCACAGGGCGACGCGTATCTGATCGACTTTGAAGGCGAGCCGGCACGCACGCTCGAAGAACGTCGTCAAAAGTCGAGCCCGCTGCGTGACGTGGCTGGCCTGATGCGCTCGCTGTCGTACGCAAGCGCCGCTGCGCAGTCCACCACGGAGGCCGCGCCGCAACAGACCGCCGATCGCAAGCGCACGCTGTTCGACCGTTTCCGCGCGTATGCCACCGAAACGTTCCTCAACGAATACCGCGCGGCTGCAGCGCAAGCGTCGACGCCGCTCGTCGCGCCCGAAGCCGAACAGGCCTTGCTCGATCTGTTCCTGATCGAAAAAGCCGCCTACGAAATCCGTTACGAAGCGGCCAACCGCCCGACGTGGCTCAGCTTGCCGGTACGCGGCCTCGCCGCGCTCGCCAGCCGTCTGCTCGGCGACACCGGCGCACACGGCCACGATTCTTCAACCCAGGCGCCAGGCGCCGCCACGCCGCCTAACCCGGCCGAGGGCGACTATGAGTGAGCATGATCCGGCCGTAGGCCTTCAACCGCTCGAGATCGACGCGCTCGTCGAAGCGCGCCACCCCGATCCTTTCTCACAGCTCGGGCTACATCAGACGAACGCGGGGCCGGTGGTGCGCGCACTGTTGCCGAACGCCGCGCACGTCAGCGTGATTTCCCGCGCCGACGGTGCGTTGCTCGGCGAGCTCGAACAGTTGCGGCCGGGCCTCTTTGCCGGCCGCGTCACGGCCGCGGCGCCGTACCGTTTGCGCATCGACTGGCATGGCGTGGTGCAGGAAATCGAGGACACATATTCGTTCGGTCCGGTTCTCGGCGACGAGCCGCTCGGCCGGCTCGCCGGCGGCGATCCGTACGCGGTGCTCGAATGCCTCGGCGCCCATCCGATGGAATTCCACGGCGTGCCGGGCGTGCGCTTCGCCGTGTGGGCGCCGAACGCGCGGCGCGTTTCGGTGGTGGGCGACTTCAATGCGTGGGACGGCCGCCGTCATCCGATGCGGCTGCGGCATCAGGCCGGCGTGTGGGAATTGTTCGTGCCGCGCGTCGGTCCAGGCACCCGCTACAAATACGAGCTGCTCTCGCGCGACGGTCATCCGCTGCCCCTGAAGGCCGATCCCTGCGCGATGCAAACGGAAAAGCCGCCGGGCACCGCGTCGATCGTTGCGCATGTCGACGAGATCGAGCAGTTTCCGTGGACCGATCACGAATGGATCCAGTCACGCGCCAGCAAGCAGACGCCGCGGTCGCCAATCTCGATCTACGAAGCGCATGCCGAGTCCTGGCTGCGCGTCGCGGAACAAGGTCAGCGCGGACTCGACTGGGATGAACTCGCGGAGCGGATGATTCCGTACGTGAAAAGCATGGGCTTCACTCACGTGGAGTTCATGCCGATTGCGGAGCATCCGTTCGGCGGATCGTGGGGCTATCAGCCGCTTGGGCAGTTCGCGCCGTCGGCTCGCTTCGGCAAACCCGAGCAGTTCGCGAGGTTCGTCGACAAGGCGCACGAAGCCGGACTCGGCGTGATTCTCGACTGGGTGCCGGCGCACTTTCCGAATGACGCGCACGGCCTGATCGACTTCGACGGCACGCCGCTCTACGAGCACGCCGACCCGCGCGAAGGCTATCACCAGGATTGGAACACGATGATCTACAACCTCGGCCGCAACGAGGTGAGCGCGTTCCTGGTCGCGTCAGGGCTGGCGTGGTTGAAGCGCTATCACGTCGACGGGTTGCGCGTGGATGCGGTTGCATCGATGCTGTACCGCGACTATTCGCGCGCCGCTGGTGAGTGGGTGCCGAACATTTACGGCGGCCGCGAGAACCTCGAATCGATTGCGTTCCTCAAGCGCCTGAATCACGAAGTCGGCTACGTGCCGGGCGCGCCGGGCGCGATCACGATCGCCGAGGAATCGACCGCGTGGCCAGGCGTGACGGCGCGTGTCGAAGACGGTGGCCTCGGCTTCCAGTTCAAGTGGAACATGGGCTGGATGCACGACACGCTGCACTACATGGAAGAAGATCCGGTCTACCGCCAATACCATCACCACATGCTGACGTTCGGCATGGTGTACGCGTATTCGGAGCGCTTCGTGCTGCCGCTCTCGCACGATGAAGTAGTGCACGGCAAGGGGTCGCTGCTCGGCAAGATGCCCGGCGACAGGTGGCAGAAGTTCGCCAACCTGCGCGCGTACTTCGGTTTCATGTGGACGCATCCTGGCAAGAAGCTGCTGTTCATGGGCGGCGAATTCGGCCAGATGGCGGAGTTCGATCACGATACGTCGCCGCATTGGCATCTGCTCGACGATTCGAATCACCACGGCGTGCAGAAGCTGGTGCGCGACCTGAACCGGTTGTACAGCGAAGAGCCCGCGCTGTATCTGCTCGATTGCGAGCCGGGCGGCTTTGAATGGCTGATCGGCGACGACAGCGGCAACAGCGTGTTCGCCTATCGCCGCACCGATGGCGCGGGCCGCGAACTCGTCGTAGTGTGCAATATGACGCCGGTGCCGCGGGTGGGTTACCGGATCGGCATGCCGCGCGGCGGACGCTGGTCGGAAGTGCTCAATACGGACGCCGGCGTGTATGGCGGCTCGAACATGGGCAACGGCGGCGTGATTCACACCGACTCCCAATCGAGCCATGGCTGGCCACATTCCGCTTCACTGACGCTGCCGCCGCTTGCGACGATCGTATTGCGCGCGGATTGATGGAGGTGCTGTGAAGCGAGCGCGCGGCGTGCGAAATCTTCGCGCCGCGCGCTCGTTGCATGAAGACCCACGACAGCGTTCAACAATCAGAACAAGGAAGGGGAATCATGTCGCATGCAATGCCCGACCGGCTTCTGCCCGGTTCGCCGTATCCGCTCGGCGCCAGCTGGGATGGCCTCGGCGTCAACTTTGCGGTGTTTTCGGCGAACGCGCAAAAAATCGAGCTTTGCCTGTTCGATCCGACCGGCCGCAAGGAAATCCGCCGCTTCACACTGCCCGAATGCACCGACGAAGTCTGGCACGGCTACCTGCCCAACGCGCATCCGGGCACCGCTTACGGGTTTCGCGCGCACGGGCCGTATCAGCCGCAGCATGGGCATCGCTTCAACCCGCACAAGCTGCTGCTCGATCCGTACGCGCGCAAACTGGTCGGACAGTTTCGCTGGTCGGATGCGCTGTTCGGTTATCGCGTGCATTCGAATCGCGCTGACCTTTCTATCGACCGGCGCGATTCGGCGCCCGCCATGCCGAAGTGCGTGGTGATCGACGAAGCGTTCGACTGGTCGCACGACAAGCGCCCGAATGTGCCGTGGGGCGAAACCATCGTCTACGAAACGCATGTGCGCGGCGTCTCGATGTTGCGCGCCGATTTGCGTCAGCACGAACGCGGCACGTTCGCGGCGCTGGCTTCTCCGGAGTTCATCGAGCATTTGCTGAAACTCGGCGTGACCGCCGTCGAATTGCTGCCGGTGCATGCGTTTCTCAACGACCGCTTCCTGGTGGAACGCGGGCTGCGCAACTACTGGGGCTACAACACGGCCGCATTTTTCGCACCGGAGCCGTCGTATCTGAGCACGCACCGGCTCGACGAAATGCGCATCGCCGTGCGTCAGTTGCACGCGGCCGGCATCGAAGTGATTCTCGACGTGGTCTACAACCACACCTGCGAAGGCAACGAGATGGGGCCAACGGTGTCGTGGCGCGGCCTCGACAATGCCAGCTACTACCGCCTGATTCCCGGCGACGAGCGTCACCATATCAATGACACAGGGTGCGGCAACACAGTCAATCTGCCGCATCCGCGCGTGCTGCAAATGGTGATGGATTCGCTGCGCTATTGGTCGACCGCTTTCAACATCGACGGCTTCCGTTTCGATCTCGGCGTTACGCTCGGCCGTGAGCAGCACGGTTTCGATCCTGGCTCCGGTTTCTTCGACGCGTTGCGCCAGGACCCGATCCTGTCCCAACGCAAGCTGATTTCCGAGCCTTGGGATATCGGACCGGGCGGTTATCAGCTAGGCAATCATCCGCCGGGTTTCGGCGAATGGAACGACCGTTTCCGCGACACCGTGCGCCGTTTCTGGCGCGGCGACGCCGGTTTGCGGCCCGATCTCGCCGCGCGTCTGACCGGCTCGGCCGATCTGTTCAACCGGCGCTTCAGGAAGCCGTGGGCGTCGGTCAATTTCGTCACGTCGCATGACGGTTTTACGTTAGCGGATGTCACCGCTTACGAGCAGAAGCACAACGAAGCCAATCGCGAAGACAACAACGATGGCCACAACGAGAACTGCAGCCGCAACTGGGGCGTGGAAGGCCCGAGCGACGACCCCGCGATTCTCGCCACGCGCAAACGCGTGGCGCGCTCGCTGATCGCCACGCTGCTGATGGCGCTCGGCACGCCGATGGTGCTGGCTGGCGACGAATCGCTGCGCACGCAGAACGGCAACAACAACGCGTACTGCCAGGACAACGAAATTTCATGGCTCGACTGGGAGCGCGCGGAATCGCCGGACGGGCAGCAGATGACCGCGTTCGTCGCGCGCGTGATCGCGCTGCGCAAGCAACATCCGCTGTTGCGCGAAACGCGCTTTCTATTCGGCGATCGTGAAGTGTTGCCCGGCCTGTTCGACGTGGGCTGGTTCGACGAGCACGGCGACCCGCTCACCATCGAGGCCTGGCAGGATCCCGAAGGCCGCGCGTTCACGCTGCGGCGCGCGGGTCCAGGCTTAAACGGCGAAACAGAAGTATTGTTGATGATGCTCAACGCCAACGAGGAAACACTGCGTTTTACGCCGCCCGCCCCGCACCTGGAATGGCACGTGCTGTTAGACACTGCTGAGCCGGAGAGCACGCCGCATCGGCTGGCGGTTGGAGAGGTCGAAGTGGCCGCGCATAGCCTCGTGATGCTGGCTGCGCAGCCGGTGGGCGAAGCGGATTGGCAGGCGGGCTGGAAGGCCGGCGCGCAGCACGGACCGCGGCTTTTGACTGCGCTTCCGCCCGATCCTGGTGCGCATCCGCCCAGTAGCGATATGTCGCCGACTACTTAGGCGGTAGCGGCGCCGCGAGCGACGCGTAACACGCGGCTCGAAAGCAAAACTGAATGGTGACGAATCATGTCCGAAAGTCCGATTGATCCTCATGCGCATCATCACGCGCACTGTTTGCCGTTCGGCGCGCAGTTGCTAGGCGCGACGGGCTCGAAGCCGCGCACGCGGTTTCGCTTTTGGGCGCCTTCCTGCCAACACGTCCAGGTGGAAATCGAAAACGGCCCTGCCCAAGGCACGCACGATATGACGCCCGCCGGTAACGGCTGGTTCGAAGCAAGCGTCGACGGCGGCGCGGGCACGCTGTACCGCTTCCGGCTGGATGGCGAGCATGCGGTGCCCGATCCGGCATCGCGCTTTCAGCCGCAAGACGTGCATGGCCCGAGCGAAGTCATCGACCCACGCGCGTACCGTTGGGAACACACGAACTGGCATGGCCGGCCTTGGGAAGAAACGGTGTTGTACGAGTTGCACGTCGGCGCAATGGGCGGTTATGCAGGTGTGCAGAAGCGCCTGCCGGAACTCGCCGCGCTCGGCGTCACCGCCATCGAACTGATGCCGTTGAACGACTTCCCCGGCAAGCACAATTGGGGCTACGACGGCGTGTTGCCGTATGCGCCCGATTCCGCCTACGGCCGCCCAGAAGATCTGAAAGCGCTGATCGATGCCGCGCACGGTCTTGGCCTCATGGTTTTTCTCGACGTGGTCTATAACCACTTCGGCCCGGACGGCAACTATCTGCACCAGTACGCCCGCTCATTTTTCCGCGAAGGCACGCACACGCCGTGGGGCCCGGCGATCGATTTCGAGCGCAGCGAAGTGAGCGACTTCTTCACGGATAACGCCGTCTACTGGATCAACGAATATCGTCTCGACGGGCTGCGTTTCGACGCGGTGCACGCTATCGACAACCACGCGTGGCTGCGCGAATTGTCCGATCATATCCGCGCCAAAGTGCAGCACGGCCGGCACGTGCATCTGGTGCTGGAAAACGAGCACAACAGCGCGAGCCTGCTGGAAACGCATTTCGACGCGCAATGGAACGACGACGCGCACAACACCTTGCACGTGCTGCTGACCGGCGAAACGGAAGGCTATTACCACGCGTACGAAGACCAGCCGATCCGCCGTCTCGCGCGCGTGCTGTCGGAAGGCTTCGCCTATCAGGGCGACCCTTCGCCGATACACGACGGCAAGCCGCGCGGCGAAGCGAGCGGTCATCTGCCGCCCACTTCGTTCGTGATGTTCCTGCAGAACCACGATCAGATCGGCAACCGCGCGTTCGGCGAGCGGCTGCGCAAACTGACCTCGGACGACGCGTTGCGCGCCGCCACCGGCCTGCTTCTGTTATCGCCGCAAATCCCGCTGCTCTTCATGGACGAGGAGTACGGCTCCACGCGACCCTTCCTGTTCTTCACCGACTACGCCGGCGATCTCGCCGACGCGGTCCGCGAAGGACGGCGCCGCGAATTCGCGCGCTTTTCCTCGTTCAGCGATGAGAAACGCCGCGCGCAGATTCCCGATCCGAACGACGTGAAGACGTTCGCGGCATCGTCGCCGGCGGCGTCGCACACAGCGCCGAATCACGAAGGCGATGAAGCGAAAGACCGCCTCGACTGGATGCACTTCTACAAATCCGCGCTCGCTGTGCGCGCCAAACTGATTACCCCGCGCCTGCAACATAGCAAGTCGTGCGGTGTGATCGTGCTGACCGCGGCGAATGGCGGCGACGCCAATGCGCTGATCGCGCGCTGGAAACTCTGCGACGGCGAGACGTTATCGGTCGCGCTGAATCTTTCGAAAGAGAACGTGGCGTGCGCCGAAATTCCGGCCGGCAAGGTGATTTTCGAAACGCCGCCACGCGTGCGCGAACAGATCGACGTCAAGGTGTTGCCGCCGTACACGTTCGTCGCGTGGCTGACCGGCGACGTCTGCGACTACGCTATCGGCCACGATGCTCGCATTGCGGGCCAACAGGAGCGCCACGCGTGACTACCCGACGCCCTAACAACACGATCGTCACTCTCGCCTCGCGCGCCGGCTTCGAGGTGGAGTGGCAGGACGCGCACCATACGACGCAGCATGTGCCTGAGACCACACTCGCCGTGCTGCTCGAGCGGATGGGTTTGCCGTGCGGCAACGCCACGCAAATCCGCCAAAGCACTGCCGCGCTGGAAGCAGAATTGTCGGGCCGCAAACTTCCGCCGCTGATGACCGCGGAGGTCGGGCGCGGCATTGCCTTGCACGTCGCGGCGATCAAATCCGGCATCCATTATCGGATCGAGCTTGAAAGCGGCTCGATCATCGACGGCAGGTTTACGGCGCCCAAAGGCGAGGAAGCGTTGCTCGCACCGATCGACGAGGCCGGCTATCACACGCTCGTGATCAACGATCAACGCGTGACGCTGGCCGTGGCGCCGCCGCGCTGCTATACGGTCGCCGACGCTTGGCGCACGCTGCACAACGACGATGACACCGGCGACAACAGGCCCACGCCGCCGCTGTGGGGCATCGCCGCGCAGTTATACGGCTTGCGCCGCACCGGCGACGGCGGCATCGGCGACTATTCGGCGCTTGCGCAAATCGCCGTCGGAAGCGCGAAGCGTGGCGCGCACGCGCTCGCCGTCAGCCCGACTCATGCGATGTTCAGCGCGGAGCCGGAGCGCTTCAGTCCATATTCGCCGTCGTCGCGTTTGTGGTTGAACGTCACGCATATCGATCCCGCTGCCGTGTTCGGCGCGGATGCGGCCCATGCCGCGCTCGAAGCCGCACAGGCCGGCGACACGTGGTCGAAACTCGAACGCTTGCCGCTGATCGACTGGCCGAACGCGGTCGTGCTGAAGCTGAAAGTCTTGCGCACGCTGTACGAGCATTTCTGCACGCACGAACGCGCGCAGCACACGCCGCGCGCGCTGGAATTTCACGGCTTCTGCGAACGCGCCGGGCGCGCGCTCGAAGATCACGCGCGTTTCGAAGCGCTGCAGGCGGCGCAACTCTCGCAAGAAGGCGGCAACGGACATTGGCGCAACTGGCCCGAGGCATTGCGCGATCCGCGCAGCCCGGAAGTCGAAGCCTTCGCCGAGGCCAATCGTCATGAGGTCGATTTTCATCTGTTTCTGCAATGGCTCGCCGCCAAGGGTTTGTCGCACGCACAACATGCGGCGCGCGATGCCGGCATGGCGGTCGGCCTGATCGCCGATCTCGCGGTGGGATGCGATAGCGCCGGCAGCCATGCATGGTCGTATCGGGACGACATGCTGCAGGGCGTATCGGTCGGCGCGCCGCCGGATCTGTTCAATCAGGCCGGCCAGGCGTGGGGACTCACCACGTTCTCGCCGCGCGCCATGCGCACGCAGGGCTTTTCCGCTTTCATCGACATGTTGCGCGCGGCGTTCGCGCATGCCGGCGGCATCCGTATCGATCACATTCTCGGCCTGCGGCGGCTGTGGCTCGTGCCAGAAGGCGAAAGCGCGCGCAACGGCGCTTATTTGCGCTACCCGCTCGAGGACCTGCTGCGTTTGATTGCGCTCGAATCGTGGCGGCATCGCGCGATCGCGATCGGCGAAGATCTCGGCACCGTGCCGCCCGGTTTTCGCGAGCGGCTAGAGGAGCACGGCATCGCCGGGATTCGCGTGCTGTGGTTCGAGGGCGCGCACGACGGCAAAGGATTCAAGCCGCCTTCGGCTTGGGATCGCAATGCGGTCGGCACTACGACCACGCATGATCTGCCGACGGTCGCCGGCTGGTGGCGCGGCAGCGACATCACGTGGCGCAACAGGATCGGCCAGACGATGGCGCGCGCTGACGGCCGCGATCCCGAGGAAGCGGCCCAGGAAGTGCGCGCGCAAGACCGCGCCGAGTTGTGGCGCGCGTTCCAGCAAGCGGGCGTGGCCGCGCCCGACGTCGCGGCGCCGCCGCCCGACCGCGCGCCCGTGGACGAAGCGCTCGCCTTCGTGGCCGCGACGCCCGGCCCGCTGGTCACGTTTCCGCTCGAGGATCTGCTTGCGCAAGTCGAGCAGCCGAATCTGCCCGGCTCGATCGACGAGCATCCGAACTGGCGGCGCCGCGTGAGCGTGCCGATCGACGAACTGTTCGAGGACGACACTTTCTGCGACCGGCTGCTCGCGGTCGATCGCGCGCGCCGCGCCGCGACCGCCCCGGTTCCTTCCGCCAACGCTTCTTCGGAGCCTGATACGCCATGACCGTCCCGCGCTCCACGCTTCGCCTCCAGTTCCACCGAGGCTTCACCTTCGACGATGCCGCGAAGCACGTCGATTACTTCGCCGCGCTCGGCATCAGCCACGTGTACGCGTCGCCGATTACGACGGCCGAACCGGGCTCGATGCACGGCTACGACACCGTCGACTACACCCAGGTCAGCGCCGAGTGCGGCGGCGAGGCGAGCCTGAAGCGCCTCGTCGATAAACTGCGCGCGCATAACATGGGGCTGATCATCGACACCGTGCCCAATCATATGGGCGTCGGCGGATCGAGCAACGCGTGGTGGCTCGACATCCTCGAATGGGGCCGTCATAGCGCTTATGCGCGGCACTTCGACGTGGACTGGCATTCGCCCGATCCCGCCTTGCGCGGCAAGGTGCTGGTGCCCACACTCGGCGCGCCGTACGGCGAGGAACTCGCGGCAGGCCGCATCGCGCTGCATTTCGCGGCCGACATCGGGCGCTTTTATATCGGCTACGGCCCGCACGTGTTTCCCGTGTGCCCAACCGATTACGCGTCGATTCTGCAAAGCGCCGACCGCGCCGATCTCAACGCGCTCGCCGAGCGCTTCCACGGACTCACGACGCAACCGACCGATCATCCGCGCGCCGCCGAAGGGCGCGACATGCTGCGCGAGTTCGTCGCACAAAACGGTGCCTCGGCGATCGAAATCGCCCTGCAGGCGTATGCCCCTGACGATCCGGTGACGCGTGACCGACTGCATCGGCTGATCGAGCGGCAGCACTTCCGCCTGGCGTGGTGGCGCACCGCGTCCGACGAGGTGAACTGGCGGCGGTTCTTCGACATCTCGACGCTCGCCGGCGTGCGCGTGGAACGGCCCGAAGTGTTCGAGGCCGTGCATGCGCTGCCTTTCCGTCTGTACCAGGAAGGCGTGGTGGACGGCTTACGGATCGATCACGTCGACGGCCTCGCCGAGCCGCGTGAATATTGCCAGCGTTTGCGTCAACGTCTCACGGAACTGCGCGATACCGCGCCGTATGTGGTGGTCGAAAAAATTCTCGGCCGCGGCGAACCGCTGCGCGACGATTGGCCCGTGGACGGCACGACCGGCTACGATTTCATGAGCGACGTCGGCGCGTTGCTGCACGATCCGGCGGGCGCCGAACCGCTCGCGCAAACGTGGGCCGAACTGACCGGCCGCAGCCCCCGTTTTGCAGACGAAGCGCTAATCGCGCGCCGCAAGATTCTCGCGGAAAACCTGTCGGCGGAACTCGACCGCGCGGCGCGCGCGTTGCATCGCATTGCCCGCGATTCGCTGACTACGCGCGATTTCACCTTCACTACGCTGCGGCGTGTGTTGACCGAACTGGTCGTGCATTTTCCGGTGTATCGAATCTATCCGCAGAACGGTCTGCGTAGCGCGGCAGATAACGTCTATTTCGAGCAGGCTTTGGAGGGCGCGCGACGGACGCTTTCGCGCGCGGATCTTGTCGCGCTCGATCGCGTGAATGCGTGGCTCGGCGGTAGCGCGGAAGAACCGCCGCCCGGACGAAGCGGCGCACCGCAGCAACAAGGCCAGAACGGCACACCGCCAAGCCATGCCGGTTCCGCGCGACGCACCGCCCAGACGCTGTTTTCACAACTGACCGCGCCGGTTGCCGCGAAGGCGGTCGAAGATACGGCGTGCTATCGCTATGGCCGGCTGTTGTCGCGCAATGAAGTCGGCTCGGACCCGGGCGAGTTCGCACTGTCGGTCGAGGCGTTTCACGCGGCGAATCTGGAGCGTTCGCAGCACTTCCCGCACGCGATGCTCGCGACGGCCACGCACGATCACAAACGTGGCGAAGACGTGCGCGCGCGGCTCGCTGTGTTGAGCGAGATCGCGCAGGACTGGAGCGCGACGTTGCGCGCGTGGTCCACGTTGAATGCGCCGCATCGTCGCGCGTTCGATGGCAAACCCGTCAGCAGCGTCGGCCAGGACACGACCTACCACTGGGCGCCCGGCCCCGCCGCCGAAGCAATGCTCTATCAAACACTGGTGGGCTGCTGGCCGCCGGATTTGCAACCAGACGATGAAGCCGGCGTGAAGGAACTGGCCGAGCGCGTCGCGCAATGGCAATTGAAGGCGCTGCGCGAAGCCAAGCTGCAAACCAACTGGCTCGCGCCCGACGAAGGGTACGAGGCCGCCTGTCGCGATTTCCTGTTCGACATCCTCGCACCGCAGCGGCGTGACGGCTTCCTGAAGGCGTTGTCCGCGTTCGTCACGAGGATCGGCCGCGCCGGCGCGCTCAATAGCTTGCAACAAACCGTGTTGCGGCTGGCATCGCCTGGGATTCCCGATCTTTATCAGGGCACCGAGTTGTGGGACTTCAGTCTGGTCGATCCGGACAACCGCAGACCCGTCGATTTCGCCAAGCGCGAGGCGTGGCTCGTACAGACGCCGCCGTCGGAATTCCTGCCGAGCTGGCGCGATGGACGCGTGAAGCTCGCGGTGGTGCAGCGCGTGCTCGCGTTGCGAGCGCATTTGCCGGAGTTGCTGAGCCAGAGCGAGTATCTGCCGCTCGCCGTGCGCGGGAAGCACGCGTCGAGTGTAATCGCGTTTGCGCGGCGGCATGGCAATGCGTGGGCCGTGGTGATAGCGAGCCGGCTCGCGGCCGGCTTGCTCGGCGACGATGGCGATTTGCCGATGGTCGATCCGGCGAAATGGGAGGACACGGCGCTGGAGATGCCGTCCGATCTATCCGCGCGAGCGCTGTTCGACTGGCTGAGTCCCGCTGCGCCGAAGGTCGATGAAAACGGTCTGCTGTATCTGCGCGATGCGCTCGGCGCGATGCCGATCGCTGTGTTGGTGGAGGACGGCGTGCCGCGTAGTTGATCCTCTTGATCTTCTGGGCGAAGGCGGTTGGAGCGTATGTGCTCTCGCCGCCTTTTTTATGGACCTGGTCGGAATGAGGCGTTATTCCGCTGAAGTGCCCTGCTCTTCGTGTCCCGCCACACGCGCCCTTTGTACAATCAGGATGTGAAGAATCAAGGGAAGCGCTGATGACGTGTTTCAGGCTTCCGTCGGCTAACCTAGCGTCCCGCTGCCCACAACAGTGAAAGTCCCGAAGACAACATCAAGCCGTCGACGACCAGTTTGAACGTCGAGGGGCTCATGCGAACCACAATCAGCCGCGCGGCAAAAGAACCGACCATGAGCGCAGAGCCGGTGATCAAGCCATCGATCACCACATGCAAAGGCAACGCGCCGAAATGATTGAAGACCGCGACTTTGGCGGCATAGACAGTCAAGGAGCCCGCCGCTTCGGTCGCGAGAAAAGCGCCCTTTACGAGGCCGTAAGACATGAACACCGGCACTGTGATCGGCCCGGTGGACACGACGATCCCGGTGAGAAAACCCACCACGCCGCCGATCAGGGAAAGCTGCCACAAAGAGAACTTGATATCCCGGCGCGCAAGCCAGCGCCGCGTGGGCACCATCGCGACGAAGAACAAACCCAACGCAATTTCGACCGCGTGCGGCGGCAACGCAAGCAGCGTGCGCACACCGAGTGCCGCGCCCGGCACGGCGGTCACGCAGTAGGCGCCGCACGCCCGCCAGTCGATCTCGCGCCACCACGCGAGGACCTTGCCGAAGTTGCCCATGATCGCGGCGATCGCCATGATCGGCACCGCCTGTTGCGGACCGAACAGCATCACGAGAACGGGCATCAGCATCATCGACGAGCCGGTGCCGACCACGCCGCTCAGCGTGCCGGCCAACAACCCGACGCACAGCACCAACAGATATCCCATGTCGCCCCCAATGGTGTGGACGACAATTCTACCTGTGGCGTGTTGCAGCGCTATCGCGGCTTAGCCGCCTTCGTCATCGAAGGTTTTCGGATAGACGCGCACGAGCACGATCCGCGGTCCTTTCATCTTCTTGACGACGACGTCGAAGCGGTCGAACTCGACGCGCTGCCCTTCGGTGGGCAGATCGTTGAGCGCCTGAATCACGAGGCCGCCGACCGATTCGGCCTTGCCTTCGTCGATGTCGATCCCCAACGCGCGTTCCAGCGACACCACCGGCAAGCTGCCCTTGCCCATCAAGGTGCCGTCGTCCATGCGCGTCCAGTCGGCGTCGCCTTGACGGAATTCGTCGTGGATCTGGCCGACCAGTGCGCCGAGCAGATTGTCGAGCGTCAGGAACCCGATCGGCTTCGAACGCTTGTGGCCGACCAGCGCGAAGTGCGGCGCACCCTTGCGGAAGCGGCGAAACAGTTCGAGCGCCGGCATCTCCGGCGTCACGTACTGCACGGGCCGCGCGTATTTGGAGAGATCGTCGAGCGTGCTGCCCGCATGGCGGGCCAGCAGCAGATCCTTCAAATGGATCATGCCGGCCACGCGTTCGCCCGATGCGTCTTCGAACAGCGGATAGCGGCTGAAGCGATGCCGCGCCACCACCTGCATGTTTTCGCGCAACGGCAAATCGCGCCGCAAACCGACCATTTCGTAGGCCGGACGCATGAGGTCCGACACCGTCATGCGCGAAAAATCCAGCGAGTGCGCGATCGTGTTCCACTCGTCCTGACTGTAGGCACCGTCCGGCGAACCCAGTTCCGTTGCGACGTTGGCGCGGCGGCCGCGCAGGATCAGCTTGAGTTCGTCGGTCGAGTAGTGCGAGTCGTGGCCGTGATCGGCGTCGAGCCCGGCGAGTTTGAGCACGGCATTCGCGCTCGTATTGAGCACCCAGATCGCCGGATACATGGCCCAGTAGAAGCCGTACAACGGCGTAGCGGCCCAGAGCGAAACCTTCTCCGCCTCACGAATCGCCAACGACTTCGGCGCCAGTTCGCCCACCACGATATGCAGGAACGAAATACACGAGAACGCGAAGAACAGCGAAATGCCGTGGATCAGCTTCTCCGATTCCACGCCGAGCAGCGTGAAGAGCGGCGTGAGCAGTTCCGCGAAGGCGGGCTCGCCGATCCAGCCGAGTCCGAGCGACGCGAGGGTAATGCCGAGCTGACAGGCGGACAGATAGGCGTCGAGGCGCCCGTGCACCTTGCCCAGCAGCCGTCCGCGCATGCCATGTTTGGCGGCAAGGCTTTGCACGCGCGTCTGCCGCAGTTTGACCAGACCGAACTCAGCGGCAACAAAGAAACCGTTGAGGGCAACGAGAAACAACGCACCGATAAGGGCGACGACCTGGATCAAAGCGAAAGGCTCCGGCAACAAAAGTTGTCAGTATAGAGGGTGAAAGCTCGGTGAAATCTGAATCGCGCAAACGAAGTGGCTGAGTCCAACCGTTCACTTTGGTGCTGTTGCGCTCAGCGGGATGCGTAGCGCAAGCGTGGCCGTAGCGTTGCCGCCCGGCTCGCTGCCGGCCGCGTCGACTTGCTCGAAACTGCCGCCGTGCGCTTCCGCGACGCGTTTGCACAGCGCCAGCACCCACGCGATGCGTTTCGCCTCGCGCGGCTCGCGCGCCTGCTTGCGGGCAAACGCTTCGAGCACATGGGGCAAGGCGGGATCCTGCAACGCGGCGCTGTTCGTGTCGTACGCGAGGCTGGCGTGCCATGCGCTCGTGTCGGCTTTCGTGGACAGGACGACCGTGGCGCCTTCCGGGCTCGTTTCGACCGCGAACGTCAGCATCAGCCATAGCGCGGCTGCAAGGCGCTCGCGGTCGCCGTTGAGCTGCTCGGTGGCGAGTTGCGAGTCGAGCGTGACTTCCACACCGCGCGTCCGGGCCAGACCCGAGCGGACTTCTTCCACGGTTTCATCGAGCAGCGGATGCAGCGGGAATGACGCATAGGCAAGCGCCAGCGATTTGGTTTCGGCGCGCGTGGCGTCGACGATCGTCTCGAGCAACTTGACCTGCTGGTCCACGCCATTGCGAATGCCGGTGACGGCACGCTGCGCGTTGGGGTCGTTCGCGTCGAGCTTGCGCTCCAGCACGTACGCCCAGCTATGAATGGCATTCAACGGACCGCGCAGATCGTGCGACACCAGCGAGAGCACATGGTCACGCATGAACAGCGCGGTTTCCGCGCGGAGATGCGCGGTCCGTTCGGATACGGCGAAGCCGGAAGGCACCGGCTTTTCGCCGGTAGTCCCGGTTGAAGACGTTGTCACGATCGAGCCCTCTCAGGCAGTGCATGATGATTGAAAGAAGCCCCATTATAGGCATGCCGTCCGGCGCCACCAGCCTGGCCGGACGGCCAATCAGCACGCAATCCGCGTGCCACGCGGCAATCCTCGGCATGCGGCGCCAACACGCCTACAATGTCGGTTTTTACGTTTTTGACCTGAGGAGCGACACATGTCGACTGTGACTACCGAATCCGGCTTGAAGTACGAAGATATCGTTGAAGGCACCGGCGCCGAAGCGGTGGCCGGCAAGACCGTCAGCGTGCACTACACCGGCTGGCTGACCGATGGCCAGAAGTTCGACTCGAGCAAGGACCGCAATGACCCGTTCGCTTTCGTGCTGGGCGGCGGCATGGTCATCAAGGGCTGGGACGAAGGCGTGCAAGGCATGAAGGTCGGCGGCACGCGCAAGCTGACTATTCCGCCGCAACTCGGCTACGGCGTGCGCGGCGCGGGCGGCGTGATTCCGCCGAACGCCACGCTCGTGTTCGAAGTCGAATTGCTCGGCGTCTAAGCTTTCGCAGTTCTGTCACCGCGCACCGTCGATGAGCCACGCCGCCGTTACCGCTCCTACCGTTTCGCTGCGCCGCTACGGCGCGATCGAAGCGTCGGACGTGCACGACTTTCACCAGGTCGTGCTCGGGCTCGACGGCGCGATGGTGATGGCGGTGAACGGCGTCGCGCAACTGCTCGACGCCAGTACCGCCTGGCTCATCCCGGCGGGCGCGCGGCACGATTACGCGGGCGTCGGCGAGAACCGGCAGTTGGTGCTGGATTTGCCGGCCACTTCGCTGGCCGTGCCGGAGCGTTTGTTCGACCGCGCGCGGCCCGTCTCCGTGGAAGGCTCGCTTGCGCAACTCGTGCATCGCATCGCGGCGCACGCTACCGGCGGCGTTCTGGGCGACGATCTGGATACGCGGCGTTTTCATTGGGACGCAGCCGCGCGCCTCGGCGCGGCGTTGGTGGCCGATGCGGGCACCACGGCCGGCGCACAGGCAGCCGGCGCGGGTCTCGACTTTGCGCGTATCGACCGCTGGCTGCGCGCGCATTTATCGGAGCCTTTGCGGATCGCCGACCTCGCCGCGCATTGCGGCTTCGGCATGCGGCGCTTTCATCAGCTTTTTATCGAGGCCTTCGGCGAGACGCCGCATCGCTATTTGCAGCGGCTGCGGCTCGATACGTCGATCACGCTGCTCGCCGATCCGCGCCTTTCGTTGACGGATATCGCGCTGGACATCGGCTTCGGCGATCAGAGCGCCTACACGCACGCGTTCACACGGCGTTTCGGGCTGGCGCCCGGTCAGTGGCGCGCGTTGCGCCACTGAGTTTTCACTGCACACAGTTTCACTGCGCGAGCCGCCCGAGCGGCCCGCCTGTCCTTCATTGAGCCTTCGCTCGAACCTCGCTCAACCCGCGAGACCGCGCTCCAGATCGCCGCGGATATCGCCGGCATTTTCCAGACCGACTGCAAGACGAATCAAGCCTTCGCTGATCCCCGCCGCCGCACGCGCTTCCGGCGTCACGCGACCATGCGTGGTCGTGGCCGGATGCGTGATGGTGGTGCGCGTATCGCCAAGATTGCCGGTGATCGAGCAGATCTTCGTATTGTCGATCACCCGCCATGCATTCGCGCGCATCTGCTCCGGCGTGTCGCCCTTCAATTCGAACGAGAGAATCGCGCCGCCCGCCTTCTGCTGACGCATGGCCAGCGCGTGCTGCGGATGCGATTCGAGCCCCGGATAGAACACGCGATTCACGGCCGGATGCGTTTCCAGCCAGCGCGCGATTTCGAGCGCATTCGCCGACTGCTTTTCAACGCGCAGCGACAGCGTTTCCATGCCCTTGAGCAACACCCAGGCGTTGAACGCGGACAACGTCGGCCCGGCGCTGCGGACGAACGGGAACACCTTTTCCATGATGAACTGCTTCGTGCCGACCAGCGCGCCGCCGAGCACGCGGCCCTGACCATCGAGGAACTTGGTGGCCGAATGCATCACGACGTCCGCGCCGAGCTTCAGCGGCTGCTGCAAGGCCGGGCTGCAGAAGCAGTTGTCGACCACGAACAGCGCATTCGACGCCTTGGCGATCTTGCTGATCGCCTCGATATCGGCGACTTCGGTCAGCGGATTCGACGGCGTTTCGAGGAAAAACATCTTCGTCTCCGGGCGCACCGCGTTTTTCCACGCGTCCAGATCGGTCGGATCGACGAACGTGGTCGTGATGCCGAACTTGCTGAAGATCTGCGAGAACATGCCGAGCGTCGAACCGAACAGCGCCTGCGAGCTGACCAGATGGTCGCCCGCCTGCAACGCCGACATCACCACCGACATGATCGCGGCCATGCCCGACGCCGTCGCCATGCAGGCTTCGCCGCCTTCGAGCGCGGCCAGACGATCCTGGAACATCGAGACGGTCGGGTTCGTGAAGCGCGAGTAGGTGTAGTTGTCTTCGGAATTCTTGAATTTTTCGGCGGCATCCGCGGCACTCGCGAACACGAAGCTCGAGGTCAGGAAAATCGCTTCCGAATGCTCGTTGAAGTCGCTGCGCACCGTGCCTGAGCGGACTGCCAGCGTGTCGAAGTTCAGGGAGTCGTCCATGTTGGTTCTGGTTTCCAATGTTCCATGGCTGCGTTCGGCGTTTGCGTCTCAGATGAACTGGGACGCGCGTATCAAGCCGAACGGCAGCAACAAAAAAGCCCGCTTTTGCGTCGGCATAAGCGGGCTTCATGTGCGGGGGAAAGCTGGAGCGGAGGTAGATGAATGCGGCTTTTCTACCATTCGCTTTAGCTGTTTCGGGTTGCCCCGCGTCCGCAAGCTGAGTTCAAATCGACGCAAGCCGTCATGCTAACACGCTCCCGGCGCGGCGTGCAGCGCGCCACGCCGGGAGCGGCCTCATTCAAGCCGCGCTCAACCTACCGACAGTTGCAAATGCAGTTGCGAACGGGCCGGGGCGCCGCCGTCGATCGCTTCGCTCGCGGCGTCGCGGTCCGATTGCGAGGACGGTGCGAGACGCGCGGTTTCGATGCGGTCAAGGTACTCGGTCGTGACGTCGCCGGTCACGTAGTTGCCGTCGAAACACGACGCTTCGAATTCCTTCAGCGCCGGGTTGATATCGCGCACCGCCTGCTTGAGCGCGTCGACGTCCTGATAGACGAGATGGTCCGCGCCGATCATGCGCGCGACTTCGTCGTCCGAGCGGCCGTGGGCGACGAGTTCACCGCGCGTCGGCATGTCGATGCCGTAGACGTTCGGGAACTTCACCGGCGGCGCCGCCGAAGCGAAGATCACCTTGTTCGCGCCGGCATCGCGCGCCATCTGCACGATTTCATGCGAAGTGGTGCCGCGCACGATCGAGTCGTCGACGATCAGCACGTTCTTGCCCTTGAACTCGATGCCCATGGCGTTCAGCTTCTGGCGCACCGACTTCTTGCGCACGGCCTGGCCCGGCATGATGAAGGTGCGGCCGACGTAACGGTTCTTGAAGAAGCCTTCGCGGTATTCCACGCCCAGTTTCTTCGCGACCTGCATCGCGGCCGGACGGGACGAATCGGGAATCGGCATCACGACGTCGATTGGAACGTCGGGCAACTCGCGCTTGATTTTCTCGGCGAGGTAGTCGCCCATGCGCAGACGCACGTTGTAGACCGGCACGCCGTCGAGCACCGAGTCCGGACGCGCGAGATACACGAGTTCGAAAATGCAGGGGTTCAGGCTCGGGTTCGTGGCGCATTGCTGCGAGTGCAGATTGCCTTCGATGTCGATGAAAATCGCTTCGCCCGGCGCCACATCGCGCACGAACTCGAAGCCGATACCTTCGATCGCCACCGACTCCGACGCCAGGATCCACTCGACGCCTTCCGCCGTTTCCTGCTTGCCGAGGCACAGCGGACGAATGCCGAACGGGTCACGGAAGCCCAGCAGACCGTAACCGGCGATCAGCGAGACGATTGCGTACGACCCGCGCACCCGCCGATGCACGCCCGACACAGCCTTGAACAGCGCGGCCGGGTCGAGTTGCAAGCCCGAGCTGGAGAGCTGCAATTCGTGCGCGAGCACGTTGAGCATCACTTCCGTGTCGGAATTGGTATTGATGTGGCGGCGATCGATGCGGAACATCTCATCTTTCAGTTGCTGCCAGTTCGTGAGATTGCCGTTGTGCGCGAGGATGATGCCGAACGGCGCGTTCACGTAGAACGGCTGGGCTTCTTCTTCGCTCGACGCGGAACCGGCAGTCGGGTAACGGACCTGGCCGATACCGGTGGTGCCGGGTAGGCTGCGCATGTTGCGCGTGCGGAACACGTCGCGCACCATGCCGTTGGCCTTGTGCATGTGGAAGTTGCTGCCGTTCGCTGTCGCGATGCCGGCGGCGTCCTGACCGCGGTGCTGCAGGAGCAGCAGGCTGTCATAGATCAGCTGGTTGACCGGAGAGTGGGAAACTACGCCTACGATGCCGCACATGGCATGTCCTTCAAAGGTACGAAATTCGTCATGGCGGCCGCTGCCTGCGATGGTGTCCCGAGAGACTTCTTTCGGGGCGTTCGCGAAGCTACGCGACCGAACGTAAAGGCAGCCGGTTTGCGCCGGAGTCCTGCTGCGTTTCCCTAGCCACTCGCCTGATCGTCACACTCGGACGTAAGCAGCAAGCGTCTCGGGAAGCAGCGGTTTCATTACGTGCACGCCCTCGACCGCATAGGGCCGAAGCAAGGCGTTGCGCCAGAATTCCTGTTGGGGCAGTTCGGTCAAGCCAGCCAGGGCGACCAGAATCAGCACCAGAATGACCCCGCGCACGAGGCCGAACATCAAACCGAGCGAGCGGTCCACGCCGCTCAAGCCGGTTGCCTGCACGATGCGGCTCAAAAGGGCGTTCAGCACACTCGCCACCAGCACCACACCGACCACCACCAATGCAAAGGCCAGCAGCCATTGGGTCAACGCGCCGCCCGGCCAGTTGGACGGGATAAACGGCACGATGTAACCGACAAAGCGGCAAGCAATGAAAAACGCCGCAATCCAGCCGATCAGCCCAAATATCTCCGACAAAAACCCGCGCCATGTGCCGCGCAGCGCCGACAAACCGATCACCGCCATTACAGCGTAGTCGAAGGCAGTGAACATCGCTGGCTTACTGTGCAGCGCCGCTGTTCGCGCCCGACGTCAAGCCGACCTCGCGAACCTTTGCGATGGCGGCGCTTGCCGCTGCACGGTCGGCGAACGGGCCAGCACGCAGCAACGTGAGCGTGGAGCCGTCAGCCTGCTTTCGATGTTCGGTATATGCGGGCACACCCGCCGCTTTCAACTTGGTGGCCCAATTGCGCGCGTTGGCGTCATTCGCGAAGGCGCCGAGCTGCACGGCGAAACGGCTGCCCGGCGGCGAAGCCGGCGTGCCGGAATTCGCGTCCGCGCTGGCGGCCGTGTTCGTGTCATCCGAGCTTGGGGCTTGAGCAGCCGGTGCGGTTGCGGCGTTATGCGTGACCGGCGGTTTCGCCGCCGGCTTGGCAGCCGTTGCGGGCGCCGCCGGCGTAGTGTTGACCGCCACGGACGGCGCTTGCGGTTTCGCCGCCGGCTTGACCGCGGACGCCGCTGCGTTCGTCTCCGCGCTCGGTTGCTTCGCGGCGCTGGATTGGCCTTGCTTGGCTGCCGTTGCCGGCGCGAGACCGGATGCGGCGAGTGCCGCGTCTGGCGTTACGGGGTTATCGGGCGCCACACCGGCCTGCGTGTCTTCCGCGGCTTTGGCAAGCTTCGGCGCCGGACGGTTTGGAATGTCGATGGAGATGTCGTCTGTGACGGGCTTGGGGTGCGAGTCCAGCACCATCGGCAGGATGACGACCGCCGCCACGACCATCGCGATCGCGCCGACGAGGCGGCGACGCGCACGCTGCTTTTCCGGCAACGTAGGGTCGAGCAGCATCGCATCGGCGTCGACGGTGCGCTCCGTGCGGCGGGTTCGCCGCTCCACGCGCTCGCCACGGGCGGCCCGGGTGGAACTGGTATTTGCGCCGCGCCGGGTGGGCGCGTCGTCTTTCTTGCCGAACGAGAAAATTCCCATGAATCGCTTGGTTCGAGCCTGGCGCCCGTTCAGTGTTGCTGCGATTTACGGTAGGCCATCACGCCTGCTACCGTATAGAAACTGCCGAAAACCACGATTCTATCATTCTCTGACGCTCGTTTTAGCGCGTCTTGGAAAGCCTCTGCCGGTGTGGCGTAGCGCATCACGCTGCTGTCGGCGCCCTCGCCCACGCCCTGCTCGCGCAAGGCCGCTTCGAGTTCTTCCGCGGACGCCGCCCGCGGCGTCGGCAAATCGGTCACGCACCAGTGATCGATTTCGCCTTTCAGGTGCGTCAGCACGCCGGCAATGTCCTTGTCGCGCATCGCGCCGAACACCGCGTAGGTGTACGGGAAGAAGCCCATGTTGCCGAGGTTTTGCGACAGCACCGCGGCCGCATGCGGATTGTGGCCGACATCAAGCACGACGGCCGGCTTGCCCGGCAGCACCTGGAAGCGCCCCGGCAGTTCCACGTTGGCAAGGCCGAGGCGGATGTCCTGCGCCGACACCGGCAAGCGGTCACGCAGCGCCTCAAGACCGGCGAGCGCCGCCGACGTGTTGATCAACTGGTTCGCGCCGCGCAGTGCCGGATAGGCCAGCGCCGAACGCCGGAGGGTCGGGCCGACGTAGCTCCATTGCTGGCGCTCGCTGCCGGCTTGGCCCTCGTAGCGGAAATCGCGGCCGAACAGCCACAATTCGGCGCCGATTTTTTCCGCGTAATCGATCAGCGATTGTGGCGGCACCGGGTCCGCGCAGATCGCCGGCTTGCCCGGACGGAAAATGCCGGCCTTTTCGAAGGCGATTTTCTCGCGCGTATCGCCGAGATACTCCGTGTGATCGATATCGATGCTGGTGATGATCGCGCAATCCGTATCGAGGATATTGACCGCGTCCAGGCGGCCACCGAGGCCGACTTCGAAAATCACCGCGTCCAGTCCGCGCGAAGCGAACAGGCTCATGATCGCGAGCGTCGTGAATTCGAAGTAGGTCAGCGTGACCGGTTCGGCGAGGCTCAGACGCGCGGCTTCGACGGCTTCGAAGTGCGGCAGCAGATCCGCGTCGCTCGCCATTTCGCCGTTCACCCGCGCGCGCTCGTTGAACGACAGGAGATGTGGCGACGTGTGACAGCCGACCGTGAACCCGGCGCGCAGCAGAATGGATTCGAGGATCGCGCACGTGGAACCCTTGCCGTTCGTGCCGCCGACCGTGATGACCGGACACGCGAACGACAACTGCATCGCGTCGCGCACCTGGCTGATGCGGGCCAGACCCATGTCGATGCCGACCGGATGCGCGGATTCAAGGTGCGTGAGCCACGCGTCGAGGGTGGGGAATGTGGTCATCGGGTGAATCGCGAGTGAATCGATTAGGCAGTGTTGCGAATGGACGCGGCGCGAAGCGGTCGGCTGCGGCTGCGGCTGCGGCTGCGGCTGCGGCTGCGGCCAGAGCCTGATCCGGCGGGCACTTTATGCGCGAAAACCGCACCCGCCCGCGCTGGCCGCCGTCAGCAACGTCGCTGCGTTGCGAGACCGTGATTATCCCGGAAATGACAGCGCGCCGCTTGATCACTCACGCGGCGCGCTATTTTTACTGCTTTTCTGATGGCCGCCGCGCTTGATAAGCGCGACGACGGTTCACCGTAGTGTCTGCTTACGCGACGGCGTCAGCCGGTTGATGGCTCAACAGCGCCATCAATTGCGCGAGTTCTTCACGCAGCTTGCGACGGTCGACGATCATGTCGATCGCGCCCTTCGTCAGCAGGAATTCGGCGCGCTGGAAGCCTTCCGGCAGCTTCTCGCGCACGGTTTGTTCGATCACGCGCGGGCCGGCAAAACCGATCAGCGCCTTCGGCTCTGCGATCACCACGTCGCCGAGAAACGCGAAACTGGCCGATACACCGCCCATGGTCGGATCGGTCAGCACGGAGATGAACGGCAGCTTGGCTTCGGCGAGCTTGGTGAGCATGGCCGTGGTCTTGGCCATCTGCATCAGCGACAGCAGACTTTCCTGCATCCGCGCGCCGCCCGAAGCGGTGAAGCAGATGAACGGCACTTTCTGTTCAAGCGCGTTCTGCGCGCCGCGCGCGAAGCGCTCGCCGACCACCGAACCCATCGAGCCGCCCATGAACGAGAACTCGAAGCAGGCCACCACCACCGGCAGCGTGTGGATCGCGCCGCCCATGACGACCATCGCGTCGGTTTCGTCGGTGTCGTCCATCGCCTCTTTCAGGCGATCCGGGTACTTGCGGCTGTCTTTGAACTTGAGCGCGTCGACCGGGACGATTTCCTGGCCGATTTCGTAGCGCCCTTCCGGATCGAGCAGGCCGTCGAGCCGCTCACGCGCACCAATGCGCATGTGATGGTCGCACTTCGGGCAAACATGCAGATTGGCCTCGACGTCGTTGCGATACAGCACGGCTTCGCACGACGGGCACTTGATCCACAGGCCTTCCGGAATCCCCTTACGGTTTTTCGGGTCGGTTTGTTTGATTTTCGGCGGCAGCAGTTTGTCGAGCCAGCTCATATTGAATCCTTCTCGGGTCTACGATCGCGCAAACGGCGGGACAAGCCCGCCGCTCACACTACAGAAGACAAAAATAACTGTTATCGGGCAGTCGCGACGCTATCCAGCGCCTCGCGCACTTCGGCGACGAAACGCGTAAGCGTCTCGGCAGCGGCTTCGGGCGCCGCCTGTTCGAGCAATTGCACGATACGGCTACCGATCACGACGGCATCGGATACTTCGGCCACCGCACGCGCGGTTTGCGCGTCGCGGATACCGAAACCGACGCCCACCGGCAGGGGGACGCGCGACTTGATGGCCGGGATTTTACTCGCGATGCTGGAAACGTCCAGATTTGCCGCTCCGGTCACCCCTTTCAACGACACATAATAGACGTAGCCGCTGGCGATTTTGCCGACTTCCGCAATGCGCTCGTCGGTCGACGTGGGCGCGAGCAGAAAAATCGGATCGATGCCGGCAGATCGCATCTGTTCGGCGAAATTAACGCACTCTTCCGGCGGATAGTCGACAACCAGCACGCCATCCACACCGGCTTCCTTCGCCGCCTTTGCAAAGGCTTCGGTACCCATGCGTTCGATCGGATTGGCGTAGCCCATCAGCACGACGGGCGTGGTGTCGTTGGTTTCGCGGAAGCGCTTGACGTCGGCGATCACGTGGCGCAGCGACACGCCATGCGCCAACGCGCGTTCCGACGATTGCTGGATCACCGGGCCGTCGGCCATCGGGTCGGAAAACGGCACGCCGAGTTCGATCACATCCGCGCCGCCGGCGGCGAGCGCATGCATGAATTCGACCGTGCGCGCGGGGTCCGGGTCGCCAGCCGTCATGAACGGAATCAGGCCTTTCTTACCCTGGGCGGACAGCGCAGCAAACGTGTTCTTGATACGGGACATGGAATATTCTCGGATTTGGGTTACTGCGCAGCGCGCTCATTGCACGTCGCTCATTGCACTTCGGTCTGCCGTTGAGTTTTGGCTTTGACCCGACGCGTTACGGGCGGCGCGGCAGCCGCGCTGACGCGTTCGCGCGCGATCGCGCAGTAACTTTCATTGATCTCATAGCCGACGAATTCGCGCTGCTGACGGGCGCAAGCGACTGCGGTGGTGCCGCTGCCCATGAAAGGGTCGAGCACGCGGCCGCCCTTCGGACAACTTGCCAGCACCATCCGCTCGACAATTTCCAGAGGCTTCTGGGTGGGGTGCGCGACGCGTTCGGCATGCTGCCGATGCAGTCGCGACACCGACCAGACATCCTTGGGATTATAGCCAACCTCGAGCCACTTACTGCCCTCGAACAATTTACGCGAACGCGCCTTCTTCGTGGCGGCATCGTACGGGATGCGGACGGGATCGAGATCGAAGAAGTAATCCTTCGACACCGCGAAAAAGCCGATGTTGTCATGCACCGAAGTGAACCGGCGCACGGTTCCGCCCATGCTCGGCACACGCCGGTCCCAGATGATTTCGTTGATCATCGTGAGTTTTGTCTTCAGGAAGCTGAAGATTTCCGGCGCGTACTGCCAAGTGCAGAAAATGTAGAGCGAACCTGACGGTTTCAGCTTGGGAATGGCCAGTTCGAGCCAGCCACGCGTCCAGGCGAGAAAGTCTTCGCCCGTGCGCATGTCGGAGTCGTTGCCATAGTCCTTGCCGAGCCCGTAAGGCGGATCGCATACGATCAGGTCGATCGATCCGTCGGGAATGTTCGCTACATCGGTCAGAAAATCGCGGTTCAACAGTCGTATGCCGGCAGGCACCTGCGGCAACAGCGATGCAGGCGCCTCGGCCGCCGTTGCATTGGCGGCCGGCCTTGTTTCCGTGGTTACAGTCGCCGGCTGCGGCTCGTCGAACTCGTCACGCATCGTCGCGGCGCTCAGAACTGAATGCCCGATCGCTCAGCGACCGTATGCATGTCCTTGTCGCCGCGGCCCGACAAATTGACCAGAAGGTACTTGTCCTTCGGCAACGTCGGCGCGAGTTTCGCGGCATAGGCCAGCGCGTGACTGGACTCCAGTGCCGGAATAATGCCTTCGATGCGGCAGCAATCGTGGAACGCCTTGAGCGCTTCTTCGTCGGTGATGCCAACATATTCCGCGCGTTTGCTGTCTTTTAACCACGCGTGCTCAGGACCGACACCCGGATAATCCAGGCCCGCCGACACCGAATGAGTCTCGATGATCTGGCCGTTTTCATCCTGAAGCAGGTACGTGCGGTTGCCGTGCAGCACGCCGGGACTTCCGCCGATCAGCGACGCTGCGTGGCGGCCGGATTCAATGCCGTCGCCGGCAGCCTCGACGCCGATCAATTTCACCGAAGTGTCGTCAATGTATGGGTAAAAGATGCCCATCGCATTCGAACCGCCACCAACGCACGCAATCACCGCATCCGGCTGGCGGCCGACCAATTCAGGCATTTGCACCTTGCACTCGTCGCCGATCACGCGCTGGAAGTCGCGCACCATCATCGGATACGGATGCGGCCCCGCCACCGTGCCGATGATGTAGAACGTGTTTTCGACGTTGGTGACCCAGTCGCGCATGGCTTCGTTCAACGCGTCCTTCAAGGTCCGCGAGCCCGACTCGACGGGTATGACGGTCGCGCCGAGCAGTTTCATGCGATATACGTTGGCGGCCTGGCGGCGCACGTCTTCCGCGCCCATGTAGACCACGCACTCCATGCCGAACCGCGCGGCGATCGTGGCCGTCGCCACGCCGTGCTGGCCGGCGCCGGTTTCCGCGATCACGCGCGGTTTGCCCATGCGCTTGGCAAGCAGCGCCTGCCCGATCACGTTGTTGACCTTGTGCGCACCGGTGTGATTCAGGTCTTCACGCTTGAGAAAAATCTGCGCGCCGCCGAGCATCTCGCTCCAGCGCTGTGCGTGATAAATCGGCGACGGACGGCCGACAAAATACTTCAGTTCGCGCTCGTATTCGGCCACGAATTCCGGGTCTTGCTTATATTTTTCGTACGCCGCACGCAGCTCGTCGAGCGCGTGAACCAACGTTTCAGCGACGAACACGCCACCAAATTGGCCGAAATGGCCTCTTTCGTCAGGCAAGTTATACATGGTGATCACTCTTCTCAGTGTGGCGCGCGGCTCTCGTGCGAGACAACCGCCGCGCCGGAATCATTCGGCGTCCGCTGCGCGCACCGCGCGTACGAACGCCGCCATCCGGGCGTGATCTTTCACGCCCTTGGCGCCCGGCGTTTCGATGCCGCTCGAGACATCGACCGCGTACGGGCGCACGCGATGGATCGCATCACTGACGTTTTGCGCGTTCAACCCACCACTCAAAACGGCCCGACGCGCGAGCTCTGCTGGAATAAGTGACCAATCGAAGACCTTCCCGCCGCCGCCGTATCCTTCGACATGGGTGTCGAACAGAAGGCCGCTGGCTGCTGAATAGCTAAGCGCCGATTTTACCAAATCGGCGGGCTGAGTATCCGCCGCAACGCGCAACGCGCGCAACCAAGGCAAACCCGCAACGCCGGCAAGCGATTCGCACTGTTCCGGCGTCTCGTCGCCGTGAAACTGCAACAGCGTGAGGCCGACGTTGCTCGCGACCTCGCGGATCCAGTCCGGCGTGGCGTTGACGAACAAGCCGACCACCGACAGGAACGGCGGCACGTCGTGCACCAGCTCGACCGCCTGCGCGACGCTGACCGAGCGCGGGCTCGGCGGGTAGAACACGAGGCCGATCGCGTCGGCGCCGAGGTCGATGGCGTGGGACACGTCTTCCGGCTTGGACAGGCCGCACAGCTTGATGCGCGTGCGATGCGGCGCCGCCTGCTGCGCGCCGGCGTGGGATTCGTTCGCGAGGGTTTCGGTTGCTTTCATGTTTGGGCTTGCTCGGTCCATACGGTACTCCACGGCACGCTGCCTGTCTGCGGCGCGGGCACGGCGAATTGCTCAGGATAGCCCACCTGCGCCAGATACAAGCCGTCTGGCATGAAGGTCGGCGCGGCGAAATCGCGATCGCGGCTCGCGAGCACCTCGGCCATCCATTCGACCGGGCGACGGCCACGGCCGATGTAGACGAGACAGCCCATCAGGTTGCGCACCATATGATGCAGGAAGGCGTTCGCCCGAAAACGGAAATGGACGAAGTCGCCCTGCTCCCGTACGTCGATCTGATACAGATGCTTGACCGGCGTTTTCGCCTGACATTGCGACGAACGGAACGCCGAAAAATCGTGCTCGCCGATCAGATGAGCCGCGGCCGCCCGCATCGCGCCGACGTCTAGCGCCGTATGCACCCAACCGGCCCGCGTCGCCAGCATCGGCGAGCGCACCGGATGAACGTACAGCACATAGTAATAGGTCCGCTCGAACGCCGAGAAACGCGCGTGGAACTCGTCGGGCATCGGCTTGGCCCACTGGATCGAGATGGTCTTCGGCAGGAACGAATTGGTGCCGCGGACCCAGGACACGTCGGCGCGATCGAGTTCTGTGTCGAAGTGCACGACCTGACCGAGACCATGCACCCCTGTATCCGTGCGGCCCGCGACGACGGTTTGCACCGGCGTCTGCGCGAACTCGCGCAGCGCCCGTTCGAGCTCGTCCTGAACGGTGTTGCGGTGCGGTTGCGACTGCCAACCGCAGAATGCCGAACCGTCGTACTGGACGCCTAGAGCAATACGCTTCACGACAACGGGGCGAGCGTCGAGAGCAACGCGCGGGCCTCGGTGCGCGTACCCGGATCGTTCGTCTCGATCACTTCGTTGATGAGCGCGCGCGCGCCGGACAGATCGCCGAGTTCGATGTACTCGGCCGCCAGTTCGAGCTTGTTGCGAGCGATGCGGCCGAGATCGTTCTGCGTGAACGCCGGCAACGGCTGGGCCGGGCTCGGCGGCAACTCGAGGTCGAAATCGAGCTTCAACGCGCCGAAGCCGGATGCGCCGAAGCCCGTACCTAAACCCGCACCCAGGCCCGCGACGGCCGCGTGGCCTGCGGTGCCGGCGGTGATTTCGTCGGCGATATGCGGCGCGTCGTCGTCCGGGTGGGGCAACGGCGCGGCATGTTTCGCCGTGAATTCCGGCGATGCCACCGGCTGGGTCGACAGTGAGGCGGGCACTTGCAGGGCGTCAGCGGACGACTCGACGCGCGGGGGCAACGGCATGTCGAGGCTACCGAACGCATCGACGGCGTCGCGCGGGAATTCGGCCGGCACGGCTGCGGGCGCGGACTGGGGCTGCGCTAGCGGCTCTTCAGGTTCGAGGTTCGGTGCGGCATTGGATGGTGCCGTTTGGGCCGATTGGGCCGTTTGGGCCGGTTCATACGGCGGTTCGGTGTGCGCTTGCTGCGTCTCACCCGCCAGCGGCGCGGCCGGCACCGGTGCGTCGCTGTACGGCTGGCCGAACGCCGAAGTCGTGTGCGGTTCGACGGAAGGTTCCTGCGGCACAGCCGGCACGTTGTCCCATTGCAGACGATGGGCAGGTTCCTCGTGCAGGAAGGCTTCGTCGACGGGTTCGAGCGGCGCCAGCGGCAACGCCTCGGCGCCGAGTTCCGCAGCGGCGGCAAGGCTTGCGGCCGTGGTCGCGCTATCGAAGTCGTCGTGGTGCGGAGCCGGGAGAGGTTCGGGAGTGAAGCCACTCTGAGCGGATGGAGCGGTGTTCGAATCCAATTGCGCGGGTTCGACGGACGCGTGTGTTGCGTCGCGCTCTTGCGAGATGTGGTCGGGTGAGGGGAAGGTTGTGTGGCCTGCGGGATGTTGTTCCGCTGCACGTTCTGCGATTGCCCGTTCCGTTGCTGCGCGCTCTGCCGCTGCTTGCTCCGCTGCCGTGCGTTCCGCCGCTGCGCGCTCGGCCTCTGCTCGCTCCGCTGCCATGCGTTCCGCCGCTGCGCGCTCTGCCTCTGCTTGCTCCGCTGCCGCACGTTCCGCCGCCGCACGTTCCGCCGCCGCGCGCTCTGCCGCTGCTTGCTCCGCCGCCGTGCGCTCCGCCGCTGCGCGCTCGGCCTCTGCTTGCTCCGCCGCCGCACGCTCTGCCGCAGCCCGTTCTCCAGCCACACGTTCCGCCGCCGCTTTCTCCGCCGCCTCCCGCGCAGCCGCCTGACGAATCTCCGCGTCGCGCTCCGCCGCCACACGCTCCGCCATTTCACGCGCCGCCGCGTCACCTTCGGCAGCTTCACGTTCCGCAGCCGCCAGCGCCGCCGCATTTCCCACGGCCGCATCATCGCCTGCGTCCGACGCTTCGCGCACCGGAACCTGCTCGCGCGTCGAAACGATGTCCTGCGGACCCGTTGCGCGCGCGGACACCGCCGCATCGCCATCCGCCGACGCAGCTTCCGCCGCCGCACGTTCGCGCTTACGCCGGCCCATACGCAACGCCGCCAGCAGTGCGACCAGCGCCGCGCCGACCGCCGCCGCCACGCTCAACTCCGTCTGCGACATGCCGGCATCATTCGACGTCGATGCCACCGGCGTAGCGCCATGACTCGGCACAGCCGCCACTGAGGACACGCCAGCCGCCGGCTGCGCGACATTGTTCGACGCGGTGCCCGTAGCAGGCGGGGTCCCGCCGATGCCATGCTTCTGCAACTCCATCAGCACGCGATTCTTCAGCGCGAGCAATTGCTGCAAGCTCGACACCTGCGCGCGCGGTTGCGACGCCGGCTGCGCGGCGGTCGTCGCCGGATTCGTTCCTGCACCAGCCGTGGATGCGCCTTCAGCAGCCTCGCTAGCCGAGGGCTGGATCGAACCGGTCCACTCATGGGTGCCACTGGCCGGCAGTGCCGCCGCCTGCGATCCCGCGACCGGCGCCGATGAAGCCGTGCCGGCAGGCGCCACCGAGCTTGCCTCAGTGGCCGCACTGGCCATCGCCGAAACAGCAGGCGCGGCAGGCGTCGCCGCGCGAGCCGCAGCGCTTGCTGCGCTTGCCGCCGCCGCGTTGACCTGCGCTGCAGCACTCGCCGCGTCGGTCGCCGGCGCTGCATTCGACGCGGAGGCAGGCGCAGCCGCGGAAGCCGCCGTCGCAACAGCCGCCGCCGACGCAGCCAGCGCACCCGACGCATCCAACACGGGCACCGTCAGCACCGCGCCCAGCCGCAACCGGCTCGGGTCGTGGCTCATGAAGGCATTCGGGTTCGCATCGAAGAGCGCGCGCGAGGCGCGCGCGAGCGTCGCTTTGTCGTGCGACTGCGTGACGGCAATCGCCACGTCGTTCAGCGACTGCCCGGGCCGTACCGTCACTTGACCGCCGTTCGCGTACGAGACGGAGGCGGCGTCCGGCGCGCTCGCGGCATCGCCTGGCGCGGCGAGCGCGCCGCCCATGCCGGCACCCGCCAGCGCAAGAGCCGCAGCCGCGGCAGCGGCCAATCGGCCCGCACCTCGATGAATGAACATAGCCCGAAGGGATGAGAGTCGAAGGTTCATCGGGACTCCTGGCGCGTCAGCGCGCAGCCCTTTTTTGCGGTTGGAAAGAGACAAGATAATCGGAGCACACAATGAAAAAGCGCCGCGCAAGCGCGACGCTTCTTGAGTTTTCTACGCGTCGTGAGCGCGTAGTTTACTTTACTTGTCGAGCACAATGCGAAGCATGCGACGCAGCGGTTCCGCCGCGCCCCACAACAACTGATCGCCGACCGTGAAAGCCGACAGGTATTCGCCGCCCATCGCCAGTTTGCGCACGCGGCCGACCGGCACCGTCAGCGTACCCGTCACCACCGCGGGGGACAGATCGCGCATTGACGCTTCACGCTCGTTCGGCACGACCTTGACCCAGTCGTTGCCCGACGCGAGGATGCTGTTCACTTCGTCGAGCGGCACGTCCTTGTTCAGCTTGATGGTCAGTGCCTGCGAGTGGCAGCGCATTGCGCCGATGCGCACGCACAGGCCGTCGACCGGAATCGAACCCGGCGTGCCCATGGCGGGCTTGCCGAGAATCTTGTTGGTTTCCGCGCCGCCCTTCCACTCTTCCTTCGACATGCCGTTGCCGAGATCCTTGTCGATCCACGGAATCAGCGAGCCGGCGAGCGGCACGCCGAAGTTGTCGGTCGGCATACGGTCGCTGTTCATCGCGCTCAGCACGCGGCGGTCGATGTCGAGAATCGCCGACGACGGATCCGCCAGGTCTTCCTTCGCCGCACCGTACAGCGTGCCCATTTGCTGCAGCAGTTCGCGCATGTTTTGCGCGCCCGCGCCCGAAGCGGCCTGATACGTCATAGCCGTCATCCAGTCGACGAGGTTTTCGCGGAACAGGCCGCCGAGCGCCATCAGCATCAGGCTAACGGTGCAATTGCCGCCGATGAAGTTCTTCTGGCCCTTGACCAGCGCGTTCTTGATCACGTCGAGGTTGACCGGATCGAGAATGATGACCGCGTCGTCCTTCATGCGCAGCGACGACGCCGCGTCGATCCAGTAGCCGTTCCAGCCCGCGGCGCGCAGCTTCGGGAACACTTCGTTCGTGTAGTCGCCGCCCTGGCACGAGATGATCGCTTCGCACTTCTTCAGGTCGTCGATGCTTGTCGCATCTTTGAGCTTGGTCTCGTTTTTGGCGAACGACGGCGCGTTGCCGCCCGCGTTGCTGGTGCTGAAAAACACCGGTTCGATAAGATCGAAATCGCCTTCCTGCTGCATGCGTTGCATCAGGACGCTGCCGACCATGCCGCGCCAACCTACGAGACCTACGTTCATGACTTCATACCCTTCGAATGGAAACTTCCCCGCATCTTTGCCCGCAGTGACCGCGCGGGGAAGATGAGCGGGCACGACGGACGATCAGCGCTTCGTGATCGTTTTCGGGGTAATCGTTTTAATGGAAGCTTTGGCGGTAATGGCGAGCTCAACCGCACGGGCCGTTTTGCCGTGCAGTGTCGAAATCGAGGAGATTTGAGCTGTGTGCGCCATCGCTACAATATACACGAAAACCGGAATCCGGCGACGTCAATGTCCGCCGCTGCCGTCCGTATTGCGCGCGAATCGGCCTCTTTCGAGGCCAATTCGCGTTTTAAAGGCCGTTTATCGACCTGACTACCACTTTACTTGCCCGCTTATTTGCCTGCTTTAGAGCGCGGCAACGACCGCGTCGCCCATCGCGACGGTGCCGACCTGCTTGCAACCCGGCGTCAGAATATCGCCGGTGCGATAGCCTTGTTCGAGCACCTTTCTCACGGCGTTTTCGATACGATCCGCCTGCTCCGCCTTGTTCAGCGAATAGCGCAGCATCATGGCCGCCGACAGAATCGTGGCGAGCGGATTCGCGACGCCCTTGCCGGCGATGTCCGGTGCCGAACCGTGCGACGGCTCGTACAAGCCCTTGTTGTTCTTGTCGAGCGAGGCGGACGGCAGCATGCCGATCGAACCCGTCAGCATGGCCGCTTCGTCGGAGAGAATATCGCCGAACATGTTGCCGGTGACGACCACGTCGAACGCCTTCGGCGCCTTGACCAGTTGCATCGCGGCGTTATCGACATACATGTGCGACAACTCGACGTCCGCATATTCCTTCGACACGTCGATCATCACGTCGCGCCAGAACTGCGAGGTTTCGAGCACATTGGCCTTGTCCACGCTCGTCAGCTTCTTCTGACGCTTTTGCGCCGCCTGAAACGCGACGTGCGCAATGCGGCGCACTTCGGGCTCCGAGTAACGCATCGTGTCGAAGCCTTCCTTCGCGCCTTCGAACAGCCCGTCCGGCGACGAACGCACGCCGCGCGGCGCGCCGAAATAGATGTCGCCGTTCAGTTCACGCACGATCAGGATGTCGAGGCCCGAGACGATCTCTTCCTTCAACGACGACGCGCCGGTGAGTTGCGGATAGCAGATCGCCGGACGGAAGTTCGCGAACAGTTGCAGATGCTTGCGCAGACCCAGAATGGCCTGCTCCGGGCGAAGCGCGCGTTCGAGCGAGTCATATTTCCAGTCGCCGACGGCGCCGAACAGGATCGCGTCGGCTTCTTTCGCCAGCGCCAGCGTCGAGTCGGGCAGCGGGTGGCCCTTCGCTTCGTAGCCCGCGCCGCCAACCGGCGCTTCTTCGAGTTCGAACTTTTCGCCGAGCACGTTCAGGACCTTGACAGCTTCCTTGACGATTTCGGGACCGATGCCGTCGCCCGGCAAGACTGCGATCTTCATGCGAATTCCTTGATGTTTGCTTCGAGAGTGAAAGTGCCCCCAGATCTGTCGCTTCGCGTCAGGCCCCCCGCGGGGGGCAAGAAAACTTGGGGCGCCCCGGCGTTTTCTTGCGAGCTTGAATCAACGAGCGGGCCTCAGAGGCCCGACGCCCTTAACCGACGATGCGGTGATTCAGCCAAGGCTGCTTCGTAATGCGCTCCGCTTCGAACTGGCGAATCTTGTCCGCGTGACGCAGCGTGAGGCCGATGTCGTCGAAGCCGTTCAGCAGGCAGTACTTGCGGAACGCCGCGACTTCGAACGGATATTCGGTGCCGCCGTCCGACGTGCGCACGACTTGCGCCTCGAGATCGACCGTCAGCTTGAAACCGTTGAACGCATACGTCTCGTTGAACAGGTGATCCACTTGCTGTTCGGTCAGCACGATCGGCAACACGCCGTTCTTGAAGCAGTTGTTATAGAAAATGTCGGCGAAACTCGGCGCGATCAGCGCGCGAAAGCCGTATTGCTCCAACGCCCAAGGCGCGTGCTCGCGCGAGCTGCCACAACCGAAATTCTTGCGCGCCAGCAGCACCGAAGCGCCCTGATAACGCGGCTGGTTCAACACGAAATCCGGATTCAGCGGACGCTTGGAATTGTCCTGACCCGGCTCGCCGTGGTCGAGGTAGCGCCATTCGTCGAACGCGTTCGGACCGAAACCCGTGCGCTTGATCGACTTCAGGAATTGCTTCGGAATGATCGCGTCCGTGTCGACGTTCTCGCGATCGAGCGGCGCCACGACGCCGGTGTGTACGATGAATTTATCCATGACGCTTGCGCCTGTTTCAAGACCGGGCGATGCGCGCGGCGGCCGGAAAGCCGCTCGGCGCATGGCCGGCAAAAATCAAAAACCGCTTATTTATCAGCGTGGTTGCTGATCGAATTGCCGAGGTGCGACATGTCCTCGCCGAATCCGTGCACCGTGTTGCAACCGGCCAGACCCAGCAACAGCCCAGCCAGGGTACCGAGCGCGAAGCGGCGCAATAGAGTGGTGCGATTCATGTTCATCATGCGTGTTTATCCAAGCTTGCGAATATCGACGAAATGCCCTTCGATGGCCGCAGCCGCAGCCATCGCGGGGCTCACGAGGTGGGTACGGCCACCGGCGCCCTGACGACCTTCGAAGTTACGATTCGACGTGGACGCGCAACGTTCGCCCGGATCCAGCCGGTCGGCGTTCATGGCGAGACACATCGAGCAACCCGGTTCACGCCATTCGAAACCGGCATCGGTAAAGACCTTGTCGAGGCCTTCACGTTCCGCCTGTGCCTTCACGAGACCCGAACCCGGCACTACCATGGCCAGACGGATGTTCGGCGCCACGCGGCGGCCCAGCTTCTTCACGACGTAAGCCGCGGCGCGAATGTCTTCAATGCGCGCGTTGGTGCACGACCCGATGAAGATTTTATCCGGCTTGATCGACTCGATCGGCGCGTTCGGTTCGAGCGCCATGTATTTCAGCGCGCGCTCCATGGCGTCGCGCTTGACCGGGTCTTTCTCGCGGTCGGGATCCGGCACGCGGCCGTCCACGGCCGTGACCATTTCCGGCGACGTGCCCCACGTGACTTGCGGCACGATCTCCGCTGCGTTCAGTTCGACCACGCGATCGAACTGCGCGCCTTCGTCCGACTTGAATTGCTTCCAGTATTCGACCGCGTGATCCCACTCCACGCCTTCCGGCGAGAACGGGCGGCCCTTCAGGTATTCGACCGTAGTGTCGTCGACCGCGACCATGCCGGCCCGCGCGCCTGCTTCGATCGCCATGTTGCAAACCGTCATGCGGCCTTCCATGGAGAGCGCGCGAATCGTCGAACCGCCGAATTCGATCGCGTAGCCGGTGCCGCCTGCCGTGCCGATCTTGCCGATGATGGCGAGCACGATGTCTTTCGCGGTGCAACCGCGCGGCAGTTGCCCTTCGACTCGGACCAGCATGTTCTTGCTCTTCTTCTGCAAGAGCGTTTGCGTGGCCAGCACGTGTTCGACTTCCGACGTGCCGATGCCATGCGCCAGCGCGCCGAACGCGCCGTGCGTGGACGTGTGCGAGTCGCCGCAGACGATCGTCATGCCGGGCAGCGTAGCGCCCTGCTCCGGCCCGATGATGTGCACGATGCCCTGACGCAGATCGTTCATCTTGAACTGCGTGATGCCGTAAGCGTCGCAGTTCGAATCGAGCGTGTCGACTTGCAGCTTGGAAACCGGATCGGCGATGCCGTGGCTGCGGTCCGTGGTCGGGACGTTGTGGTCCGAGACCGCCAGGTTCGCGCTGATGCGCCACACCGGACGCTCAGCCAGCTTCAGACCTTCGAACGCCTGAGGGCTGGTGACTTCGTGCAGCAGGTGACGGTCGATGTAGAGAATCGTCGTACCGTCTTCTTCCGTGTGGACCACGTGTGTGTTCCACAATTTGTCGTAGAGAGTCTGTGCCATGGTATGCGGGGTAGTATTGACTGCGGGCTGACCGTGTCGGTCGATTATGCCACGCGGCGCCCCGCCTGGGCCGCTCAATCAGGGAGAAAACCGATAAAAAACAGGGAGTTGGGTGGTAGTGTCGATACCTGTATTGGCGTTACCCGGCAAGAGCGCACCCGTCCCCCGCCTGCTGCAGTGCCGCGCAAATGCATGCTCAGTGCGCCGGACAAGAAGCTGAAAACAAAACGCCCCGACGGAAAACCCGTCGGGGCGCCTTTATCAGCAGACTCCGTCCTAACTCGCAGCGCACGCAGCCACTACGAATTAAGCGGACTCAAACCTGATCAACGTTGCGCGATCGGCTTGGCTTCACGTTGCGTGTCGCCGATGAACAGCTGACGCGGACGGCCAATCTTCTGTTCCGGATCGGCGATCATTTCGTTCCACTGCGCAATCCAGCCGACCGTACGTGCCATCGCGAAGATACACGTGAACATCGAGGTCGGGATGCCCAGCGCGCGCTGCACGATGCCCGAGTAGAAGTCGACGTTCGGGTACAGTTTGCGCGACACGAAGTATTCGTCTTCCAGTGCGATCTTTTCCAGTGCCATGGCCAGCTTGAACAGCGGGTCGTCGTGCAGGCCCAGCTCTTCCAGCACTTCGTGGCAGGTTTCGCGCATCAGCTTCGCACGCGGGTCGTAGTTCTTGTA
>NZ_JBNNWQ010000010.1:294588-342835 GCF_050281145.1 Paraburkholderia sp. NPDC080076 | reverse complement strand
ACGCCGGTGCGCATCACGTCCATCGGATGGGCGGCGGCCGGAATCCATTCGAGCGCGGCCTTGACGTTGGCGGGCAGGCCGCGCAGCGCTTTCAGTTTCGTCTTGTAGGCGGTCAGTTCGGCCTGGGTCGGCAGCTTTTCGTGCACGAGCAGGTACGCGATCTCTTCGAATTCACAGGCGCTGGCGATATCGAGAATGTCGTAGCCGCGATAGTGCAGGTCGTTGCCGGTCTTGCCGACCGTGCAAAGGGCCGTGTTGCCGGCCGTCACGCCCGACAGGGCGACGGATTTCTTCGGTTTGAATGCGCCTGCGTTCGGCGTGCTGTTGTCTGCTTCGCTCATGGGTTCGTCTCCTGATGCATGGGGGGATGCTTTGACCGCAGCCTTAAGAGCAAAGAATGGGCCAGCCGCTCCGACGCACGCTAAGTGCCTGATTTCACAAAAGACGGACGTCCACGATGGTTTGCATTTCGTTTCATAACTGAAATGCGAATTTCAAATTGGAAATGGATGCGCGCATAATAGGCGGACGTTCTCACCCCGCCGCGAGCCGCCCAGCCTTGAGCACACCTCTTTTCGAACCGGCCCAGCGCCCCCGCATCTGGGCGGTCAGTATCAGCCGCCTGCGCGATCTGTTTTTCGACATCGCCGGCGAATATGTCGAACGCGCGGACCTGCGTATCGTCGCGCACGGCTTCGAAGACGCCGTGCGCGAAGTCGACGCCGCAGGCGCGGGCCGTCCGGATGTGGTGATTGCCGGCGGCTCGAACGGCGCGTATCTGAAGACGCGCGTATCGGTGCCGGTCGTGCTGATCGGCCCGACCGGCTTCGACGTGATGCATGCGCTCGCGCGAGCGCGCCGCGACGGCGCGAAGGTCGCGCTCGTCACACACGGCAATACGCCTGACGAAGTGCGGCGTTTCGCGACCTCCTACGCACTCGACGTCACGTTCGCTTCCTATCAATCGGCGCAGGACGCGGAGAGCGTCGTGCTCGATCTGCGCGATCGCGGCATCGACGTGGTGGTCGGCCCAGGACTCGTGACCGATCTCGCCGCGAATGCCGGCATGGGGGCGGTATTTTTGTATTCGCGCGCGTCGGTGCGCGCGGCCTTCGACACCGCGCTCGAAGTCGCCCAGGCCACGCGCCGCGAAACGATCCGGCGTCAACGGCTCGACAATCTGCTGCAGCATCTGCGCGACGGCGTCGTCGCGCTCGACGCGCAAGGCCGCGTCGAAGCGATGAACCAGCGCCTCGCCGGCGTGCTCGGCCTCGACGCGGCGAATGCCGTGGGCCGCGTGCTGCTCGAACTCGCGCCCGATCTCGCCGGCAGCCTGCCGGACGCGGACGGCGACACGTTATGCACGGTACGTGGCGTGAGCTATGTCGTGCATCGCGGGCCGCTTGCCAGCAGCAGCGCGGCGGCGGGCACGGTGCTGACGTTTCAGGAATCGCGGGCGGTCGAACGGCTCGACCGGACGCTGCGTTCACGCCAGCGCGTGCAGCAGTTCAGCGCGCGTTACCGGCTCGACGATATCGTCGGCGCGTCCGAATCGATCGAACGGGTGCGCGCGCTCGTGCGACGTTATGCCCGATCGGACGCCACCGTGCTGATTCTCGGCGAAAGCGGCACGGGTAAAGAGATGGTCGCGCAGAGCATGCATCAGTTGAGCGCGCGGCGCGACTTCGCGTTCGTCGCGATCAATTGCGGCGCGTTTCCCGAGGCGCTGCTGGAGAGCGAACTGTTCGGCTACGAAGAAGGCGCGTTCACCGGCGCGCGCAAGGGCGGCAAGGCGGGGCTGATCGAAGTGGCGCACCGCGGCACGCTGTTTCTCGATGAAATCGGCGAGATGCCGTTGTCGTTGCAAAGCCGGCTCCTGCGCGTGTTGCAAGAGCGCGAAGTCGTGCGGCTCGGTTCGACGGAGCCGACGCGGGTCGATATCCGCGTGGTGGCGGCGACGCATCGCGCGTTGACCGAGGGCATCGAAGCGGGCAGCTTTCGCGCCGACCTCTACTATCGGCTCAACATTCTGAGCATCGCGCTGCCGCCGCTGCGCGAGCGGCCGACCGACCTGCTGCCGCTCGCCGTCGAACTGCTATTGCAAGCCGCGGCGCGCGAACCGAGGCTCGCGGAGCGCCTGCCGGACGCGGCCGCCGCCGAACGCCTGCTCGCCGCGCTCGACGAGCCATTCAAGCGTTACGCGTGGCCTGGCAACGTGCGCGAATTGCAGAACGTGATCGAACGGATCGCGGTCGAACTCGCCGACGTGGACGTAGACGCACTGCCCGAAGACGCCACCGAACCCGTTCTCACACGCGACATGTTGCGCACGGTCGCGCCTGAAATCGTCGAGCCGCACGCGCGTGCGAAGAAGTCAGCCTTAACCCTGCGCGAACGCAGCCGTCACGTGGAAGCCGACGAAATTCGCACCGCGCTTGCCGCGCACGACGGCGATCGCGACGCAGTCTGCGAGGCGCTCGGCATCAGCAAGACGACGTTATGGCGGAAGCTGAACGCGACGCCGTAGGCGCGCCACTCAAGCCGATCGAACCACTCGCGCAGCCATGCCGCGCCGCATTGGCTGCGGCGCGCGCGATGAACATGCTGGGCGTCATGCCGCAGCATCGCTTGAAATGGCGGCCGAAATGGCTTTGATCGAAGAAGCCCACCTCCGTCGCGACGACCGATCCCGGCACGCCTTCGAGCAACAGCGTCTGCGCGCGCTGAATCCGCAGGCCGCACAGATAACGATACGGCGACGATCCGTATTGCTGCCGGAACACCGTGGCGAAGCGCGACACGCTGAGCGCGGACAGCGCGGCGAGTTGGGCGAGCGTCACCGGTTCGTCGAAATGGGCTTCGATGAAGGCGCGGGCGGCATTGAGGCTGATGGACTGTTTCATGACGTCACGATGCTCGAGCGGGCCGCCGGTTGTGTCGTGAAACGCCGGATGGAAAACGCGTCGAGAGGAATCGCCGTACTGCCCGTATCGACGAGCTCCGCCAGCGTCTCGCCGACGCCCGGCCCGATCTGAAAACCCGACCCGCTGAAGCCGAACGCGTAGAACAAACCGTCGACCTGGCCGCTCGGACCGATCACCGGCTCGCTGTCGGGCAAATAGCTTTCCACGCCGCTCCACACGCGAATCACATGCAGCGGCGCCAACGCGGGCACGAGCCGGCGCATCTGCGCCATTTGCCGCACGGTGTTGACCGGCAGCACCGAGGCGCGGCTCGTCACGGCGTCGGCGGGACCGGCCGGACCGCCGCCGACGATGATGTTGCCGCGCGGAATCTGGCGAAAGTAAATGCTCTCTTCCTTGATCGACGTGAACACGCCCATCGACGACTTGAACACGTAGGGCACCGGTTCGGTCACGCACATTTGCGGCCCGCGCGCGGTCAGCGGCACGTGTTCGCCGAACTGTTCGGTCAGCCGGCTCGCCCACGCGCCCGCGCAGATCACGAGTTGTGCCGCCCAGTACACGTCGCCGCGCGCGCTTTCCACGCGAAACCGGCTGCCGTCTTTTTCGACGCGCACGATCTCCGCGTCTTCGATCACCTGCGCGCCGAGCCGCGCCGCCGCACGGCCGAACGCGGGCGCGGCGAGGCGCGGATTGGCGTGGCCGTCGAGCGGCGAGATCGAAGCCGCCAGCACCTCGCGGCCGAGAAACGGAAAACGCCTGAACAGCGCTTCGCCGTGCAGCACTTCGAGTTCGAGACCGTAGGCGTGCGCGTCGATGGCGTACTGATCGAAATTCTCGACGTCCTTCTGGTGGTAGCACACGCGCGTGTGGCCCGATGGCAGAAACTCGATGTCCTCGCCGAGCAGTTCCGCCGAGCGTTGCCACGTGCGCAGCGCGCGGTTGGCCATCGCCAGCTGCGGCAGCGCGCGGCCCTGACGGCGGATGCCGCCGAAGTTCACGCCGCTCGCCTGCTGGCCGGTGAGTCCGCGTTCGAGCAGAATCACCGAGCGGTTGCGCCGGCGCAGGAAGAACGCCGTCGTCGTTCCCATGATGCCGCCGCCGATCACGATCACATCGGCTTCGTTGCGGGTCGTCGCGCTCATTTGCTCACCTCGTCGCTCACCTCTTCGGTCAGCGCCACGGGCAGCGGTTTGACCGGCGCCTGGCCGCGCAGCCGTCCCACTGAAGACAGCGGCACACATGCGGCCGCCGCGATGATCTCCGCGCCCGCGTGGCCGCAATAGCGTCCCTGGCAACGGCCCATGCCGACGCGCGAAAACGCCTTCGCGCGATTGGCCTCTTTAGCGCCGGTCGCCTGCACCACGCGGCGCAATTCCCCGGCCGTGATCGCTTCGCATCGGCAAACTATCGTTTCGTCCGGCAGCGACGCGGCGAATTTCGCCGGCCACGGGAAGGCTTCACGCAAGCCTGCGGCAAATCGTGAGAAGCGCGCGAGTTCGGCGCGCAAGCGCTCCACGCCGTTGACCGGCAGGCCGTGATCCTGCAAGGCGGCCAGCGCCGCGAGACGGCCGGAGCGCTCCGCCGCGTCGGCGCCGCGCACGCGTGCGCCGTCGCCCGCCAGATAGACGCCCTTGATGCTGCTGCGCCCGTCGGCGTCGATTTGCGGCAGCCACTGCTGAGCGTTTTCGTCGAACAGGAAACGGCAACCCGCGAGATCGGCGAGTTGCGTCTCGGGCCGCAAGTGATAACCGAGCGCGACGGCATCGCACTTGAGTTCGAGGCGCTGGCCGCCGGGTAGCGCGACTTCAACCGCGTTCACGCCGTCTTGCGGCGAGCCTTTGATTTCGAGCGGCTCTACGCCGCGATGAACCGGCACGCGCGCGTCGGCCAGCACACGCGTCAACGCAATGCCTTTTCTGAGCGCGGCGGGAATCGCCAGCAGGCGCGGCAGCGCGGCCACGCGCTGCATGAACGTCGAGGTGTCGAGCACCGCGGCAACCTGCGCGCCCGCCTTCACGTACTGCGCGGCCACGAGATACAGCAGCGGACCGCTGCCCATCATGACGATGCGCGAGCCGATCGCGCAGCCTTGCGATTTCAGCGCGACCTGCGCGCCGCCCAGGCTATAAGTGCCCGCGTGGTGCCAGCCCTTGACCGGCATCAGCCGGTCCGTCGCGCCGCTGCAGACGATCAGCGCGTCGAACGCGAGCGTGTGATAGCGCGTGCCGCTCACCAGATGCACGGTATTCGGCGAGATGTTCCAGACCAGCGTTTCCGGCAGATAGTCGATGCGGCTCTTCAACGCATCGAAGCTCTGATGCAGCGCCGCGGCACGCTCGGCCTCGGTGCCATAAAGCGTCTCGTAGCTGCGCGAAAACCCTTCCGGCTGACGTCGATAAATCTGCCCGCCGTCACGCCGCCCTTCGTCGACCACGACAGGCCGCAGCCCCGCTTCGACCAGCGCCTGCGCCGCGCGCACGCCCGCCGGCCCGGCCCCGATGATGACTACGCGCGGGGCCATACGCCCTCCCCGGCTTCCGCCAGCTTCGTAACGATCGACATGCCCGGCACGGCCGGCGTGCTGCACGCGCGCACGCGCTCGCCTTGCGCGGTCCACACCCAGCAGTCCTGGCAGGCGCCCATCAGACAGAAACCGGCGCGCCGGCCGTCGCCGAATTCGGAATCGCGTAAGGTGGCCGTGCCGGTGAGCAACGCGACCATCAGCGTGTCCCCTTCGGCGGCCTCGCGCACGATGCCGTCCACGGTGATCGGAAAGGTCTTGCGGCCCGTTTCCGCAAGGCGCACGAATCGTCCGCTCATGCCGGGGTCGCCTCCACGGTCTGCAAACGGTTCAGTTCGGCGACCGGATGGTGGCACAGAATCTCCGCGCCGGAAGGCAGCTTCTTCAACGAGGGCGGCGTCATGTTGCACTTGCCGTCGATACGCACCGGACAACGCGCGCGGAACGAGCACAACTCGGCAACGTCGGCGCTCTCGCCCATCGCCGGCAAGGCCGTCGCGACGATGTCACGGCGCGCGTCGAGCCAGCCGGGTTTCAATGCCGGCACCGAATCCACCAGCAAGCCCGTGTACGGGTGATACGGCGGCGCCGCGAGCACCTCGCGCTGGCCCGCTTCCACACGATGCCCCGCATACAGCACGATCACTTCGTCGCAGATCGCGCGCACCGTCGAAATATCGTGGCTGATGAACATGTACGACACGCCGAGTTCGCGCCGCAATTCGGCGAGCAGATCGAGGATCGCCGCGCCGACCACCGTGTCGAGCGCGGAGGTCACTTCGTCGCACAGAATCAAGGCGGGATCCGCGGCGAGCGCACGCGCCAGATTCACGCGCTGCTTCTGGCCGCCCGACAGTCCGGCCGGCGTGCGTGTGGCGATGCCGGCCGGCAGCTTCACCAGATCGAGCAGTTCCAGCATGCGCTTCTTCGCTGCCGAGCCGCGCAAATGGTGATAGAACGCGAGCGGCCGGCCGAGGATATCGGCGATCGAATGGCTCGGGTTGAGCGCCGTGTCGGCGTTCTGAAACACGATCTGAATCTGCCGATACTGCTCCGGCGTGCGGCGCGAGATTTGCGCCGGCAGCGGTTCGCCGTTGAACAGCACCTCGCCGCGCGCCCGGTCGACGAGACCCGCCACCACGCGCGCGAGTGTCGTCTTGCCGGAGCCGGATTCGCCGATCACGCCGAGCGTGCTGCCGCGCGGAATCGACAGACTGACGTCGTCCAGCACACGCACGGCGGGCGCGCCGTGGCGGTCGATGCGGCCATAACCCGCGGACAGTCCGCGAATCTCCAGCAGCGGCGGCACATGTTTGCCCAGGTTCGGCGGCAACGTCAGCACGGCTTCAGGACGACGCGTGGCCGCCAGCAACTGACGCGTGTACGCATCCACCGGCGCGTCGAGCACTTGCGCGACCGCGCCGTTCTCCTTCACCGCGCCGCCGTTCAACACGACGATGCGGTCCGCCATCTGCGCAACCACCGCCAGATCGTGCGACACGTACACGGCCGTAGTGCCGAGTTCGCGAATCACCTTCTTGAAGGCCGCGAGCACTTCGATCTGCGTGGTGACGTCGAGCGCGGTGGTCGGCTCGTCGAACACGACGACGGCCGGATCGGTGATCAAGGCCATCGCCGCCATCAAACGCTGCAACTGGCCGCCGGACACCTGATGCGGATAGCGCTCGCCGATCGTTTCCGGCGCGGGCAGCGCGAGCGCGCGGAACAGCCCGATCGCCTTGGCGCGCGCCGCCTCTTTCGTCATGAGGTGATGCAGCAGCGCCGGTTCGGTGACCTGATCCATGATCGTACGCGCCGGATTGAAGCCGGCCGACGCGCTCTGCGCGACGTACGCCACGGTACGCGCGCGCAACGCGCGGCGGCCCTTCGCATCGAGCGACAACACCTCGAGCTCGCCGATGCGCACCGATCCGCCGCTGATCGCGCAGCCCGCACGCGCATAGCCGAGCAGCGACAGCGCGATGGTGGTCTTGCCCGAACCGGACTCGCCGATCAGTGCGAGCACTTCGCCCTTCTTCACCGAAAAATCGACACCCTTGACGATCTCCGTCACCGGCCCCGGCGCGGCCCCCGCGACGACTCTCAGGCCCTTCACTTCGATCATGTCGCGATCAGCCATCACGCACCTCCGTGGCTACGGCTGCGACGCCGCAGGTTGTCGATCAGCAGATTCATGCCGATGGTCAGCGTCGCGATCGCGACGGCCGGCATCAGCACGGCGGGCGCGCCTTCCGACAGGCCGCCGATGTTCTCGCGCACGAGCGAACCCCAATCGGCGTTCGGCGGCTGCACGCCGAGACCGAGGAAGCTCAGCCCGCTCAGCAGCAGCACGATGAACACGAAGCGCAGACCGAAATCGGCGAGCATCGGATGAATCATGTTGGGCAGAACCTCGACCCGCGCGATATAGAAAATGCCTTCGCCGCGCGCTCTCGCCACCTGCACGTATTCGAGGCCCATCACGTTCACCGCGAGCGAGCGCGAAATGCGGAACGCGCCGGGAATGTAGGCCACCGCGGCCACCGTCATCAGCATCGGGATCGACGAACCGAACGCGGCGATCACGACGAGCGCGAACACCTTGCTCGGAATCGAGATGAGCGCGTCGAACAGACGGCTCAGGATTTCATCGACCCAGCGGCCCGACACCGCCGCGAGCAGCCCGAAGAACGTGCCGATCACGCTGGCGAGCACCGCCGCGGCAAGCGCGAGGCCGACCGTGTAGCGCGCGCCGTAGAGAATCCGGCTGAGCATGTCGCGGCCGAGATAGTCGGTGCCGAGCGGATAGGCCGCGCTGTAGCGGCCGAAAATTTCCGTCGAGGTCAGCGCGCCGCCTTTGTATGGCGCGACCAGCGGTCCGATGAACGCGACCAGCAGCCAGAACGCCACCATCAGCAGACCGATCAGGCCGAGTATGGAGAAGCGGTGCACGAGGCGTTTGAGCACGCCGTGTTTCAGCGCCGGCGCTTCAACAGGAGCCGGTTCGACGACCACTTCGTCACGGCGCACGTCGTACAGCTCCGTGCCGGCGTGAGGCACGTGGTGGGGATTGGTAGGTTGGCTCATCATCGACGCAGCCTCGGGTTGGATATGATTTGACACAGGTCGGCGATCAGCACGAGCGCGAGATACGCCGCGCAGAACACCATCACGCAGCCCTGCACGAGCGGCATGTCACGGTTGGTCACCGCGTCCACCATCAGGCTCGCGAGACCGGGATAGTTGAAGATCGACTCGACGATCACTACGCCGCCGAACAGATACGACAGACTCAGCGCCACGGCGTTGGCAATCGGGCCGATGGTGTTCGGCAACACATGCCGCCACACCACGCGCACCGGCGAGGCGCCCTTGAGCAAGGCCATTTCCACATACGACGAATTGAGCTGATCGAGCACCGCGGCGCGCGTCATGCGCGCCATCTGCGCGACCAGCACGCAGCACAGCGTCATCACCGGCATCGCGTAGATGCGCAGCAGCGCGCCGAACGAATGCACCTCCGACAGATACGACAGCGCCGGCAGCCAGCGCAGCTTGACGGCAAAGATCAGCACGGCGATCGTCGCGATCAGGAATTCCGGCACGGCCACCGTGGAGAGGGTCAGCACGTTGAGCGTGCGATCGAGCAGCGAGCCGCGGAACATCGCCGACGAAATACCGATCAACAGCGCCACCGGCACCGAAACCAGCGCCGTCAGACCGGCCAGCACCAGCGAATTCGGCAGGCGCGTCGCGATCAGTTGACTGACGGGGAGATTGTTCGATAGTGACGTGCCGAAGTTGCCGCTCACCACGTGAAGCAGCCACACGAAGTAGCGTTGCAGCGCGGGCTGGTCGAGGCCGAACTGATGCCGCAAGGCGGCCACGGCTTCGGGCGTCGCCGCCTGGCCGAGCGCCTGCTGGGCCGCGTCGCCGGGAAGCAGCCCGGTGATGGCGAACACGACCGCCGACACCAGCAGCAGCGTGAGCAGCGCGAGGCCGAGGCGTGCGGCGATGAGACGTTGCGCATGTGCTTTCATCGTGAGTCTCCTCTGTCGACCAGAGTTAGCGCTTTTGCGCTTACTCTGGTCCCATGCAACGTAGTTGCAGTTAAAGCCGCGCGCCGCTCGATCCGCGGCGCGCGTGTTGCAGGGTGTGACCTGGGTCCGGCTCAGGTTTCGAGCCAGACGTTTTCCGCGAACATGAAGCCCATCAGCCCGGCAAGCGGAATCGAGCCGAGGCCCTTCAGCTTGTTCGTATACGCGTCGAGCGAACTCTGGAACAGAGGAATGCCGATGCCGCCCGTTTCATGCACCAGCACCTGCATGTCGCCGTAGATCTTCTTGCGCTTGGCGTCGTCCGGCTCGCCGCGCGCGGCCACCAGCATCTGGTCGAACTTCGGGCTTTTCCAGTTCGCTTCGTTCCACGGTGCGTCCGACTTGAAGAACTGCGTGAAAATCACGTCGGCGCTCGGCCGCGCGTTGATGTTGCCGAAACCCAGCGGATGCTTCATCCAGTGGTTCGACCAGTAGCCGTCGGCCGGCACGCGCGAGACCTGCAGATTCAAGCCGGCTTGCGGCGCGACCTGCTGAAGGAACATCGCCATTTCAACCGAGCCTTCCGCAGCCGGCGACGCGAAGATCTGGATCGGCGCGCTGCCGACCTTGGCCTTCTGGAAATGGAACTTCGCCTTGTCCGGATCGAAGGCGCGCTGCGGCAAGCCAGCGAGGTAGTACTTGTTGGTCGGATCGATCGGCTGGTCGTTGCCGATCGTGCCGTAACCCTGGAAGATCGCGCGACGCATCTGCTCGCGGTCCTGCAGGTACATCATGCCGCGCCGGAAATCGTCGTTGCCGGTCAGGCCGCCTTCGTCGCGCACGATCAGATCGGTGTACAAGCCGGTCTTCGTCTCCAGCACGGAGAAGCCGCCGGCGCCCTTGATCTGCGCGGTCGAACGCGGGCTCACCGCGTTGATCAGTTGCACGTCGCCGGAAAGCAGCGCGTTCACGCGCGCCGATTCGTCGCCGATGCCGATCAGTTCGACCTCGTCGAGATGCGGCATGCCCGGCTTCCAGTACTTCTCGTTTTTCACACCGACGGTGCGCACGCCCGGCGAGAATTCCTTGAGCTTGAACGGGCCCGTGCCGACCGCCGTTTTGAAATCCTTGGTGCCGTCCTTGATGATCTGGAAATGCGAGGTGGCGAGAATCACTGGCAGATCGGCGTTCGGGCCGTCCAGCGTGATGGTCACTTCATTCGGGCCGGTCGCCTTCACTTCCTTGATCTGGTCGGCCAGTGTCTTCGCTTTCGAAGCGGTCGCCGGATCCTTGTGGCGCATGATCGAGTACACCACGTCGGCCGGGGCGAGCGCTTTGCCGTCGTGGAACTGCACGCCGTTGCGCAACTTGACGACCCACACGGTCGCGTCTTTCGTATCGAGCGAGGTCGCCAGCGACATCTTCGCGCCCAGATGCGGGTCGAGCTCGGTCAGGCAGTTGTAGAACATGAAGCCACGAACGTAGTCGGTGCCGAGCGCGCCCTTCGCGGGATCGAGCGTATCGGCCGCGGAGGCGGACTGCGTCGCCACGCGGATCTTGCCGCCCTGCTTCGGCTTGGCTTGCGCCAGTGCCTCGCCGCTCGCGGTCAGAAGACCGGCGCCTGTCACTGACATCATCCCGGCTGCGGCCATCGCGCGCAGCACACCGCGCCGCGACGCACCTTTGGCGGTCAACCGCTCCAACTCGCTGCCGAGATGAAGAGCGCCATGTTGCGAGTTTTCCTTATTCATCGAACTTCTCCGCGAGGGTGAGCAATGGGGGTTGAGCAGACTTGGCTGCGTGGTTTTAATTGCCAATCGAACAACGAACGATCAATAAAAAATGTCCTTGATGCGGTAGTACGTGCCCACGAGCGGCAGGAACCAGGGTTTGCCGGTATGGCCGGGAATCGCGGGCCACTCCGACTCGCGCCACGGATTCTGGTCTTCATGGCCGTCCATCACGTCGGCCATCACCTGGCCCATGTGCGTCGACATTTGCGTGCCGTGACCGCTGTAGCCCATAGAAAAATAGATGCCGTCGTGCTGGCCGGCGTGCGGCAAACGGTCGGCGCTCATATCCACCAGACCGCCCCAGCAATAGTCGATGCGCGCGCTCGCGAGCATCGGGAACATCGCGGCGAGGCCTTCCTGCAGGATGCGTCCGCTCTTCGCATCGGACGGCCGCTCGGACGCCGTGAAGCGCGCGCGGCCGCCGAACAGCAAACGCGAATCGGGCGTCACGCGGAAGTAGTTGTGCATCAAACGCGTAGTGGTATACGCGCGCCGGTTCGGAAACACTTGCGCCAGCAACTCCGGCGACACGGGCTCCGTCACGACGATGAACGAACCGACCGGCGCGAGACGCCGCCGATACCAACCAAACGGACCATGCCGCGACGGGCCGGTCGCGATCAGCACCTGCTTCGCGCGCACTTCGCCGCGCGCCGTGGTGATGCGAAAGCCGCCGCCGTCTTTCACGATGGCGGTGACCGCCGCGTTCTCATACAACTTGGCGCCGCGGCGCACCGCGGCCTCGGCGAGACCGACGGTGAACTTGCCCATATGCATCTGGCCGCCGTGCCGTTGCAGCAATCCGCCGTAAAAACTGTCGGACTGGATTTCGCTGCGGATGCGGCTGCGGTCGATCAGTTCGATATCCGTATCGACTTCACGGCGGATTGCCTCCGCCGTCTTCTCCAGATGCGCGAGGTGATGCGGCTTGGAGGCCAGCTTCAGCTTGCCGGTCGCAATGTAATTGCAGTCGATGTTTTCCTCGCGGATCAGACGCTCGACCGTGTCGACCGCATCCGAAAACGCGCGGTAGCACGCGCTCGCGCGCTCCACACCGAGTTGCGCGACCAGCGCGACGAAGTCCTGCGCGACCCCGGTATTGACCTGTCCGCCGTTGCGCCCGGACGCGCCGCCGCCGATGCGGCCCGCGTCGAGCACGGTCACCGCGGCGCCGCGCTTACCCAACGCTTGCGCCGCCGACAGTCCGGTGAAGCCGCCGCCGATCACCACCACATCGGTCTGGCCGTCGACCGGACCCTCGCACGCCGACAGCAGTGGCGGCGCGGTGTCGAGCCAGTAGGAATCGAGCTTCATCCGGTCTGTCCTTGAGATGGGCAATGAGTGAGGCGGCAGGCAGTCTTTGGCGCGTGAAAAAACGGCGCTTACAGGCCGAGTTCCGAAGCCAGATGCGGAATGTCGTTGACCTCGTAGTACTGGTAGTACGGCGTCGACGGTTCGTGGCCGCGCTTGACGAACACCTTGTGCTTGATGCCCAGGTCGTGCGCGGTCATCAGGTCGTAGCGCAGGCTCGACGACACGTGCAGCACGTCTTCCGGATTGCAGTTGAGCTGGTCGAACATGTATTCGAAGCCTTGCATGCGCGGCTTGTACGACTGCGCCTGCTCCGCCGTGAAGACCTTATGGAACGGCGCGCCGAGCTTGTCGACATTGCTCTGGATCTGGTTGTTCGAAGCGTTCGAGAGAATCACCAGCTTGTACTTCTTCGCCAGACGAGCGACGCCTTCCGGCACGTCCGGATGCGGACCCCACGTCGGGACTGCGTCATAGATGCTCTGGGCGCCCGCTTCGTTGAATTCGACGTTCATGCGCTTGCAGGCACGGCGTAGCGCATTGACCACCACCTCGCGGTACGGCTTCCACGCACCGAGCACTTCATCGCGACGATAGCCCGAGTAAAACGCGATGAGCTTTTCCAGGTCTTCGCCGTTCAGCAAGTGGCCGTACTGTTCGCGCGTCATGTCGGCCATGTGGAATTTCGTCAGCGTGCCGTAGCAGTCGAAGGTGATGTATTTCGGTTCGAATTCGATCATGGTGCAGTCCTATCGTGATGGTGAACTCGCTGTCGGAGCTCATTGGCGAAAACAGGCAAAAGCTCATTCCTGTTAAAGATTTAATCAGCGCAAAAACATAGATGTTCCTGATTAGGGCATGGCTGGTGACACAAACCAGGCGTTTTGAGGCCGCGGACAGCACAGAATGCGGTGATCGGCCTGAAAGCCTTGCCCATAATGGGTTTGCGGCCGGCATGCCAGGCGGATGACACGCGATCAGGCGCGCAGGTCGATCAAGACGCTCTTGAAACGCAGGTTGGCCTCGTAGGCCTGGCGGCCCAGGTCCTTGCCGATGCCGGAACGCTTGAAGCCGCCCGTGGGAATCATGAAGTCCGAGGTGCGGCCATAACGGTTGACCCACACCGTGCCCGCTTCGAGTCCACGCACGAAACGCAGCGCCCGGCCGAGGTCGGCGGTATGCACACCAGCCGCGAGGCCGTACTCGGGATGCTGCGCGAGCGCGAGCGCTTCTTCTTCGGTATCGAAGGTTTGCAGCGTCAGCACCGGGCCGAAGACTTCTTCGCGTACCGCTTCGGAGTGCGCCGTGACGTCCGTCAGCAAGGTCGGGCTGTAGAACGCGCCGTCCGCGCCGCCGTCGGCCCTGACGCCGCCGTAGCGCAGCGTCGCGCCGGCTTCCAGCGTGCGTCCCACGATGCCTTCGATGCGCGCAGCCTGCGGCGCCGAGATGATCGGCGAAAGCGTGGTGCCGGCGGCCCACGTCGCGCCGGGCTTCAGCTCGGCGAAGATCTTGCCGATACGCTCGGCAAGCGGCTCGGCGAGACTTCGCTCGACGAGCAGACGCGAGCCCGCCACGCACACTTGCCCCGCGTTGCCCGTGATCGCGCCGGCGATGCGGCGCGCCACGTCGTCCAGACGCGGCGCGTCGGCGAAAACGATTTGCGGGCTCTTGCCGCCCAGTTCGAGCGTGACCGGCTTGGTGCCGCTGTTCGCACACGCGGCCATGATCGACGCGCCGGTGCGCGTAGAACCCGTGAAAGTGACCTTGCTGATCTTCGGATGACGCACCAGTTCGTCGCCGGTCACGCGCCCATCGCCCTGAATCACGTTGAAGATGCCCGCGGGCACGCCCGCCCGCACCGCCAGTTCGGCGAGCCGCAGGACCGAGAACGGCGTCATCTCCGAAGGCTTCAGCACCACCGCATTGCCCGCCGCCAGCGCGGGCGCGATCTTCCACGAGGCCATGACCAGCGGGAAATTCCACGGTGCGATCGCGCCGATCACGCCGTACGGCTCGGCGATCGTCATGCCGAGATGATCGTGATCCGTGGCCGCGACGTCGCCGCCCAGCTTGTCGGCGAATTCGGCGTAAAAGCGAATGCCCTCGGCGGTGAACGGCACGTCCCAACCGATTGCCTGCGCAATCGGGCGCGTCGAGCCGAGCGCTTCCAACCGGCCGAGCATCGGCGCATCGGCTTCGACCAGCTCGGCGAAGCGGCGCAGGATCTTCGCGCGCTCACGCGGCGCCATGCGCGCCCAGCCACTGTGCTTGAAAGCCTGCCACGCGTTCTCGACCGCGCGGTCCACCATGCCGGCATCGGCGAGCGGCACCGACGCGTACACCACGCCGTCCGACGGCCGCGCCACCTCGATGCGGCGCTCGCCCGCCTCTACATCTACATATTCACCGCCGATGTAATGGCCGCTGCGAATCGCGACGTCGTCCGGATTGAAGCTGTCCATGAGCAAGGTTTCCTGTGTGACTGGCTGGTGGTCCGTGCGGTGCGTTTCGTGAACGCCCCCGCCATGACAAAATCGTAGAGCCGCGGGCGTGGCATATGTCGCCGACAAAAATCGCCACGCAGCAGAACTCACCTGTAATGCGCGCCCAGACCTGGCGTTTTGCATCGAATTTGAACGGGGCTCTTTCCGGGGCCCGCGATAAAAAGATCGTCCTAGTCACACCGCGCACCGGATGACACAGTGACGGCGTAAGCCTTCAGTCAATCAGGGAGTACGGCGTGTCCGATTCGATTACCTATAGACGCTTCACCCTCGACGACATCGCCGCCGCGCACGCGTTGACGGTCGAACTCAAATGGCCGCATCGCGCGGACGACTGGAGATTCGTCGCGCAGCTGGGCGTGGGTTTCGTCGCGGAAGACACGAGCGGCGTGATCGGCACCGCCCTGTGCTGGAAATACGGCGCCGAGCGCGCCTCGCTCGGCATGGTGATCGTGTCGCCGGCAAGCCAGGGGCGCGGTATCGGCAGAAAGCTGATGGACCTGGTGCTGGACGAACTGGGCGGCCGCGTCACGTTCCTGCACGCCACCACCGCCGGCCAGCCGCTCTATGAAAAGCTCGGCTTTCGCGCGGCCGGCACGCTCGACCAGCATCAGGGCGCGGCGTTCCAGCCACCGCTCGTGTCGCTGCCGCCGGGCGAGCGTTTGCGCCCGCTCGGTTCGAGCGATACCGCGCGGCTGGTCGAACTGGCGTCGCGGGCCAGCGGTCTGGATCGCGGCGAAGTTTTGCCCGCGCTGCTCGGCACCGCCGACGGCATTGCGCTCGATCGCGACGGCGAACTGATCGGCTTCGCACTGTTTCGCCGCTTCGGACGCGGCTTTGCGATCGGTCCAGTGGTCGCGCCCGCCTCCGAGGATTCGAGCCGCGCCAAGGCGCTCATCAGTCACTGGCTGGCGCTGAATGAAGGCGTGTTCGTGCGTATCGATACACCCGGCGATAGCGGTCTGACTGAGTGGCTGGAACAGTTGGGCTTGCCGCGCGTGGACACGGTCGTCAAAATGGTCCGCCCCGCCACGCCGGGCGAGCCCGCGAGCGGCGCACAGGACGCGCATTACCTGCAATACGGCATCATCAACCAGGCAATCTGCTGACCATCATGGCCTTCCTCTATAAAGCCGACCCGGCGCGCGGCGCCCAGTGGGCGAAACTCTTCGCGCAGAAGGCGCCGGAGTTGCCGTTTCATATCTGGCCCGATCTCGGCGACCCGGCCGCGATCCGTTATCTCGCCGCCTGGCAGCCGCCGGAAGATCCGACGCGCACCTTCCCTAATCTGGAAGTCGTGTTCTCGGTCGGTGCGGGCATCGACCAGTTCGATCTGTCGGGCGTGCCGGAGCATGTGCCGGTCGTTCGCATGATCGAGCCGGGGATCGTCGAAGGCATGGTCGAATACGTCACGCAAGCCGTGTTGACGATTCATCGCGATCTGTTCGACTACGGTCTTCAGCAACAGCAGCAGGTCTGGCGCGAGCTGCCGCTCAAGCCAGCCAGTCAACGCCGCGTCGGCGTGCTCGGGCTTGGCGTGTTGGGCACGGCCGTGCTGGAAAGGCTGCGGTTGTTCGGCTTCGACTGTGCGGGATGGAGCCGTTCAGGTCGCGAGATCGAAGGCGTGGCGTGTTATGCGGGTGAAGGCGCACTGGATGCGTTTCTCGCGCGCACCGATATTCTGATCTGCTTGTTGCCGCTCACGCCTGCCACTCGCGGGCTGCTCAACGCGCAGTTGTTCGCGAAGCTGCCGCGCGGCGCGGCGCTGATTCAAACGGGCCGCGGTCCGCATCTGAATCAGCAGGACCTGCTGACGGCGCTCGAGAGCGGCCAGTTGCAGAACGCCATTCTCGACGTCACCGATCCCGAGCCATTGCCCGCTGGGCATGCGCTGTGGACGCATCCACGCGTGCGCATCACGCCGCATATCGCCAGCGCGACGCGGCCCGAAACCGCCGTCGAGGTGGTGCTGGACAACCTGCGCCGCCATCGCGAAGGCTTGCCGATGGTCGGCCAGATCGACCGCGCGCAAGGCTATTGAGGGCAGCACCGCATGAAACGCCCGCGCGGCGCCGCTATTCAGCGTCCGCAGCAGAAAATGCCAAGACCGCGCATCAAAACGCGTCGTGCGCGCTTTTCAGGCAATTGTTTAGGTGAGCAGGCGATCGTCGCTGATCAGTAGTATGGAACGGTCAACAGCCCCTTCCCGCGACGAGAAACCATCATGCCGATTCAATCGCTCATTGAAGCCGACCGCAAGCATCTGATTCATCCGGTCATCAACTACCGCGTGCACGAAGCACGCGGCGTCACCGTCCTCGAGTCCGCCAGCGGCGCATTTCTGCGCGACGCGGCCGGCAACGAACTGCTCGACGCGTTTTCCGGACTCTGGTGCGTGAACGTCGGCTACGGCCAGCAGAGCATCGTCGATGCCGCGACCGCGCAGATGCAGAAGCTGCCCTACGCGACCGGCTACTTCCATTTCGGCTCGGAGCCCGCCATCGAACTCGCGCAAAAGCTGGTCGAGGTGTCGCCCGCTTCGCTGCAACACGTGTACTTCACGCTCGGCGGCTCTGACGCGGTGGACTCGGCACTGCGTTTCATCACGCATTACTTCAACGCCACAGGGCGTCCGTCGAAGAAGCACATCATCGCGCTGCAACGCGGCTACCACGGCTCGTCGACGACCGGCGCCGGCCTCACCGCCCTGCCCGCGTTCCACCGCAACTTCGATCTGCCGCTGCCGAACCAGCATCATCTGCCGTCGCCGTACGCGTACCGCAGCGATTTCGCCGACGACACCGCGCTGATCGCCGCCTCGGTGGCCGCGCTCGAAGCGAAGGTGGCCGAACTCGGCGCTGAGAACGTCGCCGCGTTCTTCTGCGAACCGATTCAGGGCTCGGGCGGTGTGATCGTGCCGCCGGTCGGCTGGCTCAAGGCGATGCGTGAAAGTTGCCGTAAGCTGGGCATCCTCTTCGTCGCCGATGAAGTCATCACCGGATTCGGCCGCACCGGTCCGCTGTTTGCGTGCCAAGGGGAAAACGTCGAGCCGGATCTGATGACGGTGGCCAAAGGCCTGACCTCGGGCTACGCGCCGATGGGCGCCGTGCTGATGTCGGACGAAATCTATCAGGGCATTGCGAACGGCGACGCTGAAGCGGTGGTCGGTCATGGCCATACGTATTCGGCGCATCCCGTGAGCGCGGCCATTGGTCTCGAAGTGCTGCGCCTGTATCACGAAGGCGGGCTGCTCGCGAACGGCGTGGCGCGCGCGCCGCGTTTCGCGCAAGGCCTCGACGCGCTGCTCGCGCATCCGCTGGTGGGCGACTCGCGCCACCGTGGCCTGCTTGGCGCGCTCGAACTCGTCGCCGACAAGGACAGCAAGGCGGGCTTCGACCCGGCGTTGAAACTGTCCGAACGGATCGCCGCCGCCGCGTATGAAAACCGCCTGATTTTCCGCGCCTTCGGCGACAACATTCTCGGCTTCGCACCGGCGCTCTCGTACACCGAGGCCGAGTTCGATCTGATGTTCGAACGGCTTGAAAAGACCCTCGACGACGTTCTCGCACAAGCCGACGTGCGCGCCGCGTTGAAGGTCAAAATTCATGCCACCGCATGCTAGAGTAGAGGGCCATCCCAGCCCCACACACCGATCGCCGGAGCGACAACGTTACGATGAGCAGCGACTGCAAGCTAGACCGGATTGACCTGCGCATACTTTCCCAATTGCAGAAGAAAGGCCGCATAACCAACGTCGAGCTTGCCGACGCGGTCGGCCTGTCGCCCAGTCCTTGCCTGATCCGGGTCAAGCGTCTGGAGAAAGCCGGCTACATCATCGGCTACGGTGCGCAGATCCAGCTCGAAAAGCTCGGCGACGTGCAGATCGTGTTCACTGAAGTCACGCTCGCCGATCATCGGCGGGAAGACTTCATCAAGTTCGTGAATGCGATTCGCGACGTCGACGAGATTGTCGAGTGCCATCTGGCAAGCGGCGGCTATGACTACCTGCTGAAGTTCGTCACGCGCAGCGTGAGCCATTACCAGAGCATCGTGGAAGGTTTGCTGGAACGCGATATCGGCATCGAGAAGTACTTCAGCTACGTGATCATCAAGTCGCCGTTCGTGAAGAGCCATTACCCGCTCGAAACGCTGTTCTCGCAGAATCATCACTAGGCATTGCTTTGTCCTTGATCCGCCGGACCTTGTCGCTCAGGGTTCGGCGTTCAACGTTCCGCCATGTCCGCGCCTGCTGCACCGTTTGCCGGCGGACTCGATTGCGCGAATTCCTCGCTGAGAAAGTCCACGCAGACCCGCACCTTCGCCGATTGCGCGAGCCGCGCCGGATACACCGCCCACAGATTCGCCGGTTGCGTGACCTCGGGCAGCACCTGCTGCAACTGGCCGCTTTCGAGCAGCGGCCGCACGTCCCACATGGAACGCAGCACGATGCCGCGTCCTGCCAGCGCCCACTCCACCGCCACTTCGCCGTGATTGGTCGACAACGGTCCCGTGACCTTGATCGAGACCGCCTCGCCGCGCACCGTCAAACGCCACAGACCGAACGGATGGTCGCGCTCCTTGATGGCGAGACACGCATGCGAGGACAGCTCGGCGAGCTGGCGCGGCGCGCCATGCCGCGCGAGGTAGCCGGGCGACGCGCACAGCACGCGATAGTTCGACGCGAGCCGCCGCGCGATCAGATGCGGCGCGATCTCGTCGCCGATGCGCACATCCAGATCGAAGCCTTCACCGCCCACATCGACGAGACGGTCGAACAGATCGAGCCGCACGCTCAATTGCGGATAGCGCTCGGAAAAGCGCGCGAGCGCGGGTGCCACGAAGCGCCGGCCAAAGCCGAAGCTGCTGGAAATGCGCAGCTTGCCGCCGGGAATGCGGCGCGTGGTGGAGACGTCTTCCACGAGTTGATCGACATCGTCGAGAATCTTTTCGGCCCACGTGTAGACGCGCTCGCCCGCTTCCGTGATCGCGACCCGGCGCGTGGAACGGTGCAATAAACGCGTACCGAGCGTAGTCTCGAGCACGTTGATGCGTTTGCTGACGTACGCCGCGGACACCGACAAGGCCTCCGCCGCCGCGCTGAAACTGGACTTGCGCGCGACTTCGCAAAACACGCGCAAATCGCCGAGATCGGGTGATGGGACGGCGCTCATAGGTTGATGGATGGCAGCGGCGTTTGTACACGAATCGTGCACAGTGGCTTAACTAAAGCGACCATTTTAGTCTCAAACAGCAGGAATAAAATAGCCCTTGTCGAATCATCCAGAAGCCCAACGGAGGAGCACAACATGTCGAAGAAATATCGGATCGCAGTCATCCCCGGCGACGGCATTGGCGTCGAAGTCATGCCCGAAGCCATTCGCGTGCTGGAAGCGGTGAAAACGCGCTTCGGCATCGAGCTGGAGTATCAGCACATTGAATGGGCGAGCTGCGAGTACTACGCGAAGCACGGCAAGATGATGCCGGACGACTGGAAAGCGCAACTGCAATCGGCCGACGCGATCCTGTTCGGCGCGGTGGGCTGGCCCGACACGGTGCCCGACCATATTTCGTTGTGGGGATCGCTGCTGAAGTTCCGCCGCGAATTCGACCAGTACATCAACCTGCGCCCGGCCCGCCTCTTTGCCGGCGTGCCTTCGCCGCTCGCGGGCCGCAAGGCGGGCGACATCGACTTCTGGATCGTGCGTGAAAACACCGAGGGCGAATATTCGTCGGTGGGCGGCGTGATGTTCGAAGGCACGGAGCGCGAATTCGTGCTGCAGGAATCCGTCTTCACGCGGCACGGCAGCGAACGCGTGCTGAAGTTCGCGTTCGATCTCGCGCAACGGCGCGAGCGCAAGAAGATCACGGTGGCCACCAAGAGCAACGGCATTGCGATCAGCATGCCGTGGTGGGACAAATGCGCGGCCGGCGTCGCCGCGCAGTATCCGGACGTGACGTGGGACAAGCAGCACATCGACATTCTCTGCGCGCGCTTCGTGCTGAATCCGGATCGCTTCGACGTGGTGGTGGCCACCAATCTGTTCGGCGATATCCTGTCTGATCTCGGTCCTGCCTGCACGGGCACGATCGGTCTCGCGCCGTCGGGCAATCTGAACCCGGACCGCAAGTTTCCCTCGCTGTTCGAGCCGGTGCACGGCTCGGCACCGGACATCGCAGGCAAGAACATCGCCAATCCGATCGCGATGATCTGGTCGGCCGCGATGATGCTCGACTTCCTCGGCAATCACGCCGGCAAGGAGCGCGAGGCGCACGACGCGATTCTCGCCGCGATCGAAGCGACGCTGGTGGAAGGCCCGCATACCGGCGACCTCGGCGGCAAAGCGAACACCACCGAAGTCGGCCAGGCGATCGCGGCAAAGCTCGCCTGAGTCTTTCGCTCACTCTCTGCCAGGACAACTCGCATGAGCATGGAAGCCTACCCCATCGAAGTCGAATTCCCCGATATTTCGCGCCACGAACAATCGGCGTCCGGCATCGCCTACGTCCATACGTTCGACTCGGGCGCGCCGGGTCCGCACGTGATGATCAACGCGCTCACGCACGGCAACGAGGTGTGCGGCGCGATCGTCGTCGACGAATTGCTGCGGCGCGAGTTGCGGCCGCGGCGTGGGCGCCTCACGCTGGCGTTCGCGAACGTCGCTGCGTATCAGCGCTTCGATCCCGCCGAGCCCGATGCGGCCCGCTTCGTCGATCAGGATTTCAATCGCGTGTGGACCGCCGCGGTGCTCGACGACGCGTCGCGCACGTCCAGTGAATTGGCGCGTGCACGCGCAATGCGGCCGGTGATCGACACGGTCGACGCCCTGCTCGATCTGCATTCCATGCACGAGAAGAGCAAACCGTTGATCGTCGCGGGACCGCTGCCAAAAGGCATCGACCTCGCCGTGCGGCTCGGCGCGCCCGCCACCGTGATCTGCGACGAAGGCCACCCGGAAGGCCGCCGCATGCGCGACTACGAAGGCTTCGGCGACCCCGCCAGCGCGAAGAACGCGCTGCTGATCGAATGCGGACAGCATTGGGAACAAAGCGCCGTTGCGGTCGCGCGCGACACCACCGCGCGCTTCCTGTTGCTGGCCGGCGTGGTCGACGAAGCGGATCTGCCGGCGGGCTGGCTCGCGCCGTTGCCGCCCGCGCAGCACATCGTCCGCGTGACGCAGCCGGTGGTGGCCACCAGCATGGATTTTCGATTCGCGGCGCCCTACACGGGGCTGGAGATCTTCGCCGAGGCCGGCGCCGTGATTGGCTGGTCGAACGGCGAGGCGGTCACCACGCCCTACGACAACTGCATGCTCGTCATGCCTTCGCTGCGGCAACTGCGGCCCGGCGTGACCGTCGTACGGCTGGGCAAGATCGAGCAGACCGTGACGAGCACCCAAACCAGCGGCCAATGACACGGCCCGTGCACACTCAAAAAGGTAACGAGAAGATGAAGGTACAGCAGCTCAAGCAAAGCGTGAATCTGCAGAATCTGGAGGACTGGGGCAAGGCCGGGCTGCCCGGCACGACGCCGATTCAGGTGTCGGGCGTGCAACGCGTCATCAAGGGCAGCGAATCCATCGATACCGGCATTTTCGAATGCACCGCCGGCACGTACCGCCGCTCGGTCAAGCAGGCCGAGGTGATGCACTTCATCGCGGGGCGCGGCCGCTTCACGCCCGATAACGAGGAGACCATCCACTTCGAGAGCGGCGACACGCTCTTCTTCGAAGCCAATACCGAAGGGCTTTGGGAAGTCGAGGAGACGATGCGCAAGGTCTACGTCATCTTCTGAACGCCGCGTTACACGTCACGCGTCGCACCGGGCGCCGCGCCGCACCATGCGGTGCCTGTCAGGCCGGCGCTCCTCTCTCTTCCCAATCCCATCCCCTCCCGGCGCGCCGACGCGCGTCGCGGCCTGCGTGATCGTTCTCGCTGTCCAGCGCCTTTTTCCAACCGATGTGCGTCCGCAACAAAGTCGGGTAATCCCGCGTTGACCCTTCCTTGTCATATTACTTACAGTGCACACTTGTTCGTATAAAGAATCACAGTTCTATATGCGAACAACACGCACACAAGAATTTGATGACGACCGGGTCGCCGGGACTGCCGTCGCAGTCGCGGCAGGTCGAATTGGAGAACACCTCTTGAATCGCAATATCACAATGACCCGGCTCGCCTGCGCGATCGCCGCTCTGGCCAGCGCACCGGTTTTCGCGCAAAGCAGCGTGACGCTGTACGGTATCGTGGATACGGGTATCGGCTATCAAAGCAGCCAGGCCCCTTCGCTCGGCTCGACCTCGGGCGGCAAATCGAACGTGAAGATGGTGCAAGGCGTGTGGGCCGGCAGCCGCTTTGGCCTGAAGGGCGCGGAAGACCTCGGCGCCGGCACCAAAGCCATCTTCCAGTTGGAGTCGGGTTTCAATTCCGCCACCGGCGCGCAGCAATATACGAACGCGATGTTCGGCCGCCAGGCATGGGTCGGCGTGACGAACCCGACGTACGGCACGCTGCAGGCCGGCCGCCAGTACACCGCGTACTACTCGCTGCTGTCGCCGTATAGCCCGACCACGTGGCTCACCGGCTTCTACGGCGCACACCCGGGCGACGTCGACGCGCTCGACACGATTTACCGCGCGAACAACTCGCTGGTCTATACCTCGCCGAAACTGTACGGCTTCACGTTCAGCGGCTCGTACTCGCTCGGTGGCGTGCCGGGCAGCCTGAATCGCGGCTCGACGTGGAGCGGCGCGGTGCAGTACATCAACGGCCCGGTCGGCGTCGCGGTCGGCTTCATGCGCATCAACAACTCGACCCTCGGCGGCGGCGCATACGGCGCGGACTCGACCGTCTCGAACAACGGCGCACAGCCGGGCGTGTCGGCCGTGACCAACGGCTATCAGACGGCGCAGGCGCAACAGCGCTTTGCCGTGACCGGCGGCTATAACTTCGGCAATGGCTGGGACGTGTCCGCGGCCTACTCGAATGTGCAGTACATTCCGGGTGTCGGCTCGAGCTTCCGCGATACGGCGATCTTCAACACGGGCGGCGTCGTGCTGCACTGGAAGCCGACCGTTTCGTGGGACTTCGCGACCGGCTACAGCTACACGCGCGCCACCAAGGCGAATGGCATCACGAGTTCGGCGCAGTACCAGCAGGTCAACCTGTCCGAGTACTATGCGTTGTCGAAGCGCACCGGCCTCTATGCGTTGCAGGCATTCCAGCGCACCAACGGCAATACGCTGGGCACCGCCGGTTCGGGCCACATCATCAGCGCGACGGCAACCATCGGCGACGGCTTCCAGAGCGCGCCGTCGTCGTCGCGCAGCCAGTTCGCCGCCGGCGTGGGCATCGTGCACCGCTTCTAAAACGGCGTCCGATCGTATAAAAAGAAAAGGCTCGTACTCACGAGCCTTTCCGTATTCAGCAGTGAGGAGACCATCATGAACCGCAGCACCGCTGTGAACGTTCAGACCTTCATCAACGAGCATCCGTTTTCGCCGTTCCAGTGGCTCGTGTTCTTCATGTGTTTCATCATCGTCCTGCTGGACGGTTTTGACACGGCCGCGATCGGCTTCATTGCGCCTTCACTGATCGCCGAATGGGGCATCACCAGGCCGGCGCTCGCGCCCGTACTGAGCGCGGCGCTGTTCGGCCTCGCCTGCGGCGCGCTCGGCTCGGGACCGCTGTCCGACCGGCTCGGGCGACGCTCGCTGCTGCTCGGCTCGGTGCTGCTGTTCGGCGTGGCGTGCCTCGGCTCGGCTTTCTCGACCAGCATCGAGCAACTGACGACGCTGCGCTTCATCACCGGCGTCGGCCTCGGCGCGGCCATGCCGAACGCCGTGACGATGATGGGCGAATACTGCCCGGATCGCCGCCGTGCGACCTTGATCAACCTGATGTTTTGCGGCTTCCCGCTCGGCGCCGCGTTCGGCGGGTTCCTCGCCGCGTGGATGATTCCGCATTTCGGCTGGCGCAGCGTGCTGCTGCTCGGCGGCATCACGCCGCTTCTGCTCCTGATCTTGCTCGTGATCAAGATGCCGGAATCGGTCCGCTACATGGTGGCCAATAGCCAGCCGGTCGAACGGATTCGCACGGCGCTCGCGCGCATTTCGAGCGAAGCGGCGCAAGCGGGCAGCTTCATCATGACCGAAACCGCGCCGCAGACCGGCGGCAAGGGCATGGCGGTGGTGTTGTCGCGCTCGTACATCATCGGCTCCGTGATGCTGTGGATCGCCTATTTCATGGGCCTCGTGATCTTCTACGCGTCGATCAACTGGATGCCGATCCTGCTGAAGGACGCCGGCCTCACGCCGCAGCGCGCGACACTGATTTCCGCGCTGTTCCCGCTTGGCGGCGTGGGCGCGGTGCTGTGCGGCGTGCTGATGGACCGCTTCAACGCGAACCGCATCATCGCGGCCTGCTATGCGTTGACGGCCGTGAGCGTGTATTTCATCGGCCAGGCGGTGGGCAACGTGGGCGCGCTGGTGTTCATCGTGTTCGTCGCCGGTGTGTTGATGAATACCGCGCAATCGTCGATGCCGGCGCTCGCCGCCGCGTTCTATCCGACCGAAGGCCGCGGCACGGGCGTGGCGTGGATGCTCGGCATCGGGCGCTTCGGCGGGATCGCGGGTTCGTTCCTCGTGGCCGAACTGACGCGCCGCCATTTCACGTTCGGGGGCATCTTCGCGATGGTCGCGGTGGCGGGTCTGATTTCTTGCGTGGCCTTGCTGATCAAGCAGGCGGCACGGCCGCATGTGACGAACGTGGGTGCGTCGAAGGCGGAGTCGTTCGGGCATTGAGTTGCCGTGCGCGGGATGATCTGACGGTTGTTTTAAGCCGCCTTTCGAGGCGGCTTTTTCTTTGCTGCCTCGCGTCAGAAAACGCGACGCGTCACTTCCCGATAAACTACGCGGTTGTTGACCCATTCGGTTGCCGCGGTGGTAGATGCCAGCGCTTTTGCACCGTTGCTCATCTAACCACAGGATTCAGGGAATGAAACGCGTAGTCGTATCCGCGCTGCTTGCGGTGTGTCTCGCGCAGCCGGCCGTTCAAGCCGTTGCGCAAACCGTCAGCGACCAATGCTTTGCGATCGGCGATATCGCCGGGCAGGTCGCCTCGTGGCGCGCGCACAAAAAGACCAAGGCGCAAGCACTCGATCAGGCCGCCAAGTACTACAAGGATGCGGCTGACCGGCAAGCGGTCAGCGCCATCATCGAGAAGATCTACAGCCCGGACGCGCCGCACATGACGCCGGATCAGGCGAGCATGATGTTCACGTCGGATTGCGCGAACCGTAATAAGGCGCAGGCGCCCACGCAATAACGGCAGGCTCTAGCCGCTAGCGTTTTCGAAACGCGTCCAGCGACGTCAGCGCGTTGCCGTGGAAATCAAACAACGTGTTGTTGTCCCACTGATCGCCGGTGCCGACTTTCCATCCGACGTTCGGCGTCGGAATCCATTCGGGCTCCCACCAGAACACGCCTTTGCCGTGGCCGTCCGGTATCGCCTTGACGATGTCCGTCAACGCGCCGAGAAACTGCGCCTGGCCTGCCGGGGTCTGCGGGTAAGTCGCGGACCCCACATTGGTCATCGAGTTCGGTTCGGAATCGCCGTCGCTGGTGGTCCACGGGTATGCGGTCTCGACCACCATCACGTCCTTGTCATAGCGCGTCGCGAGATCGTTTGCATTGTCCTGCAAGTCGCTCAGCGAGCCTTGCCACTGCGGGTAGTAGGACAGACCGATCACATCGAACGTGACGCCGCGCTGGGTCGCGCTGTCGAACCACCAGCGGCTCGTCGCGTTGTTGCCGCCGCTGTCCACATGCAGCATGACCTTGATGCGTTCATCGACAGATTTGACCGCGTCGTGCCCCACCTTCAGCAATTGCGCGAGGTTGTCCCACTGATCGTATTTGCCGAGCGGCCATAGCATGCCGCCGGTGATCTCGTTGCCCACTTGCACCCACTCCGGATGCACGCCGTCGCGCTTGAGCATCTTCAGCACGCTCGACGTGTACTCCGACAGCAATGCGCAGGTCTGCACGATATCCTTGCCGGCCCAGGCGTGCGGCGGATACTGCTTGCCCGGATCGGCCCACCAGTCGCTGTAATGGAAGTCGATCAGCACGCGCATGCCGAGCGCGGCGGCGCGGCGCGCGAGCACACGCACATGCTCCGCATTGTTGTAGCCGGCAGCGGGACTTTGATCGGCCGGGAAAAAGTTCGGATTGCCAGGATCGTTCCAGACCTTGATACGAATCGAATCGACGCCGTGGCTTCTCAGTAGCAGCAGACAGTCGTGCGGCACGCCGTGCTCATAGAATTTCGCACCGTTCGCCTCCAGTTCGAGCAGCGTCGATACGTCCGCGCCTTTTGCAAAGCGACTGCCACGGCCCGAGGCCTGCAGTTCGGCCGCGAGCGCCGGTGCGCCGAGCGTTGCACCGGCGCCGGCTGCCGCCGCCGTCGATGCGAGCCAGCCGAGCATTTCTCTTCTGTTCATCTGTCATCCTCCATCTATTGATGGGCGGCTAGTCTGAAGGCCGCCTGGTCCCAGGTTGAAGCGCTTGAGTTTCACCCTCCGACAAACACACACTTTTTCGACTCGGTTCGATTCGATTCCGTCGAACAGCCAACGGCCTCAGACGTTCTTCCACGCGCAGACATCGCCCGTTTTCAACAGCGCGTTACCGAGCACGAACGTCGTGCCTGTCGGCGCCGGCGCATGCACGGGCTCTGCGCCAAAATTGAACGCAAACGTCAGATCGCCGCGTCGCCGAATGCGCAAGCCTTCCGCCAATAGCTGCGTCTCGACGCCGGCCTCATGCGCCGCCTGTTGCAATACCGTGCGATGCAACGCGTGCGACAGCCAGCCCGCCACATAGCGAACCTTGCCGTGCGAGAGAATCGCCGGCCACGTGTCGTCGAATTGCGCGTCGACCTGCGTGTCGCCGTTGGCCCGCACGTGCTCGCGCCAATGTATCGCCGCACCATGCATGCCGCCGATCGACACCGCGGGCGCCAGCGTGGGCCGCAACGTCTCGACTTCGAGCACCTGCATCGGCAGAACGCGTTGCAAGGCGCCGGGCGGCAGAGTGGAAGGAATGGCGAAGCTGTCGGTTTTCGAGCCGCTGCGCGGGCCGAAGACCCATTGCGCTTCGCTCCGCTCGATCTGATGCACGAGCGCGTCGTCGATCACCGCAATGCTGGGCACTACCACCATGGCATAGCCCGTTAGATCCGCGCGGCTCGACACGATATCGACGTCGAGCCCGAGTTCGCGCAACGACTCGTAGTAGTCGAACGCGAGCGTCTGATAATCGAAGGTTTTGCCATGACGCTGAATCTCGAACATCCATTGCGTCTCGTAGTCGAATACGAGCGCAACAGATGCGCGCGACGGCGCGGCGAGTTCCGACAGCGCGGCGCAAGCGGCAATCTCGCGCGCCGCCTGTTGCACTTCGAGGCCGCCCGGCGACAATTCGTTATTCGGCAGATTGAGCCCGGAGTGCATCTGTTCCTGCGCATACGGACACTGACGCCAACGGAAATACGACACCAGTTCCGCGCCATGCGCGAACGCCTCGTAAGCCCACAGCCGGACCATGCCTTTCGCGGGCACCGGATTCCACGGCGCCCAGTTGACCGGCCCGGCCTGCTGCTCCATCACCCAGAAGCGTCCGTTGCCTATCGCGCGGTAGCGGTCATGGTCAAACGCGGAAACGTCGGGATGCGCGGTGCGCGCATAACGCGCCTTCTGCTCGTCGGGCAGCGCGATCGATTCGGTGCGCGCGATTGGATAGCTGTCCCACGCGGCGACATCGAGCGCATTGTCTTTGGCGAAGCGGTAGTGATCGAAGGTCGTGAAAAAACCCATGAAGTTGTGCAGCAAGTCCGCCTTCGGCGCGTGCTCGCGCAATACATCGATCTGCTCGCGATGAAAACTCGCCACCTCGTCCGACATGAAGCGGCGGAAGTCGAGCAGATGAATCGGATTGGCGTCGGTCGGCGTGAGGTTCGGCAAGCCGATCGCCTCGAACGACGGATACTCCATGCTCCAGAACACGTTGCCCCACGCGTCGTTGAGCGCCTCGACGGTTTCGTAGCGCCGCCGCAGCCAGCTTTGAAAGCGCCCGAGCGCTGCTGGCGAATAGCTGGGTACGGTATCGTGGCAGCCGAGTTCGTTATCGGTCTGCCACGCGACGATGGAAGGATGCCTCCCATAGCGCTGCGCCATCGCCGTGACGATTCGCACGCATTCACGGCGATAGGTTTCGCTGGATATATCGTAGTGACGGCGCGAGCCGAAATTCCAGCGCGTGCCGTCGGCGCGCACCGGCAGCACTTCCGGATACGCGTCGATCAGCCACTTCGGCGGCGAAGCGGTCGGCGTGCCGAGCACGAGCTTCAGCCCCGCGGCCGCCAACGTGGCGACGGCTTCGTCGAGCCATTCCCACACGAATTCGCCGGCGCGCGGCTCCATCCGGCTCCACGCGAATTCGGCAATCCGCACATGCGTGATGCCGAGATCGACCATACGTTTCGCGTCGTCGGCCCACATCGTGCGCGGCCATTGTTCCGGGTAATAACAGACACCAAGTTGCATGAGAAAGTCTCGTTGTTGGATGACGTCGAACAGGCGCTCAGCCCTTGCTTGCACCGAAGGTCAGACCGGCGACGAAATGCTTTTGCATTGCGAAGAACATCAGCACGGAAGGCAACGCGGCCAGCACCGAACCGGCGGCGACCAGATTCCACGCGGTCGTCCACTGGCCCTTGAGCGCCGCGACGCCCACCGTGATCGGCGCGGCGTCGTCGCCTTGCGTGAGACACAGTGCCCAGAAGTAGTCGTTCCACACGAACGTGAACACCAGAATGCCGAGCGCGGCGAGCGCGGGCCGGATCAGCGGCAGCACGATGCGCAGGTAGATAGTCCATTCGCTCGCGCCTTCCACGCGCGCGGCCTCGATCATTTCGAACGGCAACTGTTTGATGAAATTGCGCAGAAACAGTGTGCAAAACCCGGTCTGAAACGACACGTGGAAAATCACCAGCGCCCAGACGCTGTTGAAGAGTCCGACCTTCAGCGCCATGTCGCGCACCGGGATCATCAGGATCTGGATCGGCACGAAATTGCCGGCGACGAACGCGAACAACACCGCCGTATTGCCCGGAAACCGATAGGTCGCCAAAGCAAAACCCGCCATCGACGCCAGCACGATCGCGCCGATCACCGAGGGCACCGTGATCAGCACGCTGTTGGTGAAGTAATGCAGCATCGGCGTTTGCGTGAGCGCGGCACCGTAGTTTTCGATCAGCGCGAAATGTTTGGGCCAGCCCCAGTAATCGCCTTGCGAAAGCTCGTCCGATGAACGGATCGACGTGACGAGCACGGCCAGCATCGGCAGCAGCCAGATCAGCAGCGCGATGGGCAGCGACACTTTGTAAAGCGTGCGATTGAGCGGTTTCCAGCGTTCGACGGGAAGCGGATACATGACGCGTAACTCCTGGAGATCAGCGTTCTTCGCGCAACATGCGGCGCAAATGGAACACGATGTAGACGAGCATGATGGCGAACAGCACCACGGCAATCGCCGCGGAATAGCCTTCGCGGTAGTACTTGATGGCCTGGTCGTACATGTAATAGGCGAGCACGGTGGAGCTGTCGAACGGACCGCCGCCGCTCATCACCGCGATCAGATCGAAGCTGCGCAGCGCGCCGATCACCGTCAGCACCACGGCCATGAACGTGGCGGGCCGCAGTTGCGGCAGGATCACGTACCACAGCAACTTCACGCCCTTGGCGCCTTCCATGCGCGCCGCCTCGACCACTTCCGGATTGATACCGGTCAGGCCCGTGAGATACAGCACCATGCAGAACGGTGTTTGCGGCCACAGCGCGGCGAAGACGATGCCGAACGTCACCGTGTGCGGATCGCCGAGCACGGGAATACCGTGGCCGACAATCAAACGAAGCAAGCCGAAGCCCGGGTCGTAGAACCAGCTGAACACGAGACCGACCACCACGCCGGAGAGCACGAATGGCGCGAAGAACAGCGACTTCACGACGCGCATGCCACGGATATGCTGGTTCAGATACAACGCGAACAGCAGGCCGAGCGGCGGCGCGAGCAGGAACAGCACGAGCCAGATGAGATTGTTCTTGAGCGCCGTATAGAACGTGTCGGCATGAAACAGCTCGATGTAGTTGTCGAAACCCGCGAAGGTCTTCGGCGTCATGCCGTCCCAGTGGTAAAAGCTGAGCGAAATGCTGCTGATGATCGGATACACCACGCACAGGCAGAACAACGCACAACCCGGCAACAGGAAAAAAAACGCGGCGCGGTGCTGGTGACGGCGCGTCGTCGAGACGTGACGGTGCGAAGCCGCGGGTAGGCGGCGCGCTGCGGAATGAGACATGGATCGGGCCTCGTCGGAAAATCGAAGACGAATCGAGGACGAGCGCCGGCCGTTGCTACGTCGCCGGCGCTCCAAGGCTTACTTCTTTACTTCTGGTAGATGCGCTTGCGGGTCGCTTCGAGACGCACGAGCACGGCGTCGAGTTGCGACGGATCGCTGTAGAACTGCTGCATCGCCTTCATGCCTTCGTCGGCCATTTCCTTCTGCATGTCGCGATCGTAGAACTGCGCAATGCCGCCTTTGGTGTTGGCGAGCGTCTGGAAGCCGACCTTCGAAATCGCGTCTTCAGGTTCCGCCGACTGGCTGTTCGACGGCAGTTGGCCCCAGCCCTTCGCGAGATCGGCGTTGATCTGCGGCTGTTCCATGAAGGCGAGCAGTCTGCGCGCGTCGGCCTTGTTCTTCGCTTTCGCGGGAATCAGCAGCACGTTGACCGGACCGTCTTCGGCCATCGGCACATTGGCGTCGATCACCGGGAAGCGGAAAAAGCCGGTTTGCGGTTTGAGGTTCGCCGGAATGCTCGCGGAGAAGAACGTGCCCATCAGCATCATCGACGCCTTGCCGTTCACGAGAAACGGCGCGATCGAATCGAGGTCGTAGGAGAGCGCGTTGTCGATGAAGTAGTGATCGTCGATCAGCGTTTTCCACGCGGTGTAGACCTTCTTGACGCGCGCATCGGTGTACGGAATTTCGCCCGCCATCAATTGCTGATGGAATGCGTTGCCGTTGATGCGCAGATCGAGGTAATCGAACCAGGCGGCGAGCGTCCAGCTATCGCGCGCGGCCACGGCGATCGGCGCCACGCCGCTCGCCTTCAGCTTCTTGCAGGCATCGAGGAATTCGTCCCACGTCTTCAACTCGCTCTTGATGCCGGCCTTCTCGAACAGATCCTTGCGATAGAAGAAACCGTAGGCGTCATAGCCGAGCGGCGCCGCGTACTGCTTGCCCTTATATGTCGACGCTTCCTTCACCGACGCGTACTGCTGCGACCAGCCGTTCTTGCTCCAGTCCGACGACAGGTCTTCGAGCAGGCCGCGTTGCGCGTAATACGCCATGCGCTCGCCGTCGTGCCACGAGACGACGTCGGGCGGATCGGTGGCGAGCCAGCCGCTCATCTGCACCTTGTACGCTTCCTCGGTGATGTAGGTCACCTTGAGATCGACATCGGGATTGGCTTTCTTGAACTTGTCGAACGCGTCCTGCCACGTCGAGCGCTGATTACCGCGCGCCGATACGTTGACGTTGAGCGTGGCGGCGTCGACGGCGGCACAGCAGAGCGAGCCGGCAACCAGCGCGGCTGCGATCGACACGTGTGCAAGACGGCGAAGGCGAAGAGCAATCATCTTGTGTCTCCTTGATACCTTGTTGACCGGCAGCGTGTGGCTGCCGGCGATGTAACCCGCTCTGTGGCGGAATTCGGCTTTGATGAATCAGTGAGTGCTGTCAGCGCTCACAAATGAAAACTCAAGCGGCGGCCCGCTCGGGTTCGAAGGTGCTTCGCCGCAATGCCAATCCATCCGCGTCGAACAGATGACACGCGGAAGGCGGAACATGAATGGCGATGCGCTCGCCGGAACCGATCGGCGTATCGCCCGCAGCCTTGGCGATGAGCGTGCCCGCCGCGTGATCCGCGTGAATATAGCTGTGCTCGCCGAGCCGTTCCGAGAGCACCGTCGTGCACTGCACGAATTGCCCGTCGCCATCGAGGCGCAGATGTTCGGGCCGCACGCCGAGCGTGACCGGCTGGCCGCGCTGCAAGCGTTGACCGTCGACGTGCGCGATCAAGCGCTCGCCGCTTTTTAGCAACGAGACCGTCACACTGCCTGGTTCGATCGAGTCGACCACGGCGTCGATGAAATTCATGCGCGGCGAACCGATGAAGCCCGCCACGAAGCGCGACTTCGGATGGTGATACAACTCGAGCGGCGCGCCGCTCTGCGCGATGCTGCCGAAGCGCTCCGCATCCGCGCCGGCGTGCAGCAGCACGATCCGGTCGGCGAGGGTCATCGCTTCAACCTGATCGTGGGTCACGTACACCACGCTCGCGTTGGCAAAGCGCTGATGCAGGCGCGCGATTTCGACTCGCGTCTGACCACGCAGCGCAGCGTCGAGATTCGAGAGCGGCTCGTCGAACAGAAACACGCCGGGCTCGCGCACGATCGCCCGGCCGATTGCGACGCGCTGCCGCTGGCCACCCGAAAGCGCCTTCGGATAGCGCTGCAAATAATCATCCAATTGCAGAATGCGCGCGGCTTCGCGGACCTTGCTGTCGATCACGTCCTTGGGCTGTTTCGCGAGTTTCAGTCCGAATGCCATGTTGTCGAACACGGTCATGTGCGGAAACAGCGCGTAACTCTGAAACACCATCGCCACGCCGCGTGCCGCGGCGGGCACGTCGTTCACGAGACGGCCGCCGATGTGCAACTCGCCTTCGCTCAGGTCTTCGAGACCGGCGATCATTCTCAGCAGGGTCGACTTGCCGCAACCCGACGGCCCAAGAAAGACGCAGAACTCGTGCTGCGCGATTTCCAGATTCACGCGTCGGATCACCGGCGGATGGTCACCGTACGACTTCTGCACATTCGTCAAGCGAATCGCTGCCATGCTGCCTCCTTCGGATTTAACCGCTTAAATTTCTGTGAAAAATAAGTGGCTAGCCCTTGTGCAGCAAGCATTTAATCGCTTAAATTCGAGTTCGAAGGAAAAAGTCATGGTGGGTGTCTCCGCTGTGTTTTCCAGCAAGTTATCAACGTCGTCCTCAGCTTGCAACATTTGAATCGCATTCCCTGAATATGGGATAAATCGCATATGGTCACTTTGTCCGAAGTCGCGAAGCGCGCTCACGTTACCGCCGCGACCGTCTCCAACGTGCTGCGCAACCGCGAGAAAGTGCGCCCGGAAACGGCTGAACGCGTGCTCAAGGCAATCGCCGATCTCGGCTATCGGCCCAATCTGAATGCGCGTGCGCTGGCCGAGGGCCGCTCGTCGACGCTCGCCTTGATGCTGTCGAATATATCGAACCCGTTCTATCCTGAGTTCGTGCTGGCCGCCGAGCGCGCCGCGCGCAAAGCCGGCCACTTCCTGATGGTTTGCAATACTGACGATGACGCCGAGATCGGCCGCGCCTATCTGAACCAGATCGCGGGCACGCTGGCCGACGGCGTGCTCGTCATGAACACGGACATCACGATCAACGACCTGTGCGCGTCGGCCACGCACAGCGCGCCGATCCTGCTGGCCATGTGGGAGCACCCGGAAGCGCCGCCCGCGCTGCCTTGCATCGCCGTGGACTTTGCCCACGCGGGCGAGTTGGCCGCGCGGCATCTGCTCGAACTCGGCCACCGCGAAATCGGCCTCCTGATCGGCGACGGTTGCGGCGGCTTGCAGGACGCGCGCTCCAACGGTTTTCGCGCGGCGATGCGCGCCGCCGGCATCGAGACCGATGCGGCCGCGGTGCTGCAGATCCGCGACTCGATCGACGCCGGCTACTCCGCCTGCATGCAACTGATGGCGAACCGGCCGCACCTCACCGCGATCTTCGCGACCAACGACCTGCTCGCGATCGGCGCGGCGCAGGCCCTGATCACGCTGGGCCGTTCGGTACCCAACGACGTTTCGGTGATCGGCATTACCGACATTCAACTCGCCCACCAGGTGCACCCTGCCCTCACGACGGTCGCGATTCAAACCGCGGCGATCGCGGAATTGTCGATCGAAAGTCTGATCCGGCTGATCCAGACGCCGCACCAGCAGCCGTCGATGGTGCTGGCGCCGCCGCCCACCTTAGTGGTGCGCGCGTCGACCGGCCCGCGACGGCTGAAATGAATTTGCAGGGTAATCAGCAGAAAATGCTGTCATCGCCGAAAAAAAACGGCGTGCAAACCGCCGGCGCCTCGATTGGCAATTTCATCGATTGAGGCAGAGGCGTAGCATCGATCCATCAATCGACGCGCGTACGCGGCCGCGAGCCTCGCTACGTCAAGGGCAACCTGAAGGAGCAACCGAATGTCTCTCGCATTGACACGCAATGAACTGATCCGCCCGCTAAACCTGATCGACGGAGCATGGACCGGCGCCGCCGACGGCGCCCGCTTTGCCGTCACCAACCCGGCCACCGGCGAAACGATCGTCGAAGTCGCGAACAGCGGCGCCGTGGACGCGCGCGCCGCCACCGACGCCGCCGCCCGCGCCTTCCCTGCATGGCGCGACAAGCTGCCGCGCGAGCGCGCCGAGATTCTGCGCCGCTGGCACGCGCTGATCGTCGCCAATACCGACGACCTCGCGAAGCTGATGTCGATGGAACAGGGCAAGCCGCTCGCGGAAAGCCGCGGCGAAGTCGCTTACGGCGCGTCGTATGTGGCGTGGTTCGCCGACGAAGCGACCCGCATCTACGGCGATCTGATTCCGCAGCAGCAGCGCGGCAAGCGCATGAGCGCGGTGAAGGAACCGGTGGGCGTAGTCGCCGCGATCACGCCGTGGAATTTCCCGCTGGCCATGATCGCCCGCAAGATCGCGCCCGCGCTCGCGGCCGGTTGCACCGTGGTCGCCAAGCCCGCCGAAGACACGCCGCTCACCGCGCTCGCCCTCGCCGCGCTCGCGCAGGAAGCCGGTTTGCCGGACGGCGTGTTGAACATGCTGTCGGCGTCGCGTGAACAGGGCATTGCCGCCGTGGCCGATTGGCTCGCCGACGCGCGCGTGCGCAAGATCACGTTCACCGGTTCGACGCCGGTCGGCAAGCATCTCGCGCGAGAATCCGCGGGCACGCTAAAGAAGCTCTCGCTGGAATTGGGCGGCAACGCGCCCTTCATCGTGTTCGACGACGCCGATCTCGACGCGGCCGTTGTCGGCCTGATGGCGGCGAAGTTCCGCAATGGCGGTCAGACCTGCGTGTGTCCGAACCGCGTGTATGTGCAAGCTGGCGTCTATGAGCGCTTCGCCGAACTGCTCGCGCGACGCGTCGCCGCTTTGAAGGTTGCGCCCGCAACGGACCCGGACGCGCAGATCGGCCCGATGATCAACGAACGCGCGATCGACAAGATTGCCCGTCACGTGGAGGATGCCGTCAAACACGGCGCGAAAATCCTGGTCGGCGGCAAGCGTTTGACGGAACTCGGCCCGAACTACTACGCGCCGACCGTGCTGACGGACGCGCGCGACGACATGCTCGTCTGCTGCGAAGAAACCTTCGGCCCGGTCGCGCCGCTATTCCGTTTCGACGACGAAGCCGAAGCGATCCGCCTCTCCAACGACACGCCGTTCGGTCTCGCCGCCTACTTCTACACGCAGGACGTGCGGCGCATCAATCGCGTGACCGCGCAGCTCGAAGCGGGCGTGATCGGCATCAATGAAGGCGCGGTGTCGAGCGAAGCGGCGCCGTTCGGCGGCGTGAAGGAATCGGGCTATGGCCGCGAAGGGTCGAAATATGGACTCGACGATTACATGTCGATCAAGTACATGTGCCAGGGCGGGCTTGACTGACGAGCCTCCCGTTGCCCGTGCTTTGATGTCTTGATGCCCGAATGCTCTGCCGCCGAACGCCATCGCTTCTCACTCGTAAGAGGCGCTGCGCCGAGGCGGCAGTTCTCATTTGCCCGCGATAAATCCAGCACGACGCCGGCCCAAACGCTTTCGCCGGTTCATGGTCGTGAAAGAAGCAAGTAGTCGAAGCTCAGCGTATCGAAGTCGGTCAGCTGCAATGCAGGTCCCCTCCGTTGTTCGCAGGATAAGACCGCCGTTCAGCGGCTCGCTCTGCACTCCGCCAAATCTCAGCCCCCCGAATCAAAACCCGTTCCCCTATCCAGAGAACGCCAACACGCCCGTCGCCGCAACGGCCTCGCGCGAAATACCGTAACCGTCATGCACACGATTCATGACGGCCATTTTTGGCCCGAATTTGACCGCGTTATTTCCCGGTCCTATCGTTCGATCATGCCTGCCGGGCTCGTCTCGCCAATCCTGCCGAACAACATGGCGAGAACGCGCGACCCTCCACATCGTGACCTTCCACCTGCCATGACCCGCCATGAATTCTGACGCGACAGCCGCTCTGACATCCTTAACCTCAACCCGGCCCACCAGCAAGGTTCGTCGCGCAGTGACGACCGCCGTGCTCGGGCAGGTTCTCGAATGGTATGACTTTTTTCTCTACGGTACCGCTGCCGCTCTCGTATTCGGCAAGCTGTTCTTTCCGGTCGGCAGCGATCCGCTGACGGGTACGATCGCGGCATTTGGCGGCTTTACGGTGGGCTTCATCGCGCGGCCCATCGGCGGCGTGTTGTGCGGCCATATCGGCGACCGCTACGGCCGCAAGACGGTCATGATGCTGACGCTGCTCGTCATGGGCACGGCTACAGTCTGCATGGGTCTTCTGCCGACGTATCAGCAGATCGGCCTCGCGGCGCCCGTCATGCTGGTGCTGCTGCGCATTCTGCAAGGTCTCGCCGCCGGCGGCGAATGGAGCGGCAGCATTCTGCTGATTCACGAAAGCGCGCCCGCCTCCCGGCGCGGTGGGCTGGCAGCCTGGAGTCCGTGCGGCGCTGCATTCGGCTTCGTGCTGTCCACCGCCGCGTTTCTGCTCGTGCAAACGCTCTCGCCCGCCGACTTCCACAGTTGGGGCTGGCGCGTGCCGTTCCTCTGCAGCGCCGTGCTGGTCGCGCTCGGTCTGTGGATGCGCCGCTCCGTCGACGAAAGCGCGGAGTTTGCCGAGGTCAAGGCGACTCGCCGCGATGCCCGCATGCCGATCGTCGAAGTGCTGCGCCAATGTCCGCGCCAGGTACTGACGGTGTTCGGCCTGCGCTTCGGTGAAGGCGCGGCGTCGTACATCTTCTTCGCGTTCTCGATTGCGTATGGTCAGTTCATCGGCCTGAAATCGAGCTGGGTGTTGGGCGGCCTGACCGTGTCGATGCTGCTGATGATTCCCGTGTCCCTGTTCATGGGCCGTCTCACGGACCGTGTCGGCCGCAAGCCGGTCTACCTCGCCGGCGCCGTGGCGATGGTGCTGGTCGCCTATCCGTATTTCACGTTGCTCGGCTCGGGCGTGCTGTGGAAAGTCATCACCGCGCTCGTACTCGCCAACAGCATCACGCTCGGCATTCTGGAGGGCGCACAGCCCGCTTTCATCAGCGAGTTGCTGCCCGTTCATCTGCGCTTCTCGGGGCTCGGTATCGGCCGCGAGATTTCATCGGTACTCGGCGGCGGACTTTCGCCGATGGTGGCGACCGCGCTGCTCGCGCACTACCGCAGCGCCGCGCCGGTGGCGATTTATCTCGTCGTGCTCGGTTTGATCACAGTCCTCGCCACCTGCTTCGCACCGGAGACCTTTCCAAAGGCGCTGCGGCTTCAGGCGAAAGCCAGAGAGCACGTCGAGCACGAAAGCGCTTAACGCTCTATCGACGCCACTTCGTCCGCACTCATTCACTCCCATTCTCAAGCCAGAATCATGCAAAGCCTTCAGATGAGCAGTCTTTCGACCTACGCCTACGAACCTCGCGCAATCGATCACGCCGATCCGTATCCCGACTACGCCGGCCCGATCACACTCGACGCGCTGATCGGCGAGATCGAGCGCCGCCGCGACGAGTTCGATCAACTCTCCCACGTTCCGCGCGACATGATCGCGAAGATGAAGCGCGCCGGCATCTTTCGCGCGAGCACGCCGCAACGTTTCGGCGGCGACGCGCTGCCGCCGGCGCAATTCCTGCGAATGCTCGAACGCATCGCGATCGCCGACGGCTCGGCCGCGTGGGTCGCCGCATTCGGCTCGGCGAATACCTATCTGGCCGCATTGCCCATCGAGACGCAGCAGCAGATTTACGCCACCGGCCCCGACCAGGTTTTCTCGGGCGGCCTCTATCCGCTGCAACCCGCCACCAAAGCGTCGGGCGGCTTCGTGGTCAGCGGGCAGTGGCGCTTCGCGAGCGGCTGCAAGGGCGCCGACTGGATCGGCGTCGGCATCGGCGGCACGCCCGCCAATTCCGGCGATGCGGGCGCGGGCAAACCGTTCACCGCCGTGTTCCCCGCGCATGAAGTCGAGATCGTCGAGAACTGGAACGTGGTCGGCATGCAGGGAACCGGCAGCCACGATTTGCGGCTGCGCGAAAAATTCGTCGATGCGCAATGGACCTTCGTGCGCGGCGGCGCGGCGCTGATCGACGAACCGCTCTACCGCTACCCCGCCGTCGCCTATCAGGCGCAGGTGCACGCGGCCGTCAACATCGGACTCGCGCGCGCGGCGCTCGATCTGCTGACGGGCCTGTCCGGCTCGACCAAAACCACCACCGGCGCGCCGCGCCTCGCCGATCGCGGCTATTACCGCTCGGGCCTCGCGAAAGCGGAGGCCAACTGGCGCAGTGCCCGTGCCTTCTTCTACGAATCCGCCGAAGCCGCGTGGCAGACGATTATCGACGGCGATCCCGTCTCGCAGGAACAGGCCAATCTGTTGCGCCTCAGCGCGACGCACGCCGCGCAGATCGGCGCCGAAGTGGTGATGCAGGCTTATCAGATGGCCGGCATCGCCGCGATCTATCGCGAGAACCGGTTGCAGCGTCTCGTGCGGGATTCGATCGTGGTGACGCAGCATGCGTTTCTGGGCGAAGGCACGTACGACGCGTCGGGCGCATTGTTCGCCGGTGTGCCGCCCGTCACGCCTTTTCCGTGACTCGGCACGCCCTGCCTCAAGCCATGCAACAGGAAAAGAACGTGACGATCGAAGACACCAGAAAGCGTTTCCGCGATGCGATGGCGTGCCTGCCCGCCGCCGTCAACATCATCACCACGGACGGACCCGGCGGCCGCTGCGGCATCACCGCGAGCGCGGTGTGCTCGGTGACGGACGCGCCGCCGACCATGCTCGTCTGTATCAATCAGGCAAGCTATGTGCACGACGTACTGCATCGCAACCGCAGCGTGTGCATCAACGTGCTTGCCGCCGAGTGCCAGGAACTCGCGCGTGATTTCGCCGGCATGACTACGTGCTCGATGGACGAGCGCTTCGGGCGCCATGCATGGACGAGCGGCGCGTCGGCGGCGCCGGTGCTCGCGGATGCGATCGCCAGTCTCGAAGGCGAGATCGTCGACATCAAGACGGTCGGCTCGCACTCGGTCATGTTCGCGCAGATCCACCACATTGCGTTGCGCTCGGATGGCGATGGGTTGATCTATTTCGGCAGGCAGTTTCATCGGTTGACGCGGCCGCAAGCGGCGGCTTCGCCGTCGGTTGCCGCGCAAGGCGCGAGGTGAATGTGGAAGTCTGCTTCTTTCTCGTTGGCCACGGTAAGCCTGCGCGTGAAGCGCGGTCTCTCGATCTGTCGCGGTTCGAACTTACACAGCGAAACGTAGAGGGACTACGCAGTTTCGTGATCCACCTGCCCGCGGAATCGGACGACTGCGATCCTTTGTCGAAGTCCGACGCTTCCGCGCGACCTCGTTGCGTGCTGCAAGGGTACTTCGACGACCTCGACCTGCTTGAACAAGCGCTGCAACCTAAGGGCGCAATACACGACGTCGTAAACGAATCTTCGAGCACGGGTCTCACTTTCACCCAGCAAGCGATGGCGGTCAGGCGATTCACCACACCGGATCCAGGCGACTTCGGCACTCGCGCCGTCCGCTGCACCTACCTCGTCAGCTACGAAGGCGAAGCGCAGGACTTCAACGCATGGCTCTCGCATTACCTCGCGCATCATCCACCGCTAATGGCGCAATTGCCCGGCATTCGCGAACTCGAAATCTACACGCGGCTCGATTACCGCTCGGGTCTCGGCATCGAACGCGCCACGGCCATGCAACGCAACAAAGTCGTCTTCGACGACCCCGCGTCGCTAGCGGCTGCCCTGGCGTCGCCGATTCGCGCCAGCATGAAGCAGGACTTCAATAGCTTTCCGCCGTACAGCGGCGCGACGCTGCATTTCCCTATGCGCAGCATTTACGGTAATCTGAAACCCAAATAAATGCCCTCTCTCGCCGCGATCCGAACGTCATGACCAAGTCGCACCCCGGCATTACGGATTTGAACCTGCTGCGCGTATTTCTGGCCATCTCCGATCTGCGCAGCCTGACCGCCGCGGGCGAGCGTCTCGGACTCACGCAACCGGCGGTCAGCCACGCCTTGCGCCGGTTGCGCATTTTATTCGACGATCCGCTGTTCGTTCGCACGCCCACCGGCATGGTCCCCACCGACGCCGCCCTGCGCTTGCACGCGCCGCTCACGCAGGCGTTCGGCATCATCAACGACGCGGTCCAGCAAATCGCCAAGTTCGATCCCGCCACGGCGCAGCGCGTGTTTCGCGTGTCCATGTCGGATATGTCGGAGTTCTATTTCCTGCCGCCGCTTCTTTCGATGCTCGACCGCAGCGCGCGCGGCATTCGCCTGGAGATTGCGAATGTTTCCGTCGATTCGGTGAGTTCGGCCATGCGCAGCGGCAAGATCGATCTGGCGCTCGGCTACGTGCCCGGTCTCGATCCAGGTTGCGTGAGCAAGACGCTCTTTGTCGACGAACATGTTTGCGTGGTGCGCGCCGGTCATCCGCTGCGCAAACAGAAGCCGACCAAGGAGGACCTCGCCAGCTTGCGATATGTGTATGCCAGCACCAACGCGACCGGTCACCGGATGGTGGAACAGTGGCTGGAAGAATTGAATCTGCGCCGGGATATCGTGCTGCGCCTGCCTCATTTCGTGGTGGCGCCGGAGATCGTTCAGCATACCGACCTTGCCGTGATTTTTCCGCGCAGTATTGCGCAGCGCTTCAACCGCAACAAGGCATTTCGCATCCTGCCCTTGCCGTTCGCGCTGCCACCCATCGAAATTCAGGTCCACTCGCACTCGCAATTTTCAGCGGATCCGGGCATTGCCTGGCTGCTCGATGAGATTTACGGCATGTTCCATCAACCGTCGATTAGCGCAAAGACGCGAGCGCCGGCTGAATCGTGAGGGCGTCAGGCCGATTCGCGGCTAGTGGCTTATTTCAGGCGCAAGGATTGCCCCGCCACCTGAACAGGAGACCAGGAAAACCGATATGAACATCAGAGCCCTGCAGTGCTTCGTGATTCTCGCGGAGGAGCTCAATTTCAGCCGTGCCGCCGAGCGTCTGCATATCGCGCAGCCCGCGCTGAGCCAGCAGATCCGTTCACTCGAAGAACGGCTCGGCACGCAACTGGTCGATCGGGCAAGACGTCCGCTGAGTCTGACCGAAGCGGGCCATTATCTGTGCAGCGAGGCGCGTCAGATACTCGGCTCTCTGGAACAGGTGACGCTCGTCGCGCAGGAAATCGGCGTTGGCCGGCGCGGCTGGCTGAGCGTCGGATTCACCCGTTCGTCGATGTACAGCGTTTTGCCGCCCGCGCTCAAGGCATTTCACAAGGCGTATCCGCAAGTCGAACTCAAACTCTTCGAGATGCTCACCGAGGAACAGACCGATGCGCTGCGCGACATGCGCATTCACATCGGCATCGGCCGGCAGCCGCTGACGGTTGAAGGTTGTACGTCGTATCCGCTGCTGCGCGAGCGCGTCGTGGCCGCGCTCGAACCCAGCCATCCGCTTGCTGCGCACAAGAAGGTGAGCATTGCCGATCTCGCCGATACGCCGCTGATTCTCTATCCAAAGCATCAGAACGCCCAGTTCAAACGCTCGGTGCAGTCGCTCTATCGCGATGCGGGAATCACACCGCTCGTCGCGCATGAGGCTTATGAAATCCAGACCGCGATTGCCCTGGTTGCGGCGGGTCTCGGCGTGACGTTTATTGGCGAATCGGTGGCGCGGCACGGACGCACCGACGTGGTTTACCGTCACCTTACGGGACCGGGCTCGTCGTACCGCTCCACGCTCGCGGCCACCTTTCGCACCGACGATGCTTCGCCTCATCTGCGGGCATTTCTGGCTTGCCTTCCCGCCCCGCTCACCGACGCACACTATAAGAAAAAAATTATAGAAGCATAAGCAACCGGTCTTGGACTCCCTGTCCGCGCGTTCGTATCATTGACCTCACACATGATTAGAACGCAGCCACGGCTACGGCCGTCGCCGCAAGGTAGGAGACAGGATGACCGCGATCAACGAAGCCGTAACCATGCGAAAAGTTTACGGGCGCCTCATGCCCCTGCTCTTCGCGATGATGTTCTTCAACTATCTCGACCGGATCAATATCGGTTTCGCCGCGCTGGACATGAACAAGCAGCTCGGTTTCAGCCCGGCCGTGTTCGGCTTCGCAGGCAGCATCTTCTTCGTCGGCTACATGGTGCTGGAGGTGCCGAGCAACCTGTTGCTGCATCGTGTCGGCGCACGCCGCTGGATCGTGCGCATTCTTCTGACGTGGGGCGCGGTCGCCGCGGCGACGGCCTTCGTGTTCAACGATTCGAGCTTCTACGTGCTGCGCTTTCTGCTCGGCGTGATGGAAGCGGGTTTTCTGCCGGGCGTCGCGGTCTATCTGACGAAATGGTTTCCGGTGCGTTACCGTGCGCGCGCGGTTGGGGGATACATCATCGCTGGTTCGTTTTCGGCGGTGCTGGGCGGTCCGATCTCGACCGCGTTGATGACCTACGCGAACGGCATTCTCGGTTTGCAGGGCTGGCAGTGGATGTTCATCCTCGAAGGCGTGCCGGCCATGCTGCTCGGCCTGTTGACGCTGCGCATCATGACCGAACGCCCCGCCGACGCCGACTGGCTGTCCGACGACGAAAAGCGCTGGCTCGAATCGACGCTCGCCGCCGAGCGCGAGGCCGTGGGCGGCAACACGCATTTTCCGCTGCTGCGCGTGGCGGGCGACATCCGCGTATGGAGCCTGGCGTGTCTGTTCGGTTGCGCGCTGGTCGGTATTTACGGCCTCTTCCTCTGGCTGCCGCAGATCGTCAAGAGTCTCGGCCATCTGAGCAATCTCGAAGTCGGCTTTCTGTCGGCCGCGCCGCCCTTGCTCGGCGTATTGGGCACCTTCCTCATCAGCCGCAGTTCCGACCGCACCGGCGATCGCAAGAAGCACCTCGCATTCGTGTACGGCATGAGCGCGCTAGCCATTGCCGGCAGCGCGTATGCGCCGAACCCGGTGATCGCTTATGCGCTGCTGTGCGTGACCGGTTTGTTCATCTATGCCGGCAACCCGCTGTTCTGGAGCCTCGCGTCGTCGTTCAGAACCGGCGCGGCGGGCGCCGCGACGATCGCGCTGATCAACACCATCGCGCAGTTCGGCGGGCTGGTTGGTCCGTGGAGCATCGGCCTCGTGCGCAACGCCACCGGCAACTTCAAGCTGGCTTTGCTGACGATCGCCGCCTTTCTGATTGTCGCGACGATCATCGCGCTCGTCATGCGAGTCACACCGGCTGAGGACGAAGCGAATTCGCTCGCCACCGGCGACGCCGCCCCGCGCGCCTGAGAAGCGAAGCGGCCGCACACACAGTTTGGAAAAACAGCGGACTGAATCTGCGCGCGCGCCATGTGCGCGCGCAAGGACAACTCACAGGATTTGCACACCATGATCATTGATTGCCACGGTCACTACACGACCTCGCCGCGTCAGCACGAAGCCTGGCGCACGCAGCAGATTGCCGCGCTGAAGGACGGCGGCACGCCGCCACCGCGCCCTGTCATTACCGACGACGAGATCCGCGAGAGCATCGAGGGCGGCCAGTTGCGGATTCAGCGCGAACGTGGGACCGACCTCACGATCTTCTCGCCGCGCGCGGCCGGCATGGGCCACCACCTCGCCACCGCCGAAGCCAACGCGCTCTGGTCAAGCGAATGCAACGACCTCGTGCATCGCGTATGCGAACTGTTTCCGCGCAACTTCGTTGGTGTGTGTCAGTTGCCGCAGGCGCCCGGCGTACCGCCTTCGAACTGCATCGCGGAATTGCGGCGCTGTGTCGAAGAGCTTGGCTTTATCGGCTGCAATCTGAATCCGGATCCGTCCGGCGGCCACTGGTCCGGCTTGCCGCTCACGGACCGCTCCTGGTATCCGCTCTATGAAGCGATGGTGGAGCTCGACGTGCCGGCGATGATCCACGTCTCGTCGTCGTGCAATCCGAATTTTCACGCGACGGGCGCGCATTACATCAACGGCGACACGTCGGCGTTCATGCAGTTGCTGCAGGGCGATCTGTTCGCCGACTTTCCGACGCTGCGCTTCATCATCCCTCATGGCGGCGGCGCGGTGCCGTATCACTGGGGACGCTATCGCGGACTCGCGCAGGACATGAAGCGTCCGCTACTCAGTGAATACCTGCTGAAGAACGTGTTCTTCGACACCTGTGTGTATCACCAGCCCGGCGCCGAACTGCTCGCCAAGGTCATTCCGGTTGACAACATCCTGTTCGCGTCGGAAACGATCGGCGCGGTACAGGGCATCGATCCGGAGACCGGCCACTATTACGACGACACGCGCCGTTATATCGACGCCATCGAATGGCTCAGCGACGCGGACCGCCAGCGTATTTACGAAGACAACGCGCGCGCCGTGTATCCGCGGCTCTCGCGTCAACTCGATCGACAACTCGCAGCACAAGGAACTCAAGGGGCAACGGTATGAATCCAATCGGATGGCGCGAATACGACTCCGCACAGCAGGCCAACCCGGCCACACTCGAAGCACTCCGTGAGCTGGCCGTCTCGCTGCTGAGCGACAACATGGCGCGCGCGAGCGGCATGGTGGGCTTGCGGCCTTATCATCAGCCGCGTCCGATGGCCGGCACCGCCGTCACGGTCCACACGCGGCCGGGCGACAACCTCGCGATTCATCGCGCGTTCGACTTTTGCCGGCCCGGCGACGTGCTGGTGATCGACGGCGCGGGCGATCTCACGCAGGCGCTAATGGGCGAGATCATGGCGAGCTACGCGGAAAGTCTCGGCGTGCAGGGCCTCGTGATCGACGGCGCGATCCGCGACGTCGGTGCGTTGCGTCAGCGGGAGTTTCCGGTGTATGCGCGCGGCGTGACGCATCGCGGGCCGTACAAGAACGGACCGGGGGAAATCAACGTGCCGGTCACGGTCGGCGGCATGGTAGTGCATCCAGGGGATATCATTGTCGGCGATGAAGACGGCTTGCTCGCAATCGCCCCCGCCGATGTGGAGGCGGTGATCGAAGGCGCGCGCCGTCAGCACGCGAAGGAAGCGGCGGCGCTGAAGTCGATTGCCGACGGCAAGTTCGACCGCTCGTGGGTCGTTCCGCACCGGGAACGGATGATGAACAACTGATAGTGGACTTCATGGCGCGATATCTGACCGCTGCAACACTCCTCGAACTCGCGCGCGATGCGCAGACGCGCGCCACTGCGCCCTGCTCGTGCACGAAGACGCCACTGGACGGCTGGCAATCGCAGCCTTTGTCGCTCGATGAAACGCAGTTCGAGGAAATCGGCACGCTGTTGCCGGAGGACGATCCGGAGCCGACGTTCCGCGAGTATCTGCCGGGAAAGACCAGTTACTGGGCAGCGGATGCGCCTATCGCGCCGCGGTACTTTCCGTATAACCGCTGCGCCGTGTGGCAATGCTCGTTGTGCGGGCGACTTTATTTGCGGTATGTGGAAGGTGGTGGGTATTTCGTCGACCGCAGGATTCGTGCGGTGCGGGTGGAGTTGATTGAGGATGTGCCTTTGCCGGCGTGATGGGGGGCGGGCCGAGTCGAACGAGCGGCCGGATGATGTTGCAGTCGTACTGCGCATCCTCGCACGTGTCCGGCTGCGGATTCGTTTGCCCGTTTGCCTGAAGATTGGCTGCCACTACTTGTTCCTTGTTGCCGTGAAGTCAATCAGCGTGCGGTGTAGGTTGCGCAATCAGGATCGCGTTGCAGGTCGTTTTGTGACCTTCTACCGCCATGGGCTGACCGAAATCATCGCAGCCGTCCAGACCTTCGGCGATTTCAAACAGATGTGGCGCGCACAGCGGACACGTCACCCGATCGCCCTTCCGGGCAATGGGAATTTCCGCTGCGCTCCAGGTCGATGAGGGACTGCCGGAAATCACCTTGCCGCCGTGACTGGTGGTGTCGCCTACGACAATCTGCGCTTTTCCTTGCAGGTTTGCCCGTTCCATTGCAGGTTCTCGCCTATTGGGTCGCCGTACCGGAAAGCGATTGGAGCGCTTTGATCGGCGGGTCTTGATATGTCGTGTCGATCGTGAAGCCCTGGGCTTTGAGCGCGGCTTCCGTCTTGAGTCTCATCGCGTGGTATTTTTCGAGTTCGGCGGGAAGGAGGGTTTTCCAGTTATGAATTTTTTCGGCATCGCCGGGGAAATAGCCAAGACCATAAAAAGCGTACTCGTTCTTTACGTTCACACCCAGAAGATACGTACTCTTACCGACGAAGCCTCCCATGTTGCTCTCAAAAATCGAAAACTCAAGATATACGCCATCCGCATAGAAAACCCACTTTGGAAATTTCCCTTTTGCTTCGATCCATTCATCCAGCGTTGGCGTGTAGGTAGAATCCAGCGAGTACGCCCAGTTTGCTGCGCGCGAAGCGGCGAAATTCCAAGCCTGCTTGCCAGTAAGGCGTGGGTCTTCTACGTCGATATATCGCTTCCAGCCCGCTGCCCGCAATTTGGCAAGGACCTCCATGACGCGATCACGGGCAAGCTGGTGCGCGTCAGCCTGCTCAGCACTGACACCGAAACTGATGTCCCAACTGTAGATCCCTTCGGGCTCGTCCTTGTCGGCAAAGCCAATGGCACCTAGTACGTTCTCTACTGTGAAGCTGTGTTTGCCTTGCTCATATTCCACCACGCCGAGTTTCCCGCCAGTCCATTCCCGCTGGTAGAACATCGCG
>NZ_JBNNWQ010000010.1:0-294492 GCF_050281145.1 Paraburkholderia sp. NPDC080076 | reverse complement strand
ACCAGCGGCGTGGCACGTAAATAACCCAGCTTCTGCTTTTTGACTCCAGTCTCACCATCGATCTCATACGGAATCTTATCGATCGACCTCTCAAAGCCTTTCTGATTACTCAAGTTTCTTCCGACCGCATCGACGAAGTGCCGACTATCGCGCGCCGTCACACATTCACTGAACGTCGCCGCCCCCGCCGCATAGCCATAATGCCAGGGCAGTACATCATTGAAGAGCCACAGATTGCCGTTACCCAAACCTTCATACAGCGCGCTCCATCTGGCTATGCGCACCCGTTTCAACTCCAGCGTGACCGCCACCTGCTTGGCAGCGAACGCGCCCAGTCCCACCCAATAGAACCGCCCGATCTTGTCCTTCTGCCCAAGATGAAACTCCTCGAGGTACATCCGGGCATAGGCCGAGGCGATGCGCCGTGCCCGCACGGCGTAGTTGCTCACGAACTCGGGGCGGGCGTTCTCAACCTGCGCGCCGGATACATAATGTTCGTTGTCCCGGTAGTCCGGAATACCATGGTCGGCCCGCACACGGTTGGAGATCTGCCGCATCGCGAACTGCTGCGCAAGCGACCAGATGACGTTGCAATCACACTGCGCATCCACGCACGTGTTCGGTTGCGGGTTCGTCTGCCCGCTTGCCTGAAGATTGGCTGCCACTACTCGTTCCTTGTTTATTCGTGTGTGCCAGGGGTGTGCGACTTACCCGACGCGGGTGCCAGTTCGTCCCAATGCAATTCGAACTTCACGTCCTGTTGATCGGGCGAATTCAGCGCCGGTGAATGGCCACCCGAATTGGTGCGGAAGATATGGCCGCCGGATGGGGTTGTCATCCTGTAGTCGACACCTGGGAGCGGCTCGCCGGTCGGCGTCAATACCTTGAACCTTTCGTCGTTGGCCTCGACTGTCGGCATGCCTTTCGCATCCACGCCTAACGGTTTGGGCGCCAGGTTGCTCAGCTTTGCGTTGACCTGGTACTGGATCGCCCCTACGGTAATCTTTCCGTTCTCAAGCCGGATGTAGCTGTCGCCACCGTTGAGCAGTATCTGCTTCGTAGCCTTGATGGTGATGCCCTCCGCAGTCTGCGTGATATCGAGTTTCGCCAGCAAGTTGATGTTCTTTTTCAGCGCCGTGATATCGATATCCTCCGCGTACGAAACAATCCGCACGCCGAGCTTGTGCGCGAAGAGACGAATGGCGTTTCGTGCGGATGCCAGAAGATTGTTGCCGCTGCTTACGCTAACGTGCCCGCCGCTGGTCAAAGCCGTGTGCGCGCCACTGGCGAGGTGCGTGCTGCCAGCGGTGGTCGCTTCAATACCGGCAGGGGACGCAATGAGCAGGTGAGGCTTGGCGAGTTCAGGAAAGTCTCCTGGTTCGCCGGTTTTCGTTCCCTTGATCTCGTCGTTCTGTTTTTTCAGCGCACCTGCAATATCGAACTGGTCCTGCCGGTCGTGAGCCCGCGCCTGAACCGCTGCATTGGCCAGCGTCTCGTGCTGGTCACGCGCCTGCGTGAGCCGCTGCACCGTCTCGCCCATGTCCTTCGCGGGGGCAGCTGCACCCGTGCGCGTCTCAGTGCTGATCAGCATGCCCTGGCCTGCACGCAGCACGCCCCATGCGTCCGTCGCCAGTTCCCAGCCCTGGCCACGTTCCTCTGTGCGTCCCTTGTTGCCGTCGATGCGCGTGTTATAGCCGAGCACCAGCCGTGACTGTGCGTAGTCGCTACTGACCTGCACCTGTAGTTTGCCGGGCGTGTCGTCAGCGACGATCTGGTTAGCCTGGAATCCTGCCAGGTCTCGCGTGCGTGTGCCGCTCAGCGCATGATTGGCCGGCAGTTTCCACGGCGGCTGTCTGAGCCGGTTGACCATCCGGTCAGCGATATACGGCTTGTCAGGATCCCCCTCGTGGTAGTTGATCGTCACTTCCTGGCCGATACGGGGCACGTAGATCGTGCCGAACGAGTCGCCCTGCCATGGTGAAGACACGCGCACCCAGCAGCTTGCGTTTATGTCCCTCGGCGTTTCCAGGTCCCACAGGTAGCAGATCTTGACCCGGCCGTACGCATCGACCCAGGTCCTCTGATCCTTGGGACCAACCACCACGGCCGTCTCCGCGTGACAGCGCGGCTTTTTCTTCGGCCTGTTCCTGAAGAACCGGTTCGGCGACTGCAGCACAAAGTCGGTCACGCACTGGTACTGGCCCGCGCCTGGCGTTCTGGCCGATGTTCTGCCCGACATCGTCGTCTCGCTCACGTTGCGGATATCGAGCGCGGTGGACACCACCAGATACTCGGCATTGATGTCCGACTCCGGGTGATCCGTGAGAAAGAACGTCCTGCCCGTCTTCAGGCCAAGCAGGTTGCCCCGGCCCCTGAGACGTTCGTTGCGCGAGTAAAGCGCATGGGCGCGCACGCCCGCGAGATAGTGCGCTTCCTCCAGATAGTTGTTCGGCTGGCCCGACAGACCCATTGCGCCGGCAAGGGGCTGTGAGTAGTCGCCCCAGTGGCGCTCTTCGGCCCGCTCCAGCTCCCCGAACGCATCATGTTCCTCGGTAAATTTCTGACTCCCACGCGTGTAGTCGTAATCGATCACGCTCACCCTGGCCGCCGTGACCCTGCGCGACGCCTTCAGCTTGTGAATATGTTCCTCATCGATACGCGCACCGTCGGGCGCGTGATAGCGAATCGAGTCATAGGCATTCCGGTGCGGCTCGTGGACACCGGGTCCATCGCATAGCACCAGCCTGTTGTTATCCTCAAAGTAGTAAATACCCCATTCTCGCCATAGCCGTGTCAGAAAATGGAAGTCAGACTCCCACATCTGCCGGACGAAGTCGCGCTCCGGGTAGCCACCTTTTAATCCGTGCGCGGACACCTTCACATCAAACAGGATCGGGTAATCGCGCAGCACCTCGCGCGTAATATCCACCACGCTCTTATTCTGGAATATGCGGCTCCGCGAATTCTTCGTGGTCAGCCACAAGGCGGGACGCACGACGAACCGGTAGTACGCGTGGCGGTCGTCGGCGCCCGTGAACTGCATACGCGTGATGACACCCGATATCAGGCGGGTGCCCGCGCCCAGGTTGCTCTGGCTCCGGTTCCCGGGCAAGCCGGGAATGAAGGTTCCCTTCCCGTCGAACTCGATCGCGATGGTGATGTCCCTGCCAATCAATTTATCTGGCACGACCTGCAGTTTGGTGTCGATCTGGGAAATTCTCGGCGAGTACTTCGTCGCCATGTCGAGTGTGTATTTGTATAGCTTGCCGAGCGCCTCGGTGCCACGCAAACGAATGGGAGACAGGATCGGTTCACCGTACTCGGTGGGGAAGGCATCGCACGTCACGCTGAGGGTGCGTGACTGAATGGGGCTATACATGAACCCGCCCCGGCCCGACGTGAAACGTATTTGCCAGACTGAACGAGGCCTCGATCAACGTCCGGCCACATTGCGCCTCGTCTCCCAAGCCAACGGGCGGATGCTTACTCCCATTCTTCACTGCGGCTATCCTTTTTAGAAATTGCCTGCCAATTATCCGGGGGGCAGCGGCAATCGCATATAGGACAACTGTAAAGATTGGTCAAGAAATCAACTTATATATAGTTCGGATAACAAAACATATCTCAAACTCGTATCAAGCTATTGAACGGGCTTAAAGGCGCGTGCAATCCCTGCTCAGAAGTCGGACTATCCTCCATCGCGGGCTGCAAATCCGCACGCGGCACGGCCGACGCGGCAAACCCGCCTAATGCCCCGGCTTCAACGCCGCATACACCCCAGGCGTGATCCCATAAGCCCGCTTGAACAGCCGGTTGAGATGGCTTTGATCATAAAAGCCCACAGCCGCCGCAGCGGTCGCCGCGCTCTGGCCCGAGGCAAGCATGCGCTTCGCCGCCAGCAACCTCACCTGCGTCGCGTAGGCGTGCGGCGGCAGCCCGAATTCCTTGCAGAACGCACGCGTGAGGTAATAACGGCTCAGCCCCACCAGTTCCGCCAGCTCATCGACCGAGATATCGCGCTCGTAATTGGCGGCGACATACTCACGCACCAGCTCCATCTTGCGCGCTTCGCGCCGGGGTTCGCCCGACTCCTGACCTGAGCGTCCATAGCGCCCGACCAGCATCCCCATCGCAGCCCACCAGTTCGCCTGACGCTCCATCAGCGAGACGGCGCCCTGTTCATCCAGGCTCGCATGCGCCTTCACGAGCAGGCCCGCGAGATGCGGATCCTGATACAGCCCTGGCGGAATCAGCAGCGGTTTGTCGGCGCGCGCGTCGGGAGAGAAAACCGCACTGAGCGCGCCGAGCCCTTCCATGTCGAGATAGATCGCGCGATAAATCCATTCGCGGCCTTCCCAGACCTCGCCGCTATGGTATTCGCCCGGCCCGAAGACCAGCACGCTGCCGGGCCCGGCCACCTCGCTACCCGCGCGCGTATGACATTGGCCCGCGCCGGTCTCCGTCATGACGATGACGAGTTCGTCATGCAGATGCCGGTCGAACTTGTGATTGCCGTAACGGGCGCTCGCGAGACATGCGCCGTCGAGCGCGCCGTCGCGCCAGCAGACCACTTCCGGCTCGCTTTTATCCGATGTCTCCATAGCTCGCGCCCCCATGCCCCTCAAACCAGCTCGATTCTGACCCGGCGATTCCGGCGGCCCTTGTTCTCTATCTTCGCGATGCGGATGGGCCGCGACTGCGCGGTATTGGTCAGGTGTGTGCCACCGCACGCCTGCCGGTCCAGATCGCCGATCTCGACGATGCGCACCGTGCCGTCCGGCGTCGGAGGCGGCGCCACCGAGAGGCTGCGGATCAGACCTTGCGTCGCTTTCGCCTCATCGGCGCCGACATAGTAGGCGCGCACGTCCATGGCGTTGCGGATCACCTCGTTGACGGGTTCTTCCAGCAGGCGCAGCGCGTCGTTATCCGCGTCGGGCAGATCGAAGTCCATGCGCGCGGTGCCGTCGGCATTGATCTGCGCCCCGGTCACGAGCGCGCCGGCAAAGCGCTGATACACCAGCGCGTTGAGAATATGCGTACCGGTATGGAGCTGGGCGACCGTGGCGCGGCGCGCCGCGTCGATGGCGACGTGCACGTTGCCGGCCAGCTCCAGCGGTTCGTCGAGCAGATGCCAGAGTAGGTCGCCTTCCGCCGCGACGCCGGTAATGCGCACCGCGCCGTGCGCGTGCGTCAGCGTGGCCGCGTCCGACACCTGGCCGCCGCCGCCCGGATGCAGGGCGGAACGGCCCAGCAAGACCGCGCCGGGCCGCGCGGCGATCACGGCCGTTTCAAAGTCCAGCAGGTCCGGCTGCTCATGGCAAAGATAATGCGGCACCTTGATGTCCTCGCAGGAATTGACTGAGTATGCCTAGCATAACCAGTCCCGTGGGAGGCCGTCTTGGTTAAAAATGCCCTGCGGGGGGGCGGATCGCCGCAACTTGGCTTTCGATCAGGCTGACAGCGTCTGCGGGTAGTTCGGATTGTTCGACGCGCCCAGCGACAGATCGACGTTCAGCTCGTTGAAAGGAGACGAGCCGCTGCGCCGGCCGTCACTGGAACTGCGCGGTGCCGCGCGCGGCTTGTGCTTCGCAGTAGGCCAGATACTTGTCGTAGGCCTCTTGCGGCGGCATTTTGGCGTAGCGTCCGTATAGACGTTCAATGAAAATCGACAACTCCGCCTGCGCATAGACCTGACGTTCGATCGGCATCGCCGCGGCCACGCCTTGTGCCTTGTGCAGTTCGTCCGCTTTGCTCACGCCGGCGTCGCGGTCCTGCGCGATCAGCTTCGCGTTGTTCGCCCGCATCGTGCAGACCTGCGTCATCGCCGACGAGGCCTGCGCGTATGCGGCAAGCGGGGTCGACAGCGCCGCCGACGTCAACACCATCGCCGCCGACACGCGGCGTATCCATGGCAGATAGCGGACATGCCGCGGGTCGCTTCGGTTTGCTGCGTTCATCCGGTCCTCGATGTAGTCGCTGTGTTGGATAGATTCGTTCGTGACGGCGCGGCTTCGCGCAGCAGCGCCGCAGTCGTTGCGTCGTCGGCAAAACGGCTGATCGACAGCACGTGATCCAATGCCCACACGCAGTGAAACCAGCCGGTTGGAATCACCAGCAGGTCGCCTGGTTCCAGCACGACGTCGACACTTTGCGCATCGGCGAAACGCGGGAAGCGGGTCAAGTCGGGCACCGCCGCATCGACCCGGCACGGCCGGTAGGTGTTGAAGGCATCGAGCGCATAGACCGCGTTTTCTTGCCTGGGTGAATAAAGCCGCACGCGTTTGCGGCCGTGAATCTGCGCGAGAAACGAGTTCGCCAGATCGCAGTGCAAACGCGTGACCAGCGCAGCCGCGCTCGCTCGCCCGAACCACAGCTGTCCCGCGCCGAACAGGCGGGCCGGCAGCATCGGCAGTGAAAAGCGCACTTCCCACGCGGGCGGCAACAGGCAGCCTTCGGTGTAGGTCGCGGCGCCCGCGTCGGACGCGTGATGCGCTGCGAATCCGTCGATGAAATCGGCGACGCTCTGCGCGGCGCCGCTCGATGGGTCCGCACGCAACACGGTCGCGCCTTCATGGGCGCGCCAGTCATCGAGCGTCCACGCGACTTCCGGCCAGTCGATCATGTCGCGCAATAGCAGCGGCACGCAAGCATCGAGCGTGTCGGCAAGTACCGCGCACAGGTCATGAGCGTCGCCATCGCTTGCGCGTAAAGTCGGCACATCGTCGAGCGAGGCCGGTGCGCGCCGCCGCGCGCGTTCGAGCGCCGCGCGGCCCGCCGCCGAGGGACGTTTGAGCAATTGCAGCCAGTACGCGGCAAGCCGCGCCGAGCCCTCGATCCGCACGCCGCCAAGCGCCATGGCCGCGGCGCTGCGCGGGTCGAAACCGGTTGGTTCGTCGAGCATGGCGCTCAACAGCGTGCGGTTCAACGTGATGCGCGCCTTGGCGCAATACGGATTGCGAGCGGCAATCGGTGTCGATTCGATCATCGGGCCGAGCACGAAACGGCGGCTCTCGTCCGCGCAATCGCTGACGATCAGATCGACGGCCACCGTTTGCGGCGGCGCCAGGTAATGCTCTGCGAGCCGCGCGTGCAACAGCGCGTTCATCATGGCTTGCACCAGTAGACCGCCTGGCCGTTGACGCGCACCAGCGGCGCATCGATCCGATGCAGCGCGCGATATTCGTCCACGGCGCGCGCGCAACCCGTCGGCAAACCGTAGTCGTCGACGATCACGAAGCCGCCCGGCGACAAACGCGGATATAGCGCCTCGAGCGCCACGCGTGTCGATTCGTACCAGTCGCCGTCGAGCCGCATCAACGCGAGGCGCTCGATCGGCGCATCCGGCAGCGTGTCGGCGAACCAGCCCGGCAGGAAGCGCACGCGGCGATCGAGCAGCCCCGCCCGCGCGAACGACTCGCGCACGGTCGCCAGATCGCTGCGCAGCAGACTGACCGCGCCCATCAGGTGATGCCAGATAGCCTCGCGCAGATCGCTGGCCGGGTCCGGCGCGGGCAGCCCCGCGAACGAATCCGCGACCCATACGTTGCGGCCACGATCGCCGAACGCGGTCAGCGCGGCGCGCATCAGAATGGTCACGCCACCGCGCCAGACGCCGGTTTCGATGAAGTCGCCCGGCACCTGCTGATCGATCACCCCGCGCGCCAATGCCACGACGTTATCGAGCAGCACGTCGTCGCACATCGTCAGACGGCGCGACTCGTGGTGCATGTGGTTGAGCGCATCCGCCATGCGCGCCGGTTCGACGCCGGCGACTTCGGCTGCCGTGCGCTGCAGGGGCGCGAGCCAGTCGGCGAACATACGGTCGGCAGCGGCGAGACGCGCGCTGCAACCGGCGGCGGTGATCGGCGGGGTCTCGCGTGTGTTGTCCGATGGCGCAAGCCCGTCAGGTTCGACGGCCCCGCCGCCGATGTAGCGGCGGATCATCGCCAGATAGGCGGCGGCGCGAACGTCTTGCGCAAGCGGCATGAATGACCGCGGTTCCGGATCGAGCAAGGAGTCAAAGGACACGCCTGGGGGAGTCGGGAGAGTCAATTCCATCGCCGGTTCGGGTGGGGGCGCGGGCCGTTGTCAGAAGGAGAACTGCGAAGACGCTGTCACGTGTGCCGTGATGATCGCGGCGGCAAACCTGAGCCAGTATCGACCGACGCCGGCTGACGTTCGACGGGATCGCGAACGGATGCATGGTCACGCGAACCACCGCCTGCCGCTGCTGCGCTATCTCGCCGCCAAGCTTCACAGCGCCGACGCGTCCTCATCCGCCACGTGCGCTTTTCAATCCTCTCGTTCGTATCGACGCCCCCATCCACGCGCGGGATCAGGTGTGATGGCAGCATCGCTCGCCCTTCCTCGCCACCGATGACTGGTTTTCCGCCCCGCCTCGCGCCCTCGCTGCGCCCGTCGCTGATCTGCCTCGCCGCGTGCTGCGCGCTGGCGCTCGCCGCCTGCGCGACGCCGCCCATGCCGCCGCCCACCTCCGACGCGTCCTTGCCCCCGGAACTGCGCGCCGGCCAGCACGAAGTGTTGCAGGAAGTGATGACCACGCACGGCGACGAAACCTACGTGTGCCGGCGCATCAAAGCCGCCACGCAGCCCGGCATGGCGCTGCCCGGCGTCGCCCGCGACGGCACCCAGCTGCTGTGGGACCCGCTGGGTTCGGAAGCCATCCTCGTCGACTCGAACGGCCAGAGCGCCGGCACTGTCGCGCCGGGCCGCTACTTCCTCTCGTACGACGGCAGCTATGTGATCGGCAAGGTCGCGGCGGAAAGCCAGGTGGGCGCGAATGCGCTGACGTGGGTGCGCTACACCGCGCGCTTCGTCGCCGCGCCGCGTCCCGGCGAGGGCCGTTTCGCCGACATCAGTTCGATCCAGCGCATCGATACCTCGGGCGGCCTGCCGCCGCAGCCGGATTGCGAGGTCGAAGGCGCGCATCTGCTCGTACCGTATGGTGCAACCTACATGTTCTATCGCGCCAAAGGCCTCGCACCGGTCGCCTTGTCGGCGAACCAGGCCGCGCACTGACATTCGCGCAGGAGTCGACGATGCAATTCGGTTTGTTCATGACGTTGCCGGCTCCCGAGCCCGCGCCCGCCGCCGAGCTTTACCAGCGCGCCATCGCCATGGCGGAAGCCGCCGACGTGCTCGGCTTCAGTCATTTGTGGCTCGCCGAGCATCACTTCACGAATTACTCGCACTCGTCGCGACCGTTGATGCTGCTCTCGCATATCGCCGCGCGCACCCGCCATTTGCGGCTTGGGCCGGCGATCGTGCCGGTGCCGCTGCATCATCCGCTGGTGATCGCGGAAGAACTCGCCACGCTCGACGTGCTGAGCGGCGGACGCGTCGAAGCCGGGCTCGGCAGCGGTTACCAAAGCTACCAGTACGAGCGCTTCCAGCTCGTCAAAGGCACGACCTCGGCCCGCGACGACGAAGCGATCGACGTGCTGCTCAAAGCGCTGCGCGAGCCTCTGTTCTCGCATCACGGCGAGCACTTCAGCGTGCCGCGCACGGGCCTCGTGCCGCAACCGCTGCAACGTGCAATCCCGTTGTGGCTGGTGGTCAATTCGAGCCGGCGGGCGTCGGTCGAACAGGCTGTGAAGCGGCGCGCCAATCTCTTCACCGGCGTGCTCGAACCGATCTCGAAGCTGACTGACGTAAGGCGCCACTATCCGGACCTTGCCGGCGCGCTGGCCAGCGTGCGCATCGGCACGCAGCGGCCCGTGTTCGTCGCGCAAAACGAGGCGCAGGCGCGCGAGGCCGTCGAGCATGCGCGCTGGAATGGACGCGCGACGCTGCGTCTGCGTCACGACATGGGCGAGGTGGTCGACGGCATCGTGCCGGCGGCGCCGCTACCCGACGAACCGTCCGACGCGGTGCTGCGCAGCGACTTTCTCGTGATCGGCACCGCCGACGAATGCATTCACCAGTTGCGCCGGATTCAAGAAGGTCTCGGCTGCGACTACTTCAGCGCGAGCTTCTGGTTCGGCTCGATGCCACATGGCATGGCGATGGAGTCGATGCGCCGGTTCGCGCGGGACGTCATGCCGGCATTCGCGCATGCCCGTGATTCGGGCGGGGAGAAAGCGCCGCATGCGTGGGAGTCGACACTAGCGTGGTGATGTTGCGGTGACACGCGGGTCCGCAACGCGGCCCCGCTCGAGCGAGACTACTCGTTCATCCTGCCGAGGACTTCTCCCAGGAAGCCGCCTACAGGCTCGATGGGCGGCAATTGCGGTGGGCCATTGCTTTCGGTGCTGGCGCGCGGGGAAGATGAAGGTGTAGTCGTCGTGGATGTCGAGGTCGTGGTGTTGTCCGGCGTCGATGCCTCTGCCGCGCTCACTGCCGGCGCGATAACGTTAGCCGATGCCGCCGTGTTATTCGATGTCGATGCGCTAGCGTTGTTCGACGGCAAAACATTGCCCGCCCCCGACGATGCGACGCTCCCGCTTCTCGAAGGCGCACGACCCAGCGCGTTCCCCAAGTCAGGCTTGCCGCCGTGCAGAGTGAAAGTGCGCTTCGACTGACCGTCGTAGCACACCACCGCGCCAATTGGCGCATTGGCGCCACCCGTGCCGCCAATACGCCGAAGCCCCTGCCCAGCCGCCGTATCGACGAGCGCGACCGTCGCACCCGGCTTGCCGAAAACGCCCGCCGCGACGTTCACGATAGTCTCCGCGTCACGCGCCACATCGACAGGCAGCAGCGGCCGAGCATGGCTGGCTTCGCCCTCACCTTCAGCTTGACTCTGATTCCCCGCCTCGGCTTCGGTCCGCTTTCTGCGCAACTCTCCGATCACCGCCTCGCGCGCCTGCATCACCTGCTTATGCATCGTGCTCGAAGACGCGTCGCTTTTACCCGAGAAATTCTGATGCAGCGCGTACAACATCGAATCGAGGCCCGGCGTGCCGGGGTTGTCGATCACATCGACGCCGGCCTCTTCGAAATGACTGCGCCACTGCAAAGGCTCGGCTGCGTCCGACGGTTCGAGCTGAACATGCCGGGCCGCATTCGCCGCGCGATTGCGGCCCGGCTGGTCGAGCGCGACCGTGGAAAAACGCCGCCGCACGTTCTCACCGAACAGATGACCTTCGAGCCACTTGCACGCGTCTTTCTCCGGCATGTCATTGAGGGTGGCGATGTCCTTTTCGGTGAAGCGGCAATCGCGCAACATGTTCCGCGCCTGCACGCCGCCCTCGCCGCCCGCCCGCCAGCTCGCGACAAACTGCCGGATCGCGAACGGCGGATTGTCCTGCGCAAAGCGCGTTCTGAACTCCGTGGCGATGTCGTCGGGATTTCTGCCCTGGTATGGGGCTTTGTCGAAACCCACCTCGCCCTTCACCGTACCCGCGGACAATTGTTCGGATAACGTTCTGATCGCCGTGTCGGGCCGGTAAGCCGCATGCTCGAGAAAGTGGGTCTTGAGTGCGGCAAACGACTCATCCGGATTCGAGCCGTCGGCGATAGCTCGCAACTCGTCGGAGTCGTATGTCTGAGCCTCGTCGTCGATCAGCTTGCGCGCCTCGTTGCGATGAAACTCCGAGCTCACCCCGCCGCGTTCATCGGCCAGCTTGCGCAGGGCGATCAATACATTGTTCTCGGGATGCTTTGCCGCGAGGAACTCCCGCGCGCCCGCATGGTTGCCGCTCAACTCCAGTGCGTTGAGCTTCCTGATATCCGCTTCGCTGAGCTTCAGTTCGCCGCGCAGAAACATGTCGCGGTTCTTCAGATCCTTCGTCGGCGCGCCGCCTGTTTCGATTCTTTCACGCAGACGTGGCATCGCGCGCATTAGCGCTTCCTCGTGCATCTTCGAGTCGATCGGCCGCGCGTTCTTTTGCGTGATATAGCTGACGATGCCGCGGCGCCCCGCATAGATCAGATACACCGGACTCAGCACCGCGCGCGACGCGCTCAGCTGTCCGGCAGTCGCGGCGGCCACGGGATTCACGGCGAGTTCGGCGACGCCCATCGCCATGTTCACTCCGCCGTACGCGATTTGCACCTTGGCGTGGCGCTTTTCTTCCTTGAGGTTATCGAGGTTGAGCCCCTGGTATGCCGTCACGTGATGCTTCAGCATCTCGGGCGGCTCGGCGGTTTGCGCTGGTATGCCGCTCGGTTTCAACGGCACGACCTTCGCGTTGTAGCGCCGCTTGAGCGTTTGCAGCCGCTCGATTGTCGCGCCGTCGGAGAAATGTTTCACCAGCGCCACGCGGATATCGCTGCGCTGATATCTCGTCGTGGGCAAGGTGGCATCGCTTCTCCAGAAACGCCACGAGTCGAAGTGCAGCGTGTCGCGCACACGCGTCTTGTCGGCGGCGGACAGGTTCTGGTAGCGGGCCAGAAAGGCCTCCGGATTGCCTGAACGGGCGATGGCCGACAAGGCGTTCTTGTCGAGCTCGCCGGTCTTGAGTTCGTCGGGTAACGTGCTCAGGTCCGGGCCGACGCGCCTGCCGCGCGACTCCTTCCTGACCGTCTTCATCTCGTCGAGCACCGCGCTGATTCGCGCCGGGTCCGCCACCGCGCCGGCCCCGCCATGCTCGCTCACCGTACCGGTTCCGCCCTCCATCGCCGCCGCGCTGGTTCCGCCTTGCTCCAGCGCCGCGTTGGCTCCGCCCTGATTCAGATCGGACTTGATGAACGCATCGATCACGTCCTCGCGAATCGCGCGGCGCGTGCTCGCCGTGTTCAGATTCGTCTTGCGGGTGAAGTTCAGCACATTGAGCTTGTTCTGCTCGCCCGCGAAATGCAGCGTCTTGTTCAACGCCCGCTGTCCGTCGGGACCAAGCGCGTCGAAATTCTCCACGAATTTCCGCACGTCGCCTTCGCCGCGCTGACGCAAGATCGAATAGACGTTCGGGTCGATATCGCGCCTGCTGTGCAAATCGTCGAGCGCCTGCATCGTCTCGCTCGTCGTGTCCTCGCGCGCGCTCGCGGGATGGTTGAGCGCGGCGCCGAACGCATGGGTACGCTGCACGCCGCGATCGACTTTTCTGCTCTGCAGTGCGCCGGCCGCCACATACATCGCACCGGAGGCGACGGCGAGGCCGCCGTCCGCGTTCACCGGATGGGGCGGCTTGCCATACAGCGACGTGCCCGGATGCGCCACCGATTGCATGCGGCTCGCCATATTCAGCGAACCGAGTCCGACATCGCGGATCGCGCCGGGCACGGCTCGTCCGAGATTGCCCTTGCTTTGGGGCAGCACGCGCCGCGCTTCATCCCCTTCGAGCGTGCCCTTTTCCGTGGTGCTCACTGCCTGCGCATGTTTCGACAAGGTGAAAGCCTTGTGCGCCGTGCCGACTGCGGTGGAGACGATATCCAGTGCCTGCGGCACCGCGCCAAGGGCACCCGTGACTTCGGCGACCGTTTTCGTGCCTTCCGAGACGTGGCCGGACGCGCTCGCCACCCCGCCACCGGACGACACCGTGTTATTCGCGCCCCACCCCAGATAGCCGCCGGATGCGGTCGAGCCGAGCGGCGACTCGATTGACGCGACGCCCTCGCCCGTGCGCCTGGCCACGCCCGACAGCTTCGCCTTCAGCTTGCCGAGCCTGGTCAATTGGGCATTGCCTTCGCCGGTCGGCGTCGGTGTCGTTGAAGAAGAGGATTGCGTGGCGGGATCGTTCGAGCCGTGCTCGCCGTTGTTCTCGCCCGGCACGTGCCCCCCGTGATGAGAGCTTGGAATCGACGGTGTGGACATGGCGTTCTCCGGGATTTGCGGGGCTCGATCCATTAGTACATCGGAAAGGGGCACCGCGATCCGCGACAAACCGGAACTGCCGAACGGCAAAACGAAGTTTCTGTCACGCTGATGACAGAGGCCGGATTATTTCCATGCAGCCCGCATGAAGTGCTTGCAGGTCGCGTTGATCACGCGCAAACGTGCAAGGTGCAAGGGCATGAAATCGCGCTCAACCCCCGAGCACGGCGCGCAATCTCTCGCCCATCGCGTCGAAACGGGCGCGTTGTATCCGCGCGTAATCATCGTAGGCAGCGATCAGCGCGGTGCGCACCTCGCCGTTACGCAGCGATGCGATTGCTTCGAGCGCGGCATCGGCGCCGTCTTCGTGATCGCATGCCGCGCTCCATTGCGCGCAGCCCGCTTCGCTCAGCAAGCGCTCGATGCGCGTGTCCATCGAAAGGCCGAACACCGGCACGCCGTGCGACATCGCCAGCACCGCCGCGTGATAGCGCGTCGTCACCACGCACGTGGCATGCGCGACCGTGGCGGCCACTTCGTCGAGCGTATGCGGGCCGCGCGCGACGGTGTCGATGGCGAACGGCACACGCGCCGCCAGATCGGCGCACGCGCTGCGATCGAGTTGCTCCATGCCCACCAGCACCGGCGTATAGCCCTGCGCCTTCAATTCGACGGCGATCCGCGCGAAGCGGTCGAGATACGCGTGATAGGCCTCGGCGCGCGCCGCGTCCCAACTGTGGAAATGCAGCGGCCCATAACGAAACGGCGAGGCCTCACTGCGCGCGTCGAGTTCGCGGGCCCGTGCGGCGTCCGCATGCACCGGCCACCAGAACGGATTGTTCGGACACAGTGCGACGCGCCGCGCACCTTGCGCCACGTTGCCTGCTTCAGGCGGCGCCCGATAGGCCCACGCCGTATCGGCGCCCGCATGCGTGCGCACGCCGAGCGAAGCGAGTTGCGCGCGCGCAGCCTCGTTGCGGCAGATGATCTCGCCGGCCTCGGCGTTACGCTCGACGAAGCGGGTGAGCGCAACACTCATCCTGCCGCTGTCGACACCATAGGCAATCGCCGGCCGCTCATGCGCATGGGCGAGCGCGATCCCGCCGATCAGCACGCCCGCCAGCGAATCGGAAAACTTCGAGGTATAAGTCGAGCCTTCCACGTTCAGCACGAGATCGGCGTCACGCACTGCGGCGTCGAGCGCATCGGGTAAATAAGGGAGCGCCGGCGCAAGACGCAGGGTGCCGGCCAAGAGCGGATGATCGAAACAATCGCCGAGCGCGAACAGCGTGATGCGGGGCTCACGCGGTGCAAGCAGGCGTCGCAGTTGCGCGATCGTCTCGATCGTGCGCAGATCGGCGCCGGTATTGCCCGCGCCGCTGTAGCCGAGCAATAGCACGCGCGGCGCGTCACCCCGCGCACGCGCGCCGTTGCGATCGGGCGCGCGACGCGCGGCGCCGATGCGCTGCTGCATGTCGTCGAGAAAGACTTCGTCCGGTGCGCTTGCACTGGCATAGCGGTTCAACGCCGCGAGCGAACGCTCCAGCGGACTCTCGACGATGCCCCAATCCATCATGCCGCTCCCAGTGCCTGTGCAAGCTGATGCATCTGCATCGCGCCGGAATGCGGTTCGACGGCGACTTCGACGAGCGTCACGCCCGCGTGAGCGGCGGCTTCGGCGAGCGCATGGTCGAGTGCGTCACGTGTCTCGACACGCCGATGCGCCAACCCAAAAGCCTGCGCCAGCGCGCCGATGTCGAGGCGGTACGGATTGCGGATCGTGCGCCGATACGCCGGCGCCTGCGCAATCGGCAAGAAGTCGAAAATCGCGCCACCGCCGTTGTCGATCACGCAGACGCAGGCCGGTGTGCTCACGCGCTGCGCGCTCGCCAACGCCGACAGATCGTGGACCATAGCCTGATCGCCGAGCAACAGCAAGCCGGCGTCGCGCCTTGCGAGCGCCTCGCCGATGAAGGTCGACAGCGTGCCGTCGATGCCGCTCACGCCGCGGTTGACGTACACGTCCTGTCGTATCGCGCGCACGTCGTAGCCGATATCGGCATGCCGCATCGACATGGAATTGCCGAGATGGACGAAGGCAAAACCCGGCGCCGCCAGCACGCGATGAACCGCCGCCACTTCGCCCCATTCGAGCGACGCGACACAAGCGCGACGCTCGCGTGCGCCGTAACTCGCGACGCTCGCCCAGCGGTCGCGCCAGGAGAAGGCGACGGGTGTGGCGCGTGGAGGTGGAGCAATACGGCACAGCGCTTCGGCGAGCTTACGCAACGCACCCACCGAAGGCGCCGCCAACACGTCGCGCGGATCGAGCGCCTGATGCAGATAGTCATGCGCCACGCTGCAAGGCGCGATCTTGATCGTAGGCACGTCGGCCTGCGTTTCGAGGTACGCGTGCAGCACCGGCATCACCGGCGCGAGGCCGAAGCGCACGATCAATTCCGCGCGCGCCGCGGCGAGCCGCGCGGCGCCGCCGAACACATCGAACGCGTTGACGATCAACGCACCCGCCGCGCCACGCGACGCCGCTTGCGGAGCCAGCGCTGCGGGCCCCGACCGCAAGCCGCTGCCGGCATCGGCGAGCACGGGAAAACCGGTCGCGGCCGCCAACGCGAAAATGGCGTCGAGCGGCACGCCGGGTTCGGGGCCGACCACGATCAGGCCGTCCAGGCCGTCGTCGAGCGGACGGGCGCCGCGCTTCGCGCACACGCGCGCCATGATGCGCTCGACTATTTGGACCGCGCGCGTATCGGGCGTATGAGCTTGCGAAGAGACGGCGGTTTCGCACGACGCCATCGGCGCGCGCGCGGCACGCACCGTTTCCACCGAAACCGGCTGCGTCTCCACCGCGTCGTAGACGCCCACCAGCGGCACATTCACATGCACCGGCCCGCGCGTCGGCCGCCGTGCGGGCGGATGCGCATCGGCGCGCGACAACGTGCCCTCGCGATCCGCAACGCCCTCGACCATTGCGGCAAGCGCAACTGCCAGCGCACCGCGCGCCTGTGACATCGCGTGCGCCGAATCGACCGGATCGGCCAGATCCGCCTGTGCGCGCACGAACGCGCGCGTCGCGCCGAGATGATCGGCCATCTGTCCAAAGCCCGCACCGCGCAGCGCACGCGGACGGTCGCAGGTGAGCACGACGAGCGGCACGTCGGCAGTGTCCGCTTCGGTCAGCGCAGGCAGCACGTTCGCAATCGCCGAGCCGGACGTCGTGACGAGCGCCACCGGCGAACCGCTCGCCTTCGCCAGTCCGAGTGCGACGAAAGCGCCGCTGCGTTCATCGGTGCACACCATCTCGACGGCCATGCGCGGATGCGCGTCGAATGCGAGGCACATGGCGCTCGCACGTCCACCGGGGCACAGCACCGCATGACGCACACCGGCCGCGCTCAGCATTTCGACGATGCATTCGACCCACACCGCGTTGAGCGATGCGCCCTCCACGACCCCAGCCGCACGACGCGATTCGCCGCTGCCCGTGGTTGCAACGTCCAGTACCGTGGCCATCAAGCCACCACGCGCGAAGCAACCGCCACCGGCGTAATCGCGATCGTGCGCGCGGGCGCGGGCTGATCGCCGCGCTCCGCCGCGATCAGCCGCTCCATCACGCGCCGCGCGCGAATCGCACCGGCATCGATCGGCAGGAGCGCCGGCTGCATCGCCCAGAAGTCGTTGTCGCCGAGGTTGTTCTGCTGCGCTTCGAGCATGGGCAGATCCTCGCATTCAAACGGCTTCATGAGTCCTTCGACGGCATAGCGCACGAGTCCGTGCGCGGCCTCGCCCATCTCGTTCGGCAAGCCGAACGCGAAGAAGTAGTGCGTCGTGCGTTCGGTCTCCGGCGTAAGCCAATGCGCCGACGGCGCGATCAACCCGGCTTCGCGCGGCATGCCCGCCGCCGTCACGCCGACCACGATCGACAGCAGTCCGGGCGGCGTCCAGCGCACGTCCATCCAGCGATCCACGCGCGTGCCGGGCGCAATGCCGAAGCCTTGCGCGACGAACGGCTGTAACGCTTCGTCGTATGCGCTGCGGCGCACCCAGACAATGTCGTCGAGATTGCCCGACTGCACGTCGCCACGCGCAATCGCCTCGCTGCCGAGCGTGTCGGGATGAAGAAACTGGAAGTGGCTCAGATCGAGCAGATTGTCGGCGCTCAACTGATAGTGCGCGCGCGTGTGCAGATAACCGTCGTGCGTGATGTTGACCGCGGGATCGACGAACGGAAACGGCGGCAGCAAGGCGGCGTCGGCGCGCGCGGGATCGCCCGGCCAGAACCAGATCGCACCGTAACGTTCGAGCGCCGGATAGGCGCGCACCTTCGCGCCCGCGGGCACCCGGCCGTCGCCGTGCGGATTGTGCACGCACTGCCCGCTCGCGCTGAAGCGCAACCCGTGATAAAGACACTCCAGCGCGCCGTCGACGATCCGCCCTTGCGACAACGGCGCGAAGCGATGCGCACAGCGATCGTCGAGCACGACTGCGCGCTGTTCGGCGTCGCGATACAAGACCACGGGCCGCCCGAGCAGCGTGCGTGCGAATGGCTTGCGGGCGTGAACCTCGTGCGCGAAAGCGGCGACATACCAGGCGTTTAACAGAAAGGACATGAACGCACTCGCAATGGAATCGGCGGAGAAAGAAATACGGCCCGGCGCCGCTTTTGCGCCCGCCACGTGCGAGTCTAATTAGCCGGCCGTCTCACAGATTCAACAAAGCTCATGGCGACGCGAAGCCATCTTTCTTAAATTGGGCTTTCCAGATTCTCAACAAAGGTAAATATGCCTTGCAACGCTGAAAGGTGCTGCGAACCTTGCTTCGCGTGCGATTCCGGGCGGCTTAAGTCTCTTTTACCGGAACTGAAAAAGGTAACGGAAATTGCTACCGTAATTGCATACCGCCGCGCATCTCGCGGCTAATACCGGGGATCTGCACGCTAATTCACCTGAACGAAGCCATGCCAAACCAATTAGCGACCTTTCATGCTATTTCAATACATCTTGGGGCGAAACAATTCGTTACAGCCCTGATATTTTAAGGGCCTTAATTTGCGGGACACGCAATGCGATTCAGGAAGCAACCTTAAGCATCTGTCCCGGGAGGGCATGTTGAAATTCGCCGTGATGACCACCAGCAGCAGCCTGTTCAATCTGATTTGCCAATGCTTTCGCGACGATACGATCGAATGCTGCCGCTTCCTCGATGACGTCGCGCTGTCGCGGGCGATCTATCGCGAGGACTATCACGCCATCCTCGTCGACGCCGCCACGGGCATCGACGCGACGCGCGCCGTGTTCGCGCGCCGCGCCTGCTACGGCGACCGCCGCGCGCCGTTGATCGTGATCGGAGCGTTCGCCGATCGCGACAGCATCGAGCGCGCTTTCGAAGTGGGCGCCGACGACGTCGTGCTCTCGCCGATCGACCGTGGCGAACTCGAAGTCCGCACTTACCAGGCGTTGCGCCGGTTCCAGTCGCCGACGCCGGTGCAAGCCGAAGACTGGGCCGAACTCGGCCCTTACCGTCTCGACCGGCGCACGGGCACGGTCTTGATCGACGAACGCGAAATCCGCCTGACGGTGCGCGAATTCGCAATTGCGTGGCTGCTGTTCTCACGCGCCGGCGAGTACGTGAGCCGCCGTCAGATTGCGGGTGCGATCTGGAGCAGCACCGAAGATATCGTCGGGCGCACGCTCGAGCAGCACATCTACAAGCTGCGCAAGAAACTGGGATTGAACGGCGCATCCGGCGTTCAGCTTCGCACGATGTATGCGCACGGATATCGCGTCGAGTTGTGCGACGGCAAGACGGAGAGCGAAGCGATCATCGCCGGCCTGCCCGAAATCCAGCCGGCCGCGCAAACCGCCGATGCGATAGCGGCGATCACCCAGGCCGTCGACATCGATCGCAAGGAAGCCGCCGGCAAATGCATCGCGCCGACGGCCCGACCTTGCATGACGCTGGACGTGCATGCGAAAGACAGTGAAGCCGCGCGCAACGCGCAACCGTGGGGCCAGTATGCCGCGATGTGGCACGGCGGCACGGCGCACCTCGTGCACCCGGTCGCGAGCTTCGCGGCGCACGGCGAGGAGTTGCCAGGCAGCGAGGCTTCGCCGGCGCTGACGTCGTTCTCGGTGCCCGCGGCGCTATTGAGAGGCAATGCACGCCGGCGCTAAAGTTGACGCGCGGCTAACGAGGCCGCGCACCGCATCGAACGCAAGCAGGGGCAAGCGCGGTTCAAACCGCCCTTGCCCCTGCCTTCACATCGAATTCCGGCGCATGCCGATTACAGATCGAGCACCCGTGGCGATAACAGAAAGACGTGTTCCATATGCGAGCGCTGGTCGTTGTTGTACCGGAACAGCGCGCCGATGAGCGGAATCTTCGACAGACCCGGCACGCCGGTCACGCCGTTCGAGTCGTTGTCCACGCTATAGCCCGCGATCAGCAGACTCTCCCCCTCGCCCACAAAGGCTTGCGTATTGATTTCGCTGCTGGTGATCACCGGAATGTTGTCGACCTGCTGACCGGTGAGCTGACCGTCCTCGATATGCACTTCGAGCTTGATGCGCATCTGGCCGTTTTCCTGCACCACCATCGGTAGCACGCGCAATGAGACGCCCGTGGACACGCTGTACAGATCCGCTGACGTATAGCCCGATACGCGCACGAAGAACTTGGTCTTGTTGTCCATCACCGCTTCGACGTTGTCGAGCGTCGCGACCTTCGGCGATGCATCGATCTTCGCTTTCGAGGTGGTCTGCAAAGCGTTGACGCGCGCCATCAGATAGCGCCCGGCGTCGCCGAGCACAGCGGTAATCGAGGCGCCCACCGGCGTCGCGGAAACGACCGTGGTGCCGTCGGCGAGCGTCGTGGTGCCGAAGTTCGGATTGATCGAGCCGTTCGCGAAGCTGTTCTGCTGATTCGTGCCGGTGCCGGTCTGGAAGTCGAGATGGCTGTTGTGTGCACGCCAGTCCACCCCGATCTGCGCCAGCACGTCGTCGTCGATTTCGATGATGTGCGCCTCGATCTCGATCAGCTTGGGCCGCGTATCGAGCTGATCGATCAGCGTCGCGTACTGGTCGATGCGCTGTGGCGTATCGCGAATCAGCACGGAGTTGGTGGTCGGGTCCGGCTGCATGATCGGCAACGAGAGATCGCCGCCGCTCGGCGGGCTCGTCGGCGCCCCGCCCGGCGCATTCGCATAGCCGACATTGCCCGGGCTGCCGTAGTTGGACGGCTGCGCATTGCCGACCAGGCCGCCGAGCGTCGCGCCCTGCCCGTCCGCCATGTTGGGCGGCAACGGCGGGTTGTACACCTGGCCGCCGCCGCTGTCGCCGCCACCCACGTCGGTCATCGGCGGTACGCGTTGCATGTTCGGCGACATCGAAGTCTGCGACTGGCCACCACCACCGCCCCTGCCCTGTTTCGCGTGATACATGTTCGACAGGACGGTCGCCACGCCCGGCACCGTGATCGTGTTGCCGTCGATCTGCACCTTGTGATCGGCGGCCCATGCATGCTTGAGCTTGAACACGCGAATCACCGAACCGCTGCGGCGGCTCGCGTTGTCATCCAGACGACGGGCGATCTCGCTCACCATCTGCACATACTGCGGCGGCCCGTTGACGATGGCCGTGCCCGCGCTTTCGTCGTACACCACCGGAAAGCGCGAGTCGTCGACGCTCATGGTGTGCAGCGCCGCGCGCAGATCCGCGGCCGACGCATGATCGAGCTTGATCACCTGATGCGTGACGTCGTTGGCGCTGCTGATCGACAAAACACTGCCGTCATAGAACCAGACAAAGCCGAAGGTCGAGGCGAGCGTGTCCAGAAAGCGCTGCGGCGATGTGTCGAAGCGGCCGGTCACCGTGCCCTGAACGTTGCCCGCGATCGATGCGGCCACGCCCTGGCTTGCGGTGAAATCGCGCAGCACGTCTTTCAGGTCCTTGCCTTCGACGGCAATATGCACCGCGTTGCTGCGCCATCGCACCGGCGCCGCGCTGGCGGGTTGCAGCCCGCCCAGCGTGAGGGACGCCGCGAGCCACGCGGCGCAGAAGAGCGTCTTCGATTTCATGGAGTCGACTGAGTGAAGGTGAAGGAAAGAAACCGCGAGTCAAGTCGCACGCCGCCGCGGCGAGCGGCAGCGAACGCGCTATCGTTCGAGCGTCTCGGACGGCGCTTCATGAAACTGCTTGCGATATCCGTTGACGAGCGTCGAGCGGTTCTGCACGCCCCATTTGCTCGCCGCGCCTAGCACGCCACGATCGCTGGAATAAGAACGGTCGGTGAGTTCGGCGCGAATCCGTTCCATGCGCTGACGGCGGATCAATTCAGTGGGCGACAGCCCGAGGAAATTCTTGAAGGCGCTTTGCAGCGCGCGTTCGGTCACGCCGATTTCCGCGGCCACCTCGCGCACCGAGAGATCGCGCCGGTCCAGGTTGTCGAGCACATAGCTGTATGCGCGGCGATACTTGGCCGGCAGGCGCGCGCCCACATCGTCGAGTTGCGGCGAGGCTTTTGCGCTGCGTTGCAGGAACGGCGCGCGCGCCTGCGAGTCTTCGCGCAGACACTGCATCGCGACCAGCGCATAGCGGCTATACAGTTGCAGCGATTCCTGCGCGCGACCTTCGGCCTGGCGCGTTTTCGCGGTGCAGTAGAGGTATTCGAGCTGACGGTGGCCGGTGGTGCCGTTGCGGCCGATCTGATGCAGCGGCTCCAGAATCGAGCAGGCCAGATGCGGCGCCGCGCCCGCCAGCGTCGCGAGTGCGATTTCCAGTCGCAGCGTGCGCTGATAGTCGCCGAGCCCCTGCTCGCGCGACCATTGCAAATGACGCTGCAATTCGCCGATCGCATCGCGATCCGCGCAGGCGGCGAGACGCAACTGCTGCAGATAGTCGATGCGCGCGCGCAGCAATGGCGAGCGCACACCGAACACCGCGCGCGCGAGACCGTCGACGCTCATGTCAACGCCCTGACCGGACCGCGGCGCGTGTTCGCTCGACAAACCCGAATGCCAGTAGACGTGATCGCGCAGCGCCGTCGCGGCCCGCACTTCCATCTGCACAGCCAGGTCGAAACGCATCGTGGCAAGCAGTGCGTGCCAATGGCCCGCTGCATCGTCGATATCGCGCTCCACGCGTTCAAACAGATCGTCGAGCGCGTCGGCGGCTTCGCTGGTGCGGCCCAATTCATTGAGCACGCAGACGATCCCGAAGTGCGCTTCCACCGCGCGAGCCGGCTCGATCTCGGGTTCGTCCGCGACACGCGAAAAACAGGCTAGCGCGGTGCCGAGCCGGTGACGGAACAACGCCTGCCACGCGGCATTGCGGCAGGACGCCGTGCGGATCGCATGCTTCGACGAACGAATCAGTTTCTGCGAACGACGGTAGTTCTCTTCCGCCTCGACTTCGATACCCAGCATCAGTTGCAGATCGGCGTGCAGTTGCAGTGCATGCGGCGCGGCATCGGCGTGACCCGCTTCGTCGGCCCAGCGGCTCGCGAGCTGGCTCGCGGCGCTCACCTTGCCGTCGAGCAAGGTGTCGAGGAAACGGCCGGACAGTGGCGTGTGTTTGCAAGGTGCGGGCGTCGCGAGTGCGGACACCACGGGGAAGTAAAGCATCGAGAACATGGACGACTCCTCTGAGTGCAGGAACGCGTCGCACGCGGCACGCGCGTTGCGTTCGGTGGAGTCAATGTAACGATTCGCATCAAGCGAAGTTTCAATTAATCTGATATTCGCGGCGCATTTGAGAAGGTTTGAGTTTTGCCGCGAGGCCGTTGCAATGCGGTACGTTGCGCATGCATTCTCAACATAACCTCAAGGCTTCGCTACGGGCGCGGATGCATTGGGCGCATCCTTCGCGGCCGGCGTCTTGGTCGTATCGGAGAGCACGCGAAACTCGGCGGCGAGACCGCGCAACGTCACCTGGTCTCGCACCTGATCCACGAAGATGCCGACGAACAACGCGAGCATCAATACCGTGACTGCGCCTTTGACCGGCTGACTGAGCGTCATCAGATCGAGTTTCGAAGCGGACTTCGCGGCGAAGCCGAAGGCGAAGTCGATCAGCAGCAGAATGAACATCATCGGCGCCGCGAGTTTGGCGACCGATTGCATCAGCGAATCCGTTTGCGTGAGCACGAACGATTCGAGAATGTTCGACACGTTCGGCCCCGCCGAGATAATCGGCCACCAGTGATACGACTCGTACAGCGTGCCTAGCAGAAACGTCATGCCGCCGAGCGCCCAGAATGCAACGGACGCAATCTGGCTAAGCAAGGTGGCGGTCGGCGTCGACTGTTCCTGGCGCATGGGATTGGTGATCTGCACGTTGTTGTAGCCGGTCAGATCGTCGATATACGTGCCCGCGCTTTCCGCGACCCAGAACACGACCGAAGCCGCGAAGCCGATGGCGAGTCCGATCAACGCCTCGCGCAAGCCGACTTCGAGCAGCAGCACGCCGTGCAGCGATTGCATGAACGCGACAGGCTGGCCGTAGGCCACATACGAACTGAACAGCAGCACGATGGCATTGCGTACCACGCCTTGCAGGAGACCGTCGGCGGTCGGCGGAAAAATGAACATCACGATGAACAGGCGCAGCGAACACACGCCGATCAACGTGATATAGCCGACCAGCAGCGAGCCGAGTTGCGGCAACGCCGATGCGATGTCGTTCATGCGTGTGCCCCGCGCGCCTGGAAGCGCCGCGCCAGCGCGGTTTCCTCGGCCTCTTCGTCACTCGCGTCGCTGGCGGCGTTCTCCTGAACCCGCCGGATGTCGCGAATCCGCTCGCCGCATAGATCGATGCGGCCTTGATTCAACGCGATCTCGCGCTGGGTCTGCGCGATCGCGGCGAGGTTCGCTTGCACCGCCGCTTCGGCATGCGCGAGTTCTGACTCGAACACGCGCAGCCGGTCGTTCACCACGCCGATATACAACCGGCAGTTGTTCAGGTCGTCGAGCGAGAAGGCTTCGGTGCCCGTCATCATGCCGTCCACGCGATGCTGGTAGAACTGCAGCACGCCCGCTTCGTGCGCGACTTGTGCCGCCTTCGCATCGCGTGCGGCTTCTAGCGGCGCATGCGCGCCGCACTGCGCCGTGAGCGTGACGCGCAAGGTCTCGTCGAGACGGCGCCGCCGCGTGCAGGATCGCTCCAGCGCGACGATGCGCCGTTGCTGCAGGCCCTTCGATCCCGCGCTCATCAGCCGAGCCCGCTCAGGTCGTAGAGTTGCGCCTCGGTGTCGTTCGGCGCGGCATAGTCGCCGGTGCGCTGCGAAAGGAACGCCTTGATCGCGTCGGCCTTGGCGATCGCCTCGTCGGCGAGCGCGTTGGTGCCGGGCTGATATTCGCCGATCTGCAGCAGCATCTCGACTTCGCGATGCTTCGCCATCAATTCGCGAATCCGCGCGGCTGCCTGCACGTAGCCGTCCGGCACGACTTGCGGCATCACGCGCGACAGACTGCCGAGCACGTCGATCGCCGGATACTGGTTCTTCGCTGCGATTTCGCGCGACAGGATCATGTGGCCGTCGAGAATCCCGCGCACTTCTTCCGCGATCGGATCGCTGCCGCTGTCGTCTTCGGCGAGCACGGTATAGAGCGCGGTGATCGAACCCGTTTCGCCCATGCCCGCGCGTTCGAGCAGGCGCGGCAATTCGGCGAAGATGGACGGCGGAAAGCCGCGCCGCGCCGGCGGCTCGCCGGCGGCAAGGCCGATCTCGCGGCCGGCGCGCGCAAAGCGCGTGAGCGAGTCCATCATCAGCAGCACGCGCTGGCCACGGTCGCGAAAATATTCGGCGATTGCCGTGGCGACGTAGGCTGCCTTGGCGCGCTCCATCGACGAACGATCCGAAGTCGCACACACCACCACCGAGCGCGCCATGCCTTCAGGTCCGAGAATCAGCTCGACGAATTCGCGCACTTCGCGGCCGCGTTCGCCGATCAGCGCGATCACGTTGACGTCGCACGACGCGCCACGCGCGAACATGCCGAGCAAGGTGCTCTTGCCGACGCCGGCCGGTGCGAAAATGCCCATACGCTGGCCTTCGGCGAGCGTCATCATCGCGTCGACCACGCGCACGCCGGTCGGCAATGGCGCATCGATCATGCGGCGGCTCATCGGGTCGGGCGGCGCGGCGAAGATCGGCCGCAAGGTGTCGGAATGAATCGGCGGCCCGCCGTCGACCGGTTCGCCCAGGCTGTCGATCACGCGGCCGAGCAACATGTCGCCCACTTTCACGGCGAGCGAACGTCCGAGCCCGATCACCTGCGTCGAACGCGAAATGTTTTCGAGGCGCGAGAACGGCGAGAGCAATGCGACGTCGCGCGTAAAACCAATCACCTCGGCGTGTTGCAGCAGCGTGCCGTTCGGCGCGCGCAGTTCGCAAAGCTCGCCGAGCGACAGATCGAGCCCGGCCACCTTGATCAGCGTGCCGATCACTTCCAGCACTTTGCCGGTCCGCGCCACCCCCGGCACGGCCAGGATTTCGCGCTCGATCTCGTCGGTGAGACGGTCGAAATCGACCGTGCGGGTCAGCCACGGCGTGCTCATGCGGCTTCCTCGCCGTCTGGCGCAGCGGGCGCGACGGGTTCCTCGCCGCCGGCATCGGCCTCTTCCACGGACCGCTTCAACGCGCGCGACACCGCGCTGCGCATGGCGCGCAATTGCGTGTCGAGACTCGCATCCACCGTGCCGAAGTCGGACTCGCACACGCAACTGCCCGGATCGAGCCGCTTGTCGGCGATCACGGAAAGCGGGATCGGCTGGCCGAGATCGCGCCAGCGCGAGGCGAGCCGGTCGAAGGTGGCCTTGGCCTCGGCATAGTCGTCGGGATGCACGGCCACGCGCAGATAAGTCGCGCCTTCCACGATCCGGTCGACGGTGGCGAGCGCCCGCTCGAACAGCGCCTCGTGACGCTCGACGCGCACGATCTGCTCGACCGCCGACGCCACGATCTGCGCGAGCCGCTCGCGCATGCGCATCTGCAACTGGTTCTGCGCATCGGCGACGTCGGCGAGACGCTCCATCCAGTCGGCGAGCGCACGGTCGCAACCGTCGCGATAGCCCTGTTCGCTGGCCGTGTCGTAGTCGCGCTGCGCCTGGGCGGCGATCTCCGCGGCCTGCGCGTGACCCGCATCGACGATGCGGGCCGCTTCGTCGCGCGCGTCGGCAAGCAGGGCCTCGCGTTCGATGGCGAGCGCGGCGTAGGCTTCGTCGATCGACAGCAGTTCGCCGAAGGTCGCGCGCGGAATCACATCGCTGACCACACCGACGCGCGCGGACCAGCCGTGCGCGTCGCTTTCGCCGAAAGCGGAGCGCGCGCGCTTCAACCAAATAGCCATGCAAACTCCGGTAGCAGATCGGACAGCCGCGCGAACAGGCGCGCCGAGCCGGCCGCGTCGATCGAATCGGGAACGGACGCGAGCCACGCCGGTGTCGGCAGCACGCGCGGCAAGGCGAGACGCAGCAGCGGAAACGGCACGCGCGCACTGTCGCCGGCGCCGTTCGCACCGTTCACATGGCCCAGGTCGCGCAGCAGCAACGCGCAGCCTTCGACGGCGAGGGTGCCGGCATCCAGCGCGGTCAGCGGCGGCATCGCGGCGCGCGCGGCGAGGCGCGCAATATCGGGGGCATCGGCAAGATGCGCGTCCTGGGTGAGACGGTCGACGCCGACACCGGTCCACTCGGAAAGCTGCGAACGGGTGCGCTTGTCGATCAGACGCCGCGCTTCGGCACGGCGGAACGACAAGGCGCGCATGCGCAGCACCTGCAGCGCGTGACGCACCGGCAGCACGTCGAGCAGCACGGCGTTCGGCTGGGCCGCGCCGGACGGCGTCGGTTTGAGCGCGCTATGCGTGAGGGACGCGAAGGCGGGCAGCTTGACAGCGGCCGCATCGGCGAGCGCGTGTGAACAGCTCTCCACCGCCGCGCTGTTCGCGCGTTCGAGCGCCATGCGCCAGCTTTCGAGTTGCACGGCATCCGCGCCGAGCAACGCGGCGCTCCATGAGGGATCGGCCCAGCGGGCCGCGCTCGCGAGATTGCGGCGATACGCATCGAGCGCCGCGGCCACGCGCATGAAGGGTAGATCGGTCGGCGCGTTCATCGTAGCCGCGTCGACGGATCAGTTCGCGGGACGCAGACGCCGCAAGCGCGCCAGCAATCCGGCGAAGCGCCCGCTCGCGCCGGCCGCGGCATCCGCGTTGCCGGCGGCATCGCCGCTCCTGGGCCGTCCGGCGATCACGCCACGGCGCGCGAGCACCAGCAGCCCGGTCGCGGCCAGCACGATCACCCCGGCCAGCACGCCGAACCACCACACCGGCATGCTATTGCTTTGCGGCAGTTGCGAGTATTCGACAGGATCCGCCGCGACCGCGGTCACGCTGACCTGATCGTAGGTGAGCCCTTCGACGCTGTGCATGACCAGCGTCTTGATCTGCGGCACCAGCGCGCCGATATCGGAGTCGCGCCGGTACTTGATGAACACCGCCGCCGACGACGGCTTGATGGTCTGCGCAAGCGGATCGTTATTCGGCAGCACGATCTGCACGCGCGCAACCAGCACGCCGTCGATCTTCGAGAGCGTCGACGACAACTCCTGCGAGGTCCCATAGATGAAGCGCACGCGCTCCTCGGTCGGCGTCGAGACGAGGCCGTCCTTCTTGAACAGGCCGCCGAGGTCGTCGAACTTGCTGTGCGGCAGACCGCGCGCGCGCAGCACTTCCATGGCGCGCACCATCTGCGCGTCGTCGACATCGAGCGACCATGTCTTGCCCGCGTCCGACGTGTCCTTGGACGCATCCACGCCGCGTTCCAGCAGCGCGACCACCATCTCGTTGACGTCCTGCTCGGAGAGATTGCCGTACAGCTCCTTCTTGCAGCCGCCGAGCATGACGCACAGCGCCAGCACGCAGAGCAGCGGCGCGGCTCGGCGGGCCGGTGGCGCGACAGGCGGCACGGCGGGCTGCACAGCGGGCAATCGGTCGAACATGGTGACGGCGTCCGTGACGAAGTTGAATGACGGGTTACTGGTTTTTCATCAGCGTTTCGATCGCCGACTTCGACGAATCCACCACGCCCATCTTCGCTTCCAGATCGAGCTGCGTGCTGGCGAGTTCGAGCGTCATGCGGATGGTGCCCGCGCTCATCTCATTCATCGACATGGTCGGCGCCTGCTGCGCGAGTTGCAGCGCGTCGTTGACGGTGTGCTGCAACTCGGCGTCCTGCGCCGCCACCAGCTTCGAGGCAACCGCCGTGCCGTCCTGCTGCGGCGTGGCGGGCGCGCTCATCTGTCCTTTCTGCATCAGCGACTGAAACTTGTCCGCCAGTTCAGGCGTGGTCTGCGCCGCCGGCGCGGCGCCCGCGCTTTGCGACATCTGCTCGAGCGACGCCTGCAAGGCGGTCGTGGTGGCATTGACGGTCATGGGCGGCTCCGTGATCAGGCGCGCAGGAACGACTGGTGCGCATAGTCGACCGGCGCGGCCGCGGCCGGTGCGGACGCCGCTGCGGTCGCGGGTTCGGCGGACTGCGCGCCTTCGGCGGTTTCCGCGTCGAATTCAGCCAGCGCCTCGCACGACTTCGGCGTGACGAACTGGCCACCCGCGCGCTTGACCTTCATCGCGTTGAGCAGGTCTTCGCGAGCTTCGAGCGCGCGCACCAGCGATTGAGTGTCGCGCGTCGGATTGTTTTCCATGGCTTCGGCGGCGCACTGTTTCCAGTCAGGGTCGCCTTTCGCGGACAGACAAAACGCGAGCAGCGCCTTCGCGTAGCCGAAGCGCGGCGCGTTTTCGCCGACCTGGCGCAGCACGTGAATCGCGTCGTCCCAATGGCCGCGCACCATGTGCAGGATGCCGTCGAGCGTATCGATTTCGGCGACGCGCGGCCGCAGCACGCGCAGCGCGTCGAGCACGAGTTCGATGTCGTACGGGTCGGCCGACACCTTCGGGAAGTTGCTGAGCAACGCGGTCGAGACGGTTTCGATCAGGCCGCCGACGACATCGGGGCTGCAATTCAGGTAATCCGGCGTGCTGACGGTCATGGCGATGGGCTCCTGACAGAAGCGTTGAGGTCGACCGTGCCGTTCGCAGCCGGTCGGGAAGGATGACGCAAACATAGCAACCGCCGCGCGGCGGCAAGCCGTCGAATGCGAAGTGGCCGCAACGGATGCGAAGCCGTGCCGTTTGCGTAACAGCGCTGTCCATGCTCACGCGTCAACGGCGCGATCCCGGTGCGAATTGCGTGCCGGCGGCGAATCAAAGCGCTTCGTAATGCGCGCGCCCGCTTCGCCTCGCCCGGCACGCAAGGCGGGTGCGGGCGCTATCGTCAGGCGGACTATGAGGCGCTGCCCTCCTCACATCGCGACCGAGCCGACATGAGCGACGAAAAGACCGAAGAGCCAACACAGAAAAAGCTGCGGGACGCGCGCAAGGAAGGCCAGGTGTCCCGCAGCAGCGATTTGACCGACTCGATCTCGATGTCGGCGGTGGTGCTGCTGCTGATGGCGGGCGCGAGCCACTTCAGCGACGCCATGCGCGAGGCGGTGACGATCGCCACCGGCTTCGTCAACGGCGATCATTCGCTCACCAATATGCAGACGCAGTTGTACAAGATCGGCGGCCTCGCGCTGTCGGCGATCGTGCCGTGCGTATGCATCGCGGCGCTCGCCGCGATTGCCGGCTCGATCGGCCAGGTCGGCATGCAGATCGCCACCAAGCCGGTCACGCCGGACCCGAAAGCCGTCAGCCCGATGGCGGGCCTCAAGCGGATTTTCTCGGTTCGCACGCTGATCGAGTGCGCGAAGATGATCGTCAAGGCGGTGATCGTGTTCTGCGTGATGTGGCAGACCATCAAGTGGCTGTTTCCGCTGATCGTCGGTTCGCTCTATCAGCCGCTGCCGGAACTGGTGCGCATGTTCTGGGATCTGCTGCTCAAGGTCTTCATGGTGGCCGCGGCTGTGTTCGTGCTGGTCGGCGCCGCCGACGTCAAGCTGCAGAGTTTCATGTTCCTCAAGAAGATGAAGATGTCCAAGGACGAGGTCAAACGCGAACACAAGAATCAGGAAGGCGATCCGCGCATCAAGGGCGAACGGCGGCGGCTCGCGCGCGAAATGCTGAATGCGCCGCCGCAGTCGAAAGTGGGCATGGCCAACATGATGGTGGTGAATCCCACGCACTATTCGGTCGCGGTGCGCTACGCCCCCGAGGAACACCCGCTGCCGCGCGTGATCGCCAAAGGCATGGACGAGAGCGCCGCCGCGCTGCGGCGCGCGGCGCGCGATGCGGGTGTACCGATCATCGGCAACCCGCCGGTGGCGCGCGCGCTGTACAAGGTCGGTCTCGACGAGCCGATTCCCGAAGAACTGTTCGAGACGGTCGCGGCCATTCTGCGCTGGGTCGAATCGATCGGCGCGCGGCGCAACGAGGGCGCACTCGCACCCGACGACGAAACCTCGCCCCACACCACGACTCCGCCGCCCGCCCTCCATTGACGAGACCCACCATGCTGAAGACGCTGAAACTCCCTGCCGGCGGTGAAATCGGTATCGTCGCGCTGATCGTCGCGATCATTTCGCTGATGATCCTGCCGCTGCCGCCGACGCTGATCGACATTCTGCTCGGCGTGAACATCACGATCAGCGTGACGCTGCTGATGGTAACGATGTACGTGCCGGACGTGGTGTCGCTTTCCGCGTTTCCGTCGCTGCTGCTGTTCACGACGCTGTACCGCTTGTCGCTGAACATCGCGTCGACCAAGTCGATTCTGTTGCATGCCGAGGCGGGCCACATTATCGAGAGCTTCGGCGAACTCGTGGTGGGCGGCAATCTCGTGGTCGGGCTGGTGGTGTTCGTGATCATCACGACCGTGCAGTTCATCGTGATCGCGAAGGGTTCGGAACGCGTCGCGGAAGTCGGCGCACGCTTCACGCTCGACGCGCTGCCCGGCAAGCAGATGAGTATCGACGCGGACCTGCGCGCCAATCTGCTGACCGCCGAGGAAGCCCGCCGCAAGCGCGCGACGCTCGCCGTCGAAAGCCAGTTGCATGGCGGCATGGACGGTGCGATGAAGTTCGTCAAGGGCGATGCGATTGCCGGATTGATCATCACGATGATCAATATCGTGGCGGGTATTGCGGTCGGCGTCGCGTATCACAACATGAGCGCGGGCGAAGCGGCAAACCGTTTTTCGATTCTCTCGGTGGGCGATGCGATGGTGTCGCAGATTCCATCGCTGTTGCTCTCCGTGGCAGCCGGCGTGATGATCACGCGCGTCGCCGACGAGCGGCAAGCCAAGCCCGGTTCGCTCGGCGACGAGATCGGCCGCCAGCTCGGTTCCAGTTCGCGTGCGCTGTACTTCGCGGCCATCCTGCTGCTCGGTTTCGCTGCCGTGCCTGGTTTTCCCGCGGCGCTGTTCCTGCTGCTCGCCGGCACGCTGGCGTTTACGGCGTGGCGTTTGAACACGAAGAAGCCGCAGCAGAGCAGCCATGAACGCGAGTCGCTGCACGCTATGCAACGCTCGGGCGCGAAGATCGACGTGCCCGCGATTCTGGCGCGTGCGCCGCAGTTCACCTGCCCGCTCGGCGTGCGGATCGCGCCGGACCTCGTCGCGCGGCTCACCATGCCCGCGCTCGACAAGTCGTTCGAGACCGAACGCGCGCGGCTTCAGGAAGAACTCGGCCTGCCGTTTCCGGGCATCACGATGTGGACGTATGCCGCATTGCCGGCGTCCACTTGCCAGATCCTCGTTCACGACGTTCCGCAACTCACCATTGAACTCCCCGCCGGCAAAGTGATGTTGCCCGAAGCGAGCCGTCTCGCGCATTCGGCGGCACCGGTGACGCTCACGAGCGAGGAAAGCGAGGCGCTGGAGGTGCTCGTCGCGCAATGCGAGCCGGGGCCGCCGATCGACACGAGCGGCACGCCGACGCGTTGGCTGGAAGAACGCTCGGTGCCGCCGAAAACACCCGTATGGCGTGCGGAGCAGGCCATCGCACACGCCTGCGTCGCACTGATGCGGCGCCACGCCCCGCTCTTTCTCGGCATTCAGGAAGTGCAATGGATCCTCGACCAGCTCGCGAGCGACTATCCGGGGCTGGTCGCCGAAGTGCAGAAAGTGCTGCCGCCGCAGCGTATCGCCGACGTGCTGCGACGTCTGCTCGAAGAACAGATTTCGATTCGCAATGTCCGCACGATCATGGAGAGCCTGATCGCGTGGGGACCGAAAGAGAAAGACATGCTGATGCTGACCGAGTACGTACGCGGCGATCTCTCGCGCTTTCTCGCGCATCGGGCCGCAAGCGGCGAGCGGACCTTGTCGGCGGTGCTGTTCGACATGCCGGTCGAGCAGCATATCCGGCAGTCGATCAAGCAAACGCCCACCGGCAATTTTCTCGCCTTGCCGCCCGATGAAGCCGCGCTGCTGATCGACAAGATCCAGTCCTTCGTCGGCGCGGTGCCGCGCGAGGGCGTGGCGCTCGTGACCTCGATGGATATTCGCCGTTACGTGCGGCGCATGATCGAGGCGCGTCTCAGCTGGCTCGCGGTGTATTCGTATCAGGAACTCGGCGAGCACGTCGAATTGCGGCCGCTCGGCCGCGTGTCGATCTGAGGCGGCGGCGATGACGCATATCGCTTCGCGCCACGTGCGTGTGATTCCGGGCGAAGCGGATAACGACACACCGGAAGACGCCGTGTCGCGTTCCGCTTCACGTGGCCGCGGCTTCGACTACGCGTCGTTGCTCGGCCGCCGCCGCGCGTTGCATCGGCTGAACAACAACGCGGATGCCGATGCCCACGCGGGCTCGCAAGGCGGCAGTCATGAGGATGCCAATGAAGACGCAGAGACCGCATCGGCGCCCGCCGCGCCGCAGCCGTTCTTCCCGCACGAAGGCGACGCCGGTCACGATGCTGCTGAACAGAGCACGGGCTCAGGTTCCGGCGCAAATACCGAACTCACGCTTTCGCCCGAACGCCTCGCGATCGGCGCACGTGTCGCCGATGCCGCGCAACCGGTCGTGTCCGCCGTGTATCGGCAACAACAGCGCTTCGTGCAGCTGCTCGGCTCGCTGGCGCGCGAGATCGGTGCGTTCTGCGGCGATCCGTCGATCGCGGAAGCAGGCAATTGGGAAGTGCAACTGCCGCTCGATCAGAAACTGTTGCCGCACACCACGCTGTATCTGACGCTTTCGCGTTTCAGTCTGCAGCTTCGGTTCGATACGACGGATACGGCGGCGCGGCAATTACTCTTGGAACATAGCGCACTGCTCGAACGAGAACTCGACACCTTGCTGCGCGCGTGGGGTGAAGCCCGCGAAATCGAACTCACTGTCTGGTGACAGATTCCCTGCGCATGACCTATCCGCTCGACGAGCCGACGACTGAAGACGAAGCCGTGACCGACCCGCGCGCGGTGCGTGAACGCGCATCGGTCAGCGAGCCGTCGCGCGGCGCGGCGGAGCTCGCGCATCGGCGAGTGATCGTGCCGTTCCGCATGCCGGTCGTGTCCCACGGTGACGCGCGCATTACGCGCACGATCTGCGATACGCGCGTCGCCAATCATCTGCGTGCGACGCTCGGCATCACCGAATGGCAGGCGGCGTTGACCGATGCTCATACGTTCGATGCCGCCTACGCCGATCCCGGTGTCATCGAACTCACGCTCGCCGCGGTTGACGGCGGCACGACAGCCGGTCTGCGTGTGGCGCTCGATCTGCGCGCCTATCCGGCGCTGTCGATCGCGGCATGGCCGGATAGCGACGCGCTGAGCACCAAACCGCCCGCCGATGTCGCCTTGCGCCAGGCCGTCGCGGGCGTCGTGCTGGCGCCGTTGTTCGAGCGGCTCGTCGGCGCCGGCTTCAAGGATCCGCGTGCGGTTGCCGTGCGCCGGGCGCGCCTGTGCGATATCGCTTCGACTTCGACTTCGGCTTCGATGCGCAAGCTCACGAGCGAAGCCCACGCGACTATGCCACCGGTCGTCGCGCTCTCGTTCGTACTCGCCGAGCGCCGCTATCAGGCTGCCGTTCTCGCCGAGCCCGCATGCTACGACCTGCTCGACCGGCTATTGCGCAGCGATACCGACGCGACCCAGGCGCTGAACCCGACACCAGGCGCATTCGCATCGAACGATTCGTCGGCACACGCGAGCGCCGACCTCGACGTGCCGGGCAGCCTGATCCTCGGCATGAAGCGCTTGCCGATAGACACGCTGAATGCACTCGAACCCGGCGACGTGCTGCTGCGCGCCGCCTTCCCTTCGCTCGATGCGGCGCTGCTCGGCGCATCGGACGACTCATCCGCGTCTCACGCTCGGCCGCGTGCCGTCGCCGCGTGGGGCACCCCTGGGCTCACCCGCGTGTGCGCCGCTGTGGAAATCGACGGGCACGCGCTCGTCATCGTCAAGGAGCCGAACATGTCAGAAGAGCTGGACCCGGCGAGCGCCGGCGCCGGGCTCGCCATCGACGATCCCGCCGATCCGATCCGGATCGGAGAACTCGAACTGCCGGTGCAGTTCGAGATCGACACGGTGGCCCTACCGCTCGCCCAACTGTCGGCGCTCGGCCCAGGCTATGTGCTCGAACTGCCCGTTCCCGTGGCGGATGCCCAGTTGCGGCTCGTCGCGCATGGACAGACCATCGGCTATGGCGAGCTGGTGACGGTCGGCGAACATCTCGGTATCCGCATCATTCGCATGGCGCACAGGCATGGTCCAATTCAGTGATATCACCGGGCTGCTGCTGGTCGTCGTCGCGATCAGCCTGCTGCCCTTCGTCGCCATGGTGGTCACCTCGTACGCGAAGATCGTCGTCGTGCTGGGTCTGTTGCGCAATGCGCTCGGCGTGCAGCAGGTGCCGCCGAACATGGTGCTCAACGGCATCGCGATTCTCGTCTCCATCTACGTGATGGCGCCGATCGGCATGCTCGCCGCGAAGACGCTCGAAGGCCAGCAACTTGCCTCGCAACCATCGCAGGCGCTGATACAGGCGTTCGGCGCGGCGCGCGAGCCGTTCCGCGCGTTTCTCGTCAAGCACACCAACGAGCGCGAGAAGCGCTTCTTTCTGCGCTCGGCTTCCGTGGTGTGGCCGAAGGAAGAAGCCGCGCAGATCAAGGAAGACGACCTGATCGTGCTCGCGCCCGCCTTCACGCTGACGGAAATGACCGACGCGTTCAAGATCGGCTTTCTGCTGTACATCGCCTTCATCGTGATCGATCTGATCATCGCGAACGTGCTGCTCGCAATGGGCCTGAACCAGGTCACGCCGACCAACGTCGCGATACCGTTCAAGCTGCTGCTGTTTGTGGTGATGGACGGCTGGTCGACGCTGATTCACGGCCTCGTGATGTCCTACAAATAGCGCGGGAGACCAGATGGAAATCGATTCGCTGATCCGCTTCACCACTGAAGGCATGCTGCTGTGCCTGACCGTGTCGCTGCCCGCGGTGATCGTCGCGGCCGTGGTCGGTCTCGGCGTGTCGTTCCTGCAGGCGATCACGTCGATGCAGGATCAGACCTTGTCGCACGCGGTCAAGCTGATCGCGGTGACAGTGGTGATCGTGGTCGCCGCGCCGCTCTCGTGCGCGGCGATCCTGCACTTCGCCAACGAGTTGATGCAGGCGGCCGTGCCGCTCTGAAGCGGTGCAGGCCCGCCGCTGAACCGGGCCACTTTGCGAGGCGCGCGACATGAGCCGAATCTCCCATCAGGGCAGCGACACAGCGGCGGCCCACGCACAGCGCACGGCCGAGGCGCAGCAGAAATCGGCCAACGCGCAAGGCGCCCGTAACGGCGCGCAATTCGCGGCGCTGTATCGCGGCACCACCACTTTCACCTATGGCGGCGACGCGCAACGCGGACCCTCGGTGAGTTCGGTGCGCGCGAAGCGCATGGCCGACCAGTTGGCACGCAAACGACGCGCCGCCAAGAAGCAGCGCAGCAACGGCGCGGGTCTCGACGACGACGGCCCGGACGACGCCGAAGCGCATCACGCGGAAGGCCAGAAGGTCAACCGCGACGGCGGCGGACGCGGGGGCGGCGGCGGTCATTCGCAAGGCGATCACAGCGACGAGCACGGCACGGGCGCGGCGGCCGGGATCAAGGCGCGCGGCGATCGCGGCGCCGTGCCACCGCCGCCGTCCGGCCGGCTCGACGCGGTCGCCGCGCAGTACGCGCAGCCGGGCGAGGAAAGCGCGCGCGCGGCGGCGGTGCGCGACGCATGGCGCAACGACATGCTGAGCTTGCGCGAGCAACTGGCCGCCAATCCGCAGATGCCGCTCGACGCGCGCGTGCTCGAGCAGTCGATCGATCTGCTCAGTGTGCAGCAGCGCATCGGCAGTCTTGCCGCCGCGCAGCCGGGCGCGAGTTCGGGCGTGGCCGCGCTGCGTGAGCGCGCGGGCAGTGCGTCCGGGCAAGCCGTCACGCGTCTGCCGCCGCCCGAGCGCGTGCAGCGTTTCAACCTGCTGTTTCCGTTGCTGTGGCTGCACGCGGATAAGCCGTCGAACGCGGCGCAGCTCGGGCGCTCGATCGATACGTTGTGCGGGCTGCGCGGCGGGGTGCTTGGGCGGGCTTCGGCTTCGGGCGCATCCGGTGCGTCTGGTGCATCCCGTCGCCTCGCCGCTGAAGGGAGCCCGCACGGCGCCGGCGACGCACCGCCGTCCCTATCCGACGCCCCGGGAAGCCCGCCTGGACCACGCCGCGCCTTTCCAGACAATCGTCGCTAAACGGTTTGCCGCGCGGCTTCGCATCGCATGCGGCGCCTTCGCATCCGTTCGCTGACACGCCACATCGCGCGGCTACATTTAAGGTCGATCGAGCCGGCCTGAGCGCGCAAGCCGCGCGCTTCTCCGGCGCTTCTCCCACCCACCCTGTGCGAGCACGATGAAACTGCTGCGGATACTGACGGGCGTCCACGCGGGAGCGCAATTGCAGCTCACGCCGGGCACGCATCGCGTCGGCGCCGACGACGATGCCGACATCCGCCTCACCGACTGGCGTGGCGCGGATGCGCTGCTGCACGTCGACGCGAGCGGCGTGGTCAGCGCACAGCGCGTCGCCGCAGCGGTGCAGATGGCCGACACCGCGGACGGGCAGGCCGCGCCGCCGGTGGCCGGCGAAGAAGTGGTGCTGCTGGTGGACTTCGTGCCGATGCAGTTCGACGACATGATTCTGTGCGTGGGCGCGGACGATGCCGCGTGGCCGTCCGATCTCGACCTGCTGTCGATGCTGCTGACGCGCCCCGCCGAAGCGCGCTTCGCCGCCGAACGCAAGAAGCGCCGCCGTTATGTGGGCGCGGTCGTCGCGTGCTTCGTGCTCGGCATCGTAATCGTCGCGGGTTCGCTGCTGACCACGACGCAGATGAGCCGCGCCGCGTTGCCGCGCAATGCCGACGACCGCGCGCAGCGCGTCAACGAAGGGCTGGCCGCGGCCCATGTGACCGGCTTGCAGGCGCACGCGGTCGGCAACACGGTGGTGGTGACCGGCATGGTCACGAGTCCCGCCGACGACGACGCCGTGCGCAATCTGTTCGCGCGCATTTCGCCGACCGGCATCTCGCGCAATTACGACGTCGCGCAGAACGACGCGCGCAGCATCGAGGATTCGCTCGGCGTGGCGGGTGCGCACGTGCGCTATCTCGGCGACGGCAATTTCGCGGTGACCGGCGCGGTCAGCAGCCGCGCGGATCTCGATGCGGCGCTCGCGCGCGTGCGGGCCGATCTGGATCCGAACGTGAAGAACATCGTGGTGCAGGCTGCGGAAAACTCCAACGTCATGGCGGCCGGGCCAGCGGCGGCGTCGTACTCCGAAATGATTTCCTCCGACGACGTCCGTTACGCGCAAACGCCGGATGGCGTCAAACACATCTACGCGATCGACACGCCGGCATCGGACGGCGATGCGGCTGCGAATGCGAATGCAGCAGGCGCAAGCGGTGCAAGCGGCGCGGCGCTTGCGGATGCGAACGCGGCCGGCCATGCCAGTAACACAACCGCCGCGAACACGAACGCGGCGCCGAACGGCAAAACCACCACGAGCAACACGCAAAACACCGCCAACGCCTCGATCGTGGACAACGACACCGTCACTCGCAGCGCGGCCAGCGTCGTGCCGCTGCCCAATCCCGCGACACTGCCGCCGGCCCAGCCGCGCGGTCCGTCGAGCTGACCCATCAACGGCGCACCGCCACGCTTCAACCAGGACAACCAGGAGATCGACATGTACGAGCAGCTCGAAGCCCACGCCAGCGAATTCAACGACCTGCAGAAGACGCTCGCCGATCCGGCCGGCGCGCCCAAAGTGGAAGCGATCCGCCAGGCGCTCGACGCGACGGCGCAGCGCATCAGCGACACGCAGGGCGCCACCGACCTCGATCGCAACAATCTGGCGAAGCTGTATCGCGGCTTTCTCGCCGCGTCGCGCGTGATTGCGCGGCTGCAGGAAAAACAGGCCGGCGCGCGCGCCTGAGCGCGACGCGGCGGCTCACCGCATGTCCGGCGCAGCACGCGCTCGGCACGCGGATAACGCGCTTGCCGCGGCGGCCCGCTCTCAGGAGCGGCCGGCGTGGCGGCAGGTCTCGATGTAGGCCACTCACTCTCTACCCATAGTCACTGGAGGTTCTTATGTCCGTAGGAAGCGCAGGCGGAATGATGGCTGGTCTCACGCAGGAAATGGATCAGATGACGATGATGTCCGCCCAGATGCAAGTTGAACAAAGCATGTATGCATCGGTGGCGAACATCGCGAAGAGCGGCGCAAGCAACGTCAAGGATGCTTCGCGCGGCGGCTAAGCATTGCAGACGCGGGCCGTTCGCCACAGGCGGCGGTCCGCACGCGGCCGGCCGCGTCGCACACGGGGTCCGGCCGTGTTTTTTGCGGCATGCGCGAGAGGTGCGGCGCGGCGTCCGCCGCTCGCGAAGCGGACAAAAGAACGCCTGGCCAGCCGGGCACCGCGCGCAACCGCCAAGCAAGGGTCGAGAATGAGCAGCGAGCGTTACACCAGCCTGATCATGGATCTGTGCGCGACCGTCGGTCTCGGCGACGCGGACCATGTGCTGCGCACGCGGTCGATCGAGGTCGAGGGCTTCGACGTGCGGCTCGATTATTTCGAGCGCGATCTCGACGCGATGTACGCGAATTTCCATTTCGGCACGGTCACGGCCGGACGCACGCTCGTCGTGTTCCGGCTGATGCTGGAGGCCAACCTGCTGATCTATGCGCAGGACCAGGCGCAACTGGGGCTCGACACCGATACCGGCGGCGTCGTGCTGGTGCTGCGGCTGCCGTTCGCGGACGATCTGAACGGCGAGGCGCTCGCCGATCTGCTCGCGCACTACGCGGAGCACGGGCGCTACTGGCGACAGAACATCGTGGAGTCGAACGACGAGATGTTCGAAGGGATCGCGTCGGGAGAGTTTTTCTGGTTGCGGGCGTGATGCAACGCCGAGCGCGGCCGATCAAGCAACGCCGGAGCAATCACAAGGGCAACTAGCCACGCCACTCGCCAGCAACGCAGGCACTGCACCCGCAACACACTCGCTCGAGGGTCCGCGCCTGGCGGACCTCGTTGCACGCCTCATCCCTTCGATGCTTCTTCCACGTTGCGGGCGCCCTGCTTCAGCAATTCGGCGAGCTGCATGACCGCGGCCTGTTCCAGTTGCAGCAGGCCGCCGACCACGTTCACGCCCGCCGTCGCGACACCGGTGGCGCCGTTCGCGAGTGTCGCCGCGCCTTGCGAGAAAGCGCCGAGGCGTCCGGCGCGCCCCGGCGCGCCGCCAGAGGCTGATTGAGCGGCCGACTGAGCCGCGCCCGGCGCAGTCGTCGTCGCCGAAGTGGCCGGCGACGGCACCTTCGCCGCGAACGATGCGCGCGCGCCCTTGCCCGCCGCGGCGCCGCTGCCGTTGCCGGCCAGTGCGCCCAGTTTGTCGTCGGCTTGTGGACCGGCGTGCGGCAAGCCGCCGGCGGGTTTGCCGCCGTCCGCCGGCGACGACGACGGAGCGTGGGAGTCGGAAAGCGGCAGCGTACTGCTCGAACGTCCGATCGATGGGGAATTCGGCATGGTGCGGGGCTCCTGGTGTGAATGTGCGCCGTCAACGCGAAGCACAAGACAAGGACGTCGAACAGGCATCCTGCTCGACCTTACAAGCAGCGTACGAAACTCGCTGCCGGCGTGCGAACTCGCGTGCACCGATACGAAGCGCGAGCGCTCAGCAGCACGACACCGTAGCCGCCGCACTTGCGTGTTCAGCGGCGGGCCGAGGCCAGCGGCCCGGCCCGCTGCCAGGTCTTCGCGCGCCCTTACGCCGATTCGCGGCGCGTCGTGCGCCGGTCATGCGACGGCGCCACACTGCCGGGGTTCGTCGCTCACTCGGAATCCGACTCATGCGTTTCACGCCGCTCGACACTCTGGACACGCCGTATCTGCGGCTACGCCCCCTGACCCCCGCCGACGCTCCCGCCCTGTTCGACCAGATGCTGGGCGACGCCGACACGATGCGCGACCTGCCTGTGCTGCGCCACACCGGCGTGAGCCAGACCGAGGAATTCATCGCCGAGGCGCGGCGCGGCTGGGACGACGGCAGCCTGATCCGCTACACGCTCGAATGCAAGGAGACCGGCCGCCTGACCGCGCTGATCGAATTGAAGCCAACGCTGCCGCGCGTGGAGATCGGCGTGATCATCAGCCGGCATGACGGCGCGCGGCGGCGCCGGGCCGGCGTGCTGGCCTTGCAGGAAGTGATCGACTGGCTGATCGAGCAGCCCGGCGTGTACCGCGTATTTGCGTGCTGCGCCGTGGATGGCGCCGCGCACAGTTCGATGGAGCGGCTCGGCTTCGTACAGGAAGCGCGCCTGACGAATCACGAACCGCGTCCGAACCGTGGCCTCGCCGCCGCCGACAGCTATCTCTACGCGCTCACGCGTCCCGCACCGGTGCCGCCCGAACCGGCCAGCGAAGGCGTCGCGTGGTTGCGCAATACCATGCAATGGAGTCTCGCGGACGCGTGAAGCAAGCGTTTTAACCGTCGACGGCGCACCCTGCATTGAAGAAGTGTCCGCAGTCCAGGCAATTGTTCACTTCTCGGGCGATAATACTTTGGTCTGACGAATAGCCGCAGCGCGGGCATTTCGTGATGCATGCCTCGCGAGTATTCCTCGCCGGTGGACCGAAACACTACTACGCCGGAGATTCATCATGTCGCTACCGCGGCTCACTGGTCAGGTGATCGCTTTCTCGCGATTCTGGCTCGCGCGCGACGTGGGCCTGCTGATTTCCGACGGCGCCGTCATCGAACTCGGCGCGCGTCCGTTCGCGATGCTCGCGGCGCTGCTCGACGCACGCGGCCGCGTGGTGTCGAGCGCCGAGTTGCGCGAAATCGTCTGGCCGGGCAGCAATGTCGACGCGAACACGGTGCAGGCGCAAATCTCCGCGATTCGCCGCGCGCTCGACGGCGACCGCGATCTGATCGTCACCGTGGCCGGCCGCGGCTACCGTTTCGCGGGCGAGGTCCGCGTGCTCGAAACGCCGGACACCGGGCTCGATCTCGCGGTGGCGAACGCCGGCAGCATTGCCGCGTCGCTGGCCACCTCGTTCGCCACGACGGTGGCGGCGAGTCCGTTGACCACGACCGGGTTCCGGTTCGGTGCGCCGGCCCGCGCGTTGTCCGCTGCGACTGCCGCGTCCGCTTATAGCGCCGCGTTCGGCGCATTCGGTTCGGCCTCCACCCGCACCGCGCGCTTCAGCGGCGCGCCGTACAGTCCGTCCGCCGCGGTCGCATCCGTCGCCGGCGCATCGAGTCTTGCGGCGGCGGTCGCGCCGGCCGTGTCCGCGTTCCCCGCGCTGATGCCGACCAGCGCGGTCACCTCGCTGCGTTCGCAGATCATCGATCCGTCGCCGTTCATCGGCCGTCATGCGGAATTGTCGGAATTGCTCGCGCTGGTGCCCACGCGCCGCATCGTCACGCTGACGGGCGCCTCGGGCGTCGGCAAAACGCGCCTGGCGATCGAAGCCGCAAGCCACCTCGCGCCGCATTTTCCCGACGGCGACTTCTGCGCGGCGCTCGCCTCGCTCGCGCAACCGGATCGCGTGGCCAACGCGATCGGCGCGGCCGTCGGACTGGAGCCGGCCAGCGAGTTGGCCAGCGCCGCCAATCTGGCCGCGCAGATCGGCGAGCGCCGCATGCTGCTGATCGTCGATCATTGCGATCATCTGAGCGAAGCGGCGGCCAGCCTGATCGACACGCTGGTCGCCAACACGGGCGGCCTGCATGTGATCGCCACCTGCGAGTCGCCGCTCTTCATCGGCGGCGAGACCACCGTGCCGGTGGCCGCGTTGCGCGTGCCGCCCGAGCAGATCGACGGCACGCCCGCCACACTCGACTACGATGCGCTGCGGCTGCTTTTTTCCCGCCTCGCGCGCTGCGTGAAGGCCGCCGCATTGCACGCGCCGCTGCCGGAAGTGAGCGGCATCGCGCCGGCCACGTTCGCGGCGGCGGCGCTGATCTGCCGGCGCGTCGACGGCGTACCGTTCGCGCTCGAACTGGCGGCCGCGACCATTGCCGGCCAGGTGTGCGCGGGCGTGCCGCCGGAAGAGGCGATCGTGGCCTTCGCGCGCGAACTCGACACCGTCATGACGTATCGCAGCGGCGGCCGCCGCATCGTGCTGCCGCGCGCGGCGATCGTGCACGTGATGCTCGATCTCTCGTATGCGGCGCTCGAAGCGCCCACTCGCACCATGCTGCGCCGGCTCGGCATTTTCGCCACCGCGTTCTCGCACGACGCCGCCTATGAAATGCTCGGCGCGTTCGGCAGCGACTACGGTTTCGGGCCGCCCGAGCCGCGTCTGCTGGAGCGCCAGCTCCATACGCTGATGGACGCGGGCCTCGTGAATACCGTCGACTGCGACGGCGCCTTGCGGCTGCGCTTGCCGCCCGCCGTGCGCCGCTTCGCGCTCGACGCGCTGGAGCGCAATCGCGAAAGCGCCGAGGCCGAACTGCATCACGCGCAGTTCGTCGCGCGCGACATGGCGCGCCGCTTCGGCGCGGGCGTCGCCGTAGCCACCGCGCACAGCCGCCACGATATCGACGCGCTGCGCGCCGCGCTCGAATGGGCCGTGTCCGTCGACAAAGTGGAGCTGTGCATCGAGCTGCTCGACAACACCGCGCCGATCTGGGTGGCGCTCGCGCTCGTCGACGAATACATCGGCTGGGTGCGTGCCGTGCTGGCGCGGGTGGACAGCGTGTCGATGCGGCGCATCCGCGACGAAATGCGGCTGCGTGCCGTGCTCGCGCGTGCGTTGATGCTCAGGCGCGGCGCCTCGGCGGAGATCGTCGAGAGCTGGCAGCGCACCTATGAACTCGCCAATATCTGCGCCGACACGCCCTACCGCCTGCGTGCGCTCTTCTGCCTCGTAATGTGCGCGCTCGACGCCGGCGAGATCGAACAATGCCGGCGCCTCGCGAACGAATTCAGCGAGATCGCGCCGGTCGCGCAGAGTGCCGCCGTGAGCATCAACGCGCGGCGCATCGAGGGCATCGTCAAGGCGTACGCGGGCGAATTCGACACCGCGATCCGTTTGCTCGCGCCGGTGGTCGGCCTGAACGACGACACCGCCGACGACATTGACGAAGACCTGAGCCGCGAGGCCAACGCGGTGGCCACCAGTTATGGACTCTCGCTGCATCTCGTGGCGCGCGCGATTCATGCCGTCGCACTGTGGCTGGTCGGCGAACCGCATCTGACGACGCCGCCGCGCGTCACGATCCGCGAGCCCGGCGACGAGAGCGAACCGCTCGCGTGCTGCATCGCGCTCGGTCTTGCCTGCGCGCTCGCCGCGCTCGACGACGACATCGCGCTCACCGAGTCGTGCGCCGCGGCGCTGGTCACGCGCGCGCGTGCGGCAGGCGTCAAACGCTGGCTGCGCCTCGGGCTCGATTTCCAGCTTTGGCTCGAAGCCCGGCGCGGCGACGAGGAAGCCGCGTGGCGCCTGATTGCCGGCGCGTTGAAGCGGATCGCGCGCGAGCGCATCTATGTGCCCGACATCGCGTTCATCGCCACGCTGCTGCCGCGCATTGCGCTGCACGGCAAGCCGGAACTCGCGGCGTCGCTCGGCGCTACCTTGCGCGACGCCGTGAGCCGCAGCGAGCGCACCGGCGAGCTCTGGTACGTGCCCGAGCTGCTGCGTCTGGACGCCATGCTGCGCCTGCGCACCGGCGACGATCCGCGCACGGTGCGCGAGTTGCTCGACGACGCGTTGCTGCGCGCGCGTCAGCATGGCGCGCGCCGGCTCGAACTGCGCATCACCGTGGATCTCGAAGCGCTGCACGCTTCGGCCGCCGCGGGACTGCTTCGCGTGCGGTGACTTCGCTTCGCACGCTGCCTGGGGGTGTCACACGCGCTTAATACCGTGGGTTCAACTGCCGCTCGTTGAACGCCACGCGCCATGTCCGATATTCATGCCCTGCCGCCGCACCTGCCCGACACGCCGGACACCGAAGCGGCGCAAACGCCCGCGCAGCGGCCCGGCGGTGCGCCCGCCACGCCGCCCACCGGCACGCCGCAGGCCCGGCCGCTCGTCGATGACACGCTGCTGGGCCGGCTCGGCAACACGCTCTCGCGGACCGGCGCGCGGCTGCGGGCGAGCAAATTCGACGTCAGCACCGCCTTGTCGCAAACCAGTCAGCACGGCAAGCCATTCGCGCCGGCCGATTTCACCGCCGACGGCGAGCGTTATGCGGCGAAGCCGGTAGCAGGGTCGAACGCGGCGGGAACGGCGCTGGCCAAGACCGAGCGGCAAAGCCGCCAGGCGCTGGGGAAAACGGCGCGCGCCGCGGATTCTTCCACTTCGAACACCGCGCTTGCAGTGGAGCACGGCAACGAAGCATCGACGGCGATCCCGCTCGACGCCATGACCGGCGAGGCCGCGTTGAGCGAGTACGTGCGCCATCAACTGCCTGGTCCGTCGCACGATCTGCTCGCGCAGGCCGAACTCTCGCATCGGCTGGCCGCTTTGGGCGGCCCCGACGCGGCCTTGCCGACCAGCCGGGGCTCGCTCGTCGCCCAGGCGTTGCACGGCGCGAGGATCGGCGACGCACCCAGCGCCAACCACGTGCTCGACGCCCTCGAACATCTCGACTTCGCGCAGATGCACACCGCCCGCTCGAGCACGCCCGCCGAAGCCGGCGCCTGGCAAGTGGCCCGCACGCTCGCGCGCACCGACGCCGGTTTCGAAGCGCTCAGTCAATTGCGCCATCACGGTCAACCCGCCCCCGGCGATGTGTCGACGCAACTCGCGCAACGCATGATGCTGCAAGCCGCCGATGCGCTCGATCCGCCGCTCCACGGCGCGGGCCCGGCGCAGGACCCCGCGCCCGCCGCCGTCGCCGCGCGCGCGGCACCGGCAGCAGGAACGCCGCTCGATGAAACGCCGCTCGCCTGGCAAGCCTACGACGCCGCCTCGACACTGACCACGCAAGGACGCGCGGCACTGAGCGCCGATCAGAAAGGCGCGTTCTTCGCGTGGCGTCAGAATTTCCGCGAGGACGGACGCGGCAGCGACCTGTCGCAAGCCCGCGAGCGTTTGAACAAGTTCTCCGCGAAGACCATCGACCGGGTTGGCGAAAACCGCTGGAAAAGTTTCCTGCCGCGTCTCGCCGGCAAACGCAGCTCGCCGCTCTCGGCGCTGCGCTTCGGCACCCAGGGCGTGCCGCGCAAAACGATCGGCGCCGAACAGGGCAAGCTCGACGAGGCCATGCGCGGGGCGCTGGAGCCGCTGCGCGAGCGTCCGGAAATGCGCGCCGCCGCCGCGCTTTCGCACGCGCGTCCGGAGCAGTCGATTGCCGAACTCGCGGCCTTGCATGTGTGGCTCGAGTCGGGCGGCTTTCCGAACGGCCGGATGGATGCCGATCAGTTGCACCAGGTCACCGAACGCGCGCAGCAGATGTGCGCCGAGTTGCAGCCGCGCGATGTCGGCTCACCCGCCACGCTCGATCGCCTGCGCGCCGAAACCACGCGCTGGGCCAACACCGATCCGCACACGCTCGCGCGCAGCAAGCCGTTCAAGTCGATCGCGAAACAACCGTTCAATCTGGAGCGGCTCGCTGCATGGGGCAAGGTCGCCGGGGTGCCCGCCGATTCGCCGTTCTGGACGCAGGTGTCGGCCCTGAAGGATCAGGCGCGCCCGCCCGCCCCGGCCGCCCAGGCCGACAGCGCCGACGCGGTCCGGCAAACGCTCAAGGACGTCGCGCACGACCTGCAGTCGAGTTCGCGCTTGCGCCTGACCGATGGCCGCCGCATCGGCGTGAGCACGCGCGGGCTCTCGGCGAATCTGAGCAAGGTGCTGCATGCGGGCGCGGTGCCGATCGCGCCGCGCGTCGATCTGCGCGCGTCGCAAACCCGTGAAGCCGTGGTCGAGTTGAGCCGCGGCACGCATGGCGTCGAGATGTTCGTCGGCACCGCGAAAACCCAGTTGCGGCATGCGGGCGTCGGCGTGCTGGTGGGCTACGACGTCGACGTCGGCTTGACCCAGCTGCGCGCCGGGCTGACCACGCAGGCCGTGCTGCATTCGCAGGAGTTGTCCGAGCCGAGCGGCGTATCGCTGCGGGTGGCGCGCCGTGTCAATCGGAACGGCACCGGCTACGACGACAGCGCGATGCGCGCGAAACTCGAAGGCATCATCGATCATGTGTTCGACGAGACGACCGAGGCGCACGGCGCGAATTCGGGTGGCGCGCGTGGCACCTGGAACCGGCTCGCCGACCATTATTTCGACGACCCCGACGTGTCGATCAGCTGGACCGACTCGGTGGCACGCACCGTCAAGCGCGGCGGGTCCGCCGATGCCGGCGTCTCCGTGACCGTGCCGAAGATCGGCTCGCCGTTTCGCGCGGGCGCGAACATCGGCATCGGCTATGAAAAGACCGCGAAGCAGACGCTCGATTCAAATGAACAAAGCGGCCGCATGCAGATCGAGCAGCATCGGGTGGGCGCGGGCTCGCGTCTGATCGGACGGCTGAGCGGAACCGTCAGCGCCACGAAAGCGGTCGGTGCGCCTGCGTCGAGTGTGGGCGTGGGCCTCGTTTCGCTCGACGCACCCTCCGCGACCATGACCTTCGCCGACGACAGCCACCTCGCCAAAGTACAACTCGTGCGCGAGGACGGCGCGCTGACGCATCGCGCGTGTCTGCTCGACACTGAGTATTCCAGCGCTGAAACCTACACGCGCGCGCTTGACGCGAGCCGCGACCAGTGGCTCGATCTGTTCACGGAACAGGTGCTCGCCGAGCAGGAAGGCGAACGCCAGGACGCGCGGCTGAATGGCCGTCCCGAACCGCAGCAAGCGCCAGCGCGCACGCTCGCGGCGCAACGTCTCGACCGCCATCTCGGCGACGTGAAGGCGAACCGGCGGCCGAATCAGACCTACTTCCACCGCTACCGGCTCAAGCGCGGCGCGGCGAAGCAACTGGACATGCTGGCGGCAATGTCGAAGCAGTTGCCGCCCGCCGAGGCCGCCGCGGGGCACGCGCAAATCGACGCGAAGGTGGACAGCATTCTCAACGATCCTGCCTCCTGGATGCCGATCGAACTGAAGGTCAAGGAGCGCACAACCAGCACACGCAGCCCGGGTTTCAATTTCGCGCTGCAGCTGAATACGCAGACCAGCGCGACGGGCGACCGCGAACTGTTTGCGCAGAGTATTCCGTTTGCGCTGGTGGATCGGCTGGATGGTTAGAGGCGGGACGTGTGGTGAGTGCGGCCGGATCATTGCGGAGCTCAGGAAATCCAGTATCCTGAACATCCTGCTGAACGTATCCGACAGAGCCGGCTCTTCTCCATGAATCTATCTTTTGAAGTCCTGCAGGTGCTCGATGCAATCGATCGAACCGGCACGTTTGCGAACGCCGCCGAAACGCTTCACAAGGTGCCGTCCTCGCTGAGTTATCTGGTTCAGAAACTCGAACTCGATCTCGGCGTCAAGCTATTCGACCGCACCGGCCGGCGCGCCACGCTGACGCACGCGGGGCGTGTGGTCGTCGAGGAAGGCCGCCGTCTGCTGGAAGCGGCCGAAGCGCTCGAATTCAAGGCGAAGCGAATCCAGCATGGCTGGGAGGCCGATCTGCACATTGCCGTTGACGAGATCATTCCGTTCGATCTGCTCTGGCATCACGTCAGCGAGTTCTACAAGCTCAAGCTGGACACGCGGCTGCATCTGTCGAAAGAAGTGCTGGGCGGCTCGTGGGACGCGCTGCTCACTCGTCGCGCGGACCTGATCGTCGGCGCGGCCGGCGATCCGCCGCCCATTCCCAATCTGATCGCGAAACCGATCGGCTCGCTGCGGCATGTGTTCGTGGTGGCGCCGGATCATCCGCTGGCGTCGATACCCGGACCGCTCACGCTGGACGTCGTCGCGCGTCATCGCGCGGTCGCGATCGGCGATACGTCACGCAAACTCGCGCCGCGTACGATCGCGCTCGCCGTCAATCAGGAAGTCCTCACGGTGCCGACGCTCGAAGCCAAACTCGCCGCGCAGATCAAGGGCCTGGCAGCGGGCACGATTCCGGAATGCCTCGCCGTCGAGGCGCTGAGTCAGGGCGAACTGGTGCAAAAGGAAGTGATCGGCATGCGCGACGTCACGCATTTCTATCTGGCGTGGCGCGACAACGAATGCGGCAGGGCGCTGCAATGGTGGGTCGAGCAGTTGAACCGGCCAGACCTGATCGACGAAGTGGTGCAACAGCGAACGCTGCACGGTTGAGGTTCGAGTTAGCAGGCTTCGCTGATCTCGTCCGGCGGCGGGTCGTCGAACGATGCCGCAGTGGCATGCGCATTCGTGTCCATCCGCGTATCGCCGCCGGCAGAAGTACCGGCCGGCGCGCACGCTTCAGTCGCGACACGCAGCAAGTCTTTAGCGGCCTTGAAGTCGTCCCAGTCGCGGCCTTCCGTGAGTCTCGCGCAGGCGGACTTCACCAGTTGCACCGCCTCGACGCTTCGGCCTTGCGCATGCCAAAGCCGCCCGAGACTGGTCGCGGCCCGCAGTTGCAACGAGCGGCAACCCTGTGCCAACGATTCCTCCAGTGCCGCGGTGAGACTCGCCTGTGCATGCGTCCCCGCATCGCCGAACGGTGACTGACCGGCGTACTCCATCAGCAGCAATTCGGCATGCACGCGTCTGAGTTCGGCGGCATACCACTGGTCGCCGGTCTCATCGCCCTGCGCGAGCGCGTCGGCCACGGCGGCGATGCCGTTCTCCCGCTGTCCGGCACGGCCGAGCGCGAGACTGTATTGCGCGGCAAGCATGGCGCGCGGCGCGGCATATTCGAGCGCCTGGAGATCGTCCAGCGCGGCGCGGAAGCTACGCACACGCTGCGCACTGGTGTCGTCCAGCGAATGCAGGTATTCGTCGAAACAGCGGCAGCATGCATGCGCCACCCGCAGCCCGGCTCGCGCCGACACGTCCCGCAACAGCGCGATGGCCTGAGCCGCCCGCTTTCGCCGGCCCGCCAGCAGCGCCAGCGGAATTTCCGCCTCGACCAGCACGTAGCACGTGACCATCGCCTGTTCCTGCCGGCATGCTTGCGCAACGCATGCCTCGGCGACTCTGAGCGCCTGATCGCGCGCGCCCTGCAAGCCGAGCAGGCAGGCAAACGTCGCGCGGCCGACCACGCCCTGATCGATGGATTGTCCGAGCGGCAGCCGATATTGCAAGCGGCCGGTGTGCTGCAAGAACTGATCGAGCGAGACACGCGCCTCTTGCTGATCGCCCACGTAGTGCGAGGCAATGCCGAGCAAGCGATGAGCGAGAATGCCGTTGGCGGTGTCGCCCGTCTGCGCGGCGAGCGACGCGAAGCGCCGTGCGAACGCCAGCGCATTGCGCGCCGCACCGGCCGACTGGCTCGCGTTCCACATGCCCCACAACGCGCGCGCTTCGAAGGTCTGATCGCCCGACGCGATCGCGAGCGCCAGCACCTCGGCCCAGATGCCGAGCGTTTCCCGGTTCGGTCCGTTCACATGGACGAGCGCCGCACCGAGCGCGGCGAGCAGCTGCATGCGCAAGCGCAAATGACGCGGCGAGCGCGCACCCTGATGCATCGCGTCCACGGTGTCAAGAGCACGCCTTGCCCACACGCAGCATTCGTCGACCAGCGAGAGTTCATAAAGCAGCGACACGAACTTCACCGCCAGCGTTTCGCCCAGCGCAGCGTCACCTTTCGGTGACAACGCCCAGGCCAACGCGGCTCGCAAATCGTCGAGTTGCTCGCGCATGTGGTGGCGCCAATGCTCCGGGCCGGCGCCCGCGGCGTTTGTGTCATGAGCTTCATGTGCTTCACGCGCATTGCTCGGCGAATCGAATGCGACCAGGTCCGCGAAATAACGTGCATGCCTGAGCGTGACGAGGCGCCGCTCGCCGTTGTCGTCGAGCTTTTGCAGCGCGTAGGCACGCGTGGTTTCCAGCAGCCGGTAGCTTGCCTTGCCGCGCTCCGCGTGCATCACGACCAGCGATTTTTCGACGAGTCCCGATAGCGCCGCGATCACGCCGGACTCACGCAAGCCTTCGTCACTCACCATGGCGATCGCCGAATCGATCGTGAAGCTGTTCACAAAAACGCCGAGCCGGCGCAACGTCGTGCGCTCGGTGTCGTCGAGCAAGGCGTGACTCCAGTCGAGCGTCGCCTTCAAGGTCTGGTGGCGCGGCAGCGCCGTGCGATTGCCGCCCGTCAGCATGTTGAAGCGGTCGTCGAGATGGTCGGCGAGCGTCTCGATGCCGAGTATCGCGGCGCGCGCCGCCGCCAGTTCGATGGCCAACGGAATGCCATCCAGCCGGCGGCACACGGTGCCGGTCAGATGAATGCTTCGGTCGTCGAACGAAAAGCGCGCGTCGATCGCGCGGGCGCGTGACAGGAACAACTGCACGGCGCTGCGTTGCAAAACATGCTGGCTCTCATCGTCGCGCGCGGGCACGTCGAGTGACGCCACCCAGTACAGGTGCTCGTCCACGACACGCAGCGGCTCGCGGCTGGTCGCGAGAATCCGGATGGCCGGACTCACGTTCAATAACGCTTCGGCCAGCTCGGCGGCGGGGCAAAGCACGTGCTCGCAGTTATCCAGTACGAACAGCACGCGCCGTTCGCCGAGTTCCTTGCTGACGCGCGCCAGCGTGAGCGGGCCGCTCGCCGCGCTCACGCCGACGCTGTTGGCGAACATGGCAAGCACGCTATTTGCGTCGACGGCGGACGCCAGCGGCACCAGATAGACACCTTCCGGAAAGTGCGCCAGCGAGCTGCGCGCGATCTCGATGGCCAAACGGGTCTTGCCGATCCCGCCGGAACCGACGAGCGTGACATGGCGCGTTGAAGCGAGCGCCTGCGCAACGTCGCTGATGGCCTGATCCCGGCCGATCAGCGACGAGCTATTGGCAGGCAGATTGTTGGGGACGTGGCGAACAGACGGGACTGGTTCGGAGGTATCGGGCGCGTTGTCGCGAACGGCGTTGGCCGGCTGTCCCGCGCAAGCCTCTCTGGACACCAGCCGGTAGCCTCTTCCCGACACGGTCTGTATCAGGTTGCGGCTCTCGCCCAGCACCTTGCGCAAGGCGGACATATGCACCTGAAGATTGTTCTCTTCAACGATGGTGTCCGGCCATACCTGTTCGAGCAAGGCGTCCTTCGACACCAGCGCGCCGTTCGCGGCGATCAGCACGGCGAGTATGTCGAATGCACGGGTGCCGATGCGCACAGGCTGTCCGTCGAGCAACAGCTCTCGGCTGGCGAGGTCCACCTGAAGCGGGCCAATGCGGGTCATTGCCTGAGTATCCAAGACACAGCGGGATGAGGAACCGCTGAGGACTGACTGCTCAGCGAAGCGTCCCCGAAGTCTAGATCAACCGCGAGTACGCATGCGCGGAAAAAACTGATCCTATCGTTCAAATTTTTTGTACTGAGCAAGCGGCTGCCGGCTGCGGATCGCGCGGTCTAGCGCGAGTCGCCTGACATGAGAGTGGACGGCATGCACGCGATGACGGAAGCCAGAATCATGGCGTCGGCATTGGCCGGGATCGCGCTGCGTACTCTCGGCTTGTAGATCGCATCGTCACGGCGAATCGTCGCGCCGCTCAAAGCGCAGCGTCCCTTGCTGCGCGCGCGGCAGCAGATCCACACCTGGTCGACATATTGGCAACGGGTCGCGTCCTGCCAGAGCACGGCAATCGACGTATCCGACAGACGTTCGAGCACTTCGATCTGGATATGCCGCGACGGCGCGTGCGCGGCGGCGATGCGTTTCGCCCGCGCCTTCAGATAGGCTTCACCTTCGGTCTCATTGCAATAGTCCGCCAACAGCCGGTTGATCACGTGGTTCCACACTGGCGCCCGACCGTCGTCCGGCATCGCCGAGTTCTCGCTGACCTGGCAGTACGCTTCACGACGATCGCGCGTCTCGTGCTGAGCCGTCTCGGTGCGTTGCTTCAAGGGGGTGTCGATATGCATGATGCTGCTCCCGAAGTGTTTGCGGGTAGAACCGGATCCCTCTTCCGACACGCCTCGCTCACGACGTGGTGCCGATACGGCGTTACCAGCCGAACTTGAGTTCGGCGCCTACATAGTCGGAATTGCGCGCACCCAGGTCGCGCAGCGAAGGACCGACCTGGAAATGCACGGCTTCGAGAGCGGCGGCGAGATTCGCGGTGACCGCATAGTCGGCGCGCAACTGCGTGTAGAAACCGGTCCAGCGGCTGCCGTGTCCGGCGGTTCCCGGCACGACCGCCGAGCCTTGTTGATACACCGCGTCGGCGGTGGTCTCGCGCCATTGCAGCCCCACGCCCGCGAGCAGCGACAGCTTGCTGTTCGGTTTGACGATGAGCGACGGCTTGACGTGAATCACGTTCGAGTAGCCCGTATAACCGGCGAGCGCGAAGTAGTAGCCGTTCGGAAACAGCGGATTGAAGGTGCCGATGCGGCTGTCTCCTGGATGCGTGTCGCCTGAGGCCGCATCCACTTGCAAGCCGAGACGCGGGGTCCACGGCAGCGAAGCCAGCGTGTAGCCGGCGAGCGTGCCCACCGCCCATGCGCCGATCGTCTTGCTGCCGACATGGCCCCACTGATACATCGCCTCCGCGTCCCAGTCGATGTGATTGACGGAGCCCGCGTAACGCGCGTCGAACACGTCGCGATGTTCGTCGCCGGTGGCGTCGAGAAAGCGCGCATTGCTGCGGTTGTAGCGGGAGTAATAGGCGGACAGGTCGCCCGGACCGACGGCCTTGCGCTCCACCCGCACGCCGCTGAACGTCAGGTCGCGATTGGAGACGTCGTCGAAATCCGAGTTGTCGCGGTACTGCACCGGCTGCGTCGCATAAGCGATCCAGCGCCACGGCCCGGTTTCATAGTCGGCCCAGATGGCGTCGAAGGCCTGGCGCACGTTCGGGCCGTCACGCACGGAGATGAACCGCTGCAAGTCGAACGCCATCTCCTGCCGGCCGACACGAAACTTGAAGGTGCCGGGACCGAGCGGCTCGGTGATGGCGACGAATGCCTGGCGCAAGTCGAGCGGATTCTTGTCGACCGGCGAGACGTTGTCCTTGCCGAACGGACGCGCATCCTCGAACTGCGTGAAGATCTGCACGTGCGGGCCGAGGCGCACATCCGCATGGACTTCAAGACGTTGCAGCACGTACGTGTCGTCGCGGCCCGAACCAAGGCCGAAGAGCGGCGCGTCGTTCATTTCGAGCCGCTCGCGCAGCACCATGCCGAGCGAGATATACGCGTCGGGATTGCCGAACAGCGGAATGTATTTCAGAGAATCGAAGGGCTTCTTCGGCACGCATGGATTGGCGAGTGCCGACCAGTTTTCCTGCCAGCGATTGAACATGACAGCCGGCCGCGCGCATGAAGTGCTTGCGGCCGCTGCCGCCGTGCTGCTGGGCGTGCCGGTCGTGCTGGTTTGCTCTGCGCCGCCGAGCGCGGTATCCGCCGCCGACGCCGGCAGCGCGGCCGCCAGTCCCGTGCTGATCAACAGCGCACGGGCGGCACGCAGCGCCGAACGCCGCCGCAACCGCTGGCGCGGCCGCGGCGTCCGTAACGCCTGCAAGTTCTGGATGAGGCCTGCTTTACTGGACATCGTGCACTTCGGCGATATACCCACCCGGGAATTCGAGCACGGCGCTCTTGCCTGCTTCGCCGCTATACGGCTGCGACAAAACCTTCGCGCCGGCCGCTTGCGCGCGCTCGAGAGTCTGCGTCAGATCGTCGACGGCATAGCCGGTCGTTTCACGTCCGAACGGGAACGGCAGCTTGCCGTCCGTGACGAACACCACCATGCGGCCGAAGCCCGAATTGATCCGGATCTCGCGAATCGTCTCGCCAGGCCGGCCAATCACACCGGCATCCGCGCGCGGGTTATCCGACACGACCTTGCCATGCGAAAAATGCAGCCAGCGGCGCACGAAGTTGTTGGCTTCATAACGCGATACATAGACGCGGTTATCCGGCACGCTGTGCAGCGGCGCGTAGTTCGGCGCCTTGGTGTGCCAATAGAGCTGCATCGTCAGGCCGCCCGGCCACTGGATGATCGCGTCCTTGCCGATCGGATCGTCGAAGCTATCGACCAGCACGTCGGCGCCCGCCGCGCGCGCCGCCTTCACCGCCTGGTCGATGTTGGTGACCAGATAGCCGGTCCGCTCGTTGCCGAACGGATAGGGAATCGGCGTTTCGAAGCCGAACACCGACAGCATGCCGACCGGCGTCTGCACGTATTGCGACGCGGTCTTGCTCGGCGTCGGCGTCACGGTGAACACCGCGCGCGGCGATGCCTTGCCGCCGAACGTGGCGAGAAAGCTGGTGACGAACGCGTCGAGATCCGCCGAGGCGACATACACGTGTGTCGTGTCGTACTGCGCGCCGACCGAGACGTCGGGCATGCGCGCCGCGAGCGCGGTCTTGTTCGAGACTTCCGGCGGGCCGTTATCGGCGAAAGCGGACGACACCGGCGCGAGGCCGATCAACACGGCAGCGCAAAAAGCCGCGATGGGACGAAAGCGTTGAAGCGAAGTGAACATGTGATTACCCGATGGTGTTAGCAAGATCTGAACGGAAGGCTTGCAGGATCAGCCGCCCTCTTTTGTCGCGCTGGGCGTGGCCGGCTTTTGCGCCGCGGTGCTCTGCTGCGATTCGGCGACCTGAACCGTGGCCGTCTGCGCGAAAAACTGCGCCTTGACAACCGGTATCGCGTGCTCGCCCAGCACCATCCCAAGCAGGCCGGCAAGCGCGATCAGTGGCGGCGCCGGCGACTGCACCTTGAGCAGCCAGTAGAGAAGTCCAATGCCGAAGCCAACGCCCAATGAAATGATGTAGCCCATTCTGATTTCCTTTCGATGCCCGCTTGCGGCGTTCGCGTGGCCCGTTTCCAGGCGGCGTTCGACACGCGGCGAGCCAGTCGTCATATGCGGTGAACCGCGTCAATTCGCCCAGTCGGAACCCAGCACCAGCCCGCAGAAATTCAGCCGGCGATAGTTCGGGTCCCACCGGTCCAGCACGTCGGCATTCACGGTGCCGAACGTCGTCTCGGGACGATGCTCCATGCCGCGCGCGTAGGCTTCGAGGATCTTCTTCTTGAAACCGGATTCGCGCGGACAGGCCTGCACGATCTCATCGCGCTGCTGCGCGGTGAATTCGTCATAACGGGCACCGCGAATATCCATCTGCACGCCCGCGCTCACCAGCGCGACGAGCGGCGACAAATGCTCGGGAATGCCCGGCGTGGTGTGCAACGCGATCGCCGCCCATACCTCGTCGATCGCGCCGGCGGCGGCGCCGTACTGCAGCATGAAGTCGCGCGCCTCATTCGCGCTGTCCACCTCGTAGCGATACGGAGAGCGCCGGTGTTGCACATTCAAACCGACGTTGTGAAACAACGCGCTCAGGTACAGCAACTCCGGGTCGAACGTCAGCTTGTCGCGAGAGCCGGTCAGCGCGCCGAACAGAAACGCCCTGAGCGCGTGATGAAACATCAAGCTGGACTCCGCGGCCCGAATCTGATCGGTTGCCGCCCGCGCCATCGGACTGTCGGGAATGCCGACTCCCGCAATGTTCTTCTTCATGTCATCTTCTCCCTATCCGACACGCCGCCGCGGGCGCGCATCGCCGACCGGCCGATCAATGCAGCGTACCGAATTAACCTCATAAAGACTTTGGCGAATCCTTAAAAAGACTGAATCGATGCGGCGCGTCTCGCTGCGCTCACAACGTGAGTTCATGAATGCGCCGAACGCCGTCGCGAATCCATTGCAGCAGACCACCGGAGCTTGGGTCGGCGTCGTCCGTCGACGCCAGCATCAGCTTCTCCGTTTCATGGTGTTCGGACAACAGCCGGCACATCTCGCGCGCCACTTCGGGACGCCGCGCGAGAATCGGCGTCAACGCGGCCTTGTCGAGCTGGAACACCGTGGCGTGCGTCATCGCATGAACGACCACGCCAGTTCTAACGCCGGCGAGGATGCCCGACTGACCGATGGAGTCCCCCGGCGCGAGCCGGCGCAATTCGACCTCGCCGCTGTCCTTCGGCACGCTCACTTTCGCCACGCCGCGCGCCAGAATGTGCAGCGCGTGGCTGCTTTCATCGGCGGCGCTGTAGATGGTCTCGTCGATGTCGAACTCGTGGCATGTCAGTTGCGCGGCCAACTCCGCGATCCCACCGTCGTCGAGCGTCTGGAAGATGAGCACGTTGCGCAGCAGGCGCTGCTTTTCATCCGCGGCGTCGACCACGGGTTCGGGCACGGACAACGAACGCAGCACCACGCCGCGCGATAACAGATGCCGGTGCGCGAGATCGAACAGTTCGTTGCGCACCTCGGTCTTCCTGCCGAGCGCATCGACGTAGCAGACGATCTCGTATTCGATCGCGTCATTGGTCGCCCGCCGCACGCTGACGACCGGCTTCGGATCCGCGAGCACGTTCTCCGAACTGGCGGCGGCGTTGGCGAGCGCCTGCAACACGGTAGCGGGCCGGATCGACGGCTTGACCGGCAGCAGCACGCTGATGCCGTGCGTGTGCGAAGGCTGGTTGGCGTTGACGATATTCGTGCGCGCCGCCACGCTGTTGGGAATCACGACGATATTGCCCTGACCGTTGAGCAGGCTGGTCGCGCGCCAGTTGGTCTCCACCACCTTGCCTTCGACCTCGCCGATGGTGACCCAGTCGCCGATCGCAAAAGGCTCCGTTGCGTTGAGCACCACGCCCGAAAATACGTCGTTGAGCGTGCTCTGGATCGCGAGACCGAGCACGATCGCGAGCGCACCCGAGGTCGCGAGCAGGCCGCGCACCGGCAGTTCCAGCACAAAGGCAATCGCACCTACCGCAGCCGCCAGAAACACCAGCGCGCCGAGCACGTCCTGAAACAGGCGCTCCTCGTGCCAGGTCTCCGGCAGCACGGTGCGATCCAGCACGATCGTCACGAGCCGCGCCCCTTGCAACCACCACACCACCTCCAGCAATTGCGCGAGCAGATGGCGCAACGGCTCGTCCGGCCATGGCGCCGCGCGCAGCGGATTCATGCCGTAACTGAACAGCACGTAAGTCGACAAGCCGAACATCAGCGCACGCAGCGCGAGACGCCCCTTGTCCGTTTTACGGCTCATGAACCGCCAGGCGAGGAAATCGAGAACCAGGATGCCTAGCCCATACAGCACGCCATCGTCGAGGGTCGGCATAAAGGTTCTCGCTTGTCGGGTGGCACGAAGCGGTGGCTGTCAGAACGCGAAACAGCTACATCCCAGCGCGCCCCAGAAACCATTCGAATCGCTGACCGGCACGTTCTTGCGCCACGCCCAACCGTGCGCATGTGCATGCACGCCGCACAGATTGACGCAACCGTCCACGCACGCGACCGCGGTCGGCTTGTAACGGCTGTAGCCGCCGAATTCCGTGACCGGCGACCACGACGGACTGACCGGCAAGTCGGGCGGCGCGAGCGGCGCGAACTCGTCGTCCGCATAGACCACCTTGCCGCCCACCACCGTCATGTTCGAGGTGAGGAACTTGATGCGGCTCTCGTCGACCGAGAAGTAGTCTTCGCTGAGCACCGCGAAGTCCGCGAACTGGCCGGGCACCAGCGCGCCCTTGCGGTCTTCCTCGTTCGAGAACCATGCGCTGCCCACCGTGTAGCGGCGCAACGCCTCCATCCGGTCGAGCTTGTTCTCGCTCGAATACATCGACGTGCCGCCCACCGTCTTGCCCGACACCATCCAGTAGAGCGAGACGAACGGATTGAAACTCGCGACGCGCGTCGCATCCGTGCCCGCGCCGACCGGCAGGCCGGCGTCGAGCATGTGGCGGATCGGCGGCGTGCGCTTCACCGCCTCTTCGCCGTATTGATGGATGAAGTACTCGCCCTGATACGCCATGCGATGCTGGATCGCAATGCCGCCGCCGAGTGCGTGCACACGCTCGATATTTTTTTGCGTGATGGTCTCGCAGTGATCGAAGAACCAGCGCAGCCCGTTGAACGGAATCTCGGCGTTTACGCGTTCGAACACGTTCAGGAAGCGTTCGATCGATTCGTTGTAGGTCGCATGCAGACGGAACGGCCAGCGGTTCGCCACCAGCAGCTTGACGACCGCCTGCAGTTCGTCCTCGAGCGCGTCCGGCAAATCGGGACGCGGTTCGAGAAAGTCTTCGAAATCCGCCGCGGAAAACACCAACATTTCGCCGGCGCCGTTCATGCGCAGGAAATCGTCGCCCTCGCCGGGCTTGGTCATCTTCACCCACTTGGCGAAGTCTTCGATTTCCTTTTTGGCGTTCTGCGTGAACAGGTTGTAGGCGATACGCACGGTCAGTTCGCTGTGCTTCGCCATGTCCATGATGACGGCGTAGTCGTCGGGATAGGCCTGATAGCCGCCGCCCGCATCGATCGCGCTCGTCACGCCCAGGCGGTTCAACTCTCGCATGAAGTGGCGCGTGGAATTGCGCTGATCCTCGGGCGCGAGCTTCGGGCCTTTCGCGAGCGTCGCGTACAGCAACCCGGCGTTGGGCCGTGCGATCAGCATGCCCGTGGGATTGCCGCGCTTATCGCGCTGGATCTCGCCGCCGGGAGGATTGGGCGTGTCTTTCGTATAGCCGACCGCGCGCAACGCCGCTGCATTCAGAAGCGCACTGTCGTACAGATGCAGAATGAACACCGGCGTATCCGGCGCAATCGCGTTGATTTCTTCGAGCGTCGGTCCGCGGCGCTCGGCAAACTGGAATTCGTTCCAGCCGCCCACCACGCGCACCCACTGCGGCGCCGGCGTGCGGGCCACCTGCTTGCGCAACATGTCGAGCGCGTCCGCCAGCGACGGCACGCCGTCCCAGCGCAACTCCAGGTTGAAGTTCAGGCCACCTCGAATGATGTGCAGGTGCGAGTCGTTCAGGCCCGGAATGACCGTACGGCCTTTCAGATCGACGTGTCGCGTGGCGTCGTTGGCGTGCCGCATCACGGCATCGCGCGATCCCGCGGCGACGATGCGGCCGTTCGCCACGGCGAGCGCGTCAGCGAAGGAGCGCTTGTCGTCCTGCGTGGCGATCTTGCCGTTGAAGAAGACGACCTCGGCCGGCGTCGGCGCGGAAGGTGTGGAAGTCATGGCGATCCTCATGGGAGAGCGCTCCGGTCGGCGCGCGCGGAGCTATGTCCGGGCAAGCCCGGAAATCGGGAAACAGGGGGGCCTGGAGGCGCACACAGGGCGCGCCTTCCATCGAGCATTCGAACAGGTGCTGCGGCCGGCAACGGCGTATCGGGATGCCGGCACGCCGCCGCCGAACGGCCCGGCGTCTGTCGATACGGATTGGCCGGCGTCATGTCACGCCGGCTGCGGCGAATCAGCCGGCTTCGCTCGCGTGCTCGCCGAGAATCGACTTGGCGTAACGCACGCCGATGCCGTATGCGCTGTGCGCCTTCAGGATGTCCATGCAGCCTTCGTACGTTTCGCTGCGTCCCCAGTCGCGTTGCAGTTCGAACATGTACTGGAACGAGGTCATCGGCACCGCACCGGCCTGGATGATGCGTTGTACCGCGCGTTCGTGTGCTTCCGTGGTGATGTCGCCGCAGGCGTCGGTCGGCACGTAGATTTCGTAGCCTTCGTTGATCATCTGGATAGTCGGGAACGACACGCACACTTCCGTCCACAGGCCGGCGATCACGATCTTCTTGCGGCCGGTCGCCTCGATGGCCTTGCGAAAATTCACGTCTTCCCACGAGTTCATCGACGTGCGGTCGATCGGCGTGTACTCCGGAAACACCGATTGCACTTCCGGCACCATGTCGCCGCTGAACGACTTGGCGGCCACCGTGGTCAGGATCGTCGGGACTTTGAAGAGCTTCGAGGCCTTTGCGATCGCCTGGACGTTGTGCAGAATGGTGGTGCGCTCATGCGACGTCGTTCCAAAGAACATCTGCGGCTGATAGTCGATCAGGGCAACCGCACATGAATCAGGGGTCAAGAGTTCTTTCGGCATTACGGGCTCCGTATTGAATGGACAAAGCAGTCTGAGTGACTTGCCGTGCTCGCTCGAGCAGCGAGTGAAAAACTGGAACCGAGTTTATCGACGGCGCTGCGCGGAGTCCTTGTCGAAGTCCTTAATCGTTATTAAAAAAGACCCAATGAAAGCGTGCGGCGCGACGCACGGCGCGCGCTGATAACGCCGACCGGCGAAGATCCGCATTCAGAACAATTAAGCAATCTGAAGTTCTCTACAGTGCCTCGCACCATGCATTGAAGGCTGCGATGTCGCGTGATGCGTCGTCAGGACGGGACGTCCTTCAACAACACAAGACTGGAGAGAAAGCCTGGCTAGCCCGTCTGGAATTCCGTCGGCGAATCGCCAGACGAACCTCGCCATTCGAAGTCCGGCCGCGCATCTCACCTTTCCAATTCAGCAAACAGCCAGTCCTGAAAGCTGCGCAGCTTCGGCAAGTCGGCACGCGACTTCAACAGATTCAACGTATAGCCATTCACGCTGAGTCCCTCCACACCGAACGGCGCGACGAGCCGCCCGGTTTCCAGTTCGCGTTGCGCAAGCAGCAGGCTCTCCAGACACACCCCCAGGCCGTCGACCGCGGCGCTCAACGCCATGAACGAACGGTCGAAGCGCGGCCCGCGTCCAATATCGATCCGCGTCTTCCGATGCAAACGCATCCAGTCCCGCCAGCCGACCAGACAACCTTCGCTGTGAATCAGCGGATGGTGCTGCAGGTCCGCGACGCTGATGAGCGGATAGTCGCCGCTCATCAGCGCCGGCGCGCATAGCGGCACGATCGTCTCCGGCGGCAACTCCAGCACCAGGGTGCCGGCCGGTTGCAGCTTGCGCGGACCATAGCGAATGTCGATATCGACCGCTTCCGAAATCAGGTCCGCCGCTTCCGAAGACGCATTCAAACGCACGTCGATATCGGTATGCGCCGCGCTGAAGCGCGCGATGCGCGGCATCAGCCATTGGGTCGCGAAACTCGGCGTGCAGTGAATCGTGAGGATGTCGCTCTTCGCCACGCGACCGATCTCGCGCGTGGCCGCATCGATGCGCGCGAATGCCGACGTGATTTCCTCTGCGTATTGCCGCCCCGAGTCCGTCAGCAGCACCGTGCGATGCAGCCGATGAAACAGACGAATGCTCAATTGCTCTTCGAGCAGCTTGATTTGATGGCTGATCGCCGAGGGAGTCACGAACAGTTCTTCTGCTGCGAGCGCGAACGACGAAAGCCGGGCGGCCGCTTCGAAGGCTTGTATCGACTTGAGAGTGACGCGATTGTGCATGGCAGCATCCACGTGAATTCAATTCATCTATCGACCCATCTTAATTCGTTTGAGCGCTTGCAGGCGTGCGATTACGCTTGTCATCACTGGCTGCGGCGTCAATGCGGCCCACGCAAAAGACCTAGGAGACAACAGTGAACATCAGCGAAACCGCGCCGTATCCCGAACTCGCGGAGCACGCCTATCAGATCCGCCGCAACGCGCTGCGTATGGGCGAGGTGCAAGGCCAAGGCTATATCGGCCAGGCGCTCGACATTGCCGACGTGCTGGCGGTCGCCTACTTCCGCGCCATGCGTTATCGCGCCGACGACCCCGACTGGGAAGGCCGCGACCGCTTCCTGCTCTCCAACGGTCATTACGCGATCGCCTTGTACGCGGCGCTGATCGAAGCCCGCATCATCGCCGACGAAGAACTCGAGACCTATGGCAGCGACGACAGCCGCCTGCCGATGTCCGGCATGGCGAGCTATACGCCCGGCATGGAGATGTCCGGCGGCTCGCTCGGCCAGGGGCTGACGATTGCGGTCGGCCGCTGCCTCGGTCTTAAGCGCAAGGGTTCGGACGCCACCGTCTACACGCTGTTCTCGGACGGCGAACTCGACGAGGGCGCGGTGTGGGAAGGCCTGATGTCCGCCGCGCACTGGAAGCTCGACAACCTGATCGCGATGGTCGATGTCAACAACCAGCAGGCCGACGGTCCGTCTTCGGCAGTCATGGCGTTCGAGCCGCTGGTCGAGAAGTTGCAGGCGTTCGGCTGGTTCGTGCAGCGCGTGGACGGCAACGATCTCGCGGCGGTAGTCGCCGCGTTCGATGCGGCGCGCGCGCATCCCGAAGCGCAGCCGCGGATCATCGTCTGCGATACGCGCATGGGCTGTGGCGTGCCGTTCCTCGAAGCACGCGAGAAGAACCACTTTATCCGCGTCGATGCGCACGAGTGGCAACTCGCGCTGCAGGCGCTGGAAGCCGGGAGAACCGTATGAGCGCCGCCGCACCGAAACCGCGTCTGAAGACTTCGGCGATGATCGCCTCGATCGCCGGTGAAGGCCAGATCACCCGCTCCGCGCCGTTCGGCCGCGCGCTGGTGGAGTTGGCGCGCAACCGGCCCGAAGTGGTCGGCATGACCGCCGACCTCGGCAAATACACCGACCTGCATCTGTTCGCGAAGGAATTCCCCGAGCGCTTCTATCAGATGGGGATGGCCGAGCAGTTGCTGATGGGCGCCGCCGCCGGCATGGCGCACGAAGGCGCGCAGCCGTTCGTCACCACCTACGCGGTGTTCGCCGCGCGCCGCGCTTACGACTTCATCCACCAGGCGATCGCCGAGGACAACCTCGACGTCAAGCTGGTCTGTGCACTACCCGGCCTCACGACCGGCTACGGCCCGAGCCACCAGGCGGCCGAAGACCTCGCCCTGTTCCGCGCGATGCCGAACCTCACGGTGATCGATCCGTGCGACGCGCTCGAAATCGAACAGATGGTGCCGGCGATTGCCGACCATCGCGGCCCGGTGTATGCGCGGCTCTTGCGCGGCAACGTGCCGGTCGTGCTCGACGAATACGACTACCAGTTCGAACTCGGCAAAGCCAAGCTGCTGCGCGACGGCGCCGAAGTGCTGATCATCTCGTCCGGGATCATGACGATGCGTGCGCTCGAAACGGCCAAGGCGCTCGCCACGGACCGCATCGACGTGGGCGTGCTGCATGTGCCGACCATCAAGCCGCTCGACGCCGTCACGCTGCTGCGCGAAGCGCGCCGGCCGGGGCGTCTCGTGATCGTCGCGGAGAACCACACGGTGATCGGCGGCCTCGGCGAAGCGGTGGCCACCGTGCTGCTGACCAACGGCGTCACGCCGCCCTTCCGTCAGATCGGCCTGCCCGACGCCTTTCTCGATGCCGGCGCGCTGCCGACACTGCACGACCGCTACGGCATTTCCACCGAGGCGATGTGCGACACGATCAAAGGCTGGCTGCGCTAGGCATTGAATTGATCCGCAGGGCAAATCGTAATCACCGATTGCCAACCACGCAGCACAACATAAGCATCACACTCAGGAGATCCGCATCATGTCAGAGTCACGTCTTCTCGACGGCAAGGTCGCCGTCATTTCCGGCGGCGCGTCGCCGCGCGGCATCGGCATGGCGACCGCACGCAAATTCGCCGCTCATGGTGCGCGCATCGCCATTTTCGATCTCGACGAAAAGGCCGCGATCGACGCCGCCGCTTCGATCGGGCCGGAGCACCGCGGCTATGTGTGCAACGTCACGGATCGCGGCGCATGCCAGGCTGCTGTCGAGCGCACCGTCGCCGATTTGGGTTCGATCGATATCCTGATCAATAACGCCGGCATCACCCAGGCGGCCAAGCTGCTCGACATCGACCCGGAAAGCTGGGATCGCATTCTCGATGTCAATTTGCGCGGCGTGCTGTACCTGTCGCAAGCGGTCGTGCCGCAAATGAAGAAGCAGAAGAGCGGTTCGATCGGCTGCATGTCGTCGGTATCGGCGCAGCGCGGCGGCGGCATTCTCGGCGGCCCGCACTATTCCGCGGCCAAAGCCGGTGTGCTCGGCCTAGCGAAAGCGATGGCGCGCGAGCTCGGCAACGACGGCATCCGCGTGAACTGCGTGACGCCGGGCCTGATCCAGACCGACATCAACGCCGGCAAGATCAGCGACGACAAGCGCGTCGAGATTCTCGCGGGCATTCCGTTGAATCGCCTCGGCGTGCCCGACGACGTAGCCGGCGCGTTCCTGTTCCTCGCGTCGGACCTGTCCTCGTATATCACCGGCGCGGTGATCGACGTGAACGGCGGCATGCTGATTCACGGCTGATTCAAGGCCGATTCGTCCAGCAGGACGAGCCGTCTGGCGGGAGGCCGGCGGCGGCGATGGAGACACAGTAGTAGATAACAACCAGGCGCGGCGCGCGACACGTGCAGCCGCCGCGCTCGAAGTTCGAAAAACATAACGACGCGCGATCCAGGTTTGGAGGAAGACACCATGACTAACCGTTCGAACGCCCCGCAGGGCATCAGCCGCCGCACCTTTCTGAAAGCCGGTGCGACCTTGTCCGCAGCCGTGCCGTTATGGAGCGTCTCGCGGCGCGCCATGGCGGCGCCCGAGTTTTCATACAAGCTCGCCACCGGCCAGGACCCGACTCATCCGGTCAATATCCGCGCCCAGGAGGCGATCAATCACATTCGCGAGGCGACCAACGGCCGCCTCGACATCAAGCTGTTTCCGCAGAACCAGCTCGGCTCCGACACCGATCTGCTCTCGCAGGTGCGCAACGGCGGCGTGGAGTTCTTCAACCAGGCCTCGTCGATTCTCGCGACGCTCACGCCGGCCGCGGGCATCGTCAACACCGGCTTCGCGTTCAAGGACTACGACGCGGTGTGGAAAGCGATGGACGGCGACCTCGGCAATTACATTCGCGCGCAGATCGGCAAGTCCGGCATCGTATCGGTCAGCAAGGTGTGGGACAACGGCTTCCGGCAGATCAGTTCGTCCACGCGCGCGCTGCGTGCGCCGGCCGATCTGAAAGGATTCAAGATCCGCGTGCCGCAGGCGCCGATGCTGACCTCGCTGTTCAAGGCGCTCGACGCCGGTCCCGCTCCGATCAACTTCAACGAACTGTATTCGGCTCTGCAAACCGGCGTCGTGGAAGGCCAGGAAAATCCGCTGCCGATCATCGCCACAGCCAAGCTTTACGAAGTGCAGAAGTACATCAGCCTCACTTCGCACGTGTGGGACGGTTACTGGATTCTCGGCAACCGCGCCGCATGGGAACGGCTGCCGGCGGATATCCGCGCCATCGTCACACGCGAATTCGAAAAAGCCGCGATGCTGCAGCGCGCGGACATCGCGAAGCTGAGCAGCTCGCTGCGCGACGATCTGAAGACGAAGGGCATCACCTTCATCGACGTGGACCGCGAGTCGTTCCGCGGCGCGCTGGCCAAGACGAGCTTCTACCACGACTGGAAGAGCAAATACGGCGACGAAGCCTGGAGTCTGCTGGAGAAGTCCGTCGGAAAACTGGGGTAATGCGATGACCACGATCTCATATTCGCACGAGCGGCAGCACCGCTTCGCCTGTGCGCTCGATTCGGCGCTCGGGCACCTGGTGGAGATTCCCGCCGCCTTGCTGGTGCTCGCCGAAATCGTCGTGCTGCTGGCCGGTGTGACGAGCCGCTATATCCTGCACTCGCCGCTCGTCTGGTCCGACGAGCTCGCCTCGATGCTGTTCCTCTGGCTCGCCATGCTCGGCGCCGTGATCGCCTTGCGGCGCGGCGAGCATATGCGGATGACGGCGCTCGTGGGCATGGCGCCGCCAGGCGTGCGCGCGTTCCTCGACGTGGTGGCGATCGCCGCGCCGATCGCGTTTCTCGCGATGGTGATCGGCCCGGCAATCAGCTTCGCGCAGGACGAGTCGTTCATCACCACACCCGCGCTCGAACTGTCGAACTCGTGGCGCGCCGCCGCGTTGCCGGTCGGCTCGGCGCTGATGCTGCTGGTCGCCGTGGTGCGGCTCGCGCGCATGAGCAACTGGCGCCTCGTGCTGGGCGCGCTCGCGTCGGTCGGCGCGCTGGTCGGCATTTTCATCGCGCTCGGGCCGGTATTACGCGACCTCGGCAATCTGAACCTGCTGATCTTCTTCGTCGGCCTCGTGGCGCTCGGCGTGCTGAGCGGCGTGCCCATCGCGTTCTCGTTCGGACTCGCCACCTTCGGCTATCTCGCTCTGACCACGAACACGCCGATGCCGGTGGTGGTCGGCCGGATGGACGAAGGCATGTCGCATCTGATCCTGCTCTCCGTGCCGCTCTTCGTGTTTCTCGGCCAGCTGATCGAAATGACCGGCATGGCGGCGGCGATGATCGCGTTTCTCGCGAGCCTGCTCGGCCACGTGCGCGGCGGTCTTTCGTACGTGCTGGTCGGCGCCATGTATCTGGTGTCGGGCATCTCGGGATCGAAAGCCGCCGACATGGCGGCGGTCGCGCCGGTCCTGTTTCCGGAGATGAAAGCGCGCGGCGCGAAACCCGGCGACCTGGTCGCGCTGCTCGCCGCGACCGGCGCGCAGACCGAAACGATTCCGCCTAGCCTCGTGCTGATCACGCTCGGCTCGGTGACCGGCGTGTCGATTTCGGCGCTCTTCACCGGCGGCATGCTGCCGGGCATCGTGCTGGCGATCACGCTGTGCATCGTCGTGCAGTGGCGTTATCGGCGCGAAGACATGTCGGGCGTCAAGCGTGCGACTCGCGGCGAGATTCTGCGCAAGCTCGTGATCGCGTTTCCGGCAATCGCGCTGCCGTTCGTGATTCGCGCGGCGGTGGTCGAAGGCATTGCGACGGCGACCGAAGTCTCCACCATCGGCATTGCCTATGCGGTGCTGGCCGGCTTGCTGATCTACCGCCGTTTCGAGTGGACGCGCCTCAAGCCTATGCTGATCGATACCGCGACGCTGTCCGGCGCGATCCTGCTGATCATCGGCGCGGCCACCGCCATGGCGTGGGCGTTGACGCAGTCCGGCTTCTCGGGGCAACTCGCGCAGACCTTGGGCGGTTTGCCGGGCGGCGCGGCGATGTTCATGGCGGCGTCGATCTGCATGTTCGTGATTCTCGGCAGCGTACTCGAAGGCATTCCGGCCATCGTGCTATTCGGCCCGCTGATGTTTCCGATTGCGCGGGCCATGCATATCCACGACGTGCATTACGCGATGGTCGTGATCCTCTCGATGGGCGTCGGCCTCTTCGCGCCGCCGTTCGGCGTGGGCTACTACTCCGCTTGCGCGGTGAGCCGCATCCATCCGGACGAAGGCATGAAGCCGATTCTCGGCTACATCGCCGCGTTGATGGCCGGGCTGATCATCGTGGCCGCCGTGCCGTGGATTTCGACGGGCTTCCTGCATTGAGCCATTGAGTCCTTCAAGCGCGAGGCATGCGGCGTGCCCCGCCTCGCGCGATGTTCTTCCGCCCGTTTCTTCGGGCCGGTTCGTTAGCTTTGTCCGATCACCGCCCGCGGCGCATGACGCAGCGGCGTAGAGGAGCCTTTTGCCATGTCCACCACCGAAGCCCTATCTGTTGCACCGAACGCTTCGTCTGCTTCGATCACTTCACCGCCGCAGGTCGCGTCGGTATCAGCCGCGCAAGCGGCGCCGTTGCCCTTGGCCGACGCGATCCGTTTCCTCTCCATCGATGCGATTCTGCGCGCCGGCGAAGGCCATCAGGGCGTGCCGCTCGGCATGGCGGAAATCGCGACCGCGCTATTCACGCGTCACCTGAAATTCAATCCCGCCGATCCGACCTGGCCCGACCGCGACCGCTTCGTGCTGTCGAACGGCCACGGCTCGCTGCTGCTGTACTCGCTGTTGTATCTCACCGGATATGGCGCGATCGGGCTGGAACAGATCAAGACCTTTCGCGAGCTAGGCTCGCATTGCGCGGGCCATCCCGAGTACGAACCCGCGCACGGTATCGAGGCCACTACGGGCCCGCTCGGCCAGGGCATCGCCAACGCATTCGGCATGGCGATCGCCGAAGCGTATCTCGCGGCGAAATTCGGCAGCGACCTCATCGACCACTACACGTATGCGTTTGTCGGCGACGGCTGTCTGCAGGAAGGCATCGGTCAGGAGATGATTTCGCTGGCCGGGCATCTGCAACTGGGCAAGCTGATCCTCTGCTGGGACGACAATCAGATTACCGACGATGGCAGCACTTCCCTCTCGATCAGCGAGGACGTCTGCGCGCGCTTTCGCGTCGGCGGCTGGCATGTGGTCGAAATCGACGGGCACGATCTCGAAGCGGTGTCGGCGGCGCTGACGATCGCGCGCGCGGACCCGCGGCCTTCGATGATCGCGTGCAAGACCGTGATCGGCCGCGGCATTGCGCGCCTGCAAGGACAGCGCGGCGGCCACAGCGGCAAGCTGTTCCAGCCGGACGCCGATGCGGCCCGCGACGCACTCGGCTGGCCGCACGCGCCGTTCGAGATACCCGCGGAGATTCTGGCAGCATGGCGCGCGGCAGGACGGCGTAGCGACCCGCAGTATTACGCATGGCACGAACGTCTCGCTGCGTTGCCCGCCGCACAGCGCGACGAGTTCGAACGGATCCAGTCAGGCCATCTGCCGCAAGGCTGGCGCGACGTGCTCGACGACTATCGCAAGCGCGCCGTGGAGCGCGACGAGCCGCAGCCCGGCATCACCGTATCGGGCGAGATCAGCGATCTGCTTGCGCCGTTGTTGCCGGAACGCATGGTCGGCTGCGCCGATCTCGAAGCGCCCACCGGCCACAAGCGCCGGTTGCATGCTTTTACCGCTGAGGACCGCAGCGGCGCCTACGTCCATTGCGGCGTGCGTGAACACGTGATGGGCTCGATGGCCAACGGCATGGCCGCGCACGGCGGCGTGATCGCGACCAGCGTCACCTACCTGGCGTTCTCCGACTATCAACGTCCGGCCATGCGCATGGCCGCGCTGATGGGCCTGCCGGTTCACTACGTGTTCAGCCACGATTCGATCGGTGTCGGCAAAAATGGACCGACGCATCAGCCCGTCGAAATTCTCGCCTCGCTGCGCGCGATGCCGAACATGCTCGTGCTGCGTCCCGCCGATGCCGTCGAAGCCGCCGAGTGCTGGGCGCTCGCGCTCCAACATCGGCGCGGGCCGAGCACGCTGGTGTTCGCGCGCCAGGCGCTGCCGTTGGTGCGCCGTGAATATAGCGCCGAGCCGCTCTCGCAGCGCGGCGCTTACGTGCTGGCCGAAGCCGAGGGCGGCGCGCGCGCGGTGACGCTATTGGCAACCGGTTCCGAAGTCGCGTTGGCCTTGCAGGCGCGCCGCCAGTTGCAGGACGAAGGCATTGCAACGGCCGTGGTGTCCATGCCGTGTTGGGAGATTTTCGACGAACAGGACGACGCCTATCGCGCAGCCGTGCTCGGTTCCGGCACCGTGCGAGTCGGCGTGGAAGCGGCGTTGCGTTTCGGCTGGGACCGCTATCTCGGCGAACGCGGCAGCTTTGTCGGCATGACGGGTTTCGGCGCGTCGGCTTCGGCGGAGACGCTGTACGAGCACTTCGGCATCACCGCGCAGCATATCGTCGCTGAAGCGAAGCGGCATCTGTAAATCATCGGGGACATGACCATGCATAAAATCGTTTTTCTGGACCGCACGACCCTCGCCCCGCAGATCGTATTGCGCGAGCCGCGCTTCGAGCATCAGTTGATCGAGCACGACCGCACAACGCCGGATCAAATAATCCAGCGCCTCGCTGGCGCATCGATTGCGATTACCAACAAAGTCGCGCTAACCGGCGAAGTGCTGGAGCAATTGCCCGATCTGAAACTCGTTGCGGTGGCCGCGACCGGTACGGATTGCGTCGACAAGGCAGCTTGCCAGCGGCTCGGCATTGCGGTGAGCAATATTCGCGGCTATGCGATCAACACCGTGCCGGAGCATACGTTCGCGCTGATTCTCGCGCTGCGGCGCAATCTGGTCGCCTATCGCGACGACGTGCTCGCCGGCGAGTGGCAAAAGTCCGGGCAGTTCTGCTTCTTCACGCATGCGATTCACGATCTGGCCGGCGCACGGCTCGGCATCATCGGTGAAGGGGTGCTTGGGCAGCGCGTGGCGGAACTCGGCAAAGCCTTCGGCATGCAGCCGATGTTCGCCGCGCACAAGGGACGCGAAGGGCTCGGCCCGCTGTACACGCCGTGGGATGAAGTGCTCGCGACCAGCGACATCATCACCGTGCACAGTCCGCTCACCCCGCACACGCGCAACATGCTCGCCATGCCCGAGTTTCGCGCGATGAAACGCCGGCCGCTGATCATCAACACGGCGCGCGGCGGACTCGTCGACGAAGCGGCGCTCGTGCAGGCGCTCGATGAAGGGCTGATCAGCGGCGCGGGTTTCGACGTGACCGCAGCCGAGCCGCCCGCCGACGATAACCCGCTGTTGCGCGCCGCCGGCCGGCCGAATGTGATTCTGACGCCGCACGTGGCGTGGGCGTCGGACGAGGCGCAGCAGAGTCTGGCGAATCAGTTGATGGATAACATCGAGAACTTCGTCGATGGTGCGCCGAACAATCTGGTGAGCGGGGCGTATTGAATCGATAGCCGCGCCGCCGATTCGTCGTCCGGCGCGGCTGTCTATCGCTACCGCCGCATCAAGCCTGACGGAAAATCGGCGCGCCCCACGGGGCTCCGATCGTACCGCCATCCACGACGATCTCCGCGCCCGTCATTCCCGACGCATCGCCGGAAGCAAGGAACAGCACTGCTGCCGCCACTTCTTCCGGCGCGGCGAGGCGCGCCATCGGAACGCGCGGCGCGAGAGCCTGTTCGGTTCCGTCGAGCGTCGCGCCTTCGCGCGCGCCACGCGTCCAGATCGGCGTGCGCGTGCCGCCGGGGATGACTGTATTCACGCGAATACCACGCTGCACCAACTCCGACGCGAAGACCTTCGCCATGCCCGTGATGCCGGCCTTGGTGGCCGAATACGCCGACGAACCAGGCGAGCCGAGTTCGCGCATCACCGAACCGTTCAACACGACCGCGCCACCCTCGCTCATCAACGGCAATGCGGCTTGCACCGTCAGAAAGACCGCGGTCAGATTGGTGCGAAGAATCGCCTCGAACGCCGCGGCCGTCGTGCCGCCGAGCGGCGTCGGACCGGAGATGCCGGCGTTGGCGAACACGATATCGAGCGACCCGAATTTGCTCTTGATCTGTTCGAACAACGAGTCGATATCCGCTTCGTTATCCAGATTGGCCCGCACGCCCAGCACATTTTCGCCGAGTTCGGACACGGCCTGATCCAGCTTCGCACTGTCGCGGCCGGTGATCACCACCTGCGCGCCTTCGGCAATCAGCAGCTTCGCCGTGACGAAACCAATACCGCTATTCCCACCGGTAATCAACGCTGTTTTTCCCGTGAAACGCATCATCTCTCTCCTCGATTGCGCCGCCAACGTGCCGGAAAACACGGCCGTGCGACGCCTGTAACGGTTAGGCGGCCCAAAAACGCCGCCGCGTACGGACATCCGCAAAGACGCCCTCATCGAACAATCTGCATGTTGATCATCATGCACATTTTCAGTATTATGCTCATCATGCAGATTGTCAAGAGGGGTGACGGAAATGGGCTACTCGCAGGCGCAAAAAGCAGAAAGCCGTCAGCGTGTGCTGGAAACGGCGGCGCGGCAGATTCGGGAAGACGGGATCGAGGCGCTCGGCGTGGCGGACTGTATGCGGCGCGCCGGCCTCACGCATGGCGCGTTCTACGGCCACTTCGAGTCGCGTGACGCGTTGATCGTCGAGGCGCTGGAATATGCCGTCGCGCAAAGCGAGAAACGTATCGCCGCTTCGATCGCGGCGGCGAATTCGAACGGGTCGGCGAAGAAAGAACCGTTGCGGGCGTTAGGCGAAATGTTTCTCAGCGAGAAACACATCAAGAATCCGGGCAACGGCTGCGCGTTGTGCGCGCTTGCCGGTGAGGCGCGGCACGCGGCACCGGAAGTTCGCGATCGTCTCACGCAATACGTGCACAAGCTGGCATCGCGAATCGCGCAGACGTTGGCCGGCGATAGCGAAAACCTGGCGCTCGGTATCGTCGCGACCATCGTCGGCGCGGTGACGCTCGCGCGCGCCGTCGACGACCCCGAACTCGCCAGATCGATTCTCGCGGGCTCGCTCGATCTGATCGTGGCGCAAGGCGCTGACGCTTAGCTTGATGTAGCGGCGCCGGCATCGGCCGGCGCCGCCCTTCTGTTGCTTCAATGCGCGTCGGGAAATGCGAGGCGCGCGTCAGCGGCTCAATGATCGTCGTCGCGATCGGGGCCGCACGCGCGGTCCGAGTCACCGTGGTCATGACGATGATCGCCGTGACGATCGTCATCCACGCCGGGCAGTTTTTGCGCGACGTACGCCGGCAAGTCGCTCGGGTCCCACGCGAAGGCGAAAAACTGATTCGGGTTCGCAATGCCGGCCGGATGGTTGGTGTCGGTGATCGTGCCCAGGAAGTCGTTGTCGTTAGCGACGAACAGCGTGTGCTTCTTGACACCGCCGACCACGACGTCAGGACCGAACGCGAGACCCTCCAGCTTCGCCGGAATATCGTTCGCGTTGTAGCCGTGCGCGGTGAGCGTGGCGACCACATCCAGAAACAGCGTCTTCTGCACCGCGTACGGCGCGAGGCCGGCCTCGCCGCTCGCGCTGCTGACGTCCTGAGCGCCGTTCAGGTCGATATGGAACACCTTCTTGAACACGGCCGTCGAGTTATCGCCCAGCCCCTGCCCGTCCCGCTCGTCCATCAGCAATTCATGATCGTTGACGGCGACCACGTCGCTGATGGTCGGATATTTAGGCTTGGCCGCCGTGCCGATGTTCGTCAGCGGATACGCGAACTGGGTCGTCCTACCGGTGCGCACGTCGATCCTGACGATGCGCGTGTACGCGCCGTTCGTGCCGCCATCCTGGATCAGCGGGCTTTGCATTGCGCCGAACAGCGTCTTGCCGTCCGGCGAGATCGCGAGGCCTTCCATGCCCTTGTTGGCGACGCGGCCCGAGGTGTTCTCCGATATTTCATCGTTGCCGATCGGGCTCAGCGTGGCAACCGCGAATGCGTCCGGCAGCTTATATGTGTCGATGCGGCGGCCACTGCGGCGATCGAAACGATAGACGTAAGGGCCGTATTCGTCCGAGATGAAGACGCTGTCGCCGTCATTGCTCACGCGCACGCTTTCGGGATCGAAGCGCGCGTCGCGGTCGTCCGTCGACAGGCGCGTCGGATCGAAGTTGTCCGAGCGGCCGGTGAAGTAGCTGGTGTGATTGCGGCGGTTGAGCGCCGGCGCGCCGTTAGGTACGCCCGCGGCAGCGCCTGTGCCATACACCAGCCTGTCGTTGGTGTGGAGCAGCGTCGTGGCGAGCAGGGTCGGCGTCATCGTGTACGGAAGCGAGGCGCCGGCCGCGCCGGGTTTCAGACGCAGGCGCAAGGTCTGAAAACGGTTGATATACGAGGCGGTGTCGTCGATCGCCGCGTTGTACGACACGGCATTCGGGCCACGGTCCGGCACGGCGACGAACGTATGGCAGCCCGCGTAACCGATGCCCGAACCGAGGCCGCCGAGCAGATTGCCCGCCACACCGTTCTCCAGTGGCGCCGCGGTTTCCTTCGATAGATCGCCCGTGAGGCCGCTCAGTTGGCCAACCGCAATAAGATCGACGCCAGCATGCGCGACCGTTGCGACGAAAAGCGACGAAGCGATCGCCGTCAGAGCAAAGATTCTTGAACGAGCCACGGTGTCTCCTTGAGTGGAATGCTTGTTGTCGACGGATCGGGTGCGCGGCGTCGTACATGGGCGCCTGGTCCGCGTGGAGGTGCGAAAGAAGTGAAGGCGGGCCGGCCTGCGGCCCGTCGGCCGATTGAAGGCCGTCGGTAATACTGCGTGAGGTTCGTGACCGAATAATGACGTCGAGAACCAGCCTCGAAGCGACGGCGGCAGAATTGCACTGCGTCAGAAAAGTCGCTGAGCGCCCGCGAACCCTACCCGATCGCCAATCCCGCGTCGGCCAGCGAGCGGCGCAGCCCGAGCTTCGGATACGCGCGATCGACCGCGCGCACGTCGGCGCGCGTTTCCTCGATGATCCAGTCGCGCACGTCGGCCGCGGCCGGCCGCAGCGCGCGGCTCTCCGGCCACACCAGACAGCAGCGCCGGTTCGTGACGATCAGTTCCTGTTCCGCTGGCTGAAGCGCGCCCTCCAGCAGCCAGTGCGACACCACGTTGAGCCAGCCGAGCGCGACGCCCTGGCCGAGCAACGCGGCCTGCACGACGATCGCGTAGTCGTTGAAGCTCAGCATGCTCGCGGCGTGCCGCCCGTGTGCGGCGAACGCTTCAAAGCGCTCATGCCAGCCGCGCTCGCCGTCGTCCATGACGATCACCGTGTCGCCATGCGCGCGCCCCGCCTCCGTGGCGGCGGTTTCGTCATAACGCCGGTTGCACACCGGCAGCAGCGTCTCCGGCATGACCAGCACGCTGTTCTCGCCGATCTCGTCCTCGCGCCGAAAGCGCATGCCGAGATCGACGTCGACGAGCGGCCCGCCGATCCGCCCCGAGATCAACTGAAACCGCAAGTCGACGTTCGGGAACGCCTGATTCAGGCGGTTCATGCGCGGCATCAGCCAGTGCGTGGTGAAGGCCGTGGACACCGACAACGTGACCGACTCCACACCCGTGGCCCGCGCCTCGATCTCGCGGATCGCGCCTTCAATGCCGTTGAAGCCCTCGGAAATCTTCCGGTAAAGGATCTTGCCGTTCTCGGTCAGCTCGATGCCGCCGCGCACCCGCTCGAACAGGCGCACGCCGAGATGGTCTTCCATGCGCGCCAGCATGCGGCTCACCGCGGGCTGGCTCACATATAACTCCTGCGCCGCGCGAGTGAAGTTGCCGCAGCGCGCGGCAGCTTCGAACACGAACAGCGCATTGGCGCTCGGAAGTTTTTTGCGAAGGTTAGGCATGACCTGATGTTATGCCTTCTCCAACAATTTGGGAATTGCCGCCAAAAAGGACGCAGCCTATATTTTCCCTAACGCAGGCTTCTTCAGCGAGACAGGACGCAATGGACGCACGAGCGAAAACAGGTGTTTCGATCCGATCGGCAGCGAAACGTTATGGCCAGGTCGTGGCCCTCGACGACGTTTCACTCGACATCGCCCCCGGCGAATTCGTCTCGCTGCTCGGCCCTTCGGGCTCGGGCAAGACCACCTTGCTCGGTATTCTCGGCGGCTTCGTGCAGCCGAGTTCGGGCGCGGTCTGGGTCGGCGAACGCGACATTACATTCGCGCCGCCGCACAAACGCGACATCGGCATCGTGTTTCAGAACTACGCGCTGTTTCCGCATATGAGCGTCGGCGAGAACGTGGCGTTTCCGCTGCGCGCGCGCCGTCTGCCGAAAGGCACGTGGGCGAAGAAAGTCGCCGACGCGCTCGCGATGGTCGAACTCTCCGGCTACGAGAGCCGCGGCATCAGCCAGCTTTCCGGCGGTCAGCGGCAGCGCGTGGCACTCGCTCGCGCAATGGTGTTCGAGCCGCAACTGATCCTGATGGACGAGCCGCTCTCGGCACTCGACAAGCAACTGCGCGAAACCATGCAGATCGAACTGCGCCGGCTGCATCGCAAGCTCGGCGCGACGATCGTCTACGTGACGCACGACCAGCGCGAAGCGCTCACCATGAGCGACCGCGTGGCCGTGCTGAAGAACGGCCGGCTGGTGCAGATCGACACGCCCGAGCGGCTCTACGACCGGCCGTGCGACGCGTTCGTGGCGAGCTTCATCGGCGAGGCGACGCTGCTCGACGTGACGCGCGCCGGCGACGACGCCGTGCGTCTCGGCGATACCGTGCTGCGCACCGCGCATCCGCTGCCGCATGGCAACAAACTGCTGCTCGCGGTGCAGACCGAAAAACTCGTGATCGACGGCGGCGAGCGCCAGGAAGGCGTGAACCGTCTGTCGTGCCGCGTCACCGAGGTGCTGTATCAGGGCGAAAGCCTGCGCGTGTTCGCCGCGCTCGCCGACGGCACCGCCATCAGTCTCCGGCAGCCCGGCGGCCACGACGCACGCCGCCGCATCCCGCAGCCGGGCGCACAGATGAGCGTGACGCTCGACCCGCAGGACACGATCGTCGTGCCCGCCTGATTTTCTCCGCCCACGCGTGGGGCACTCTCTCTCCGATTCACCGCATACTGCAAAAGGATGATTTCATGAAGCTCACCGATTTCAAGGTCCTGACGTTCGACGTCGTCGGCACACTCATCGACTTCGAGCGCGGCGTGCTCGCCTCCGTGCGGCGCATTGGCGGCCCGAAAGCGAAGGACCTGACCGACGACCAGATCTTCGAACCGTACATGCGTGGCCGCGCGACCTATCCGGGCCGGTCGAGCCACGAAATGGCGAACGTCTATCTCTCGCTCGCGAAAGAACTCGGTCTGCCCGACGACGCGCAATCGGCCGCCGCCTTCCAGCGCGACGTGCTCGAATGGCCGGCGTTCGCGGATTCGGTCGCGGCGCTCAAGCGTCTGCGCAAACATTTCCGCCTGGTCGCGATGACCAACGCGGACCGCGTGGCGCTCTCGGCCTATGCGCACACGCTCGGCGATCCGTTCGACGACACCGTCTGCTGCGACGAAACCGGCGTCGCCAAACCCGACCCGCAGTTCTTCGCATACAACCGCGGCCGTCAGGCAGCGTTCGGCTACAAGTTCGGCGAAATCCTGCACACCGCGCAAAGCCAGTATCACGACATCGGCATCGCCACGAAGCTCGGCTACGCAACCTGCTGGATCGAACGCCGTCAGAACGTGAAGGGCTTCGGCGCCACGCCCGTGCCGGAAACCGTGACCACGCCGACCTTCAAGTTCGCGACGCTCGGCGCGCTTGCGGACGCCGTCGAAGCCGAAGCGCGTCTCGCGGCCTGAGCCGATGCTTGCGCCGATGACACTGCACACGCCCGCGCCTGATTCGCTCTGGCGGGCGCTCCTCGCGGCATCGCCAGGCGCCGGTGCGGCGGTCAGCACCGGCGTGCCGCTCGCCCGCGATCTCGAAGTCGAGGTCGCCGTGATCGGCGCGGGCTACTCGGGCCTCGCCGCCGCGTATGCGCTGCAAAAGCGCGGCGTCGAGTGCGTGGTGCTCGATGCGAATCCGGTCGGCTGGGGTGCGAGCGGGCGCAATGGCGGCGTGGTGTCGTCGAAGTTCAGACTGTCGTTTCCCACCATCGACAAGCTGCACGGTCTCGATACCGCGAAGCGCATGCATCGTCTCGCGCATGAAGGCGTGCGCGTCGTCGAGACGCTGGTCGACGAATTCCAGTTGACGCGCGCCCGCTTCGAACATACCGGCAGCCTGCGCTGCGCTCACACGGAGGCCGCGTTCGCCGCGATTCGCGCCGAAGCCGACTGGGTTCGCACGAATCTCGGCGATACCTCGATGACCGTGCAATCGCGCGCCGCCATCGAGCACGAGACGGGTTCGAAGGGCTTTGTCGGCGGCGTGCTGAGCGCGGACGCCGGCACCATTCTGCCGCTCGAGTACGTGCGCGGACTCGCGCGCGGACTCACGCTGCGCGGCGTGCCGATCTACGAATTGACGCCGGTACAGCAGATGCAACGCGCGTCCGGCGAGACGCGCGTGACGCTGCGCACGCCCGGCGGCACGGTGCGCGCGAAGCAGGTCATCGTCGCGACCAATGCGTATTCCGATCTCACGGCGGCGACCTCGGCGTATCAGCGCGAGCTCGTGCCGTTTCGCAGCGCGATGATCGCCACCGAGCGCCTGCCCGCCGAGCTTGACGCACATCTCATGGTCGAGCGCCGCAGCTACACCGAAACGCGGCGCATGATGAAGTGGTTCCGCAAAGTGGACGGCCGCATGCTGTTCGGCGGACGCGACGCGTTCGGCAAGGAAGGGCAAACAACGGGCTTCGACGCATTGCAACGCGCGATGGTCGCGCTCTTTCCCGATCTCGCGGACGTGCGAGTGGACTATCGCTGGTCGGGCTATGTGGGCATGACGTTCAATTCGCTGCCGCATGTCGGACGCAGCGACGACGCCACGACCTTTTGTCTGGGGTATAACGGAGCGGGGGTCGCGATGGCGAGCCTGCTCGGCCAGCATGCCGCCGCGCTCGCGCTCGGCGAAACGCCCGAGCTCTCGCTGCTCGGCGCGCCCGGCCTGCGGCCCGTGCCCTTTCATTCGCTGCGCGCGCCGGGTGTGAGACTCGTCGCGGCGTGGTATCAGTTTCTCGACGCCGTAGGTGCATGATGACAACCGCCAAACGGATGCTCCAGGGAACCACCTTGATGCAGGCCACCGAGTCCGATCCCGCCGCGCGCTATCAGCGCCGCGAGGATCGCACGATGCTTCTCCTGATGACGCCGGCGCTCCTCGTGATCGTCGTGCTGCTGGTGGTGCCGCTCGCGTGGCTGTCGTGGCAGTCCATCTATCACGACGGCTTTACGCTCGAAAACTACCGCCGCATGTTCACCGGCGCCTACCTTGAAACGTTTCTGCTGACGTTCAAGCTGAGCATCGTCGTGACTGTCATCACGCTCCTGCTCGGCTATCCGGTGGCCTACTTCGCCGCCTCGTTGCCGCCGAAGCTGAGCGCGCTCGTCCTCGGCATGGTGATTCTGCCGTTCTGGACCAGCGTACTCGTGCGCACCTACGCGTGGCTCGTGCTGTTGCAGCGCACGGGGCTCGTGAACAAGGCGCTGATCGCCTCAGGGTTGGTCGACCGGCCGGTGCAGCTCGCCTACAACCAGTTCGGCACGGTCATCGCAATGGTGCATATCCTGCTGCCGTTCATGGTGCTGCCGCTCTATTCGGCGATGCAGAAAATCCCGTCGAATCTCTCGCAAGCCGGCGCGAGCCTGGGCGGCTCGCCGCTGCACGTGTTCCTGCGCGTGTTCCTGCCGCTGTCGATGAGCGGCGTGTTCGCCGGCGTGACGCTCGTGTTCGTGTTGTGCCTCGGCTTCTACATCACGCCTGAACTGATGGGCGGCGGCAAGTCGATCATGGTGTCGATGGTGGTGAGCCGCAACGTCGAGATCTACAACAGTTGGGGCGCGGCGAGTGCGGTGAGCGTCGTGCTGCTGATCTGCGTGTTCGCGATTTTCTATGCCGCGAGCCGCGTGGTGCCACTCGAAAAGACTCTGGGCGCGAAATGAACAAACTCCCGTTCGGACGGATCGTCCTCGGCGCGACCGTCGTGCTGATTCTGCTGTTCCTGATGGTGCCGGTGCTGATCGTGGTGCCGCTATCGTTCTCCGACACGCGCTTCATGACCTTCCCGCCGCCCGCCTACTCGCTGCGCTGGTATCACTCGTTCTTCGACAACCCCGCATGGATCGACGCCGCGCGCACCACGCTCACCGCTTCGATCTGCGCCGCGCTGATCGCCACGCCGCTCGGCGTGGCCGCCGCGTACGCGATCCAGAACGGCACGCACTGGATCATGCGCTATCTGCGCACGCTGCTGATGCTGCCGTTGATGGTGCCGATCATCATCGTCGCGGTGGGCGTGTTCTTCGTGTACTCTCAGGCGGGCTACGTGAATACGCTCGGCGGCCTGATTCTCGCCGATACGATGCTCGGGTTGCCGTATGTGCTGATCTCGGTCGGCGCCGATCTGCGCACCTTCGACCGCACGCAGGAGATGGTCGCGCGCAGTCTCGGCATGAATCGTTTTCGCAGCTTCATGACGGTGACGCTGCCGCAGATCAAGGCAAGCGTGATTTCCGGCGCGGTGTTCGTATTCATTCAGGCGCTCGACGAAACGGTGGTCGCGCTATTCGTGTCGGGCGGTTCGAACCAGACGCTGACACGCCGCATGTTCGTGACGTTGCGCGACGAGATCGATCCGACCATTGCCGCCATCAGCACGATGCTCACCGCGCTGACGCTGTGCCTCGTGATGATCGTCGTGGTGAGCCGTCGCTCCAACGCGGCGCGCGCCTAAACTCTTTCTGAAGACACCTTTTAGATGATCAATGCACTGAAGTTCTATATCGACGGCGCGTGGGTCGAGCCGTCCACCAACGCGCGCCGCGCCGTTGTCGATCCCTGCACCGAGGAAGCGTTCGCCGAAGTGGCGATGGGCACGCCCGCCGATGCCGATCGCGCGGTAGCCGCAGCGAAACGCGCCTTCACGTCGTTCTCGCAGACCACGCCGGCCGAACGCCTCGCATTGATCCGCCGCATTCTCGAAGTGTTTCTCGAACGTCACGACGAGATGGGCGACACCATCTCGCGCGAACTCGGCGCGCCGCGCGCGATGGCGCATGCGTGGCAAGCGGGCATCGGACGGCGGCATCTCGAAGAACTGATTCGCACGTGCGAAACGTTCGCGTGGCAACGCAGGAAAGGCTCGACGCTCGTCAATCACGAGCCGGTCGGCGTGGTCGCGCTGATCACGCCGTGGAACTGGCCGATCAATCAGATCGTCTGCAAGGCCGCACCCGCCATCGCGGCCGGCTGCACGATGGTGCTCAAGCCCAGCGAAGTCACGCCCCTCAATGCCTTGCTGTTCGCGGAGATACTCGACGCGGCGGGCGTGCCGCCGGGCGTCTTCAATCTCGTCAACGGCGACGGGCCGACCGTCGGCGCGGCGCTGGCGGCGCATCCGGATGTCGACATGGTGTCGTTCACCGGTTCGACGCGCGCGGGCGTCGAGATTGCGAAACTCGCGGCGCCGACTGTGAAGCGCGTGCATCAGGAACTGGGCGGCAAGTCCGCCAACATTCTGTTGGACGACGTCGATTTCGAAGCGGCCGTCACGGCCGGCGTCAACTCGTGCTTCAACAACAGCGGACAGTCGTGCAATGCGCCGACGCGCATGCTCGTGCCCGCGGCACGCCATGATGAAGTGGTGGCGATCGCGCGGCGCGCGGCGCAAGCGCAGCGCGTCGGCCCCGCCGATCACGAGCGCACGACCATGGGTCCGGTGGTCAGCAGCGTGCAGTTCGAGCGTGTGGAGCGGCTGATTGCAGCGGGAATCGACGAAGGCGCGCAAGTGGTGGCCGGTGGCCTCGGGCGTCCGCCGGGTCTGGAGCGCGGCTATTACGTGCAACCGACGGTCTTTGCGGATGTGCGCCCTTCCATGAAGATCGCGCGCGAAGAGATCTTCGGCCCGGTCCTCGCGATCATGCCCTATCGCGACGAGGAAGAAGCGATCGCGATTGCCAACGACAGTCCGTTCGGGCTTGCGGCATACGTTCAATCCGCCGATCTGGAACGCGCGCGGCGCGTGGCGTTCAGGCTCCGGGCGGGCAGCGTGTATCTGAACTACCCGTCGTGGGATGCGGGCTCGCCTTTCGGCGGATACAAACAGTCGGGCAACGGACGCGAATACGGCGAATGGGGGCTCGAGGCGTTTCTTGAAGTGAAGGGGATTGTGGGGTTTGGCGAGTGAGCGTACTTCGGCCTTCTGGCGCTTAGCCGGACCGTTCACCGCTTGATGCTTGACGTCTGCCGGGCCGCCGCGTTTCAACGCGGGCGGCCCGGCATTGCATTCACGCGCGGCCGCGCAACATATCAGCAATCCGCTCCGCGATCATGATGGTCGGCACATTCGTGTTCGCGCACGGTATCGACGGCATCAGCGACGCGTCGCACACATAAAGTCCGCTGACGCCATAGACCGCGCCGCGCGCGTCGCAGACGGCGAGCGGATCGTCGGCGGCGCCCATGCGGCAAGTGCCGGACGGATGCCAGGTGCCGCCCACCGACCGCGTTACGAAACGCGTCAACGCGTGATCGTCGGCGAGCAGTTCGTCGAGCGTCACGCCTTGCGTGACCACACGCCTCACCAGCCACGCGCGCAGCGGCCCGGCAATGTCCAACAACGTGCTCAGCGCGCCGCGCTGCAATGCATTCCACGCCCCCGGCACGGCCACGCTCGCGACGCGCGGAGAATAGCTCGAAGGCAGCAGCGTGGCGCGATGCTGCGCCATCATCGGATCGGCCAGCGTGCGGGCACCGAAGCGCAGCGCGAGCTTGAGCCGTTCGAGATCGCGCGCGTCGGATAGCATGTTGAAGTCGACGGCGGGTTCGTCGTGCGGATCAGCCGACGCGAGACTCACGCGACCGCGCGAGTACGACTTGTTCACCCAGAAGAAGATCGTACCGAGCCGGTGGCCAACCGAATGCCAGCCCGAGCGCGACAGGATCGCTCCATGCATGTCGCCGGGCACTGTCCCGCTCACGCCCGACGAAAAGCGCACGATCGCCTGCTCGTGATGCTCGTCGGGATATAACGTGCGGGACGCGCGCGGCAGAAACGCCGAGACCGCAATCGACGGATGCTCCATCAGATTGCCGCCGACGCCGCCTCGATCCGCCACCACCTCGATACCAAGCGCGGCGAGTTCGGCCGCCGGGCCGATGCCGCTTCGCATCAGCAGTGCCGGGCTGTGGATCGCCCCCGAGCAAACGATCACATGTCTGGCGCGCAACGCTTCGCTCGCGCCGTCCGCGCCGATGATCCGCGCGCCAATGGCGAGCTTGCCGTCGAATAGCACGCGTTCGACGAGCGTTTGCGTGCGGATCGTGAGATTCGGGCGAGCGCGCACGGCGTCGTCGAGATAGCAGACCGAGGTCGGGATGCGCTCGCCGGCTTCGCTCACCGCGATCGATCCGATGAACGTGCCGTCCTGCCACTCGCCGTTCTGGTCGTCACGCCGCGTGTGGCCGCGCGCGTTGAGTGTGGCGAGCACCGCGCGCACGAATGGCGAAATGCGCGTCCACGGCGCGCGCTGGATCCGAATCGGCCCGCTCTCGCCATGCAGCGCGCCGCTGAAGTCGCAATCGGTTTCGAGCTTGCGGAAGTACGGCAGGCAGGCGCTCCAGTTCCAGCCGTGCGCGCCGAGCGCGTGCCATTCGTCGTAGTCGGCGGGCGCGCCGCGATTCGCCATCAGCGCATTGATCGCCGAGCCGCCGCCGAGCAGGCGCGCCTGTTCATAGCGGCGCGGCGCGGCCGTAGCACTCATTCGCGCTTTCAGGCGCTGCCAGATATTCGCGGTGTCGAGATAGGCACGGCCGGGATAACGGCTGCGCACCGCCGCGGGCATGTCTGTTCGCGAGATATTGCAGCCGGCCTCGACGAGGCAGACCGTCTTGCCGGCGTCTTCGGACAGGCGCGCGGCAAGCACGCAGCCCGCCGAGCCGCCGCCGAGAATCAGATAGTCGATCACGTTCGATGAATGCGCAGACGATAAGCCGTGCGGGACGCGCGAGAAGCGCTTGGCATTGCGCGCGATATTCGGCGTCCTTGGCGTCCAACGGACGCGAATCCCGCGCTCAAGAAGATACGGCTGCGCTTACTGCATGAACTTGAGCCAGCGCGCCTTCGCCTGGACGCCGGCGTCCGACGCCCACCATTCCTCCGACATCAACGCCTGCTTCGATGCATTTTCCGGCGAACTCGGCAACTCGCTCGCGCGCTTCGCGTCGATCTTGCCGGTTTTGAACGCCGCCGGATTGCCCGGACCGTAGTCGATATACAGCGGCAGATTGGCCTGCAGTTCCGGAGACACCGCCGCGTTGACGAACTTGATCGCCTCCGGCAAGTTCGGCGCGTTCTTCAGCACGCAGAGTTGGGTGTTCTGCAGAATGCCGTCGTTGAACGTGAAGTCGACATCGGGATTGTCCTTGCGCACCGCGCTCGCGCGGCCGTTCCAGATCATCGTCATATCGACTTCGCCGTCGTGCAGCAATTGCGCCGACTGGCCGCCGGAAGTCCACCACACGGTCACGTCCGGCTTGATCTGTTGCAGTTTTTTAAACGCGCGATCGACGTCGAGCGGATACAGCTTGTCGCGCGGCACGCCGTCGGCGAGCAACGCGGCTTCGAGCACGGTCTGCGGGTCATTGCGCAGCGCGCGCGTGCCAGGGAACGCCTTCACGTTCCAGAAATCGGCCCAGTTCTGCGGCACCTTCTTCAGCGTCTTCTTGTTGTAGCCGATCACCGTCGAATAGAACTCGTAGGCGACCGAGTACGGCGTACGGTATTTCTCCGGCATGGCCGCCGCGTTCGGGATCTTCGAGAAGTCGAGCTTCTCCAGCAGGCCTTCCTTGCCGCCGCGCAGGCAATTCGACGTCGGCGTGTCGACCACGTCCCAGATCGGCTTGCCGGTCGCGGCCTGGGCTTTGATCTGCGGCCACGCGTCCGGAATGCTGTCCTGGTTCACGGTGATGTTGAGCTGCTTCGCGGCCGGGTCGAGGATCGCCTTGGTCTGCGCCTCCTGATAGGTCCCGCCTTGCGAGACGAAGGTAATCTTGCCGGCCGCGGCAAACGCGGGCGTCAAACACGCGGGCGCGAGATTCGCGACGCCGAGGATCAGAACAGCGGCAAGCGGGCGCAACATGGGCTTCTTGATCACGACGGGGTCCTCGAGACGGTTGAGCGAACATATCGTCGATGTCATGCATCGTTGAGCCCAATATAGTGAGTCTATTTATCCGCGACAACGCCCGAATTGTTGGAGTGCCCATGACGTCACGTTATGACGTCGTTGGTCCGGCCAATGGCGTGAAAACGCCGGTTGCGTAGGCGCGCCGGACGCACCGGCCCGCTCATGCCAGGTTATCGGCTCTTGCGCGTCACACGTTCGCGATATGTGTGTCGGAAATCGCGCGCACGTCGATGCGCCGCGGCAGAATCGCGTCGCGATTAGCGCTGTCGGCGACCTTTTGCAGCGCGCTGATATCCGCCTCGTTGACGAAGTGCTGTTTCAGCGACGCGCGCTGCGTGATGCGCTTCGCGGCATCGAGCGGCGAACGCGTCAGCGTCGCGTAGATTTGCGCGTAGGCGTCGGGATTCGCGAGCGCCCAATCGCCCGCGCGCTGGAATCGCAACAACACGTCGGCGATCGCCGCGCGTTTGCGCGGTTCCGCGAGGGCCGCCCCCGAGGCCGTAATGAAACCCAGCCCGCTATTGATGCCCGTGCCGTCACGCAGAACGCGCGCGCCGCGTTGCACGGCGATGCCGTAGTACGGGTCGAACGTGGCCCACACGTCGATCGAGCCGGACGCGAATGCGGCAAACGCATCGACGGGCAGGATGAAACGGACGTTGACGTCATCTTTCGAGAGACCGGCTTCGGCTAACGCGCCATAAAGCTGGAACTGCGAAATGCTGCCCCGCGCTGACGAAACGAACACTGTGCGCCCCTTCAGGTCCGCGACCGTGCGGATCTTCGAGTCCTGCGCGACCAGAATGCCGAGTTGTTCGCCGGAACCGACGCGCGTCGCGACGATCTTCAGCGTCGGGTCGCCCACGGCTGCGGCAAGCACCGGCAAATCGCCGGCCGGCGCGAGATCGACGGCGCCCGCGCGCCGTGCTTCGAAGAGCGGCGCCGCGCCCTGGAAATTAGCCCAGCGAAACGCGTACGGTGCGCCGTCGAGCACCTTGGCCGCTTCGGACAAAGCACGCGTGCCGCCCGCCTGATCGCCGAGTACGAGTGTGACCGAGGCGAGGTCGGCAGCCTGTACGTCGAGTGAATTGAATGCGCCCGATGCGGCGAACGCCGGCACTGCGCTCAAGAGTTTGAGTGCACGCCGCCGTGCGGAAAACGAAGTAGAAATAGAACCGGCCATATGCCCTCGCTGACGATGTGCCAGCAAGCGTAGCGACGAACATGGCATCTGAGAATTATTCTCTTTCGATATGTTTATATCGAATCAATATTTATCTTTTGCATTTAATGGCGCATGCGGATCGCCTCATTCGCTCTGTGTTTTCGATGCACGCATGCGCTTATGCGCTGGCGTTCGATCTTTAGCTGAAACCATCAGTTCGCGCCGCACAGGGTCGTTGCTAGCATGGCCGATTGGCCTTCTTTTCAGACTCGACTCAAGGACTATGAATCATGGCGCTGCTCAACAGACGGGCTTTTATTCGCGTCGCGCTGGCTTCCTCGCTGACTACGCTCGCGGCGCGCAACTACGCGCAAACATCGGCTGCGAGCGGCGAATCCATTACGCTGCGGATCGGCTATCAGAAGTCGTCGACGTTGATCACGCTGCTCAAGGCGCGCGGGTCGCTCGACAAGGCCCTCGCGCCGCTGGGCGTGCGCGTGTCGTGGAATGAATTTTCGAGCGGCCTGCCCTTGGCCGAAGCGCTCAATGTCGAGGCTGTCGATTTCAGCGCGGACGTCGCCGACACGGTGCCGATCTTCGCGCAAGCCGCGCACGCGCGCTTCGTCTATGTCGCGCAGGAAGCGCCGTCGCCGGGCGCGCAGGCGATCATCGTCAAACAGGACGGTGCGCTCCATTCGCTCGCCGATCTCAAGGGCAAGCGCATTGCCGTGACCAAGGCCGCCGGCAGCCACTATCTGCTGCTTGCGGCGCTCATCAAGGCAGGCCTCACGCCCGCGGATGTGCGAATCAGTTACCTCACCCCGGCCGACGGCCGCGCGGCCTTCGAGCGCGGCAGCGTCGATGCGTGGATCACGTGGGATCCGTACGTCGCATCCGTCGATCGCGCCGCGGACGTGCGCATTCTCGCGGACGGCAAGGGACTCGCGTCGTATCAGCGCTACTATCTCGCGTCGAATCGCTTCGCAGCGGCGCACCCCGGGGTCATCCAGATCGTGTTCGAGCAGTTGACGCAAGCAGGCGTTTGGCTGCGCGCGCATCCTCAGGAAGCGGCCCAGACGCTCGCGCCGATCTGGGGACTCGACGCCGCCACGATTGAACGTGCGAATGCGCGCCGCAGTTATCTGGTGCGCCCGGTTCTTGCGCAGAATTTCGGCGAGCAGCAAAAGATCGCGGATACGTTCTTTCAGGCCGGATTGTTGCCCGCCAAAGTCGAGACTGCGCAGGCGCAACGCTGGGACTTCGGCGCGAAACGCGGAGAACCTGCGGGTAGCTGAGGGATTAGCTGACGGGGGATGTCCAAAACGGTGTCAAAACGCGTGGAGAAAACCGAATAAATCGCATTGCAAAACGCCGCCCAAAATGTTTTTTGGCGGTCGATTATCATGATTCGATCACCTCACTCGAACGACTCGGTGTTGGATATGACGAATACAGGCAAGGCGTTGATAATCGCGCTGGTTCTGGTGGACGTGGGATTCATCTCTTACCAGCTTCTCCCTAAGGGCAATCGCTCCGAGGCGGCGCCGGACACGGTAACGGCCAACTCCGTCACGACGGCGGCGGTCGATCCGCGAGCGGACGACACGCATGTGACCGCGGGCAACGTGGTTCCCACTTCGCCGTCCGCGAACAGCACGGGCGAGATCGCGGGCGCACCGTTGCCGTCTAAATCTGGCCCCATCGCCAATGATGCGCAAACGGCAGCGCAGCCACAAGCATCGCGACATAAACAGCCGGGCCGCGCGCCCGCATCGCCGGAGACGCGCGAATCCGTCGCCGCGAAGGCAAACGCCGCGCAGCCGATGGGCCGCGCGCGCGACGATCTGACCCGGCATGGCTCGAATGCCGTCGCGGCGGCTATGACGGAGCAACTCGTCAGGGAATCTTCCAAACCCGATCCGTCGTTGCCTATGCCGCCGCCGATGCAAGCCGCGCCGACCAGCCAGGACCACCGCGGTTCGAACCCCGTCGCCGCCGCGATGACGCAGGAACTCGTGAGGGAATCCGCACGGGTGAATGCTGCCTCTCAGGGACCGGCACCGAGCGGCACACAGTAAGATTGCAGTCCGAACTAATTGAATGACTGCTGGTTTTCGATCAACGGATGGTCTGATCAACTATCCGGCAATATGGTGTCGCGTGCCTCTCAAAGTTGGCAACTCTCTGCCGTCGAACACATTACCCGACGAGTCTGAATGTCCTGTCGCTTGCTCGCGTCAACGGAAACCGTGACACGTGTTAGCCATGAAGTTGGCAGGCGAACATCCTATACTGATTCGGACTGCCTCCTGTCTCTCGCGCAGTGGCGGTACGCGTTGTCGTAAACAACAATCTCGCGCAGACTGATCCTCCTCCCCCCTTGCCTGTTTGGACGCAGCCATGCTGACCATCGACGACATCCGGACAGTACCGCTCTTTGCAACACTCTCCGACGACGAACTCGACAATCTCGCGCACACCTCCGCAGACCTTCATCTATGCGCAGGCGAGTTCGCGGTTCACGAAGGCGGCGAGCGCGCGCTGTATGTCGTTCTCACCGGCAAGATGGAAGTCATCAAGACGTTCGACGGTATCGAGCGCACGCTAGGCTGGCGTCTGCCCAGCACGATCTTCGGCGAAGTGCCGCTTGCGCTGAGTTCACCGTTTCCGGGCGCTTACCGCGCGGCGGAACCGTCGCGTGTGATGCGTGTGGACGCCCAGCGTTATTACGTACTGGCCGCCGCATCGCCGGATGTGGCGCTCAAGATGGGCGCGCTCGCTCGCGAACGCATCGGCGGGTTGCAAGGGCTTTCCGCTGAACCACCCAAGGCGCGCGTCACCATGGTCGGCAGCCGCTGGGACGACGCTTGTACGGCGCTGCGGCATTTCCTCGCGCGCAACCAGATCAGCTATGACTGGATGACGCCCGACGCGCCCGAACTGCTCAAGCGTTGGCCCGGAACCTGTCCGACAGAGGAAGAGTGCCCGTCGCTGCGACTGGTCGACGGCACGGTGCTGAACCGGCCAGAGGCGCGCGAGCTTGCCGGGCTGCTGGGTCTGCAGACGCAGCCTCGCCTCGCCGAATACGACACGATGATCATCGGCGGTGGCCCGGCTGGGCTCGCCGCGGCGGTGTACGGCGCATCGGAAGGCTTGCGCACTATCGTGCTGGAGCGTGAAGCGCCCGGCGGACAGGCCGGCACCTCTTCGCGTATCGAGAATTACCTCGGCTTTCCCAACGGTGTCTCCGGGGATGAACTGGCAAGCCGCGCACTGCAGCAGGCAAGGCGGCTTGGCGCGGAGATCCTGGTGACACGGTCCGTCGGCCGGATCGATGTGCAGGCGCGCAGCGTTCACCTCGACGGCGGCGACATCATCCGGACGCGAACGATCATTCTTGCGACGGGCGTCACGTGGCGGCGTCTCTCGATCGAAGGTTTCGACCAGTTTATCGGTAAGGGTATTTACTACGGCGCGTCGCGCAGCGAAGCGAACGCGACGCATGGACTCGACGTGTATCTGATCGGCGGCGGCAATTCGGCTGGGCAGGCCGCGTTGTATTTTGCCAATCACGCGCGCATGGTGACGCTCGTCCTGCGCGGCGATTCGCTCGACAAGAGCATGTCGCGCTATCTGATCGAGCAACTGCGCGGCAAGTCGAACGTCGCGGTGCGACTGCGATCGGAAGTCGTGGGCGCGTACGGCGACACCCATTTGACGACGATCGACGTGCGCGACGCGTCGAACGAAGCCGTGCGCCGGCACGATTGCGGGGCCTTGTTCGTGTTCATTGGCGCCGACGCGGAGACCGCGTGGTTGCCCGAGGAAATCGCACGCGATGCGCGCGGCTACGTGCTCACCGGCGACGACGTCGTCAAGGCCGGACGCTGGTCCCATGGCCGGGATCCCTACCTGCTCGAATCGAGCGTGCCCGGCGTGTTTGCCTGCGGCGATGTACGGCTGAGTCCGGTCAAACGCGTGGCTTCCGCGGTCGGCGAGGGCAGCATGGCAATCGCGTTTGCCCACAAATATCTGCAGCAAGACGCGCGATAGCGCTGGATCGCGCGGCAACGCTTCTGCCCGCTTGCAAAAGCGCGCCGGCGGCCGCGCCGCAGGCCTATTCTTCAGCTGAATACTTCGACTTCCCAATCATCGAGGATTGACTAAAAAACAGGCTTCTTTTCGCCCGATTGAAACCAGAAACGCCGGCGCACACTGACATCGTGCCAATTGCGCAAGGAGCCTGCGATGTCTACCCGCCACGATAAAGATAACGAGTTCGAAATCAGCCTGCCGGCCGCTTCGACGACAGAATGGACCAGCCCGGTGCCGGGCGCCGACGCCGAAACGATGCGCGGGTTGCACCTCGCGTCGGAGAGTGTGCTGTGCCTCGCGACGCAGACTTACGACGCCGCCGCCCGTGGCGACGCGGCAGGCGCGGAAGCGGCGCGTGCGTCGCTCGAACAGCAACTGGCACTTGCCACGCGCCTGATCGACGAGCTTCTGTTTGACGGCAGCGGCCCGCATACGACACACTGACCGGCCCGCAGGTCGGACAGCACCAATCGCAGTCTCTACATCTGAAAACTGAAATGAGCGCTCTGACGGTAATTCTCTGCATTTGGGCCATGGTGGCCTTTTGCGCAATTCTTTTCATTCGCGGCGCTACCTCGCGCGTTGAGCGTCCGACCAAGGCACCGCAAAAGCGCCCGTCGCGCTTTTCGATCGCGGAGTAACGGCAAGCAGGCGATCGCGATTCGTTCGTGACAACACGTGCGAATCGTTCGAACGTTCTCATCGGAATAGTCGTACGGCAAAAGCGGCCTGGCAGCCCATCATCACCACAGGTCGCAACGACCGGCAGCCACCGCGGCATGAATCCGAGCGGCGCTGTGCCGCACGGTCGTCATCTGCCCTGCCCCTTATTCCATGGAGATCGTTATGCTGAAGTTTTACTTCCACCCCTCGCCGAACCCGATGAAAGTGGCGTTGATGCTCGAAGAACTGCAGACCCCGTTCGAACTGATCGCGGTCGACACGTTCAAGGGCGAACAACATCGCCCCGAGTTTCTCCGCATCAACCCGAACGCAAAAGTCCCGGCGATTACCGACGACGGCGTCACTGTGTTCGATTCGCACGCCATCCTGCTGCACCTCGCGGCGAAACACGAACGGTTCCTGCCGGCATTGGCTGGCGAACGCGCACGGGCGTTGTCGTGGCTGATGTTCATCGCGACCGGACTGTCGCCCTTCTCGGGCCAGGCGGTGCACTTTCTGCATCACGCGCCGACGCCGCTGCCCTATGCGCGCAATCGCTATCTGAAGGAAGTGGAGCGCCACTATCGCGTGCTGGACGAGCGCCTTGCGACGTCGAAGTATCTGGCCGGCGATACTTATTCCGTCGCGGATATCGCGCTGTGGGGCTGGGCTAACTTCGCCGGCTACATTCTCGGTGAAGCGGGTCTGAGTGCGTATCCGAACGTGAAGCGCGTCGTGGACGAAATCTCCGCGCGTCCGGCCGCGGCGCGCGCACAAGCGTTGAAGGACAAGCTGACGCTGAAAGCCGAGTTCGACGAAGAGACACGTCGCGCGCTATTTCCGCAAAACGAAGACGTAGCCGCTTAAACGTCTACCCGTTGGTCGTGCTGCGCGACACTACGCTATCTTGCAGCGGTCGCGCGGCGAATTGCGTTGCCGGTCATTTGAGGCCAAGCCGTTTGGCCAACCGGTTCAGATTCGCCCGATCAAGACCGAGCTCGCGCGCGACGGCCGCCCAATTCTGGTTGTGGCGAGACAACGCGTCGAAAACGGTGGTTCGCTCGAACTCGGTGACCGCACTGCGAAAATCCTTCGTTCCGCTTTCAGTTGTTTCGCCTGGCGTCTGACTTGTGTCTTCAGCCGGTGCTGCTGATAGCGCGAAGTCGGCAGCCGTCAACGTCAGGATCCGACGGCGCTCGCGATTCGCAGCCAGTGCCTTGAGCGCGCTTCGGCCGATCAGGTGTTCAAGTTCACGCACGTTCCCCGGCCACGGATAACGCAGCAGCATGGCTTGGGCATCCGCCGCGAGACGCAGGCTCAGCAGGCCGAGCCGCGAGCGATTCTCTTCGAGGAAAAACCCCGCCAGCAGCAACACATCGCGGCCACGTTCGCGCAACGGCGGCACGCGTAACGGATAGACGCTGAGCCGATGATAGAAGTCCGCGCGGAACCGCCCCGTGCGGACCTCTTCAGCCAGATCGCGATTCGTTGCGGCGATCAGCCGCACGTCGACCTTGTGTTCGTGGTCCGAGCCGATGCGCTGCAACTGGCCGTTCTGCAAAACCCGCAAAAGTTTGGCCTGCACGAGAAGCGGCAGCTCGCCCACTTCGTCGAGAAAAATCGTACCGCCGTCCGCCAGTTCGAATTTGCCGCGCCGGTCCGACGACGCGCCGGAGAACGCGCCCCGCACATGCCCGAACAGCTCGCTCTCGACGAGCGTGTCCGGCAGCGCGGCGCAGTTCAGGCTGATCAGCGGCTTATTCGCCCGCGACGAGAGCGCGTGAATCGCATTCGCCACGAGTTCCTTGCCGACGCCGGTCTCACCGGTGATCAGCACGGTCAGATCGCTGCCGGCGACCACCTCGATTTCCTTCATCAGATGCGTGTGCGCGTCGCTGCTGCCGACCATTTCGCGCCGGCTCTGGCTGCTCGCCTGCCGGTAGGCTTCCGCGCGCCGCCGCTCCTCTTCGGTGCTGCGCGCGAGCGTATCGATTCGTTCGACCACGCTCACCGTGGCGGCGGCCAGGCCCAGAAACGCCCGCAGCGACGCCATGTCGATGCTGTCGAAGCGCGCCGGGTCCAGCGCATCGAGCGTGAGCAAACCCCACGGCCGGCCGCGCACGAACAGCGGACAGCCGAGGCAATCGTGGACTTCGAGATGACCAGCCACGCCTTGTACGAGGCCGTCGTAGGGATCGGGCAGATCGGAGTCTGCAGCGAAGCGGGTCGGCTCCGGCCGCGACAGAAGTTGCTCGAAGCGCGGGTGGTCGCCGACACGAAAGCGCCGCCCAAGCGTGTCGCTGCTCAATCCGTCGATGGCGAGCGGCACCAGCGTGTCGCCCTCCAGACGCAACAGAGCGGCCGCGTCGCCGGGAAACAGCGCGCGCAGGCTGCTGAGCAGACGGCGGTAACGCTCGCGGTCGGACAGCTCACGCGAGAGGTCGAGGATCAGCGGCGTCAGGACGTCGAGGAGCGCTTCTGCAGTCAGATCGACTCCGTCAGGAGTCTTTTCGACTAAGGTCGAATTGACCATCATGAAATTCAAATCGTTGATTTATTTGCATTTTATACCTGGCACGAAACATGGAGAGACAAGCACGTCAGTCGAAGCCCGACTGGATATCCACCAACAACCAGGACTTCCTATGCTTTCCTCCGAACACCGCGCCATCGTCAAAGCCACCGTTCCTCTTCTCGAAAGCGGAGGCGAGGCGCTGACCACGCACTTCTACGACATGCTGATCAGCGAACATCCGGAAGTGCGTCCCATGTTCAACCTCGCCAACCAGGCGAGCGGCGCGCAACAGCGCGCGCTGGCCAACGGCGTGCTGATGTACGCACGTCACATCGATCAACTCGAACAACTTGGCGGGCTGGTCTCGCAGATCATCAACAAGCACGTCGCGCTGAATATCCTGCCGAAGCATTATCCGATTGTCGGGCAGTGCCTGCTCAAATCCATCCGCGAAGTGCTCGGCGCCGAGATCGCAACCGATGCGGTCATCGAAGCATGGGCCGCCGCCTATCAGCAACTCGCCGATCTGTTGAGCGGCCTTGAAGAGAAAATGTACGCAGAGCGGGAAGCGGCGCCGGGCGGCTGGCGCGGCACGCGGCTCTTTCGTGTCGCCCGTAAAGTGCGGGAAAGCGACGAGATCACGTCGTTCTATCTGCGCCCCGACGACAACGGCGAATTGCTTGCGTTTCATCCGGGGCAATACATCGGCGTGCGGCTCGTTATCGACGGCGAGGAAGTGCGCCGTAATTACTCGCTCTCGGCCATGTCGAACGGCCGCGAATACCGTATCAGCGTGAAGCGCGAACCGAATGGCAAGGTGTCGAACCATCTGCATACGCAGGTCAATGAAAACGACGCGGTGGAACTGTTCGCACCGGCTGGCGACTTCAAGCTCGAAGACAGCGACAAGCCGTTGGTGCTGATCAGCGGCGGCGTGGGCATCACGCCGACGCTGGCGATGCTGCAAGCCGCGCTGAATACCGACCGCCCTGTGCACTTCATTCACTCGGCGCGTCACGGCGGCGTGCATGCGTTTCGCGACGCGATCGACCAGTTGGCCGCGCGGCATCCAAAATTGAAGCGTTTCTACTGCTATGAGCAGCGTCGCGCGGAAGATGCCGACGCGCACGGCATCGGCTATCTCGACGAAACGCGCCTCGACGCGTGGCTGCCCAAGACGCGCGACGTCGATGTCTATTTCCTCGGACCGATCGCGTTCATGAAGGCCATCAAGAAGCACCTGAAAACGATCGGCGTGCCGGAGTCACAAAGCCGTTATGAATTTTTTGGTCCGGCTTCCGCACTGGAATAAAGACGCGGGTTGCGTCGACGTGCAAATAGCCGGAGCCGGCTATCTGCACGCAACTGTCGGTCGCGTTGAAGTACTTACGCTCTCAGCAAAGCGTCGCGCTCGTCACCCAGGACATGCTCTTGAAGCGCGCGATCATGGCATCCACCAACTCGCGTTGCGCTTGAGCCAGCGCGATCGTGACTTCTTCAAACCCGCTGCCGGGAGGCGTCGTCACAGCGACGGTCTCGACGTTGCGGGAGAAGGGAAATAGCACCTGCCAGATTGCGGCAATGCGCATACCGTGAAGCGCCGCGCGCACCACGAGTCGATGACGGCCCGAGGTTTGCGACGACAGCACCTGCAAACCGCTCTCAGAAGATTCACTGGTCATGTCGTACCCTTTTATATTGACTGAGCCGCGTTGCTCGCGGCCTTCAGATGTTTATTCGATTCTGCCGCCTTATTAAGGCATCTTGATGATCCCGCTCAAGCGCCTGAGCAAGGCGTCAGCATGCTCCCGATCGACCTTTGAAATCTCGCGCTGCTTCAGTATCGTCTCGATGCGCTGACGCCAATAATCCGGCTCATTGACTACCGACGTGCACGCCATCGAATCACCTTTTGAAAGCAATCTCTCCAGCGTTGTGACTATCGTTTCAATGTGCGAGAGATCGTTCTTATAAGAAGCGTGACTTCCCATTACATTCCCGGCTGACTTTTTTTAAGCGCCTTCGGATCGCCCTTCGAACGAGTTGGCAAGCAATGCGATACCCATTTCGTTTCCGAATCGACCGATCCGTCCTGCTTGGAGGAAAGCGAAACAACAGCCCTGGAGCGTTTGCTCCAGGCTGCCTGAGCATTGCTGTTGGGCTGAATTGCCTTATTTGGCCCGCGCCGAGTCAGGTGCCGTCAACTGACTGGCCTGCGCCAAGGCAATGGCTTGCGCGGTGGCTTTGCGCATCGCGTCGTAGGCAGCGCCCGCACTGGAAACCGCCGACTTGAACGCGGTGACCGCGAGTTCGGAGCCTGTGGGCGCATTGCGCGCGAAGTCGTCGAAAACCGTCTGCATTTTCGTGTTGGACTGTGCAAACCGGTCTTCGAAAATCTTCAGAAATTCGGCCTGTGCGGCGTTGGTGATTTCAAGCGCGTGACTGTTATAAGACAGTACTTTCTGCGCGACGGGTTGCGCGTTGCTGGCCTGATGAATAAACAGTTCGACCGGCGTCTTACCCGACACCGCCATCTGCCATGCCTGTTCGCTCTCCGCGAACGTGGCCTTGGCCGCCTGCAGGTTCAACTTAGCCAGCTCTTCAAAATACTGGAATGTTTGCTGCGCCAACGAAAACGCGACAGCGACATTGGCACTTTGGATGGAGACGAATTGCTCTGGCGTCGAAAAATACACTCTGCACTCCTTCTTTAAACGTTCACATTGCTCAGACAAGAGGTATGCGAAACCAGTCGAGACGCACGCAGATTGTCGACTCATCGGCTTGCACCAAGCGGCTCGATCGTTCTGCGATGCAGCATTAGATGAAACATTCTAACTTTGTTAAATCTGCATCTGGCGCACTCTTTTGTAAGTAATTACCCTCGGGTGACGGTATGGTTTTGACTGAATAAAGGCGCGGCTCTGATCGTCGAAAGATCAGTGGAATATTCGCGATTTGGGCGTACACGCCGATCTATGGGACACAACATGGGAAGCACTGTCCGTAAGCGCGCTACGGAGTGCAAGAGCAGATGAGCGATAGACGGTCAAATGCATGTGTATGCGACCGTCTATCGCTTAGAGAAAAACAGAAATGTGATGTGGATTTACAACCAGTCGGCAGTGAGAGAACGCCGGACTTAGTTCGGTGGCAATACCAGCGGACCGCAATTGGTATCAGCGATGAATGTCGCCAGTAACTTCGCCGGATGCACCGCATCAGGGTTCTCGGCGAATAGATGGAGCGCGCGCGGCGGCTCGAACCAGGTCTGTCCAACCGCGTAGTCGACGGGCGGCCCACCTTGCAGTTGCGAGCGGATCGTCCCTTCCAGCACGACCGCCGTCACTGAACCAGGGTGACGATGCGCGGGCGTAAAGCCGAGCGGCGGAAAGTCGACGATGGCCGTCGTCACCGACTTGCCCGGCACGTTGGGCAGCGCTTCGCACGACAGCACTTTCACGGTCGATGCAGGCCGGCTCGCTGCGCCGGTATGCGTCGATGCGTTGGACATCAACGGATCGACGCCGCAGATCCCAGCGAACCAGTCGATGGCCGAACGAGGCGCCGACGGGCCGAGCGCCAGCATCGTCGTCGTGGCCAGCGCGAGCATGGCGGGCTTGCGCGCGAGACGCGGCAGAGTCAGCGTCAGCGGATTCATACGCGCGCCGCCGATCGCATATCCGGCGACCAATCCAACTCACGGCGCGCCTTCGCGCTGGTCACTTCGGCTACGTCTTGCGCGACGTTGTACACGGCCGCGTTGCCCCGCTGAAGCGCAAGCAACGCCGCATAGGCCGCCGCTTCGACATGCAACGGACTTGAACCCGCCGGGGCGTCGGCGCCTGTGCCGGGTCCGTAAATCTGTCCATAGCGAAGCACCGTGCCGTTCAGCGACGCCGCTTCCAGCACGTGCCGTTCGAGCGCCGCGACGCCACGCACGCTCGTGCCGCGCGCGCCCTGCGCATCGATGTCGAGCGGGCAGCTTTCGTCGTAAGGCGTCGGTCCCGGCCGGTACGCCCATGCAATGCTTTGCGCAATCATCCGGCTGCTGCCCGCCGCGATCGCCGCGGCCACCAGGTTGCGCGTACCCTCGTCGCGTATCCGCGCGTTGGCCGTCACCGCCTGAGCCATTCGAGCAGGGTCGAGCCCGGGCGGCAAATCGGTCAATTGATGAATCACGCTGGCCGGCGCGATGCGCACAAGCGCGTCACGCAGCGCGGCCGCATCGAATACATCGACGATAACCGGCACCACGCCCGCGTCCTCAAGTTCTCTCGCGCGGTCCGTGCGCCGCGTGCCGCCGAACACCGTATAGCCGGCGTCGATCAGCAGCGGCGCAAGCGCGCTTCCAATGGCGCCCGTTATGCCGGCGACGAACACCTTGTGTGCCATTTCCTTTCTCCTATCAGTCATTACGCGAAAGTCGGCGACATGCCGCGTTTCCAATGACCCCAGCATAAGGCTGTGAATGGTCATCAAAAAGGTCCATTATTCGGAAACTGATTGAGCCAATTTGACGAGGAAGAGCGTGCGGCGAGCTGAACAGATTGAACTTGCGCTAGCGCCCAGGCCGGAAGGCGCGCCGCTTCACCGCTGGCTCTATGACGAGTTGCGCAAGGCGATCTTGTCGGGGTCGTTGCCGCCGGGCGCCCGCCTGCCTTCCACGCGCGATCTCGCAACACGATTTCGACTGTCGCGCGGAACGGTGCTGGGCGTTTTCGCGCAACTCGACGCGGAAGGGTATCTGTCGGGCGCCGTGGGACGCGGCAGTTTTGTTGCGGCTGAACTGCCGGACCGGCGCATCGACAGCGGCGAGCGGACGTCGCCCAGAAAGCGCGATGGCCGGCCGCTCGCCCGCGAGCGTCATCATGACGGCGATAGCGGCACGCAGCCGCCAGTTGTCGAGTTATCGGCGCGTGGCCGTTTGCTCGCGCGGAGCGCGTTTCAACTCAGCGGCCGCACGCGCCCTGCGCGCGCCTTTCGCGCCAGCCAGCCCGATCTCGATGCGTTTCCATTCGAATTGTGGGCGCGGCTCGCGGCCAACCGGGTGCGTCGCGCGCAGCGGGATCTGCTCGGCGATGGCGAGGCGCAAGGGTATCGGCCGCTGCGTGAAGTGATCGCCGCTTATGTCGGTCCGTCGCGCGGTATTCGATGTTCGGCGGACAACGTCGTCGTGTTGGGCAGCGTTCAGCAGGCAATCGATCTGACCGCGCGCCTCCTGCTCGATCCGGGAGACAGCGCGTGGATGGAAGACCCAGGTTACCCCGGCGCCCGTTTCGTACTCGAAGCGGCAGGCGCCCGGGTGATCGGCGTGCCGGTCGACACGGCCGGCGTCGATGTGTCATGGGCCCGTCAGCACGCCGCAACTGCGCGTCTGGCTTATGTCACCGCCGGGCGCCAGGCGCCACTGGGTCCGCCGCTCGCGCTCGAACGGCGTCTATCGTTGCTCGAGTGGGCACGGGATCGAGGCGCCGTCATCATCGAAGACGACTACGACAGCGAGTACCGCTTCGAAGGCCACCCGCTTGCCGCGATGAAGAGCCTCGACGACCACGGACACGTGATCTACTGCGGCACCTTCAGCAAGCTGCTGTTTCCCGCTTTGAGGACGGCGTATGCGATTCTGCCCGACGGGTTGGTCGAGCCATTCGTGGCCGCGCTGTCCTCGACGGCGCGGCATGTTCCAACCGATCAACAATCAGTGTTGCACGACTTCATCGCCGACGGTCATTTCGGCCGGCACATACGACGCATGCGCATGCTCTATGGCGAGCGGGCCGAGGCGCTGACGTCGGCGGTCGAGCGGCATCTCTCGGGCTTGCTCGCGCTTGCGCCGATCGTGGCGGGACTCGATGCGCCCGCCTTTCTGCCCAGAGGCGCGGACGACGCCGACGCGGCGCGGCGTGCGGCACGCGAAGGCATCGAGACGCGCCCGCTATCGCTGTACGCGATCGACCATCCCGCGCCGCCGGGGCTCGTGCTCGGTTTTGCGTCGATCGGTGTCGAGGAAATAGAGTCGGGGGTGATCGCTCTTGCTCGAGCGTTGACGCGCCGTTCGCGATGAACCAGCGCGGCTCGCAGAGCGGATTGACGGTCCGCGCGGCTCAGCCCGCGGACCGTTTGCGACGTTTTGTCTGCGAGTGCTGACCTTGCCAGCTCGCTTCATCGAGAAGACGATCGAACAGCCGGTTGCGGGCCGAATCGTCCAGCGGCGACAGTCCCAGCAGAGAGTGAAACGCGAGACCGCTGGCGGCGAAGTAGCGCAACAGCGACAGATCGAGGTCGGTCGCTTCGTCCTGCAAGGCCTTCATTTTCTCGGCGTCGGACGTCTTCATTTCGTCGAGCAAGTTGGGGTTCTCGACCAGCGCGGCGAGAACGGCTCGTGCCACGGAATTCGGCTGATTGATGGACTCCCGATAAATCGCAATCTGCGCCGCGAGGTTGGGCTCCGCTTTGGACGCGCCCTCCCTCGCCATATAGTCGCGCGCGATCTGCTCGAACTGCTGCTTCTGATGCTCCAGCAACGCGCACAGTACCCCCTGCTTGGAGCGAAACTGATGCAGCAGTCCACCCTTGCTGATGCCGCTTTCACGCGACAACGAATCGAACGTCAGTCCACCGACGCCTTCGCGGGTCAGGATGGTAAGAGCGGCATCGATTGCCTTCTTGCGGGAAATCTCCGAACGGGTCTGGTTATCCATTGTCGATAGTGATGACGTCGCCACGCTGGCCGTGCCGGCCCGGTGCTGCCGCGTCGTGATGGTATTGGGGAAGTGATTCGGCGCGGTGAATCAGTGTCGGCGAGCAGTCGCGCCATCCGTCGGCACAAGCAGCGCTCGCTCTGAGGGTTGGAATTGTACCGCTCAAGCCACCCAACAAACAAACCGGATAGACGGTTTACATTCAATAAAGACGGTGCTACTGTTCGGCCTCATCGGTTCTCGCCTGAACTGCACCCCGCCCGGCATTCACCGGCACTCAAATTGCCCATCAAGGAACATGCAATGTTCACGAACAAACTCGTCCCGCTTCTTTTCGCCGGCACAGCGGTACTGGCCCTCGCGGCCTGCGCGGGTGTGCAACCCGTCGCGTACACGGGCATCGCGTCCTCGCCGCAGTTGAAGCAGAACCGCGACGACGATGCGGGCAAAGTGCCCTACAAGTACGCGGCGCCCGTGGTCTGGGCGCGCTACACGCAGGTGGTGCTGGACCCCGTGGCCGTCTATCAGGGCAGTGACAACCAGTTCGGCGAATTAAAGGCCGCCGACAGGGCCGCGCTTGCCGACTACATGCAAAAGACGTTCTCGGAAAAACTGGCGAAACGGTTCGACGTGGCCACGCAGCCCGGCCCCAACACCTTGCGGATCAAGCTGACCTTGACCGGTGCCGAAAGCACGACGTTGCTGGTCGGGCAGTTCATGCATTTCGACCTTGCGGGCAATCTCTACAACGGCGTGCAGTCGATCCGCGGCGGTCAGGGGGCATTCAGCGGCTCGGTGTCCTACGCCGTGGAAGTCTATGACGGTGCGAGCGGCCAACTGCTGAAGGCCTACGTGTCGAAGCAATATCCGAACGCCATGAATCTGCCGGCCGCTTTCGGTTCCCTGGGCGCTGCGAAGACGGGACTCGACAAGGGTGCGGATGCGCTGGTGGCGCAGCTTCATTGACCGGTCCGCTTTCGCTGCCCATCGCTTTGCGCGCTGCGCGTAGTTGACCCGCGGCGCGCAAGCGCCACGGTGCATCGGCCACGGCAAGCCGAAGCAACGACAAGGCCGCTGTTCCGGACTATTCCGAGGTACGCGTATGCGCGCATTCGCTGACATGGTCGTCACACTCGCCCCTCCGCCTTTGATGGTCGCCGTCGTGTTCTTTGTGGCGTATCTGCTGGTGGGGATTCCGGTTCAATTCACACGTGGCCCGGCCGCGAGAGATGCGTTTGGCACCCTGGCCGGCGTCTTCGCCGCGCTCGTCTACATCACACTGGTCATGAGTTTCTATCCGGATGTTCACGCTGCTCCTCGCTAACCCGGCAGGTCTCTCCAGAAGGTTCAGACACCATGCGCTCGCGGCATCCACGTAGTCCGCGTACGCGAGACCAGCGCGAGGCTTCCGGCCCGCAAGCATCGAACTCGGGCAGCGGCACGCGAGCCAGGTCGATCCGCGCAGGCATCAGGCACAGCGTCAAGCGAACGCTGCGCTATCTTTGCCGGTTGGCGAAAGACATGGGCGACGTCGTCCGCGGAAAGCTGTAAATGCGTCTTCGCCCACGACTCGCCGTCATCTGGCTCGCGCCGCTTGCCGCCGCATTGATCTGTCTCGCGCTTCTCGCGCCCTGGCTCGAACGATCGGGGGCCGAAGTCACCGTCAGCTTCGCCACAGCCGAAGGACTCGAAGCCGGCAAAACCCGCGTGCGCTATAAGGACGTCGAAATAGGCAGATTGACGGAACTGCGGCTCTCGCACGACCGCACACGCGTGCTCGCCGTCGTGGAACTCGACACGTCCGCCGAACAGTTTGCACTATGCGGCACGCGCTTCTGGGTGGTTCGTCCGCGCGTCGGCACCGCTGGTGTCTCCGGGCTGACGACATTTATCTCCGGTCCGTACATCGCGGTGGATGTTGGACGTGCGTCCACGATATGCCAGCAGTTTGCCGGTCTGGAAACGCCGCCGTCCGTGACCAGCGAGCAGAACGGCGGGCGGTTCGTTCTGCTCGCTTCTTCCCTCGGATCGCTCAATGTGGGCTCGCCAGTCTATTTCCGGCGTGTGCAGGTGGGGCAAGTCCTCAACTATGCGTTGGCTCGCGGTGGCTCCGCCGTCGATGTCGATGTATTCGTGAAAGCGCCTTACGACCGCTATGTCACATCAGGCACGCGATGGTGGCACGCAAGCGGCATCGACCTGCGATTCGATTCGAGCGGCTTGACGCTGGACACCCAATCCGTTGCCACGGTGCTCTCCGGAGGCGTCGTATTCGATCTGCCCGAATCACAGACGCCCGAACCTCGCGCCGCCGACGGCGCCGCGTTCGCTCTAGCCGCGAACAGAACCGAGGCGATGCGTCGTGCCGACGACGGACCCGCCGCGTCGGTGCGCATGAGGTTCAACGGGAGCGTGCGCGGGCTCTCAGTCGGCGCGCCGGTCGACTTCGACGGCGTCGAACTGGGCGACGTGACCGCCATCGATCTCGACTTCACGCCGGCGCGCAATCGCTTCGACATGGTGGTGACGCTCAACCTCTACCCCTATCGTCTCGGACGACGCTACAGGGAGGCACTCGGAAAAGGCTCCGGCGCGGCGGCCAAAGCGCTGCTGCATCAACTGGTCGCCCAGGGCTTGCGCGGGCAGTTGCGTATGGGCAGCGTGCTGACCGGCCAGCGCTATGTGGCGCTGGACTTCTTCCCGAACGTACCCGCTGTCAGCATCGACACGCGCCGCATGCCGGTCGAACTGCCGACCGTGCCCAATACCGTCGAGGAACTTCAGGACCAACTCGCCAACATCGTGATGAGGCTCGACCACGTCCCCTTCGACGCGATCGGCTTCAATCTGAACCAGGCGCTCGTGAACGCCAATTCCCTGTTCCAGCGAATCGACACGGAACTGGTGCCGCAGGCGCACACGACGTTGGCGGCTGCCGAGCGCTCGTTCAATGCCGCAAACGCCACGCTGCAGCAGGACTCGCCGATGCACACCGATATTCGCCAGGCGTTGACCGAGTTGCGCCGCACCCTTGCCGCGCTGAAGGCGCTGTCGGACTATCTGGAACAGCATCCTGAATCGATTGTGTGGGGTAAATCGGCGGACCACTGAGGTGCTTCGACGCTTGCTCATGGGCCGAGGCGGCGTCTGTGCGATGATGCCTTACGTCGACCCGACTCGCGGAGATCATGATGAGCGGCAAATGGTTTTCGAAGTTCTCAAGCTTCCTTTCCACGATGACCGGCAGGCCGGTCACCTTTGTTCTGGCCGTCGTCATGGTGATCGTCTGGGCCCTCACCGGCCCGCTCTTTCACTACAGCGATACGTGGCAACTCGTGATCAACACGTCGACCACGATTGTCACGTTCCTGATGGTCTTCCTGATCCAGAACACCCAGAACCGCGATACGGCCGCGATGCAGATCAAGCTCGACGAGTTGATCCGCGCACTGGAAGGGGCTCACAACGCGCTGCTCGATCTTGAAGAGCTCGAGGAAAAGGACTTGACCCGCTTCCGCAAACACTACGAAAAGCTGGCTGAAGAAGCGCGCACTGCGCTGCGCGCCGGCGGCAGCGACACCGATTCGCCCTTCGTCGACAATCGCGATGACGGTGACGAAGACCGGCGCAGCGGTAAGGGTCGCGATGGCAAAACGGGAGCGGCGGTGTAACGCGACTAGCCAATGCGTTCGCAAGTATTGCTAGAAACGTGCGACGTCGATCACGGCATCGGCAAACGCTTTCGGCGCTTCCTGCGGCAGGTTATGTCCGACACCGCCGCCGATATTCCGGTGCGCGTACTTGCCGGTGAACTTCTTCGCGTACGCCGCCGGTTCAGGATGCGGCGCGCCGTTCGCGTCGCCTTCCATCGTGATGGTCGGTACCGAAATCGTCGGCGCCGCTGCCAGACGCTTCTCCAGATCGTCGTACTGCGCCTCGCCCTTGACCAGCCCCAGTCGCCAGCGATAGTTGTGAATCACCACCGCAACATGATCCGGGTTATTGAACGCTTGCGCCGAACGCTCGTATGTCGCATCGTCGAAATTCCATTTCGGCGATGCCGTGTGCCAGATCAGCTTGTTGAAGTCGTGGCGGTTCGCGTCATAACCCGCATAGCCGCGCTCCGTCGCGAAGTAGAACTGATACCACCAGGCCAGCTCCGCTTTCGGCGGCAACGGCGTGCGGTTCGCTTCCTGGCTGCCGATCAGATAGCCGCTCACCGACACCATCGCCTTGCATCGTTCCGGCCACAGCGCGGCGATGATATTCACCGTACGCGCGCCCCAGTCGAAGCCGCCGAAAATCGCCTTGTCGATCTTCAATGCGTCCATCAACGCAATGATGTCGACGGCCGCCACAGCCTGTTGCCCGTTGCGCGGCGTGTCCGCGGACAGGAACCGTGTCGTGCCATAGCCGCGCAGATACGGCGCGATGACCCGGTAGCCGGCCGCCGCGAGCAACGGCATGACTTCGGCAAAGGCATAGATATCGTACGGCCAGCCGTGCAGCAGGATCACAACCGGTCCGTTCTGCGGACCCGCTTCGGCGTATCCAATGCTGAGCGTGCCGGCATTGATCTGTTTCAGGTTATCGAACGAGGCGACACGGACTCCCGCCTTCGTGCTGTTGGATTGCGCGTTGGCAAGCCCGCTCAGTCCCAGTTCCATCAGGCTCAGGCCCGCAACCGTCGTTCCGAGCAGACGACGGCGCCGAATATTGATCTGGTCAGACATGGTGACTCCCTTAAAAGTTAAGCGCTCGCGAGCCGTGCCGGATCGCTTTCACTGAAAGACGGCCCCAACGGCCGCAAACGGATTGCCGGATCGAGACGCGTCCACGGAAGGTCGACGGGATCGGCAGCCATCGGTCCCGGCGCTTTCGCGACGAGAATCGCCTCGGCGATAGCCTCGAAATCCGCGCGAAAATGCACCGAACTCTTGTTCACCAGAATCTTCATCTGCTCGGGTTCGATGCCCGCCACGCGGAACAGGTTGCGATCGAACACCTGCATCTTGACGGAGCTCACCGCAATCCTGACGCCTTCGATCCGCAAACAGGCGACCGGCCCCAACTCGCCTTGCATGCCGTTGAGCATCGGGCCATCGAAACGGAAGCGTCCGTCCGACACGTGCTCGACTTCGAACACACCTTCCAGCGGCGCATCGCCCTGCACCCCGGAACGGCCGCCCAGCGCGAGTGAAATGCGCGCGCCCACACCCGCGCGATGCGCCGCTGCCGCCGCCTGGGCATCCCAGATCACGCCCACCGCCGCGTCGGTAGCGCCATTGCGCAACAACGCGCGCACCATCCCCATCGTGTTCGAATCGCCGCCCACGCCCGGGTTGTCCTGCGTGTCCGCGATGATGACCGGTTTGACCGCCGTCCTGCTCACCCGGATTGCTTCGAGCGCCGCTTCGTCGGGCGTCAGGAAGGGCACATCCCAACGCGCTTCATCGCCGGCGATCTTCGCGAACAGTGCGTCCGCTGCATGTTCTGCCGCAGATTCGTCGAATGCATAAGCCCAGATCGTCGGGCCGCACTCGGGAAAATCGGCCGCCGGAAAGCCCGGCGCAAACGACACGGTCACGACAGGCCGCTCTTCGAGATCCTCCAGCAACCGGTACATCCCGCGTGCGGGCTCGACCAGCGTGCACATGCCATTCACGGGAATCAGGAACGGCACGCGACGCACCGCCCGATGCAACGGTCGCCCCTCCCGCATCAGATCTTCGAGAAGCCGCGCGGCACGCTCGCCGGTTTCAGCCATGTCCACATGCGGATAGGTTCGATACGCCACGAGCGCACTCGCGTGTTCGAACATGCGAGCGGTCACGTTGGCATGCAGATCCAGCGAAACGACCACCGGCATCCGATCGCCGACGATCCGCCGCACACGTTCGAGAAGTTCGCCCTCGCCGTCGTCGTGTTGCTCGGTCACCATCGCACCGTGCAGGTCGAGATAGATCGCGTCGAAGCCGCCTGCCTCGACAGCGGCGATGATCTCGCCGCCGATCCGCTCGAATGCATCCGTCGTGACGTGTGCCGATGCGCTGGCGCCCGCCCAGATCACCGGCTTCAGTTCGTGCCCATTCGCTTCCATGACCTTGATGAATCCGCCAATCGGCACATTGACGTCGCGAAGCCCGAACACGTCGTTACCGCGGACCATGGGCGGAAAGCCCTCGCCCTGAACGAAGCTCGAATAAGACGCCCTGGTGGGCGCAAAAGTATTGGTTTCATGCTGGAAACCGGCGATCAGGATTTTCATGTGTTTCACCTTTTCTCAAACGATCTCGCGAACCATCGGCGAGATGATATGGATGCCTATATTTAATATTTCGACAGAGAATTCGGAAAGTAGACTCGACAGTCCTCAGTCCTGCTTGAGCGTCAGCTTGCCCGTCAATATCAGAATCGCGGCCAATGCGGCAGCGCCAGCCATGACGAAGAGCCCGGTATGCACGCTGCCCGTCGATGCTTTGGCCCAACCGACTACAGCGGGACCCCAGAATCCGCCGGACAGTCCTACGGTATTGATTAGCGCGATGCCGCCCGCCGCCGCCGTTCCCTCGACCAGTTGGGACGGAATGGCCCAAAAAACCGTATAGGCCATCCAGAGGCAAGCCGTTCCCAGCGTCAATGCCACGAGTGTGAGCATCACACTCCCGTCGGCAAAGACGGCCGCGACGAGACACAGCGCAGCGCCAAGCGCCGGAATCGCGCAGTGGAAGCGGCGCTCGCCTACCCGGTCCGAACTGCGGCCCGCGAGGTACATGCAGACGGCGGCCGCGACATAGGGAATCGCGGTGTACCAGCCGAGGCGGATCGTGTCGCTCACGCCCTGATCTTTGAGCAGCGTCGGCAACCAGAAGCTGATCGCATAGATCGGAAAGATGATGCTGAAGTAAGCGAGCGCGAGCACATAGACTCTCGGGCTCTTCAGCACGGCCTTGAACGAGTCAGCGCGATGCTCGGTCGGCGCGGTTTCGCTTCCCAGCAGCAACTTTTCGTCGTCGTTCAGCCAGCGCGCCTGCTCGGGCCGGTCGGACAACACGCGCAGCGTCAGGAGGCCGAGTGCGATGCAAGGCAGGCCCTCCACGAGAAACATCCACTGCCAGCCGGCCAGGCCGCCGACGCCGGACAGACTCGTCATGAGCCACGCCGATACAGGCCCGCCGACAATCCCGCCGAGCGGCCCGGCGACGAACACGAGCGCAATGGCGCGTGCCATCCGCGCGGGCCCGTACCAGCACGACAGGTAATAGATCATGCCCGGCGCGAAACCCGCCTCGAACACGCCGAGGAGAAATCGCATGGCATAAAAGGCCGGCACGCTGCGCACGAACAGCATGCAGGCCGACGTGATGCCCCACAGCACGAGAATGCGGCTGAACGTGCGCCGCGCGCCGACTCTCGGCAGCATGAGATTGCTCGGCAGTTCGAACAGCACGTAGCCGATGAAGAAGATGCCCGCGCCCACTCCGTATGCAGCGTCCGAAAAACCCAGGTCGGTCTGCATCTGCAGCTTGGCGAAGCCGACATTGACCCGGTCCAGATACGCAAACATGTAGCAGGTCACGAGAAACGGCAGAAGCCGCCAGTTGAGCTTGCTGTACAGCGCTGAGGCAGGATCGCCGGCGGCCGATGGATGGATTGCTGACATGCGTGTCTCCCGGTTTTGCGTCCGTGGGCCCGTCGTGCGGGTTAAGTTGATGGTGGCAGGGCAAAACCCCACTAGCAAGAGCAACTAAGTTCACATATCGTTGCTCTGTAGACAACGACAATTGGGCGCTGGAGCGATCAAATGCGAGAAATCAACCAGCAGCGTCTTCGGTATTTCCACGAAGTGCTGACCCACGGCACCATCCGCGGCGCCGCCGACCACATCAATACGTCGCCGTCGGTCATCACGCGGCAGATCAAGTTGCTCGAAGACGAGTTGGGCGCCGTGCTGTTCGAACGCCAGGCGCGCGGGGTCAGGCCGACGGAAGCCGCGGCGCATCTGCTCGAGTTCTGGCAGGGCTACCGGTCGCAGCAGGAAAAACTCGAGGACCAGTTGCACGCGTTGCGGGGGCTTCAGAAGGGACGCATCCAGTTGTCCATCAGCGAAGGTTTCGTCGACACGCTCGTCGACGACGTGCTGGCGCCGTTTTGCACGCGCTATCCGCACCTGGACATCAGCATGACGACGCAGGCGGTAGACGCACTGCTGGACGACGTCGCGGAAAGCCGGGCACATATCGGGCTGGCGTACAATCCGCCGCCCCATCCGCGTATCGAATATCGAGCCAGTTCGCATCAGCCCGTCGTGCTGCTGCTGAGAAAAGACCATCCGCTCGTCAAACGGAAAGGGCCGGCGGGTGTCGATGATCTGCGCGCCTACCCGCTCGCGCTGATGCCTTCCACGTTCGGCATCGGCCATGTCGTTTCGATGTTGGAGTTGGCGGAGAACGTGGTGATCCGCCCGACGTTGACGACGAACTCGCTGAGCGCATTGAAGCGCTTCGTGACGGCGGAAAACTTTGTGACGCTCATCGGAGAGTTCGCTGCATACCGGGAGCTCGCCAGCGGCGAACTGACCACGGTCCCGATTGCGCATCCGTTGTTTGAAAGTGCGCAGGCCAGAGTGCTGGTCAAAACCGGCCGGCCGCTTGCGGCGGGGCCGCTCGAACTGCTCAAGTGGATTCAGGAACGCATGCCGATGTTCTCTACGCCCAAAGCGAAGGAAAGCCCACGGCGAAAGGCTGGTGGGCGGCGGAACAGTTAGCGGTGCATGGCGTGCACCAGTGGCCGAAGAGTCGGCCGCGCGATATGCGCGATATGCAAACGGGCGGCAGCGATCTTGTCTGTCGTTGCGGCCCGTCTTCGTGAACGCGCAAGTAATGCTAGAAACGTGCGACGTCGATCACGGCATCGGCAAACGCTTTCGGCGCTTCCTGCGGCAGATTATGTCCGACACCGCCGCCGATATTCCGGTGCGCGTACTTGCCGGTGAACTTCTTCGCGTACGCTGCCGGTTCGGGATGCGGCGCACCGTTCGCGTCGCCTTCCATCGTGATGGTCGGTACGGAAATCGTCGGCGCCGCTGCCAGACGCTTCTCCAGATCGTCGTACTGCGCCTCGCCCTTGACCAGCCCCAGACGCCAGCGATAGTTGTGAATCACCACCGCAACATGGTCCGGGTTATTGAACGACTGCGCCGAACGCTCGTAGGTCGCATCGTCGAAATTCCATTTCGGCGATGCGGTGTGCCAGATCAGCTTGTTGAAGTCGTGGCGGTTCGCGTCATAACCTGCATAGCCGCGCTCCGTTGCGAAGTAGAACTGATACCACCAGGCCAGCTCCGCCTTCGGTGGCAACGGCGTGCGGTTTGCTTCCTGGCTGCCGATCAGATAGCCGCTCACCGACACCATCGCCTTGCATCGTTCCGGCCACAGCGCGGCGATGATATTCACCGTACGCGCGCCCCAGTCGAAGCCGCCGAAAATCGCCTTGTCGATCTTCAATGCGTCCATCAACGCAATGATGTCGACGGCCACGACAGCCTGCTGGCCGTTGCGCGGCGTATCCGCGGACAGGAAGCGCGTCGTGCCATAGCCACGCAGATACGGCGCAATGACCCGGTAGCCGGATGCCGCGAGCAACGGCATGACTTCGGCAAAGGCATAGATATCGTACGGCCAGCCGTGCAGCAGGATCACAACCGGTCCGTTTTGCGGACCCGCTTCGGCGTAGCCGATGCTGAGCGCGCCCGCATTGATCTGTTTCAGGTTGTCGAACGAGGCGACGCTAGATCCCGCCTTCGTGCTATTGGATTGCGCGTTGGCAAGCCCGCTCAGTCCCAGTTCCATCAGACTCAGGCCCGCCACCGTCGTTCCGAGCAGACGACGGCGCCGAATATTGATCTGGTCAGACATGGCTAATTCTCCTTATGTACGACAGCGCTGAGTTGAACGGTGCGCCCGCAGGACGCACCGTATGCAGAGTCAAGACATCGCGAGGCGTGGCTGGCAAGAACCCGCGTCATCGAAGCTGACCTTCCGTTATGGCTTGGCGTAGATCGCGCCGAGACCGATCACGTCAGTGTCCGACGCACGCGAGCCCGATGCCGAGGTGCCAGCCGTCGCCGGGCCGTATGACGATGCCGGCAGGCCATTTTTTGCGCTCACGCGAGCTTCGGCAGCCTGGATATTCCTGGGATACTGCGTTTCATCGCTCGCGGGGTTGTAACCGGCCTTCTCCAACTGAGCGAGTTCCGCGCGGACCTCTGCCCGCGTAAGCGGATGGTTCGATTGCGCGAACGACAGGGCCGGCAGAGCGACAGCAGCAGCGACGATAAGCGATTGAATGACTTTCATGACTTTCACCTCGAGAAAATGTCTTCTACGCAAACGCCCGTTTGCGTTTTCGGTTAGCAAGGCCAGTTCGGCTGGCTTGGAACCATTAGACCCCGTGGACGTATCTGGCTTATGTCGGCAATGCCCGTTGGTGAAACGTTATGTACCCTGCCACGGCGCAGATACATTGCGATACAAAGAAGCAGGCCGACGCAAAGTCGCTCGCCTTCCTGAGATTGCCGAGCCGAATCGGGCCGGTTCAACTTGCCTCTCACTCTTCGCCCATGATGAGCAGAAAGAGTGTTGCCGGGGAGGAAATAGTCAGTTTCCAGTAGAGATTGCGCCGGTGAACCTTGGCAGTGGCGGGCGACACATCCAGTTGCCTGGCCATGTTGCGCCGCTCACTGCCCATCGACAGCGACAGCGTCAGCGCGGCGATCACCAATCAGGCTTGTTTGTTACCCGAACGCTAATGCCGCTGCGCGTGCTTATGTGAAGCCGGCCATCCTCGACAATGAAGCGGTCTATCCTCGCGGTGAGAAGATGCAATCGCTCACTCCGTCATTGCCTTTGCCGACCGAAATCCTTCTCCCGCAAAACAGGCTGTGGACACAACTCAAAGCGGGGCGGTAACTTACAATGATGCAGATGAGCCCTCATCCACAGCATCGATGCGACACGTACTGACTTCCTATTTCTGGAGTGGCGACGCCATTCGCAGTCGAAACGTGAGTGACATCGTGCTGTCAGGCACGCTCGACGTGCCTTCGCCCCCGGCTCGAGTGCTCGCGGATTGGGACCGGGAGACGTCGTCGCGCATGGTCCTCGAACCCGGTGACGTCGAGGTCATGCCGTTGGCGCGAACGCAGGTGCGCTGGCCGGACTACGCACGCTGCGTGCGGGCAATATCCGAGTGGACGAGCGCGCTCTGCCTGCCCGCAGTGCTTGCGGCCAGTGACATAGCCCTCATGGCGTGCCGCGGCGCAAGGTATCACCATGACGGCGCGCAATACGGCGGTGCGGCTTTTTGCAATCTGTTCCTCAGCGAGGACAAGGGGCTGGACGTGCATTTCCCCGGTACAGGTCATCGCATTCCTCTGACTCGCGGAACGGCGTTGATATTCGACACCGGCCAGCCGCATGGTGTGATCCGGCGCGGCAGCAGCGGCTTTAGTGCGGCCGACTTCGCGCCGGATCAGGATTGCACGCAAATATTCCTGACTTGGGAGCTTCCGATCGAAGATGTTCACGTTGCGCGCGCGCTTAACGTTGTCTTCGACATCGCCCCCTCGACCCCGTTGCAAGCGGACGAAGAGCAGGTCTGCGTGAATGGTGAACCGGCCAGCGTGTGCCCGGAATCCGGTCGTTGGCGTCGGCTTGAATGATCGTCGGCGTTTGCGGCGGGTTGGTGTAACTGAGCCTTGCCTCCCACAGGCAACGGCCTCAAGATTGGCCTCCAGGCGGCCGTTAACATAGCGGTAGTTCGATATGCTGCCCGCGGTTGACGGTCCGCGACAGTCGTTGCACAACGAGAATGGTTATGACACGCCCGCGAACCGGGACACGGACGCCCGACATTGCCGTAACCGATGGGTCCGAAGCGCGGACATCACTGCCTCAAGCGCTCATCGTCGAACCGTTGTCCTCGCCGACGTATTGGCAAAAGGGCATGGCCTTGCTCGCCGCGCTGGTGGTGACCGCACTGGCGTTCCTTGCAAGCCGCGGCCTGCGGGCCATGACCGGGCAGGTTGCGCCGATGTGGCTGAGCAACGCCGTGCTGCTCGCTCAGATGATCGTCGCCCGGCGGGAACAGCGGCGCTGGGTCTTGTGCGGTGGCACGCTAGGCGACTTCACCGCCAATCTGCTGATAGGACGCAGCCTGCACACGTCGGTCTCTTTCACGTCGGCGGATATGCTTCAGGTCGTGATCGCGTTTGCGTTTGCTCCACGCGTGACGACGGTGGCCGAGTTTATCCGGCCCAAAGCGCTCCTCAAATTCCTCTTCGGCGGCGTGCTGCTTGCGTCGGTCGCGTCAGGTATGTGGGCCACGCTTTTGCTTGAGGGCAGAATCGGCCATTTACTTTTGCCCACGCTGGCGCCCTGGTTCATCTCGGATGGTTTGAGCCTCATCATCATCACGCCGGTCGCGATGGTGTTCTGGAGCGGCGAGCTTGCCCGGGTTCTACGTAGCGGCAATCGCTTCAAGACCTGCGCACTGGTGGCGTTGGTGGGCGTCGTGACGAGTTGCATATTCGGTTTGCAGATCAGCGCACCATTGTTGTACTGGGTACTTCCGCCCATTGTGCTGCTCGCGTTTCAGGCCGAAATTGCGGGCGTTCTGCTTGGCTTGCTCCTTTGTCTCGCGATCGCGCTCTGGTTCACCGCGCACGGTTCGGGGCCGCTCTGGGCTTATCCGTTCGAAAGCATGCAGCATCGCGTTTTCGCTTTGCAGCTGTTTTTCGTCGCCGCCCTCGGCGTGGCGTTGCCGATCAGCGCGATCCAGATGCAGCGCAATCGCATGATCGGGCTCCTGCGTGACGGCGAAAAACGCTTCCGCACGCTGGCGGAAAACGCCACGGATGTCGTGATGAGCATGCAACTCGACGGCAGGCTGACCTACGTGTCACCGCGTGCGTTCGAGGCGTGGGGTCGCGCGCCTGAACAGCTGATCGGCGTGCATTACGCGGATCTGGTCGATGCCGCCGACCGCAATACCTTGGCGGCGATGATCGAGCAGGTCGCGACCGGCCGGGGCGAAGCCTCGCAGATCAGCCGTTTCCCGCGCGACGGCGGCTTGCGCTGGATAGAAACTCACGTGCGTCCGGTGATCGATCCGTTGTCCGGCACATTGAACGGCCTCACCGCGATGGCGCGCGACGTAACGGAACAAAAAGCCATCGAACAGCGCCACGCCGATGAGCGCCGCGAGCTGGAAGGCCTCGCGTTCCGCGACAGTCTCACGGGACTATTCAATCGCCGCTACTTCGATCGCGAACTCAAGCAACGCTGCCAGCAGGGTTCGCATACGGAGACTTATCTTGCTGTCGTGATGATCGACGTCGACAACTACAAGAGCTACAACGATCACTTCGGTCATCAGACAGGCGATGAATGCTTGCGCACCATCGCCCGCTCGATAGCGGCATCTTCAGCAAAGTACACCGACCTGGTCGCGCGCTATGGCGGCGAGGAATTCGCCTTGATTCTGGCGCACGCCGAACCGGATCGGGCACTCGCCGTGGCGGAGCAAATTCGCGAGGACGTGGAGAAGCTACGGCTTCCCCATCCGCCGAGCGTCTCGGGCGTCGTCACGATCAGCCTCGGCGTCTGCGCGCAGCGCAGTGAAAAGTGCGGCGATGGCAGCACTGTGGTCGCTGCAGCGGACATGGCGCTGTATTCGGCGAAGCGGCTCGGCCGCAACCGCACGTGTGTGGCCTGACGACGCGACGCGTTCATCAATTGCGTGCGGATCAGGCAGGCGTTCGACGTTGAGATAGCGCGTGATTGCTATGCGGCAATGCCTTGCGTCACGGGTGCAACGCAAACCGCTTCGCACTCTTGTGCTTCGGGCGCGATCGAATTGACTGGCGTGACCATGCTTGCCAGCGGCAAGCGCACCACGAATTCCGAGCCACGGCCGAGTCCCCCGGAAAACGCCTCGACGGTACCGCCATGGCTCGCGACGATATCGCGAACCACCGCCAACCCGAGTCCATGACCCTTGGCACCCAATGCGCAGCCCGCAAGTCCGCGCTCGTAAGGCTTGAAGATGGTCGCAAGCTCGCCCGGCGCGATGCCGATGCCTTCGTCGCTCACGCTGATATAACAGTAACGCCCGGCGCGGGACGCCGTCACCTTGATCGCATCCGCAGCCGCCGAATATTTGAGCGCGTTGACCAGCAGATTGACGAACACCTGGGTCAGCTTGCCGAAGTCGCCTTGCACCCGCAACGGCGCAACGCTCGCCGTCAGTCGAATGGGCGCGTGATCCGATGCGCCCGCTTCCGCTACCTGAACACAATGCGCGAGCAGATCACCGACGTCGACCGGCGCGGGACGCGCGACCGTGCTCTCGCGCGACGAGCATGCCAAAGCGCCCAACGCCGGTTCAAGCGAACCGGCGAACTCCGCATCATCCGGCGCCATCAATTGCTGGGCCAACTGCCCGAGCAGGCTTGCTTGCCGGGAGAGCAGAAGCGCGTACCGCGTCAACTGTTCGTCATGGCCGTACTGGGCGTCCAACAGACGCGCGAGCAGGCCAAGCGGTGTGATCGCGTTGCGGATTTCGTGGCCTATCGTTGCGCCGATCGATGCTTCTTTCGTTTCATCGCTACGCTCGCCAAGGGTGACGACGTTCTCCGAACGCTGCATGGTCTGCGCACGCGAATGCCGGGAGATCCCGACACGCGGCGGCTCGATCTTCGCATCGTGCAGGCGTTCGATTTCCCGCATCTGCGCAGTGCGAAGCTTTTCCACGCAGTACGTGCACAAACCGATGATCGGCCGCGCGGCAAGCTTCTCCTTCAGCGAGGCTTCGTAGTCGAGCAGCGCGACCCAGTCGGTGGTTTCGTTGCAGACGGCGTCGCCGGCCACTCGCAGTCCTTCGAAGCCTCGCCCCAGCGCGTCGTTGATCGCCTTCGACCACAAGCCCACGGTAGCGCCGCCGTTGAAGCCCGTTTTAGGCGAGGAGTAGATCTGTGCGCCGTCGAGAATCTGCAATTGGCCCGCGTCGATATAGTCAGCGAGTGCAGGCGCGGTTCGCGTGAGCATATAGCGGGCTTTGTCGGGTCCCAGCAACGCGGGCGCGACCCACACGCCCGCTTCGCGATTGGCGAGTCCGGCATGGAGGAAGTCCGCGGTGACGCTGAGCAATTCGCTCCGCGATTCGTAGAAGTGACACAGATGTGAGCCCCAAGAGAGGGCTCCAAGCGCGGGAAAACCGCTTTTGCGCGTTCCGGTGGTCATCGTTTCCCTGAAAGTGCGTGGGTCAAGAACCACAGTCGCGCTAGGTTTTAACGATGGCCCGCGCGCTCGAATATAAATGTCACGGCACCTCCCGCGTCGGTCCGGCGATCCTGAAGGACAGGAGGCGGAACTGCCGCGTTGGTGCTCGATATGTGGGATTCAGCAGGATTTAAAATTACGCGAGGGGAGATTTTGAATGAATAGATATTTTCCCTAGGCATGTTTCTTGACGTGAAAGTGCGTCTGGTCATACACGCGTCAATCTCGATTGGCATACGACTTGGGGACGTGTGGTCAGCCGCGCACTCATGTCGCGTCGGAAGTGCGAGAGCAGCTATGTGCTTGCCACAAGCAATTCCTCCGCATTGTTCGGCGGACGCAGACCGTCCGTCCTGCCCGCGAAGTAGCGCTGGGTAAGATCGGCCGCCGAAACGTGCCGTGCCTCTCTAAAGCCGGCTTCATGGGCCAGCGCCAGCATCTCCGGTGGAGTGAAGAAGCTGAGAAAAGGTGTGCCGCTTGCTCGCGCGCCCTTCTCCGCCATCTCGAGTCCGGGACGTACCTCGGGGTCCGCCAGTTCCAGCGGGAGCAGGAACGTCATGGCGAGCGTCGACCCTGAGGCGAGCGACGCAACCTGGCGCAGCGCGGCCGCGTTCGCGTCCCTCGTCAGATACATACTGACACCCGTGGAGACGACGATTGCCGGCTTGCTTTCATCGAAGCCGGCAGTCATCAACTCGTCCCGCCAGTTCCGGCCCGCCTCGAAATCGATCGGCACGAAGCGCAGCCAGTCCGGGACGCCGAAGCCGAGTTCGATCAGGCGCTGACGCTTCCACGCTTGAGGACCGGGCTGGTCGATCTCGAACACCTTGAGGCGGGAGGCGATCTCCGGCCTGCGCTGTGCGAAGCTGTCGAGGCCGGCACCGAGAATGACATACTGACTCAGCCCTCGCCCGGCCTGTTCCACGACCAGGTCTTCGATGAAGCGGGCCCGCGCCACGATCGAGGCGCGAAAGGGCCGCGTGAACTGCGGGTCCATGTCGCCGCGGGCACGCCAGTCCTCATCCGGAGCCAGCAGCTCGAGGCCGATTTCGTCTTCCAGTACATGCGGCGGCGGGTCGGCCTCGACGTGCAACGCACGCCACAAGGCGACGCGCGCCGCTGTGCTGTCTGGCGCCACATCTCGCATGTCGTTCATGACTTTCAATCCCGTTTGTTCGTTCTCGGCCCCGATTCGCCATCGCGCAGACGCACCTGCCGCGCTCCTGTCGCCCACAACAGGCTATGATGGAGAAGTGGGTATGACGAGCCGATGACGAGGGACAGCGTGTCACAGACAAGCCCTGATCGCAAGACGACGTTTAGCAAACGCCTCTTATGGTTCGTTGGATTGTGGCTGCTCGGCGTCACCGGGGCAGTGTTGCTCGCGTTGCCGTTTCGTCTTCTGATCGCCGCGGCAATGCATTATCAGCACTGAGACGCTGCCGATACACGGTGCCTGCATCAAGGTCGTTCGAGCATTTTCGGCAACTGTCCGAGCTGTCGAAACAGCGACAGCCAGTCCTCGAGGTGCCAGGTTTTCTCGATCAGATTTCCACGCATCTGATGGAAAGAATGAATCGCGAATTTCACGTGCTTGGAACTCGCGTCAATGCCGAGCAGTTTTCCTGTTTGCGTGCCGCTGATTTCCGCGCGAACACCAATCCGGTCTCCATGCACCAGCAAGTCGAGTATTTCGACTTTCATGTCCGGAAGCGCGGTCGCAATGTCATGGAATACCTGAACCATTTGACCGGGTCCGTGAGTGGCGCCGCGGGGCTCCGGGATGTACTGCCAGTCGGGGGTGACGACCTTCGCCAACAACTCGACGCTTTTCTGCTCGAACGCTCGATAGAAGCCTTCAACCGCTTCACGAGCCGCCACTTCGTCGGTACCTGAGGTCATGATCCGTTGCTCCTGAAGATGCAAGTCACCATGTTAGACCGAATCATCTCCGGCAGCTTCAGGCATTCGCGTGACAAGCAGGCATCCCGGCGCGCCACGTCCATTATCAGCCGAGCGATTTGCGAAAAACACTTCCGCCATAGCCGAGCACGATATTGTCGACTTCAAACGGTGACGCTTCCTGCGCCTCGAGGATGAATGCAACGCTGCCGGCGGTGAGCTTGCTCGCTATCGATGCGACCAGTTCATTATCGAGCGTCTCCTTGATCGCATGCCCAGCGAGGCCGCCGCTCGCCCCGACAGTGAAGCCCACTATCACGCCGGCCGGTCCACCGAGCATGCCGATCAGGCCACCAGTCAGCGCGCCGATCACGGTCCCCCAAAACGGCCGCGTGTACTTGTCGAGCACGTTCAGTTGACCTATGGCGTCTTTTTGCACCAACACGCCGCTCTCGATCTTGAAACCGAGGTCTTTTTCCTCGAAGTTCCTGAAATCCCGCCCCGCTCGTTCGGCTACGTCAACGCTGTCGAAAACCGCGACGATCAACTGTTGTGCCATTTGATAGCTCCTCAGATCGCAAACGTTATCTGTCAAAGATAGCGACTTTCGAAAAGCGCGCCACTTTTTTGTTTCCGATTCCTGGCATCGGTCGAAATGGGAGTGGGTTGCCGCGCGCGCTCCCCGGAGAAGTTCCGGCACGCACTTCAGCAGCAGCGCCACGATTAGCCGTACCGGCGTCGGCACCACGCGTTGTGTTTGAGTCAACAGATTCAGCTCGAAAGGCGGCAGGTCGAAATCCGGCAACAGACGAACGAGCCGGCCGGCCGCGCGCGCGTCGACGCAGGCTGGCTCTTCCAGCACGCCAATGCCCGCACCGGCGACGATCATTTCATACATGGGCCGCCAATGACTGCTCTTCACCGCAGTATGGATCGGAGCACTCTCCACGACGCTCGCCGGGTAACTGAGCGGCAACTGGTTCGTGCCGAACATGCCCCGGACTCGAATGAACGGATGCTTTGCCAGGTCGGACGGCTCGCTGATCGGACCATGCTGATCCACATAGCCCGGCGCGGCAACGAGAACACGCCCAACCTGCCCGAGTCGGCGGATAATGAACGCCCCCTCTCCGACTTGCCCAAGGCGAAAGGAAATATCCACGCCCTCCGTCGCGAGATCGACGATCCTGTCGTTCAGCACGAGTTCCAGATCCAGTTGCGGATAGGTTGCACACACAAGCGCCAATGCCTTCGGCACGACCGTCTCGCCGAAGCAGTGAGGCGCCGCGATGCGAATCATGCGAGGCCGCTGGTATGCGTCGGCGGTTCTCTTCGGTTTGGGCTCGCTCATGCTGTCGCTCAAATCCGTAGCATGCAATCGACCCGTATCCGACGTCGCTCGGTGGCCGCTCATTGCATCCATATCTATTTGCAATGCGAACGAATTACCCCCGTCCTTTTGCCAATCCGCTAGACAGGCTCGATGGATTGCCTTCCTCCCGGCGGATATTAGCGATGTGACAGTGGAATGAAAAGCCGCTCGACCCGATATGAAGTATCGAAGGGAGCAGCGGGTGCTGGCGCCGGATCAACGTAGAATTTATCGCATGCCGAAGACGGCGCGCAGTTTCCACAAAGTACCCGCTCGGTATAACATCTGTGGGCGTGATGGACGTCAACCGTGTCACGCGTGTTGCGCCCTCCCGGTGACAAGGCAAGGCGGTACGCATGCCCGAGGCGGCGCGCAACAGCTAACCCGCTTCAATCATTCAAACGAAACTCGCGCCCGCCTCCGGCATGTGAAACGCGTAGGCGGAACGACATGGGTTCTACTGCTGTCGGAACCCGTAACGGTCTCTCAACACTCAAGCCGATGCCCAACGAAATCCCGGAACCGCAAGCAATTTGTAATGACGTCTCCCGCAGCGCGATCTTCATTGTCGCGACCGTCGCGAACGACCGCGATCAGGAGGCCAAGGTGCGCGAATGGTGCGGCGACATTGCCGCCCTCGTGCGCGCGGTCGGTAAGCGGGTGCCTTCCGGCAATCTGTCGTGCGTCTGTTCCTTCGGCTCCCACGCGTGGGACAGGCTGTTCGGCGCACCCCGGCCCGCCCTGCTGCACCCGTTCCGGGACATCGGCGAAGGCGACCGGCGCGCGCTGGGAACGCCGGGCGATTTCCTGCTGCACATCCGCGCCGATCACATGGATCTCTGTTTCGAGCTCGCCACGCAGTTGCTCGGCGCACTCGGCGACGCGGTCACCGTGGTCGATGAAGTTCACGGTTTTCGCTACTTCGATATGCGCGACATGGTGGGGTTCGTCGACGGCACCGAGAACCCGGCAGGCCGCGCCGCCGACGAATACACGCTCATCACCGAGGATCCGGGATTCGAAGGCGGCAGCTATGTACTGGTGCAGAAGTACCTGCACGACATGGACGGCTGGAACGCGCTCTCCGTCGAGACGCAGGAGCGCATCATCGGTCGCAAGAAACTGTCCGACGTCGAGCTCGACGCAGCGGTCAAACCGTCGTCGTCGCACAGCTCGCTGACCACGATCACCGAGAACGGCAAGGAAGTGAAGATCTTGCGCGACAACATGCCATTCGGCCGCCTCGGCGCGGGCGAGTTCGGCACCTACTTCATCGGCTATGCGCGTTCCCCCGCGCCGATCGAACAGATGCTGGAGAACATGTTCATCGGGCGGCCGCCGGGCAATTACGACCGGCTGCTCGACTATAGCCGCGCAGTCACGGGCGGCCTCTTCTTCGTGCCGTCGGTCACCTTGCTCGAGGAGCTCGCGGACCGCGATCCGCCGAGCGTCACGGCCGCTATCGAATCACAGCCTGAACCCTCTTCGCCCGCCGAGCCGCGCCACGACGGCTCGCTGAATATTGGCTCTCTCAAGGGAATCTCCCAACATGAATAACCTGCATCGCGAGCTCGCCCCCATCTCCAGTGCCGCCTGGTCGCAGATCGAAAACGAAGTGGCGCGCACGTTCAAACGCAGTGTTGCCGGCCGTCGCGTGGTCGACGTCAAGGGTCCCGGCGGAACCGAGCTGTCCGGCGTCGGCACAGGGCATCAGATCGCGATTACCGCGCCCCAACAGGGCGTCGCGGCGAAGCTGGCGGAGGTCAAGAGTCTCGTTCAGTTCACCGTGCCGTTCGAGTTGCAGCGCGATGCGATCGACAGCGTGTTACGCGGCGCGAACGACGCCGACTGGCAGCCCGCGAAAGACGCAGCGAAAGAGCTCGCCTATGCCGAAGATCGCGCGATCTTCGACGGATATCAGGCTGCGGGGATCGGCGGGATTCGCGAAGGCTCGTCGAATCAGCCGCTCGCGCTGCCCGCCGACATCGGCGACTATCCGGACGCGATCAGCAATGCGCTGGAAGAATTGCGGCTTGCCGGCGTGGACGGTCCGTATTCCGTGCTGCTCGGCGCCGACGCCTACACAGCGCTCAGCGAGGCGCGCGATCAGGGCTATCCGGTGATCGAGCACATCAAGCGGATCGTGAACGGCGACATCATCTGGGCACCGGCGCTGACGGGCGGCAGCGTGCTCTCCACGCGAGGCGGCGACTTCGAGTTGCACCTCGGTGAAGATCTCTCGATCGGCTATCTCAGCCATACCGACACGGTAGTGCGCCTCTATCTGCGCGAGACGCTGACGTTCCTGATGTTGACGAGCGAAGCGTCGGTGTCGTTGACGCTCGCTGAATAAGCGCGGGTCGTTGCGGGCTCAGGCTCGCAACGACTGTTTCAGCAGCGCGGAGTCGGCGGCGTCGGCCAGTGCTTCAAGACCACGGGCCAATTTTCCGCACTCGACGTGCACTCTCTCGAGGATTTCCGGCGTGCACTGTTTCAACATCGTCACAATCAGGCGTACCCGCGGCGGCACCGGACGTTGCGCCTGAATCAGCACATTGACGTCGAAAGGCAGCGCGTCGAATTGCGGCAGCAGACGAACCAGCCGTCCCTCCGCGAGCGCCTCGACGCACGCCGGCTCTTCCAGCACGCCAATGCCCGCACCGGCGACGATCATTTCATACATGGGCCGCCAATGACTGGTCTTCACCGCGGTACGGATGGGAGCGCTCTCGACGACGCTCGCCTGATGTCTGAGCGGCAACTGGTCCGTGCCGAACATGCCCTGCACGCGAATGAACGGATGTTTTACCAGGTCGCAGGGCTCGGTGATCGGACCATGCTGGCTCAGATAGGGCGGCGCTGCAACGAGCACACGCCCGACCTGCCCGAGTTGGCGGGCAATGAACGCCCCTTCTCCGAGTTGTCCGAGACGAAAGGAAATATCCACGCCCTCCGTCACGAGATCGACGATCCTGTCGTTCAGCACCAGTTCCAGATCCAGTTGCGGATAGGCCGCCCGTACGAGCGTCAACGCTTCCGGCACGACCGTCTCGCCGAAGCAGTGAGGCGCCGCGATGCGAACCGTGCCTCTGAGCGCCTGCTCGTCGTTCGACACGTCCGCGACCGCCTGCTCGACGGCCCAGAGAATCCTCTTGCTACGCTCGTAGAAGGTGACGCCTTCGGGCGTGCAATTGAACGCACGTGCACTACGCAGCAGGAGCCGGCAGCCGAGATACGCCTCAAGCCGCTCGATGCGTTCGCTCGCGGCGGGCTGCCCGATATTCAGATCCCTGGCCGCGCCGGAAATGCTCTCGCGCTCCACCACTCTCACGTAAATGCGCATGGCTTCGAGCAGATTCATCATCCCCCGCCTCCCTTTGCGCCGGTCCTGCGTGACGCCAACGGCGAAGCATCGGAACGCTGATGGCGTGCGTGGCGGTTTCCCTTCAGATTGACGTCTTGCATGTGTTGGCTCCAGTTCTTCACGCATCGACAGACCCCTGTTTAAGGGCCTCGCGAACATGCGTTCGATGGAGAACAGAGTAAGGCGGGGCGGTCGACCGCAGAGTGCACAAATCGGCCCGGCTGGCATCAGTACAGTTCTGCTAGGATTTGCGCACCGGACGGCGGCACGTCCGCGCGAGCGCGTGTCAGGCAGCGGAGTGGCCGGTGCAACTTGCCGTTGCGAAACGCCAGGGAAATCGTCCGATGAATCTCTATGAGAAGCTTGCAGACGACATCGAAAAGCTGATCCGGCAGGGCGTCTACAGCCACGGTGAACGCCTGCCGTCGGTGCGCCAGACCAGCCAGCAGCATCGGATCAGCGTGACCACCGTCATCCGCGCCTACTTATTGCTTGAAAGCCAGGGGCTGCTCACGAGCCGGCCGCAATCGGGCTATTTCGTCAATTTCCGCGGCGACGGAGGCGAGCGGAAGACACTCGAACTGCGCCCATCGAAACCGATTCCGATTTCGTCGCCGGTCGATGTCAGCCGGCTGGTGCTTTCCACGCTGCGCTCGATCGGCGTCGACGACGCGGTGCCGCTCGGCTCGCCCTACCCTGATGCGAGCCTGTTTCCCTTCGAGAAACTCAACCGTTACGCTTACGATGCGGGGCGAGGCAAGACACGGTGGGGCGTGACCGACGCGCTGCCGCCGGGCAATGCGGCACTGGTGCGCCAGATTGCGCGTCGCTACCTCGAAAACGGTATGGCCGTCGATCCCAACGAGATCATCGTCACGGTCGGCGCAACCGAGGCGATCAATCTGTGCCTGCAGGCCGTCGCCAAACCAGGCGATACGATCGCCGTCGAGTCACCCACGTTCTACGCGATGCTGCACGCGATCGAACGGATGGGCATGAAGGCGATCGAGGTGTCCACACATCCCGAACACGGTATCGACATCGAAGCGCTTGCGGCGATCGTGGAATCGCACACGGTCACCGCCTGCATGGTCATGCCGAATTTCCAGAACCCGCTGGGGTTTCTGATGCCCGACGAGCGCAAGCGCGAGCTCGTCGCATACTTGACGAAGCGGGACATACCGGTCATCGAGAACGGTGTCTACAACGAGTTGCACTTCGCTAGCACGTATCCGAGCACGTTGAAGTCCTACGACACGAAGGGATTGGTGCTTCACTGCGCGTCATTTTCGAAGACCCTCACGGCAGCGTACCGGATTGGTTGGGCGATGCCGGGCCGCTATCGCGATCAGGTCGAGAAGCTCAAGTTTCTGAACACGTTGACCACACCGGCCATTCCGCAACTGGCGATCGCGGAATTTCTGGAGCGCGATGGTTACGAGCATCACCTGCGGCGGCTTCGGAAAATGTATGCGCAGCAGGCGAAGCTGATGAAGGCGACCGTGTCGCGTTTCTTCCCTGAAGGTACGCGCATGTCCAATCCCGCGGGCGGCTACGTGCTGTGGATCGAATTGCCGCCCAAGGTCGACGCGATGCGGCTTTATAAGCTGGCGCTCGAACAGGGCATCACGATCGGACCGGGCTATATGTTCTCGATCTCGGAGACGACCTACCGGAATTTCATCCGCCTGAATTACAGCAGCCCCTGGTCGAGCGAGATCGAACAGGCCGTGATTACCGTCGGCAAGCTTGTTGCCCTGTGCGCCCGCTAACCGCCGTGCCCGTGCAACCTTGCTACCCTCAGTGGTAGCCGGCATCCCCTTCCCGCACCTTGCCGCGAAACACACGGTACTGCATGGCGTTGTAGACGAGAATGATCGGCAGCACGATCACCGTGCCGACCAGCGTAAAGAGCTGGCTCGAATGACTCGACGATGCTTCCCAGATCGTCAGCGAAGGCGGGACGATGTTCGGCCAGATACTGATGAGCAAGCCGCTATATCCGAGAAAGCACAGCCCAAGTGTGAGCAGGAACGGCAGTGCTTCATGCTGAAGGCGAAGCGACCGAAAAATACCCCACACACACGCGACAACGAGAATCGGCACCGGCATGAACCAGCCGAGATAGCCGCTCCCGAACCAGCGATGCTCGACCGCCGGCAATCCGATCACGGTCCAGAGACTCACCACGAAGATTATCCCCAGCAGCACGGTCACCAGCGGCCGCATGACCTCGCGAATCTTGCGCTGCAGTTCGCCTTCCGTCTTCAGGATGAGCCAGCCGCAGCCGAGCGTCGCATACGTAAAGAGCACCCCGATTCCGCAGAACAGGCTGAACGGTGATAGCCAGTCGAACGGGTCGCCGGCGAAACGGTCATCAACGATCTTGATGCCTTGCAGCAGCGACCCCAGCACGATGCCCTGGCAGAGTCCCGCGAGCGCGGATCCGGCAATGAAGGCAAGATCCCACGCATGCTGGGTCCGCGTGGCCTTCGCGCGCAATTCGAAAGCCGCCCCGCGGAAGATCAGGCCGACCACCATCAGGATCAGCGGCAGATAGTTCGCCGGCAGCAGCGTCGAATAGACGACCGGAAACGCGCCGTATAACCCCGCGCCACCGAGCACGAGGAATGTCTCGTTGCCGTCCCAGACCGGCGCGATGGTATTGAGCATCACTTGCCGATCGGCTTTTTCCTCGAAGAACGGAAACAGCAGGCCGATACCAAGATCGAAGCCATCCAGCATCACATAGATGAAAACGCCGAGTCCGATGATCGCAGCCCACACAACCGGAAGATCGATTTGCATGGCGTCACTCCCCTTCCAGTGCGTCCAGCGGACGGTTGCGCAACACCGGGTGCTTGACCGACTGGCGGGCGTCGACATGTTCCTCTGGTCCGCGCTTCATCATCTTGAGCATGTAGTAGACCCCCATACCGAATACCAGGAAGTACACCAGCACAAAGATCAGCAGTGAAACGCCCGCTTGCTGGGCACTGATCGGCGAGAGCGAGTCTTCAGTGCGCAGCACACCGTAGACCGTCCAGGGCTGGCGGCCGACCTCCGTCGTGACCCACCCGGCCAACAGCGCGACGATTCCCGACGGGCCCATGCACAGTACGAAAACCTGATACCACCGCGTCTCGTAGAGACGGCCTTTTAGCCTGAGCAGCAACCCTAGCAACGCGGTCAACAGCATCAACATGCCGAGGCCCGCCATGATCCGAAAAGTCCAGAAGATGATTGGCGAATACGGGCGATCTCTGGCGGGAAACTCCTTGAGCCCGCGGATTTCGCCGTCCCAGCTATGGGTCAGTATGAGGCTGCCCAAATGCGGTATTTGCACCGCGTAGCGCGTGACTTCCGCTGTCATGTCGGGCAGACCGACCAGATTGAGCGCCGTGCCGCCTTTCTCGGTTTCCCACAGGCCCTCAATCGCCGCGATCTTGGCGGGCTGATATTCGCGGGTGTTGAGGCCGTGCGCATCGCCGACGAAAATCTGGATCGGCGTCAGCAAAAGCAGAATCCACAGCGCCATCGAAAAACTGCGCTTGATGGGGCCATCGCGCCGGCCATGCAGCAGATGCCACGCCCCGCACGCGGCGACGATGAAGCCCGCGACAATAAACGCGGCGATGGTCATGTGCGCGAGCCGGTACGGGAACGATGGGTTGAAAATCACCTTCATCCAGTCGACCGGCACGATCCGGCCGTTCTCCATGGCGAATCCTTGCGGCGTCTGCATGAAGCTATTCGAGGCGAGAATCCAGAACGTGGAGATCAACGTGCCGACCGCCACCATCAGCGTGGCGAAAAAGTGCGCGCGTGGACTCACCCGCTGCCAGCCGAACAGCATGACGCCGAGAAAGCCGGCTTCGAGAAAGAATGCCGTCAATACTTCATAAGTCAGGAGCGGTCCCGTGACGTTGCCGGCAATGGTGGAAAATCCGCTCCAGTTGGTGCCGAACTCGTAGGCCATCACCACGCCCGACACCACGCCCATGCCGAAGCCGACCGCGAAGATCTTCGACCAGAACAGGAACATGTCCTTGTAGACCACGTCGCCGGTCAGCAGCCAGCGCCACTCCAGCACGGCGAGGAAACTGGCCATTCCTATACTGATCGCGGGGAAAATAATGTGAAATGAAACCGTGAACGCAAACTGCAACCTGGCGAGGTGGAAGGCGTCGAAGATTTCCATGATTGATCAGCGGCTCCAGGTGATAGCGGCATTTGCTGGTCTCTCCGTGTGTCGATCGACTGGACGCGCATGTCCAGTCGATCGACCCGTCAAACTCGCCGGCATTCAGGCTTGCGCCGAGCGCGAAACATGAACAGGGACCGACTTGTACGACGGCGTGCCGCTTTCCTTGTCGATGAAGTCGAGCGGCACCAGCACGTTTGCTTCCGGATAATACGCCGCCACCGATCCTTGTGCGATGCCATAAACAATTGCCGTGATGTTCTTCAGGCAAAGCTTCCTGCCCGATGAAATAGTTTCGATATCAACCAGATCGCCATGTTCGAGTCCGCGCGCCGCGAGATCGGCTTCATTCATGAACACCACGTCGCGCCGGCCGAACACGCCCCGGTAACGATCGTCGAGGGCATAGATCGTGGTGTTGTACTGGTCGTGACTGCGGATCGTGATGAGGCGCAGCACATTTTCGGCACCGTATACGTCGGCGTCTTCCTTCACGCCGCCGTAGACCGAGAACCTCGCTTTTCCGGACGGCGTGTGCCACACGCGTTCGGTTGGAGGGAGCGGCAGACGGAATCCGCCCGGCGTCCTGATGCGCGCATTGAATGCTTCGAAACCCGGTACGGTCTGTTCGATCAGATCGCGAACCTTGTCGTAATCGGCAACCAGTTCCTGCCAGGCGACCTTGCTGTGCGGCAACGTCGCCCGCGCAATACCCGCGATGATCGCCGGCTCGGACAACAGGAATTCGGAGGCGGGCTTGAGTTTTCCGGACGAAGCATGGACCATCGACATGGAATCTTCGACCGTGATGGATTGGCGGCCGCTTGCCTGGATATCGAGTTCCGTGCGGCCCAGGCACGGCAGCACATAGGTTTCCTTCGCCACTAACAGATGCGAACGATTGAGCTTGGTCCCGAGGTGAACGCTCAGATCGAGTTTAGCCATGGCGGCAAAAGACTGTTCCGAATCGGGCAGCGCGACCGCGAAGTTTCCGCCCAGGCAAAGCAGCGCCTTGGTCGAGCCGTCGATCATCGCCTGCATCGCCTGAACGGCATCGTGTCCGTGTGCCTCGGGCGGTTTGAAACCGAGCACATCCTCGATCTGTTTCAGGAAGGTGCCGGAGGGCTTTTCGGTTATGCCTACGGTCCGGTTTCCTTGCACGTTCGAATGTCCGCGCAAAGGACAGATGCCCGCACCGGGTTTGCCAAAGTTGCCGCGCAATAGCAACAGATCGGCGATCAGGCGGACGTTGGCCGTGCCTTTATTGTGCTGGGTCACGCCCATTCCGTAAGTGACGATGGTCGCATTCGATTTGGCGTAGGCAATCGCAACCTGTTCGAGATCGGACCGGCTCAGTCCGCTTGCCGTTTCAATATCGTCCCACGCCGTAACTTCCAGATCAGCGGCGAACGCGTCGAAATTTTCCGTGTGCGCGGCGATGAATTCATGGTCCAGAACGTTGCCTTCCTCAGCCTCCATCGCCAGCAGCGCCTTCATGATGCCCTTGAGCGCGGCGGCGTCACCGCCGGCGTCGACCTGAAAATACGTCGAGGCGATTCGGGTCGAACCGTACGTGGCCATTTCAAGCAAGTTCTGCGGGTCCGCAAATCGTTCGAGTGCGCGCTCGCGCAGCGGATTGAAGACGATGATGGGCACATTGCGCCGCGAGGCTTCATGCAACGTGCCCATCATCCGTGGATGATTGGTGCCGGGATTGTGGCCGATCGAGATGATGAGTTCGGTCTCGTCGAAGTCTTCCAGCGACACCGTGCCTTTGCCGATCCCGATCGACTGCGGCAATCCCACGCTGGTGGGCTCGTGGCACATGTTGGAGCAATCCGGGAAATTGTTGGTCCCGTACTCTCGTGCGAACAACTGGAAAAGGTAGGCGGCCTCGTTCGACGCCCTGCCCGACGTGTAGAACTCGGCCTGATCGGGAGAGGACAGCCCTTGAAGCACTTGCCCGATACGAGCGAAGGCGTCATCCCATTCGACGGCGCGAAACTTGTCCGTGTCGCGATCGTAGACAAGCGGATGCGTGAGCCGGCCAAGATCTTCGAGTTCGAAATCGGATCGTTGCAGCAGCGACGACACCGTGTTGTTCTGGAAAAACTCCGGCCCCACGCGCTTGGTCGTGGCTTCCCATGTGACCGCTTTGGCGCCGTTCTCACAGAACTGGAAGGTGGACTTATGCTCCTTGTCCGGCCAGGCGCAGCCCGGACAATCGAAACCGTCGGGCTGATTGGTCCGCATCAGCGTAATCGGCGCTTCGATGCTCTCCATCTGTTGCCTGATGGCTTGAGCTGTCGCCCGCAGCGCGCCCCAACCTCCAGCGGGTCCGTCATACGGCCGGATTCCCGGCACTTCGCGTCGCGTGGTCATATGAGACTCCGTGAACCGCCCCGGGAGTCCGGGAGCGGTCCTGTCGAGGGTTACGCCATCGTGTTGCGCTCAACCGTTCATATCCGCCAGGCCGAGCGCCGCCGCACTGCCGCCAGGAGCGCAGTGATCTTGCCTGCTCGCTATTCACGCCATGCCGTCAGGAGCGGGCTCCTTCCGTGGACTCGGTGCTGCTGACTTCGTCGGGCGGTTTTTTCTTTCCGCGGCTATTGGCGCGTTTCGCCTTGGGCGGCGGCGCCTCGCTGCGAGTGAACTTCACTTCGCCGCTGTCCTTGTCGTAGCTGACCTCGACACTGTCGCCCGACTTCAGGTCGCTGTTGAGAATCTCCTTGGCAAGTCGCGTTTCCAGTTCCTGACGGATCTGGCGTTTCAACTCGCGGGCGCCGAATTCCGGCCGATAGCCGGCGTCGGCCAGGTGATCGACAATCGACTCGTCCATCTTGAGCGTGATGTCTTGCGCCGCCGCGGTGCGCGTCACCCGTTCGAGCTGGATCTGCACGATCGAGCGGATATTCTCGCGAGAGAGTCCGTCGAAAATGATCACTTCGTCGATCCGGTTGAGGAATTCCGGACGGAAGTGACCCTTCAGCACGCCCATCAATTCTTCGCGCATCGCCTTGTCGGCGAGGCGTTCTCCCTCGGGTTTCTCGAGGTTGTCCATGATGATGTGCGCACCGAGATTGCTCGTCGCGATGATGATCGTGTTGCTGAAGTCCACAACGCGACCCTTGCCATCGGTCAGGCGGCCATCGTCGAACACCTGGAGCAGCACGTTGCTCACGTCCGCGTGCGCCTTCTCGATCTCGTCGAGCAGAATCACGCTATACGGCCGGCGCCGGACACGCTCGGTCAACTGGCCACCCTCGTCATAACCGACATAGCCCGGCGGCGCGCCGATCAAGCGCGCCACCGCGTGACGTTCCATATACTCGGACATGTCGATACGGATGACGGCCTGTTCATCGCCGAACACCGTCTCTGCCAGCGCTTTCGCGAGTTCGGTCTTGCCGACGCCGGTCGGTCCGAGGAACAGGAAGGTCGCGATCGGCCGGTTCGCCTGCCCGAGTCCCGCACGCGAAAGGCGCACCGCGTCGCTCACGGCAACCACCGCGTCGTCCTGGCCGACCACGCGTTCGCGCAGTTTGTTCTCCATGTCCAGCAGCTTCTGGCGCTCTTCCTGTGTCAACTCCGTGACCGGAATGCCTGTCAGACGCGACACCACTTCGGCGATCGCCGCCACGGTCACTTCGAGCGTTTCCGAACCGGTCTTGCGCTGCCATGCCTCCATCTGCTCGTCGAGTTTCGTCTGCTTTTCGCCGATACGTTCCTCGAACCTCTTCGCCTCGTCATAGCGCTTGCGCGAGGACGCATAATCCTGCTCGCGCTTGAGCTGGGCGATTTCGGCTTCCAGTTCCTGGATGTCCGCCGGACGCGAGGTCGCGCCGATGCGCACGCGCGCGGCGGCCTGGTCGATCAGGTCGATGGCCTTGTCGGGCAAAAAGCGCGACGTGATGTAACGGTCCGACATTTCGGCGGCGGCGACGAACGCATCGTCCGCGAAGGTCACCTGATGATGCGCTTCGAGCTTGTCGCGCAGACCGCGCAGAATGACGATGGTCTGCTCGACGGTCGGCTCGGGCACCAGCACCGGCTGAAAGCGCCGCTCGAGCGCGGCATCCTTTTCAATGTACTTCTGGTATTCGTTGAGCGTAGTCGCGCCGATCAGACTGAGTTCGCCACGGGCCAGCGCCGGCTTGAGCACGTTCGCGATGTCGAGGCCGCCTTCTCCGCCGCCCTGGCCGGCGCCGACAATCATATGCAATTCGTCGATGAACAGAACCAGTTCGTCCTTCTTCGCTGTCACTTCGTCGATCAGCGTTTTTGCGCGTTCTTCGAACTCGCCGCGATACTTCGCGCCCGCCACCATCGAATTGATGTTGACCTCGACGAGCCGCTTGCCGCGCAGATTTTCGGGGACGTCGTCGTTGACGATACGCTGCGCCAGGCCTTCGACGATCGCGGTCTTGCCGACCCCGGGCTCGCCGATCAACACCGGATTGTTCTTCCTGCGCCGCGCGAGCACCTCGATCGTACTTTCGATTTCCTGCGCGCGACCCAGCACGGGGTCGAGCTTGCCCTGCCGCGCTAGGGCCGTGAGGTCGCGGCCGAACTTGTCGAGCGTGGGCGTGCCGGTCGGCGCGTCGACGCGGCCGTCCTCGGCGCCTTTGCCGACCACTTTCACCACCTTCTGCCGCAGCGCTTCCGGCGTCACGCCGTACTTCTTCAGCAAGGTGCCCGCGATACTGTCCGGCACCGCCGCAAGCCCGATGAGCAAGTGCTCCGGGCCGACATACGAATGCCCCAGATCCCGCGATGCCTGGAACGCGTTCTGGAACACTTTCTTCATGCGAGGCGAGATGGTCATCTTCTCGATCGGCGCATCGGGATTCGCGGTGCCCTTCTGGGCATGCTGATCGATATAGCCTTTGATGTCCTGCGGCGACAACTTGAGCTCCTTGAGCAGCGCCGCACACACGTCCGTGTCCGCCAGCACGTAAAGCAGGTGCTCGGTGTCGAGTTCGGTGCGTTGAAGCTCATGGGCTTTTTCCGCCGCACGCTGCAACAATTCGAGTGTCTGTTCGCTGAAGGCGTCGGTTGCGTCGACCGATTCGCGCGGCAGCTCCGCGGCGAACTCCTCGTCATCTTCCTCGCCCGCGCCGCCAAGACCCCCGAAGAAGCGGGACAAACCGCCACCTCCGAGCAGCGAGTCGAACGGGTTCGCCATGCTCTGATGCCGCATTAATTGCCGGTAATCGTAGTCGCAGATCGATAAAGTTTTCCGCTCGCCGTTCTGCACAACGGTCACACGGGCAACAGCGGGACGGGCGTTACAGATTTCGCAAAGGGCGGGCATCGTAAATTCACCTTTATCAGTTAAGGCATCCGATGTTGTTAGAGGTTATGGGACGCGTTCATGTGAGGGGCGAATGCTCGAAACCTGTCGCCAGCCTTTCGATTTGTTGTGCGCCAGGGACCGATGCTTCGCGGGTCGATGTTCAAAATGCCGGCGTCTCTTTCGGACAGAAAGAGACGCGCGAGCGGCTTCCGGCAACCTGGCATGCGCTCGCGTGTTCTCGCTGCGCGCCTGATCACCACATGATTGGCATAACGAACCTAAAAACCGCCTTTGAATTCTATGAGTGGATCGTTAGTAAGGGAACATTGGTTTTTCCGATGATAGGCATTGGCCGACATGCCCGACGCTATCAGGCTGCGAGACGACGCGCTTGAACGTGCGTGAATGTCTCTACCTGCCGGTCTCTCGTCGGCTCTGCTCCGCAACGGTAAGGATAGCCTCAGGCATGACTTCGAGCCGCTCTTTGGGAATCGGCTGGCCGCTTTCATCGGAGAGACCGTAGGTGCCTTCGTCGATCTTGCGCAGCGCGCGCTGGATATCCGCAACGCGCTGGTCGTTCACGTCATGCAGCGACTGGTTGATCTCATTCTGTGCCATTCCCTGCGCTTCGTCCTCATACTCCTCGGCCTCGTCGCCATGCTCCTCCTGAGCCGTTCTCTCGTCCGCGATCGTATCTTCCTCTCCGCCCAGCAGTTCCCGACGCAGCGCCTCCAGGCGCTTCTTCTGCTGCGCGATGAACTCGTCACTCAGGTCACCCTGTTGCTCCGGCATGGTCTTCTCCCTCAGCTTGATTCGCTCTACTCGCCGTAGAGCCGGGCGTCACGCACCCAGTTCCTGAAACACGTGGCCGTTGGCCTCGAGTCCTTTCAGGAGTTCGGGTGTCAGTTCGCTTTGCCAGACATGCCCTTCGAATTGCCAGTCGCTCTTGTCGGCGAGATCGGGCAGGCCCGCGCCAATGCGCACATAGAGCCCGAGTGTCGGCTTCTTCAGGTTAATGTAGAAATCGAATTCCTGCATTTTCGCCCCCTCATGCAAGTTAAGGTCTCAATGACTAGAATCACCAGAACAGATATCCGCGGCACTCCTTTCCTACAATGAGTTTATATCCCCAGGTGCTTCGCAACCGGCCGCATATGATGATCGGTCTGCTCGCCGGTTTGAGCGCCGGTGTGCTCGCGCCAGCCTCGCTACGGATCACGGCGCGGCTGCTGCTCGGCTGGGACATCGCGATCTGGGCGTACCTCGTCATGATCTGGTTCCACATGGCCTTCGCCAGCGAGAGCGACGTGCGAACCCACGCCCGGCGCGAGGACCAGAATGCGGTCACCGTGCTGACGGTGATATGCGCGGCGACCGTTGCCAGCATTCTCGCAATCGTGCTGGAACTCGGCACCACCAAAGATCTGACCTTCGAATCGAAGGTGCTGCATTCGCTGCTGACAGGACTGACCTTGTTCGGCGCCTGGTTTCTGATCCCGACCATCTTCACGATGCACTACGCGCGGCTCTACTATGGCTCCGATCCGAATGCGCCCGCGCTCGCCTTTCCCGACAGCACGCTCGAACCGGACTACTGGGATTTTCTGGACTTCTCGTTCACGATCGCGGTTGCGTCGCAGACCGCGGACATCAGCCTGCGCGGGCGCAGCGCGCGGCGCGGCGTGCTTGCGCAATCGATCCTGTCTTTCTATTTCAACGTGGCCGTGCTGGGTTTGTGCGTGAATATCGCCGCGAGCATGCTGGGCAACTGACCCGGATCGGATCGGGCCCTCATGCGCCGCCGGTGTTCCGGAAAGGCGTCAACTATCGTCGACGTTGTCCGCGTAATGGTCGACTGCCACCTTGCATTCGTCGACCACGACCTGAAGGAAAGCGGGATCGTTTCTCTCCACCCATCGCTCCACGTGAAGGAAACGCTGCGTGCCGAGATCGGCGACGCGCTCAGCGTCCGAGGTCGTGACATCGACAGTGACGATCCCGCGGCTCCCTTGCAGTGGAGAGATCGTTGCCGAAAACAGGAATCGTCGATACGAGAATTCTTGTGCCATAACGCCTCCTTACGAAAGATGAGTTGAGCCCACGATTTCTTCATACGAGTACGCGTCTTCGCGCGCGGCACGCCACACGGAATTCTATGAGCAAGTCACGACCGGGTGCACGCGGGTTTCTCCAATGCCAACTATCGGCGAAATACGATGGGCTTGCGCCATTCAGGCGCAATTTTCTTTGTGTCGGAATGCTGAGATTACGGCATGATGACGCTGAGCAGAGGCCCGCTCGCTAAAGGAGAGAACGATGCCAGCATCCACTGTTTTTTACGGCGAGTTTGAGATGGTCGTGCGCCCCGAGACGAACAAGTTCGGCGCATGGATTGCGAGCGTGAGCCTGAAGAATAACGCGGGAAAAGTCGTCGATATTCGCCCGATGACCATTCAACCGGAATGGCTGACCGAAGAAGAAGCGATTAGAGACGCGGTCGAATGGGGCCGCCGGTTCATCGATCGTGAGTTCGAAACGCCGCAACCGCACTCCTGGGTGAACGCCCGGTCTCGCGCGGAGGTCTGGTTCCGTGATGCGGAAGAAAAATCGCACGGGCCGGAAATCAGCTCCTGAACGTTGCAAGGCCGAGCCTGCAAAATCCTTGCGGGCTCGATGCAATTCTCCCTCAGCCGATCACTGCTTGCGCAGACGCGCCTCGATTTCCTGGGTACTGAGCGCCAGCAGATCCTCGCTGATCTGCTCGAATATCAGTCGACGCGTGTCCTCGCACAGATTCGAACGCACCATGCCGAGGAATTTCGCCTCGATGGCGAGGCGCAGCCGATTGTAGAGTTGATGGAGCCGTCCCTCCTCCAGATAGTCTGGACACGCGCTTTGCAAACTTCTCCCGATCTTTTTCGGTCAAGACCGTACCGGTGTATTCATCGTTGACGAGAACTTCGACCTCCTGCAAGTCGAGCGTAAGTCCAGGCATCTTGAAGATACGCGCGCGACCTCCGTCAGCCACGACAAGCCACGTAACTTCGACCATCATGCACCTCTAGGCAGGTATTTATCAGCACCCATGCGACGCTCGATCGCCGACTGTGTCGGCGACACTCACTCAAGATAGCAGTTCGGACCGGATACGCCCAAGGTCAATTCACCGATTCATCGTATCGGTCTGAAGTTCACCATTCCCCCGGCTTCTGTACAACAGCTTCGAGCGCTACGAGCGCTTGCTTTTTTCCGGAGTCCTGAGCCGTTTCGCATCGGCAGCAGGCAGCAGATTCGCCGCGAGGAAATCGACAAAGACCCTCAGCTTGGGCGACACGTACGGACTCGACGGCCACACCGCGCGGAACACGCCGCTGTGTTCGACATACTCATCCAGTACCGTCACGAGGCTGCCGTCGGCAAGTTGTCGGCGGATCGCAAAGTTCGGCACGCAGGTCACGCCGAGCCCTTCTTCGGCGAGCGCGATCAGCGGCTCGACCGTGCTCGCCGAAGCCGTCACGGGCAACGCCACGTCATTGCCGGAAGCGGGCGTCACCAAAGGCCAGCGCTGTAGCTTGCCGCTGGTCGGATAGCGGTGATGCAGGCAGGCATGGTTCAACAGGTCCTCGGGCTTCGACGGCGTGCCGGCGCGAGCGAAGTAAGACGGCGCGCCGACAAGTTGAAGCCGGTAAGCGCCGAGCGTACGCGCGATCAGCCGCGAATCGCTCGCGTCGCCGGTGCGCACGACGACATCGAACCCATCGTTGACGACATCGACCAGGTGGTCGCTGAAGTCCAGATCCAGTTCGATCTCGGGATAGGCGCGCATGAAACCGCTCAGGGTCGGCATCATTAGCATGCCGACCATCGGCAGGCTCACGCGAAGCCGGCCCTTGGGCGCGCCTTTGGATTGCGCGAAGCCGGATTCGATCGCGTCGATTTCGGAAAAGATGCGGCGACAGCTTTCGAGGAATTGCTGGCCTTCCTGCGTCAGCGTGATGCTGCGCGTGCTACGGTGGAAAAGGCGCACGCCGAGCCGCTTCTCGAGCCGGGCCACCGCTTTGCCGACCGCGGACGAGGACAGGCCGAGCTGCTGGCCGGCATCCGTGAAACTGCGGAGCTCAGCCGCGCGGGAAAAGACTTTCAGTGCGTTGAGACTGTCCACGCGCGTCCCCACGATTGCGGACATTGGTGTCCGATAAGTCGGGAACTCTAGCATATTGATGGCCGCGAACGCCGCCTCCAGAATCATGCAACGCATCACTTTCGCCTCGAGGCATTGCATGAAATCCGCACACGTTACTTCCGCTCTCCCCGCTCCGGTCTACTGGCTCGCGCTCGGCGCTTTCGCGATCGGCACCGAAGGCTTCATGATTTCGCCTCTCTTGCCCGGACTCGCCGCCGACCTCTCGGTGAAGATCGAAACCGCGGGCCAGCTGGTCACCGTTTTCGCTCTGGCCTATGGCCTCAGTTCGCCGGTATTGACGGCGCTAAGCGGCAGCCTGAATCGCCGCACCTTGTTGCTCGCCAGCATGATCGCCTTCGCGCTCTCGAATGTGCTCGCCATGGTCGCGCCGAACTTCTGGGCGCTGATGGGCGCGCGCGTGCTGTTGGCGCTGTCCGCCGGTCTGTATGTGCCGGGCGCGAATGCGCTGGCGAGCGTGATCGTGCCGCCCGAACGCCGTGGCCGAGCAATCGCGGTGGTGAACGGCGGCATCACGATCGCCATCGCACTCGGCGTGCCGCTCGGCGCGGTCGTCGGCCATGCGCTCGGCTGGCGCATGACGTTTGCCGGCGTCGCCGGCCTGGCGACGCTCGCCGCGGCCGGGCTGGTCATCGGCCTGCCGCGCGACATTGGTGCGGGCATCCCGATCGCGACGCTGCGCGAGCGCATCGCGGTGGCGCGCAATCCGCTCGTGCTGGCAACGTTGCTGACCACCACGCTCTGGGCCACCGGCGCCTACACGGTCTACACGTATCTCTCGCCGTTTCTCGCCAGCGTCACCGGTTTGGCGGGTGCGCAGATCGGCATGGTGATGTTCATGTGGGGTCTCGCGGCCGCGGTCGGCGTCGTGACCGGCGGCAACGCCAGCGACAGGTTCGGGCCATTGGCCGTGATCGTGCCGACAATCGCGTTGTCGGGCCTCGCCTTCGGCACGCTGTCGATCAGCGCACGCTTGCTGCCACCCGCCGCTGCACTCATACCCGTGCTCGTGGCCATCGCGTTGTGGGGCGTCGCGCACTGGGCGTTCTATCCGGCGCAGCACGCGCGGCTCATCGACATCGCCGGCCTGAAGGTCGCGTCGATCGTGCTGTCGCTCAATGCTTCCTTCATGTACATCGGCTTTTCGATGGGCGCCGCGCTCGGCGCGCTGACCCTGGCTCACGGCGGCGTGGCCGGCCTCGGATGGGTCGCGGCGGCTTGCGAACTGGCTGCTGTGCTGCTGACGCTGGCGATCGTCGGCCGGCCCGCCGTGCTGAACGCGCCTTGCCAGGCGGAGCGCGGATAGGCGCCGATCATCACCCGTGCCATCAATCAAGACGCGCTGTCCGATGCGGCGGCGCATCGCACTGGACCGTAGTCGCATCCTTCTTTTCAACCGTGAGATTGACAGAGCGCGCGCCGACCGGCCGCGTTCGATGGCGCGTGCCCGCAGGCACGGTCAGCAATTGGCCGGCTTGCAGGTCAATCGCCCCGTCTTCGAATTCGATGGTAAGAGCACCTTCGACGACGAAAAATGTTTCGTCCGAATCCGGATGAAAATGCCAGAAAAATGGCGCGTCCATCACGCTCAAATGGACGTCGTGGTCATTCACGCTCGTCAGCACCTTGTTTGAATATCCTTCAGGCGTGTCGCCGGCGACCGCGCCAATATCGATCATCTGGATCATGTCGTCTCCGTTTAACGTTGCAGGCAGGATTGAGCTGTTAGTACGCCGAGCACGTTCAGCGTAGTCCGGTATCACCTGGTCGCTAAGGTAGAAATTTTCGTCAGTATGTGAGCGAGATTCGCCGGTGGCCGCACGCTTGCCGATGTACTTGCCCGTCAAGCAAAGACCATTCCGACGATGACGCGGTGGTCGGCATCGTCCACCGCCAAAGCTCGAAGTTCGGTACGATAAGCCCGCCTGTCGCACGAGCACATCCTGCTATGAACGAAACGACCATGGACTGGGGCGATGTCCGCGTGTTTCTCGCGATTGCCCGTTGCGGCACACTCGGCGCAGCCGCGCGCCAACTGGGACAGACCCAGCCCACTATGGGCCGCCGGTTGCGTGCGCTCGAAAACGCGGTCGGCCAGGCGCTGTTCCAGCGCACCGCCGAAGGCTTCGTACTGACCGATGAAGGCAACGCGGTGCTGAGTTTCGCGGAGCGAATGGAGGAAGAAGCGCTCGCGTTCACACGTTCGCTTGAAGGCACAACGCAGCAGTTGACGGGGTCGCTGCGCGTGTCGTCATCCGACTGGTTCGGCATTCACGTGCTGACGCCGGTGTTCGCCGGCTTTCTCTCACGGCATCCGCAACTGTCGATCGAACTGATCACCGATTCGCGACGCTACAGCCTCTCGCGCCGTGAAGCAGACCTCGTGTTTCGCATCACGCCGTTCGACGAACCCGACGTGATCCAGCGAAAGATCATGGATTTGAACTACGCGCTGTACGGACACGTCGATCTGGTTGCGCCGCAGGCCGGCGATGGCGCGGGGCAAGCGCTCATCACAATGGACAGCGCCTTCGAGGCTTTGCCCGATGTGACGTGGATCCGCCGCATGCTGCCGAATGCGCGGGTCGCTTACGCCAGCAACAATCGTGGTGTCCAGGCGCGCATGTGCGCCGAGGGCGGCGGCTTCGCGGTCCTGCCGTGCGCGCTCGGCGACAACACGCCGGGCCTGCGGCGTATCGACCTCGGCGAAACGCCGCCGGGGCGCGAGGTTTGGCTCGGCTACCATCGCGACCTTCGGCGGCTTGGGCGGTTGCGGGCGCTGATCGACGTTGTCGTCGACAGACTCGCCAGCGCTTGACAGGCATCCGGTCGCCGCTGAATCGTTCGCGGTCGCCGACCGGCGCGGCCAGCGTCATTCGATATCGACGACGATCTTGCCGCGCGCGCTGCGATCGGTGATTGCGTCGTAACCTTGCTCAGCCGAGCGCAGATCGAAGCGGCGCGGATCGAGCCGTGGCGTCAAATGACCCGCTTCTGCGAGACGGGTCGCCTCGCCAAGCATCTCGCCGTGGTGCGCCCGATTCTCGCCGGTCAGCAACGCATGCAGGGTGAAAACGCCGGAGTAGGTCGCCTCGCGAAACGACAGCGGCGCGAGTGCATGCGTACCCCAGCCGAGCGCGCTGACGACATGGCCGAAATGCTTGACCGCCGCGAACGAGGCATCGAGCGTCGCGCCGCCCACCGTGTCGGCGACCAGATCGAAACCCGCGCCGCCCGTATGCTGCGCGACGTATTGCTCGACGTTCTGAGCGACGTAATCGATCGGCGTGGCGCCGAGGCGCGTGAGCGCGTCGTGATCGCGCGAACTCGCCGTGGCGAACACGTGCGCTCCGAGCGCTCGCGCGAGTTGCACCGACACATGACCCACGCCACCCGCACCGCCCTGCACGAGCACGGTCTGCCCAGCCTGAAGCTTCGCGCGATCCACGATCCCCATGTAGGCGGTGATGAACACCAGCGGCAGCGCGGCGGCTTCGCGCATCGACAGATTGGAGGGCTTCAGTGCGAGCAGATTCGCGTCGACGGCGGCGTATTGTGCGAGCGAACCCTGTATGCCTCCGACGCCGCCCGTCATGCCGTAGACCTCGTCGCCTGCTTTGAAGCGGGTCACGCCCGCGCCCACCGCCTCGACCACGCCGGCCATGTCGATGCCGAGCACCAGCGGCAGCGGATGTTTTGCATGGGCCGCGCCGCCTGCCCGGATTTTGGTGTCGAGCGGATTCAGACCGGCCGCCGCTATGCGCACCAGCACCTGGCCGGGCAACGGCTCGGGGCGCGCCAAGGTGGTGAGTTCGAGCGGTCCGTTGTACTGGGAGAGAACGAGGGCTTGCATAGTCATGGTGAACGCTCCTTGCAAATACCGGTAAGGGGAAAAAGCAGATGAAGCGAATGATGGTCCATGCAAATCAGTCTGAAAACTTACAAATATGCACACCTGTCATGCATTAACGCATGACATGGTTTTTTGCCAGGCGCGCGGCCGGCCGGTCAGCGGTTGAATGGGTCATACGGCATGGCGCCTCAGCGCGGATTGCAGCCGGCAACCTTCCGCGTCACCGAAACATTGAGCCATCGTCGATCAGCGCGGGCGTCACTCGAGCCTTGAGCAGATCGAGCCACGCCTTGGTTTTGGCATCGAGAAAGTGTCTGGAGGGATACAACGCGGAGACCGTGACATCAGGCGACCGCCACGACGGAAGAACGCGAACCAGGCGCCCTTCGCGAATCGAATCCCTGGCGGTGAACCACGGCAACAATGCTATGCCGCTAGCTTGCTCCGCGGTCTTCAGAAGAACGTCGGGATTGTCCGCGATGATGGGGCCGACGGCTTGCGCCTGATAGGACCGCTTGCCCGAGATCAGTTCCCACTCCGAGGCGACGGAAGGATTGATCAGCCGAATGCAGGCATGATTGGCCAGGTCGCGCGGATGCCGGGGCGCACCGTGCTGTTCCATGTAGGCAGGCGCCGCGCACATCACACCGAACACCGTACCCAGCGACAGCGCCACCAATCCCGAATCGGACAGCTGTCGCGACAGGTAGATGCCCACGTCGATTCCCTCCGCAAGCAGCGCCGGCGCGTACTGCGAAGTCGCGTACTCGATGCTCACTTTGGGAAACGCTGCGCAAAATTCGGCGATCAGCGGGACCACATAGTAATTCCCGAAGCTACCCATGCATTGAACCCTGAGCCGCCCCGCCGGCTCGACCGTCGCCCCTGATGCGTATGCCTCCGCCACATTCACGCGCTCGAGGATATCCCGGCACTGGATCACATACGTCTCGCCGGCGCTGGTGAGCGCAATCCGGCGGGTCGTTCTCTGCAGCAGCTTGGTGCGCAGGCGCTCCTCCAGTCCGGATACGAGCCGCGAGATCTGCGCGGTCGTGAGGTCCATCTGCTCGGCAGCGGATGTGAAGGTTCCGGCATCCACCACCCTCACAAACGCCGTCATCGCGTGAAGCAGTCCGTAATCCAGATTCTTACGCATGATGTAACTAAGTTTCCAATTGGACTCGATTGTTACTCACAGTAGGACTGTCGAGAATGATCGTCAAGCCGGCACTGCGTCCGAATCCATCAGACAGCGGCGCCCCTTTTCGACATCTTTGGAGCAACACCATGAACGGTGCAGAAAGTCTGCTGAAGTCGCTGGTTGCCAGCGACGTGGAAGTCTGTTTTGGAAACCCGGGCACATCGGAAATGCATTTCGTCGCAGCGCTCGATGCGGTGAAAGAAATGCGACCCGTGTTGGGGCTTCAGGAAAACGTCGTCACGGGCGCCGCCGACGGCTACGCACGCATGGCCGGCAAGCCGGCCGCCACGCTCCTGCATCTGGGACCGGGTCTGGCAAACGGTCTGAGCAATCTCCACAACGCGCGCCGCGCCTCCAGTCCGATCGTGAATATCGTCGGCGACCACGCGTCGTCGCACGCAAGGTACGACGCGCCGCTCGCGTCGGACATCGCCGGATTTGCACGCCCGGTGTCGGACTGGGTGCATTCGTCCACGAGCGCCCGTTCCGTCGGCGCGGATGCGGCACGCGCCGTCCGTACCGCGCGGGAGGCGCCGGGGAAGATCGCAACGCTGATTCTCCCGGCCGACACCGCCTGGGATCCCGCCGTTGAAGTTGCAGCTCCGCTGCCGCTTCAGCCGCGCACACACGCAGCCGGTTCGACTATCGATCGCGTAGCCAGCAAACTGCAGGCAGGGTCAAAAGCAGTGCTCCTGGTTAGAGGCGACGCGCTTCTCGGCGAAGGTCTGGTCGCAGCGGGCAAAATCGCGGCGAAGACCGGCGCGCGGCTGGTGTCCGATACGTTTGCACCTCGTTTGGAACGCGGCGCGGGTCGCGTGCAGGTCGAGCGGCTTCCCTACTTCGGCGAGCACGCCGCCGAATTCCTGGCCGGGACAGAGCTGCTGATTCTGGTCGGCGCACGTCCTCCGGTCAGTTTCTTCGCGTATCCCGACAAACCCAGCTGGCTGACGCCCGACGGCTGCGAGATCGCCGTGCTAAGTCATCCGCACGAAGACGGCGCAGCGGCACTCGCCGCGCTCATGGATGCCGTGGATGCACGAGGCGCCGAGGGCCGCATCATCACGCGGCAAGCGATCCCGTTGTCGCTCGACGGCGCACTCGACGCGAAAAGCATTGCGCAGATCGTGGCCATGCACCTGCCCGCGAACGCGATCGTGGCCGATGAGGGCGTTTCGTCCACCCTGCCTTACTACGACCTCCTGAACAACGCAGCACCGCATGATTTTCTGAACCTGACCGGCGGTGCGATCGGCAGCATGATGCCAGTGTCGACCGGCGCGGCTATTGCGCGTCCGGACCGCAAGGTTGTGACGCTGGTCGGCGACGGCAGCGCGATGTACACCGTCCAGTCGCTCTGGACTCAGGCGCGCGAGAACCTCGACATCGTGACCGTCGTGTTCGCCAATCGCGGTTACAAGGTGCTGAACAACGAACTAGTCCGCGTGGGCGCGTCTTCGAATGGACCGAACTCGGGCGCCATGCTCGATCTGGGCACACCGACGTTGGACTGGGTTTCGATTGGGCAAGGCCTGGGTGTCGACGCCGTGCGCGCGAATTCCCGTCGGGCGTTCGAGCAGGCGTTCGTCTCGGCGATAGCGCAGCGTGGCCCACGCCTGATCGAGGCGGTACTCGAGTAAGCGCCCGCAACCCGGACCAGGGGCAGGCTCTATATGTCAATTTCGTAATGAACCGGTGGGGATCGCGTCATTTGCAGAAGCGCAATATGGCTTCCAGACGCTCAGGGAAGAAAGACCCGCGCAATACCAGTAGCGTCGAAGTAGCTGCTGCTATTCAGCGAATTTCCATCAGTCACCCATTGTATTTATTTCGGAGTCTAGATCATGAAGAAAGCTCTTGCTTGCCTCGCCCTCGCTGCCGCCGCCTTGTCCGCTCCAGTGCTCAGCTTCGCGCAATCCAACGGTCCGGTGACACGTGCCGAGGTCCGCAACGATCTCTTGCAGGTGGAACGGGCCGGCTACAACCCGGCGCGATCCGACGACGCGAACTATCCGGCCGACATCCAGGCCGCCGAAGCGAAGGTCGCAGCGCAATCCGTTGACCAGCAGGCGCCCCAGGGCTACGGCGGTGTGCCGGCGAACAGCACGTCGTCGGGTGGTCCGGCGCACACGGCGATGCAATCGACCTGTGTCGGTCCGGCCAGCTTCTGCACGCCGTACTTCGGCAAATGAATGACATGCTGTGCAGGTCCCGTGCTTGTCGCTAACCGCACGGGACCGAACTTCATCCTGAAGGTCCCCCCAGGCAGCAGAACCAGTCTTCACCGTTGACAACGTCTGGCTGAATGAACCCCGGCTTGCCTTGAGACGCACAGAAGACGCGCGTCAACCCTTACCGAAATCCGTGTCCCACACCTGCTCGATTGCCTGCAGCGCAGTCAACACGATCGACCGGTTGAGCGCCGCCGCGAGCGTGCCGTCGCGCTCGGCATACGCCTCGCACAGCCGTTGGTGGTCGGCGCACGAGCGCTGCATCCGTCCGGGCAACGACGTGCTGAGATGCCGCAGCCGGTTGGTGCGCATCCGCATCGAATCGAGCACTTCCTTGAAGATGCCGTTGCGGCTCACCCGCAGTTCCTCATCGCGAAACGCCACATTGGCCCAGAAATAACCGTCGACGTCGGCGCGCGCGGCCGCGTCGGCGAGACGCGCGTGCGCGCGCCACAACGACTCGATGTCCTCGGCCGTGGCGTGCTCGACGATCGCGAGCGACACCTGCCCATATAGCAAGACGCGCAGTTGATAGATCTCGCGCACTTCCGTGAGGCTCATCGACGACACGCGCGGGCGCCGCCGCGGCGACCAGTCGACCAGCCGTTCGCGGTTCAGCACGAACAGCGCTTCGCGCACCGGCGTGCGGCTGACGTTGAAGCGCTTGGCGAGATCGACCGAATTCAGGTCGTCGCCCGGTTGCAGCCGGCCTTCGATGATGCCGCGCGCCACCCAGTCGACGATCTCCCCGACCGGCGATGCGTCGCCCTGCTCCTCTTCGTCGCGTGTGTCGACAGTTTCGTCCATCCCTTTCTTCCTCGATATCTCTTGGCGTGCCGCCCGGCTGCGTGGACGGATTCTAGCAAACCGACGCCCGGCCAGCCCGGTACGGCACCCTGCCCGATTTCCACAAGTGTGCACAGTTTATCGAATATCTCTTGAAATTCACCTGAGATTCGCCATACACTTGGCGAAAGTGTCGACACTACCAATATAGGACATCAGTCCATCAGGAGACAGACGCGATGTACATGGAAAAGGAGATCGCCGGAAGGACCGGCGTCGAAGCCAGCGTTTCAGCGCGGCTCGACCGCCTGCCGCCGACGCGTTATTTCAGCGGCCTCGTCGCGCGCATCGCGATCGGCGGCTGGTTCGAGTTTTATGAAATGTTCATGGCGGCCTATATCTCACTGGGACTCATCAGCAGTGGTCTGTACCGCGCCACCACGGCGGGCCTGTTCGATGTCAACGGCTTCGCCAGCTTTCTCGGCTCGTTTTTCGCCGGGATGTTCGTCGGCACGGTGGCGCTCGGCGGCTTCACCGACCGCTTCGGACGCCGCGCCGTGTTCACCTGCGCGATGCTGATCTATTCGGTCGCGACCTTCGCCGCCGCATTCCAGCATTCACCGGAATCCATGGATCTCTGGCGCTTCGTCGCGGGCCTCGGAATCGGCGTGCAGCTCATTACTGTCGACACTTATATTTCCGAGCTGACGCCGAATCACACGCGCGGCCGCTACAGTGCGTTCAGCATCCTCGTGATCCTGACGTCCGTGCCGACCGTCGCGGTGCTGTCGTTTCTGCTCGTGCCGCACACCATCCTCGGTCTCGAAGGCTGGCGCTGGGTGATGATCATCGGCTCAGCGGGCGCCGTGCTGATCTGGTTCATGCGGCGCGGGCTGCCCGAATCGCCGCGCTGGCTCGAAAGCAAAGGCCGTGTCGACGAGGCGCGCGCCATCGTCGATGCGATCGAGGCCCGCGTGGTCGCCGAAACCGGCCACGCGTTGCAGGCACCCGCGCAACACACGCCGGAACCGCCGGCCGGCGAGCACAGCGGTTCATGGTCGGAAATGTGGAAGGGCCGCTACTTCAGCCGCACGGTGATGCTGTCGTTCTTCAACTTCTTCCAGACCTTCGGCGTGTACGGATTCGGTGCGTGGGTGCCGGTGCTGCTCTACACGAAGGGCATCACGATCACGCATTCGCTGCTCTACACGATGGTGATCGCGTTCGCGACGCCGCTTGGCGCACTCGGCGCGATGGCGTGCGCCGAGCGCGTCCAGCGCAAGTGGCAACTGGTCGGCTGCGCGATCGTCGTCGCGGTGGCCGGCGTGCTGTTCGGCATGGTGCGCGAACCGGTGCTGATCCTGCTGTTCGGCAGCGCCGTGACCATCGCGAACAACTGGCTGATCGGCATCTTTCACACCTATCAGGCCGAGCTGTATCCGACCCGGATTCGCGCCCGCGCCGTGGGTTTCGTTTTTAGCTGGAGCCGTCTGAGTTCGATCTTCGTCGGTTTCTGGGTGGCGGCATTGCTGAAGCATTCGGGCGTGCCCGCCGTGTTCGTGCTGATTTCGTCAGCCATGTTTGTGATCGTCGTGATGGTCGGGCTGCTAGGGCCGAAGACCAACGGCATTCGTCTGGAGGAGTTGTCTCAATGAGTTCCATCGCCGCCGCATTCGCGCACGGCCTTTTCGCACTGGCGCAGCGTCCGCTGCCGGTCCCGGTCGCAGAGGAAGCCAGGCGTTCTTTGATCAATGTGATCGGCACTTCGATCGGCGCATCGCGGCATCCTGGTGTCGACGCGATCCTCGCCGCCGCCCATGAGCTAGGCGTGGCGCAAATTGCGCCGGTGCCGGGCCGCAGCGAAAAAGTCGATCTGCATTTTTCCGCGCTTGCGACCGGCTTTGCCGGCCATCTCGACGATTTCGACGATACCCATCTCGCGACCGTCATTCACCCGGCCGCTTCGGTGCTCGCCGTGCTGACGGCGCTTGCGCCCGACACGCGGCCGAACGGCGCCGCCGCGCTGACGGCCTTCACGCTCGGCTGCGAAGCGCAGTTGCGGGTCGGCGTCTCGATCTCGCCGGAACACTACGACCGCGGTTGGCACATCACCGGCACGTGCGGCGTGATCGGCTGCGCGGTGACGGCCGCGCTGCTGCTCGGTCTCGACGAAGCGGGGTTGACGCAAGCGGTGTCGATCGCCGCCTCGATGTTCGTCGGCCAGCGCGAAGCGTTCGGCACGATGACCAAGCCCTATCACCCCGGCAAGGCGGCTGCGAACGGCATTGCGGCCGCGCGTCTCGCGCAGCACGGCCAGCGCGCCGCCGCCGATATTTTCGAAGCCGCCGGCGGCTACTCGCATTCGATGTCGACCAAGGTCGATTTCGAACTGATGAACGGCGCGTTCGGCGAGCGCTGGGAACTGCTTTTCAACACGTACAAGCCGTACCCGTGCGGCATCGTCGCGCATCCGGCGATCGACGCGGGACTCGCGCTCGCGCCGCAAATCGACGACGTGCAGTCGATCGAATCGATCACGCTGCGCTGCCATCCGCTCGTGCCCGAACTGATGGGCAACCCGCAGCCGAAGGACGGCCTGCAGGCGCGCTTCAGCGCGATTCACGGCGTGGCCGCCGCACTGTGCGACGGCCAGGTCGGCCTCGCGCAATACGAAGACGCACGCGTGGTACAGGACGACGTGACGGCGGTGCGCGCGCTCACCAAGCTCGCGCCCGACGCATCGGTCAATCGCGACGAAGTCTTTATCGCGGCGACGCTGAAGGACGGCACGGTCGTCGAACATCACGTCGAGCATGCGCGCGGCAGCCTCGCGCGTCCGCTGACCGACGACGAGCTGATGAACAAGGTCCGTCTGCTCGTGGATCCGCTGCTTGGCGACGGCACCGCCGCGCAACTCGCATCCGCCGTGGCGACACTCGACAGCGCCGCCAACCTCGACGCGCTCTTCGCACTGTGCGCTCCCGCCGGAGAATTGAATCATGCATAACGCCGCACAACATTCCGTCGTGTCCGACGCGCTCGTCGGCTTCGCCATCGCCGCGCTGCCCGCTTCGGCCGACGCCGCACTCGACGCCGCGCGCGACGCTCTCACCCACGCGCGCCTGATCACCGATCCGGCGACGCGTTCCACCGAGCAGATCAGCGCCCTGCTGCAATCGCAAGGCAGCGCGGCGACCGACTCGCGCACCCGCGCATGGATTCTCGGCACGTCGCTGGCGACGCAAGCCGCCGCGTCGCCGGCGATGCCGGTGCTCGCCGCTGTGATCGTAGCCGGGGACACGCTCGGCTCTTCAGAGAGCGACGCGATCGCCGCCGCCGCGATCGGTATCGAAGCCGCCGCGCGCATTCTCAGCGCGGTCGATAGCGCTGAATTCCGTGTGCGCTGGAACGTGGCGTCTTCGGTGGGCTTGCTGGGCGCGGTGCTGGCGGTCTCGCGCCTGCTGCGTCTCGACGAAGTGCATACACGTCATGCGCTCGGCGTCGCCGCAACCCAGGCCGCGGGACTCGCGCACAACGCGGACCACGCGATGGAAGCGATCGAGATCGGCAAGGCCGCAGCGGACGCGCTCGAAGCCGCGATGATCGCGAAGCATGGCTTCACGAGTGCGGCTGCGTCGATCGACGGACGGCGCGGCTTCGCTGCGCTGATGGCGTATCGCTTCGACACCGCCGCCATTACGGAAGCGCTGGGTACGCGCTGGACTTCGGTCGACTGAACGTGATGCGCTTCGCCCGATGTGTTTGACGCATCGGGCGAAGCTGTCACCGACCGCCAATGCTCGACGCTTTTTATCGGCCACACAGGGGAATCCAATATGACCAGCAAGCGAATCATCCAAGCCTCGTTGTCCGCGCTGTTCTCGCTGTGCGCGGCACTGAGCGGCACGAACGCCATCGCGCAGACGCCCGCGTCGCAACCGTCGGCTGGTGGCCTGCCGGCGCACTCGCCGTTCGATATTCCATACGGCATGCCGATCAGCCTGCAGAACGCCAACCAGGCGCTCGAAGCCGCCGAAGCTGAAGCCGCGCGGCACGGCTGGCCCGAAGCCATTGCCGTGACCGATCCGAGCGGAGAACTCGTCGCGTTCGCCAAGATGGACAACACGCAGAACGCGTCGCCGAAAATCGCGCTGCGCAAAGCCGCGACCGCCGCGCGCTTTCGTCGCGATACGCGCACGTTCTATAACGCCTTCGAAACCGGCCACACCTATTCCGCGACGCTCGATCCTTCGTTGGCCGCTTCTCCCGGCGGCTATCCGCTCGTGATGGGCGGCAAGATCGTGGGCGCGATCGGATGCAGCGGCGGCAGCGGCGACCAGGATGCGGATATCTGCAAGGCAGGCGCGGACGCGTTGAAGTAAAGACGGGGGGCGCCGTTTCGCGGCGCTTACGCTGGTCGACCATCTTGCTCTCAAGCCAGATCGATCAGGATGCCTTTTTAATGCACGGAGAAGTTCATCATGGACGATAAACCCGCCGCCGCGTCAGCAGTGCCTCCCAAAGCATCATCGCGGCGCCGGTTCCTGATCAAAAGCGTCGCGGTGTTGCCGGTGGCGGGCGGCCTTGCTGCGTGTGATCGGCCCGGCGGCGTGACGGCATCGGCATCGGCGTCAACGTCAGCCACCGCTGGAACCGACGGTTCTAGCGCGAAACCGTACCAGCCGAAGTTCTTCAAGCCCGACGAGTGGAGCGTGCTGCAAGCCGCGATCGACCGCCTGATTCCCACCGATGCCGAAGGTCCGGGCGCGCTCGAACTCGACGTCGCGGCGTTCATCGACCGGCAGATGGAAGGCGCGTTCGGTCATGCGGCAGCGTGGTATATGCATGGCCCGTTTCATCCCGATGCCACGCCGCTCGCCGGCTATCAAAGTCCCATGACCCCTCGCGACCTATACCGTACCGGAATCGCGGCGCTCGACGCCTATTGCAAGGCGCACTTCGGCGGCAAGCCGTTTGTGCAATTGACGACCGCGCAACAGGACACGTTGCTGCATGGCATGGATAGCCGCAAGGTCAAATTCGAGCAAACCTCGGCCGGTCATTTCATCGCGTTGCTGTGGCAGAACACCAAAGAAGGCTATTTCTCCGATCCGATTCATGGCGGCAACAAGCACGCCGCGAGCTGGACCATGATCGGTTTTCCCGGCGCGCGCGCCGACTATCTCGACTGGGTCGCGCAACCCGGCAAAGTGTATCCGCTCGGAACCGTAACGATCGAAGGCAAGGCATAGCCGCCGCCTTCATCCAGCAACGCGCACAGCAGCATTAGATAAAACACACGCCAGGAGGAGACACATGGCGAACATCAGTAAACCCAAAGTGGACGCGGTGGTCGTCGGCATGGGCTGGTCGGGTTCGATCATGGCGATCGAACTGGCGGACGCCGGCCTCACCGTGGTCGGCCTGGAACGCGGCGAAAACCGCGATACGTATCCCGACTTCGCGTATCCGAAGGTCGCCGACGAACTGACCTACGTGCAGCGCTTCAAGCTGATGCAAAGCCTCGCGCACGAGACCGTCACGATCCGCCGCCAGGCGCAGGAAGTCGCGTTGCCGCTGCGCCAGTACGGCGCCTTTCTGTTCGGCGACGGCGTCGGCGGCTCGGGCGTGCACTGGAACGGCTTCACCTATCGTGCAACCGATGCCGAACTGAAACTGCGCAGCCACTACGAACAGCGCTACGGCAAGAGCTTCATACCCAACGACATGACGATTCAGGACTGGCCCGTCAGCGCCGCCGAACTCGAGCCGTTCTACGACCGCTTCGAATATGTCGCCGGCACTTCGGGCAGGGCGGGTAACGTCAACGGTCAGCCGATCAGTGGTGGCAATCCATTCGAAGCTTCGCGTTCACGCGATTACGCATTGCCGCCCTTGCCCACTGCGTATCCGTCGATGCTGTTCGAGCAGGCCGCGCGCGAAGTGGGCTTCCACCCGTATCCGACGCCTGCGTCGATTGCTTCCAAGGCGTACACGAACCCGTATGGCATGCAGCTAGGCCCGTGCAACTTCTGCGGCTATTGCGAACTGTTCGGCTGCTACATGTTTTCCAAAGCATCGCCGCAGACCTGCATTCTCCCGGCGCTTGCGAGAAAGCCGAACTTCGAATTGCGCGACCGCTCGGCGGTCGTCAAGGTCAATCTCGATGCGACCGGCAAGCGCGCGACGGGCGTCACCTATATCGACGCTCAAGGTCGTACCGTCGAGCAGCCCGCGGATATCGTCGCGCTGTGCGCGTACCAGATGCACAACGTGCGTCTGCTGTTGCTGTCGGGGATCGGCAAGCCATACGATCCCGCCACCGGCGAAGGCACTGTCGGCAAGAACTACGCGTACCAGAAGAACAGCAAGATTCAGGTCTTCTTCGACAAGGACGTGGCGATCAATCCGTTCATCGGTTCGGGAGCGGGCGGCGTCGTCTACGACGATTTCAATGCCGACAACTTCGATCACGGTCCGCTGAACTTCGTCGGTGGCGCGATTACCTTTGCGACCGTGACGGGCGGCCGCCCGATCGCGCAGGCACTGGTGCCGCCCGGCACGCCGAAGTGGGGCTCCGGCTGGAAAAAGGCCGTGAAGGACCACTATCTGCATTCGTTCGCCATCTCCACGCAAGGCTCGGTGATGTCGTACCGCGACAACTATCTCGACCTCGATCCGACTTACAAGGATGCATACGGCCTGCCGCTATTGCGCATGACGTTCGACTGGAAAGACAACGAAGGCCGCATGACCCAGTTCGTCAGCCACAAAGCCGCCGATGTCGCGCGCGCGATGAATCCGAAACCGCAATCGGTTGCGATCAACGCGGGCAAGCCGGGCGATCACTTCGACGTCGGGCCGTATCAGAGCACGCATACGACCGGTGGGGCGATCGCGGGCAACCGGCCGGACAACAGCGTGGTGAATAAATACCTTCAGTCGTGGGACGTTCCGAATGTGTTCGTGACCGGCGCCTGTTCGTTCCCGCAAAATCTCGGCATCAATCCAACCGGCACCATCGGCGCCATGACGTACTACGCGGCGAAGGCAATACGCGAGACGTATCTGAAGAATCCCGGCCCTCTGGTTCAGGCGTGAGCGACCGTCATGAAAATCACTTTCGATCGCTTGAGGCAGTACCTGATCCCCGTGTTTGCGCTGATGTGCAGTGGCGCGCCCGGCAGCGGTGCGAACGCGCAAACTTTGAATGCCACGCCCACGCCAGTAACCGTCGACGCGCAGCTAGCCAAAGGCGCTTATCTCGCGAAAGTCGGAGATTGTGCGGCGTGCCACACGGCGAACAAGGCGCAACCGTTCGCGGGCGGGCTGCCGCTCGCGACGCCCTTCGGCACGCTCTATTCGACCAACATCACACCGGACGCATCGACTGGCATCGGCGGCTATAGCTATGACGACTTCGCCAAGGCGTTGCGCCAAGGCATAGCCAAAGACGGTCATCGTCTGTATCCGGCAATGCCGTATCCGTCGTACGCGAAGATCGACGATAGCGATATGCATGCGCTCTATCGCTACTTCACGCAAGGCGTCAAACCCGTCGGGCAGCCGAATCGCGCGTCCGAACTGCGCTTTCCATTCAACGTTCGCACGCTGATGACAGTGTGGGATCGTTTGTATGCGCATGACCCACTGCCTTATCAAGCCGATCCGCACCAGAGTGTCGAATGGAATCGCGGCGCGTATCTGGTGCAAGGGCTCGCGCACTGCGGCGCATGTCACACGCCGCACGGCATGCTCGGGCAGGAGAGCGTACTCGACGACAAGGACAATACCGCGTTCCTGTCCGGCAATACGCTGGCTGGCTGGTATGCACCGAACCTGCGTGGTCACATGGCGCAAACATCGACCAGCGATAAGGTATGGAGCAAGGCCGATCTTGTCGCCTATCTACGCAGTGGGCGTATGCACGACGGCGCGGCATTCGGCCCGATGACGGAGGTCATCAACGACAGCACGCAATATCTGCACGACGAAGATTTGAACGCGATTGCAACTTATCTGACGTCGCCGTCATTGCAAACGGGCGCGACGCCGCCGGCCGCGCAGCAAAGCGGTCGCGCGGATCAGACGGCTGTCGCGCTCAGAGCCGGTCACATCGATTCGACCGGCGCGCATCTCTATCTGGACAATTGCGCAGCCTGTCACCGCACGGATGGCACCGGCGCGATGCCGGCCTTCCCTAGCCTCAGGGGCAATGCATCGGTGCTGAGCGGCGATCCGGCATCGCTGATTCATATCGTATTGAGCGGCTCGCATATGCCGTCCACCGCAGCCGCGCCGACGCCGCTTGCCATGCCCGACTTCGGCTGGCGTTTGACCGATCAGCAGATCGCGGATCTGTTGAGCTTTGTGCGAAGCAGTTGGGGAAATCGCGCAGCCGCTGTCACTGCTGGTGAAGTTGCCAAGGTTCGCGGCGTCGCGATCAGCGCGAAATAACCTGGCAGCGTTGACGTGAAGTGTTAGCGCGCGAGGCTTGAATGCATGAATGAAGCCCAGGGCATCGCTCGATGCCCTGGGCTTTGCGCATGTAAAACAGAGCTCTTAGAACTTGTGATGAATCGCGACGCGCGCCACGGCCTGATGATTATTCGACGAATCGCCGAGACTGCCGATATCCGCAACCGCCGCAGCGCCAGTGGAGCTCGTGCCGCTCGCGGTCTGGAAGGTGCCGAGGAGATAGACATCGGTACGCTTGGAGAGCACGTAGTCGAGCAGCAACGAGAACTGGTTGTACTTTTGGTCGCCGATGTCGCCCTTCACCGCGTTGCCCTTCGTATAGTTGTACTCGCCCGACAAGAACAGCGCCGGCGTGACGCGATAGAGCGCGTTCAACTCGTAGCTGTTGAACGTCGCGGTCGCGCCACCGAATGCGCCGATGTTCATGTACTTGGTATTCGAATACACCGCGCCAATCTTTGCTGGGCCGAAATCATATGAGCCGCCCGTGGTGATGATTTGCAGCGAGTTGGCAGGCTTCGTGCCGAGATAGCCCGAATTCAGCGAGTTGAACGTCGTGGGGCTAGCGTTGCTGTTCAGAATCGAGCCCAGCGCGGATGGATTCTTGAACAGTTCATAGGCGACCGCAATCCCGAACGGGCCGTGTCCATAATTCGCACCGAGGCTGTACCCGCTCGACTGCGAAATCTCGCCCGCTACGCCGCCCAGACTCACCGTGCCGCCGAACGTCAGGCCATTGAAATTGGGGCTCGCGTATTTGATCGTGTTGTTCGCGCGGAACGTGTGGTTGACGTTGTCGAGGTCGCCCGGATGTTCCGTCGTCGATCCGCCATACGCCGCGGCAAAGCCGTAGTTGCCGACATAGTCGTTGATGCTGTCGTACTGACGGCCCAACGTCACCGAGCCAAACGAACGGCTGGCGAGGCCCACGTAGGCTTGCCGGCCGAATGCGGTGCCGCCTTGTCCGAACGCGCCCGTGCTGACGTTGATGCCCGACTCCAGCACGAAGATCGCCCTCAGGCCGCCGCCCAGATCTTCCGCGCCGCGGATGCCCCAGCGACTGCCCTGCGTGCCCGCGTTGGAATCGACCGAAAATTGCCGGCCGCCCACGTTCTTGCCGTTCACCACGTTCTTCGCGTTGGTGTTGATCAACACGCCTTCGTCGACAATGCCGTACAGCGTGACCGAGCTCTGCGCGTGAACGGTTCCAGCAAAGGTCCCCAATATCGATAATGCAAAAAGCGACTTTCTCATTCTGTCATCTCCGCCAAGTCATAATTTATTTGTGCCTTAAACATTTCACTCTGTAATACTAACTAATTCGATGTCTTCACCGCATAAGCAATCCTCCTGCGAAACCCGCAATAGCGAGTCCGACTTGAAACTGGTCGGCAGCGGCGCGCAGATGTTGTCTGCCGCGCCGCCGCGGCTACGATCAGCCTAGAAAAGCGCCGCCGTTCGCATGAATCGCCTGGCCCGTGAGATAGCGTGCTGTCGGGCCGCACAGAAACTGCACGAGGCTTGCGACCTCGTCGGGCTGGCCGCGCCGGCCAAGTAAGGTAGTGCGCTCAGCGTGATGCGCGGGTTCGGTATTGCCCGCCGCGCCGCCGCGCACGGTCGCGATCAAGCCGGGCACCACGCAATTGACGGTGATGCCGTCCGGACCCAGATCGTGCGCCAGTGCGCGCGTCAAACCGACGAGGCCCGCTTTCGCGGCGATCACGTGCGCGCGCCCCGCCGAGCCCCCATGCGCGGACATGCCGCCGATATTGACGATCGCGCCGGCCTTCGATTGCCGCAAATGGGGCAACGCCGCGTGCGCGCACAGATACGCGCCGTCGAGAATCACCGACATCACCTCGCGCCAACGTGCGTAATCCAGCTCCGCGAACGGCACTTCGCGACGCACCGCGGCGTTGTTGACGAGAATGTCGATCTGCCCGAAATGGTGAATCGCCGCTTCCATCAGACTTTGCGCACCCGCCGGTTCGCTGACGTCGGCCAGATGCGCGGCCGCGCGGCCGCCCGCGGCCTCGATCGCGCGCACGACTTCGGCGGCCTCGGCGGCGGAACTGCGCGCGTTGACGAGCACCGCATTGCCCGCTGCCGCGAGTTGCAGTGCGATCTCGCGGCCGATATTGCGCGCCGCCCCGGTGACGACCGCGACGCCGTTGACTTCTCCTTTCATGAATGCACTCCCAGTGATTTCGTTGATAGCGTGGGTTGCGCGGTGGCTTGCAGCGGCCGGTCGGGACGAATCCAGAACGACAACGCAATGCCGACCAGCAACAGCGCAATGGACATCACGAACGGCAGACGATAGCTGCCCGTCATGTCGGTAATGAGGCCGAACGCGACCGGCGACACCACCGCCGCAAGACCGGCCGCCGTGCTGATGAAGCCGCTAGCGACACCCGCAAAGGCCGGCGCGACATCCATCGGCACGGCCCAGATCGGGCCTTCGGTCGATTCAAGGCAGAACAGTGCCGCGGCCAGACACAGCGCGATCAAGGTCCGGTCCCGCACGAACAGCACGCACGAGAGAAACAGCAGCGAGCCCGCGAAACCGATGATGATCACGTTGCGCCGCGCCGTATTCAGATTGCCGGTGCGTCGATAAATCGCGTCGGTCAGCAGGCCGCCCGCCGTATCGCCGACCACGCCGGCGAGAAACACGCCCGACGTAAACAGCGCCGTGCTCTTCAAGTCGATGCCGTACACGCCGACGAAGAAACTCGGCAGCCAGCTCAGATACAGCCACAGCGTCCACGCGTGGCAGAAGAACACCAGCGTGACCGGCATGATGCGCCGGATCAGCGGCCACCACGGCACCGCCGTGCGATGGCGCGGGCCGGCATACGGCGGCAACGTATCGACTTCGGCGGCGGTGATCGACGGATGCGTGCGCGGATCGTCGCGGAAATACAGCGCCCATACGACCACCCAGATCGCGCTGACGCAGCCCAGCGCGACAAACGCGCCTCGCCAGCCGAGCAGCGGAATCATCAGCACGAGCAACGGCGGCGTGACGGTGGCCGCGAGGCGCGCGGCCGAGTGCGTGAAGCCCTGTGCGAAGCCACGTTTGACCAGCGGAACCCAGTTGGCCATCGCGCGCGTGGCGTTCGGAATCGTGCCGGCTTCGCCGAGACCGACCAGTGCGCGCGAGAGCACCAGCGTCGCGAGGCCGCCGGTCACACCGGTCGCGAGCGTGCCGAGCGTCCATAGGATGCCCGAGAACGCCAGCATCCGGCGAGGTCCGATCTTGTCGCCCAGATAACCGTTGATGACCTGGAAGATCGCATAGCAATAGCCGAACGCCGAGAGTGCAATGCCGAGCTGCGTGTTCGACAGATGCATCTCCGACTTCAGCAGCGGCGCCGCGATGGAAAGATTGACCCGGTCGACGTATTCGATGAAATACATCGCGCAGATGAGCATGAACACTCTGCCTGTGGTGCCGGTAAACATGCCTGCTTTCGCTTTCATCTTGAACCGCCCTGCCCGTGACCGCGACTGTGACCGTGATGCATGGTTTGCTCCTTCAGTTTCGATTGCCGCCGACGCCCTGCGGCGCGCGACGCACATCATTCGGAATACGTTTGATCATCTCTGCAGTGCCCGATGCGCGGTTTCCGGCGCCCACTTCACGCAGAACAGACCGACCAGATAGATCAGCGAGACTGCCGTGATCGCGAGCGGATAGGAACCGAACATCGCCGCGAGCGCGCCGACAATCGACGGCCCCGCCGCCCCAAGCACGCGGCCGAAGCTGAAGGCGAATCCGGAACCGAGCGCGCGCTGCATCGTCGGAAACATTTCGGGCAGCCAAATCGTGAACAGCGAAAACACGCCGCTCGTGAAGAAGCCGAGCAGCGGCAGCGTGATCAGGAATAGCGGCAGACTTTTCAGCAACACCACAATGCCGAAGTACGACGTGACATTGCAGATCAGGGCGCCGGAGAAGAACACGCTGGCGACCGATTTGCGGCGCGGAATCCAGCGCACGATCCACGGCATCGCGACGCATCCCGCGAGCGTACCGACGCTCAGGATCAGGCCGCTCAGCGAGCCGAGATACTGCGCATCGGCAACGGATGCGCCGCCCGCGCGCTGCCAGGTAATCACGAGCGTCGGAATCCAGAATGTGGACGACCACAGCCCGAAGATCAGGCACGTCATCATCAATGCTGCGGACCAGGTGGTGCGCGCCATGCCGGAAGCGAACAGATCGCTGACGCGCGCACGCGGCCCCTGTGCGCGCCGCTGCTCTTGCCAACGGCGCGACTCCGGCACGCCGAGGCGCAGCCAGATCGTCAGCAACGCGGGTGCGCTGCCGATCAGAAACAGAACGCGCCAGCCGCCCAGCGGCAGAATCACCAGCGCGGCGGCGGACGCCAACAGAAAACCGATCGGCGTGCCGGTATGCAGCCATCCCGATAGGCGTTCACGCAAATGCTCCGGCACCGACTCCTGCAACAACGGCGCTCCCGCGGCCCACTCGCCGCCGATGCCGAAGCCCGTCAGAAAACGGAAGATCGCGAACGACACGATGCCCGGCGCGAGCCCGCAGGCGCCGGTAAAAATCGAATAGATGAGAATGGTCGCGCACATGGTCGGCACGCGGCCGAAGCGATCCGCGCACCAGCCCCAGAACATCGAGCAGGCCCAGCCGAGCATGAAGAGGCTGAACATCAACCCGCCGAGCCGCGCGATATGCGCGTGATCGGCCACGAAGCCGCTTTTCGGCAGCAACTCGGTCAAGGCGGGCACGATCACGTAGATGTAGATGGCGTTGTCGAAGCCGTCCAGCATCCAGCCCGCCCATGTGGCGATAAAGACGCGATACGGACGCGCTACTGCGACTGCCACACCGACGGAACTCGACATCTCGTCTCCTGAATCCACGGTCCGCCGCGTTTTTGGGTATCGCGGCTTGTGTTATGTCGACAATGTTATCGATGACGCGCGTCCATGCTTGCACGAGGCGCACCTCATCGGTACTGCACGTGAGCGCCGTTTTACGACGTCTTCTCGACCGGACGCGCCAGCTCCGCCAGCGTTGCGATGTTGTCCAGCGACTCCATCTGCCATCCCGCTTCCAGCAGCTTCGCGGCGTGCGCGCCGCCCAGAATCGGTTCGACCAGATCGGTAAACTTGGCGGCCAGCTCGGCATTGCTCATCGGCCGATCGATGCTGCCGATGGCGTGCTCCACATGTTTCTCGAGCCGCTCGCCATTGGTCAGCGTGACCGTGATGTGAACGGCGTCGGCCGGCATCGTGGGATCGATCTCGGCGGTGACCTTGTCGCGCAGCCGCACTGTCGTGGCGTCATGAACGGCCGCGTCGCTGTACTGATGCTCGCCGGCGCGACCGTCGATGATCGCCACCGCCGCGGAGTGATAGACGCTGAACTTGCCGTCGAGCCCGGTCTGCGGCGTGCGTTTGCCGGTCAGTTCGAGGACCAGCGGATGCACCTTCAACTGCACCGACGCAATCGCGTCCGCCTTCAACCCATGTTCGTTGCGCAACTGGATACAGCCGTCAATTGCCGGATGGATCACGATGCCGCACGCAAACGGCTTATACGAGTTCAGCAGACTTTCATGACGTTCGCCGAGCCCGTCCGTGATTTCCGCGTAGTTGCGATGCGTGCTCGTCACGTTCGCCCAGCCGCGTTTTGCTTCGATGCCCTGCTGCGAACTCGTGTAGCCGCGCGCCGCCAGCAACGCCGACACGAGGCCGTTCTGCGCCGCGCGTCCCGGATGGAAGCTCTTGGTCATCGTGCCGAACATCTCACGCAGGCCGACCGGCTGCGTCGCCGCGAGACCGAGCGCCCAGATCATCTGCTGTTCGTCGAGCCCGAGCAGCTTGCCCGCCGCGGCGGCCGCGCCGAACACACCCGCCGTGCCCGTAATGTGCCAGCCGATGTCGTAGTGGTTCGGGTAGACCGCATTGCCGATCCGGCATTCGGTTTCGATGCCGAGCGTCAGCGCGAGAATGAACTCCTTGCCGCTGACCGGCCGATACTCGGCCAGCGCAAGAATCGCCGACGCCACCGGGCCCGCCGGATGGATCACGGTCTTCAGATGCGTGTCGTCGAAGTCGAACACGTGCGAGCTGATGCCGTTGAAGAGCGCGGCGCTCAGCACGTCGACCTTCTCCGTGCGGCCGAGCACCGTCGCCTGCGCCGGGCCGCCGAACGGTGCGAGCGCCGCCATCGCGATCTCGACCGCTTCATGCCGCGACGCGCCGACCGCACAGCCCATCCAGTTGACGAAAGTACGCACCGCATGGTCGCGCACGGCTTGCGGCAGGCTGTCGGCACGCGCGTTGACGAGGTAGCGCGCGAGAGTTTGGGTGACGCGATCGGCTTGGGTCATCGGATCGTAAAGGATAGTGAGGCCGTGAACAGGGAATCGCCAGGGTACGAGATCGCATTGTACATATTGTCGACAATACGCAAATCATGGCAAATTCTAGTTGCGCGCCTGCGTTGTGGATAGTATGTTGTCGACAATCTTCAAGACGCAATGTGCGTTGTACACTGCCAGCTTTCCCAAAACAGGTCTGTCTATGCCCCGCCCCACCACTTCGCTCGAGTTGCTTCGCTCCGTCACGCTGTCCGGTCTCGTGCAAGAGGAAATTCTCCGTCGCATCAAGACGGGTGAGCTCGAGGCCGGCATGAAACTCAATGAGATGGATCTCGCCGACCATCTGAAGATCAGCCGCAGTCCGGTGCGCGAAGCGTTTCGCGCGCTCGAGGAAGCGGGTCTCGTGTGGCTCGAAAAGAATCGCGGCGTCTACATCCGCGAGATTTCCGACGACGAAGCCGCCGAACTCTATGAAGTGCGCGCCGGCCTCGACGAGATGGCCGGTCGCCGGCTCGCATCGAAGATCACCGACACGCAGTTGCAGGAACTGCACGCAATGCTCGATCAGCTCGAAGCCAGTTCGATCCACGGCGAGCTGAACAATTACTTCACGCTGAATATCGCCTTTCACGACCGGCTGGTCGAACTGTCGGGCAACGCGACGATGCTCGGTCTGTACCGGCAAACGATCAACCGTATGCACCTGCTGCGCCGGCGCGGTTTTTCGATTGCGGGCAGCTCGCAGGCGTCGCACACCGAACATCGCCTGATTCTCGACGCGCTCGCGAGCCGCGATCCCGAAGCCGTCGCGACGGCGATGCGCCAGCACGTGCAGGCGGGCTTCCAGCGCGCGATCGCCGCGCATAGCGCGGAAGACGCAGCCCCCGCAGCCGCGGCAGGTGACGCCGCCGGCAAGACGGCGCGAGCCACCGTCGCCGAAGGTCCGCACTAAGCCTCAGCGCGCGCCCGAAACGCCCGGCACGCGCGCAACACGGCGGCGCACGCATTTCATTACCGACTCGGAGTGGTCACCCGTATGAGCGTTGAAAAACCAGAAGGACACGGAATCGTTGGCGAAAAACTCGGCGCCTGGATTGCGGACGTGCACGCGTCGGCACTGCCTGCACAGACCGTCGAAATCGCCCGTCTGTTGCTGCTCGATGTGACGGGTCTGTGCATCGCCGGGCGCGACGAATCGTATATCCGCGCGACGCTGCAAGCCACCGACGCAGGCGGCGCCTGCACAGCGCTCGGCCACGCAGGCAGCTTCAGTGCATTCGACGCGGCGCTGATCAACGGCACCGCCGCGCACGGCGAAGATTACGACGATACATTCGAGGGCGGTCCGGTGCACTCGGGCGCAGTGGTCGTGCCCGCGGTGCTGGCAGCGTGCGAACGTGAAGGTCTTGGTGGCGAAGCGTTGCTGCGTGGCATCGCGGTCGGCACGGAGTTGATGTGCCGCTTGAGTCTCGTCGCGCCGCGCGCTATTCATACGGCAGGCTTTCATCCGACAGCCGTGATCGGTGCACTCGCGGCAGCGGGCGGCGTCGCAAGTGCGTTACGCCTGAATCCGCAGCAGGCCACCTCGGCGCTCGGTATCGCGGGCAGCATGGCGGCGGGGATCATCGAGTATCTGGCCGAAGGCACCTCGACCAAGCGGATGCACGCCGGATGGGCCGCGCAGTCGGGCATTCGCGCGGCGCTGATGGCGCGCGGCGGCTTCGACGGCCCGCGTACGGTACTCGAAGGCAAGCACGGTTTCTTCAAGGCGTTCGCACCGTCGCGCGCGCCGGATTTCTCGCCGGTGCTCGAGACGCTCGGCAAGTCGTGGATCATGGAGACGATCGCGTTCAAGCCCTATGCGTGCGGCACGATGACCCAACCGTATATCGATTGTGCGATCGCCCTCGCGGAGCGCGGCGTGCAGGCGGATCAGATTCGCGACATCGTGTGTGAAGTGGGCGAAGGCACGGTGCATCGGCTGTGGGAAGACCTCGCGGTCAAGCATCGGCCGCCGACCGCTTACGCCGCCAAGTTCAGCACACCGTTCTGCATGGCGGTGGGTTTCTTCGATCGCAAGGCGGGCTTCAGCCAGTTCACCGAAGCGCGCATTCACGATCCGGCGGTGCTCGCGCTGGCCGGCAAGATCCGCTATGTGATCGATCCGGACAACGAGTACCCGAGCAATTTCACCGGCCATCTGCGCGCGACGCTCAACGACGGTACCTTTCAGGAAGTGCGCCAGCCGCATATGCGCGGCGGCGCGCGTGAGCCGCTGTCGCGCGCCGAACTCGCGGCCAAATTCACCGACAACGCGCAGCACGGCGGCTGGAGCATCGCACTCGCCGACGAGGCGCGCGTGTGGTGCGAGACGGTATTCAATGAGCCGGCGCTCGGCGCGATCGCGCAGTTCCGGCAATAGACTGATCGATGCGAACGACGTCCTGATTTATGGGCGTCGTTCGTTGATGACGTGCCGCGTTTTTCAGGCGCGCGGTGGACGCGGTTGCCGCTTCCGAGCAGTTGCTCAGGCGCACCGCCCTCTCCGCCGTCGATGCACACCGCTCAATCCTGCAAGCCGCGCACGTTCCGATACGAACAACGGCTCGAATCGACATAGCGCACGCGAAATTCGACCGGCTGGTCCTTGAACGTGTAAGCCGTGCGCTCGATGCGCAACACCGGCGCACCGACTTCGATATTCAGCGCGCGCGCCACCTCTTCGTCGGCAATTGCGCCGCCCAGATCTTCCACCACGCGCACCACCGAAATCCCGAAGTGCTCCTGGTAAAAGCCATAGATGGAACCGCGCCGTGCTTCGAAAATGCCGGGTTCGAGATCCGGGAACACGTCGAGCGGAAACCACAAACGATCCAGCATGACAGGCACGTCGTCATGCAACCGAAGATTGTCGGCGGTGGCAAGCCGTGCGCCGCGAGCGAGCTTGAGCGTCGCGGCAAGCGCCGGGCTCGCGCGCTCCTTGCCGAAGCGCAGCAGGCGCGCGGTGACCTTCATTAATTCGCCGTCTGTATCGACGAAGCTGAAGTAGTGGTCGAACGCATGTTCGTCGGCGAACTTCGCGACAATCGTGCCACGCCCTGCCCGGCGAATCAGCAGGCGCTCGGCCACCAGTTCTTCGACCGCGCGGCGGATCGTGCCGATGCCGACGCCGAATTCCTCGGCCAGTTGCGGCTCCGTCGGGATCTTGTCGCCGGCCGTCCATTGGCCGGTACGAAGGCGCTCGAGAATGCGGGCGCGGACGATTTCATAGAGCGGTTGCTCTCCCGGAGTACGAAGTCCTGGCATTCAGGTCAGTGTCAGAGTGAAGAAAAGGAATCGGAAAATGCCGCCCGTTCCGCGCTGAGATGGCCGCGAGACGCACACATTTCATGCGCTGCCTCCGGTCCGATTCGCGGCCTGCACGGCGAATTCCGGAAGGATACAGGATCGACACCCGCGTGCGTGACCGTGATCGGCGCCATGCCGCTACCGAGCCCGATAACCGGAGACAATCGGCATCGACCCGAACCTATCCATTAATTCGAATCATTCGAATGATTCGATTGACTGAGGCGACATGTCGTCTTAGACTGATCTTCATCGCGCAACCACGCGCGCTTACATCAGAGGAGATGACCCATGCCGAATTTCATCAAGCACATTGCATTCAAGGTTGAAGACGTCGAGAAGGAACGCGCGTTCTATGAGAACGTGTTCGGCTACAAGCACGTGAACACGGTGCGTCGCAAGGGCAAGAACGGCGATCACATTTCGCATCACCTGACCGACGGTTACATGGACCTGACGCTGATTCACTATGAGAAGTCGGACTCCGATGAAGCCGATTTCGCCGGCCCGGCGCCGTGCATTCACCACATCGGCATGGAAGTGGAAGACCTCGACGCATTCATCGCGCAGATCAAGGAAAACGGCGGCGAGATCCTGACGGCGCCGGGTCATCTGCCGGTCAAGTTCCGTTCGCCGAACGGTCCGGTCGCCGAAGTCGTGCCGATGCAACGCTGGGAAAAGCAGACGCTCGCCGCCGGCGTACACGGCGAAGTACTCGAATAAGTAGGTTCAAGTTCGCGTTTCAGTTCGCATCACACCAATTCATAGCGAACTGTTCGACGTACGGCGACGTGGGGCGATTCCCGCGGCGCCGCGACACGAGACGCAACGGCACGTGCCGTTGCGTGGTCGCAAGGAGGAGACACGATGGAATCGATCCGCCGCCGCAACCGCTTTTCCGCGACGACAGGCGTACTGATTGTCCTGTGCATCATGTCGTTCCTGATGTATGTGGACCGCACCAATATTTCGACCGCGGCTCTCGCGATCCGTCGCGATCTGCATCTGAGCAACTCGCAGCTTGGCATCGTGTTCTCCGCCTTTGCGCTGACCTACGCGCTCGCGATGATTCCAGGCGGCTTTATCGGCGACCGTCTCGGCGCCCGCAAGATGCTCGCGGTATGCGGCGTGCTGTGGGGGCTCGGCACACTCCTCACCGGCTTTGCCGGCGGGCTGGGGACGTTGCTGCTCGCGCGCTTCGTCGTCGGGTTGGGTGAAAGCCCGATCGTGCCGGCATCGGCCCGCGCGCTGACTGCATGGATGGAACCCGAGCGGCGCGGCTTTTCACAAGGCATCACGCATGCCTGCGCGCGGCTCGGCAACGCCTCGACGCCGATTCTCGTCGCCGGCCTGATCACCGCGTTTTCGTGGCACATCGCGTTTATCGTGCTCGGTGCGGCGAGTCTGGCGTGGGTCGTACTGTGGGTCTGGTATTACCGCGACAATCCCGCCGATCATCCGGGTATCACGCCCCAGGACATTGCGCGACTCCCCGCGAAACTCGGCAAGACACGCGTGCCGATGCGCTGGCCGCCGCTGCTGCGCGCACTGTGGCCGGCTACCGTCGTGAGCTTCTGTCACGGCTGGATTCTGTGGTTCTTTCTGAACTGGATGCCGTCGTTCTTCGCGCAGGCGTATCACCTGAATATCCGGCATTCGGCCATCTTCAGCTCGGGGATTTTCTTGAGCGGTGTGGTCGGCACCACGCTCGGTGGTTCACTCAGCGATCTGATGCTCAAGAAGACCGGCAACATTCGCCGCTCACGTCAAACGCTGATTACCATTGGTTTTCTCGCGCCGATCGTGTTCTTCGTGCCGATGTTCCTGCACACGTCGTCGACACTCGCCGCCCTCTCGCTGGCTGCCGCGCTGTTTCTATCCGAACTGGTGACCGCGCCGCTGTGGGCCGTCGCAATGGATCTCGCGCCCAATCACGCGGCGACTTCGAGCAGCATCATGAACACGGGGCTCGGCATTGCGGCATCGGTATCGCCGCCGCTCGTCGGCTGGCTGGTCGATACGATGCATTCATGGCAGCCGGTGTTTGCACTGTCGATGTTCTTTCTCGTGCTTGGGCCGATTGCCGCGCACTGGATTCGCCCCGATCGCCCGTATCTCGGCGAGCCGGAAGCAAAGACGAACGAAGCCGGCGGCTTTGCGGCGCCGATGGACGCTTATTGAACGCGCCGCCCGGCGATGCACGTCGGGTCGGCAACGAGAGTTGGGCGCGTCGAACCTCGCGGAGTTTGCGCACGCAATCGTATTGCTAAGACTTCGCAGTGCTCCCGTTGTCGTTCCCGATGACCCCGAACTCGACAGGCGTCTTGACGTAGAACAGATGCACACCATCGGCGCGCAGCCGGTCGAATAATCGATCGGCTTCGTCGCTCGTCATCGCCATCACGACGGACAAAGGCTGGTCCGCCAACTCGAAGAAGTGCGCCGAGTGAATGCGGTGATGCTGGCCGACGCCTTCGCAGCCCGGTATCACGGTCGCACCGCGCAGACCGAGTTCCCCCGCAAGATGGACGAGCCAATCGGCCAGCGGCTTGCCGTGATGGCGGCGATCCTGTTGGGTGAAGAAGGTGACCTGATAGCCGTTCATGTCGGTGTCTCCTGTCCGCGCCGGATCGCCGTTGATTATTCTTGTCAGTGAAGAGGCGCGGCAATACCTGCGTCGCCTGTTCGGCGCAGTCGTTGGCATCATCAGCCAAGGTATGGAATAAGTGTAGATGCCGGGCTGAACTAGTGCCAGCCCGAGGCGGCTTTCCTCAAGCCGACATTCCCGTGGTCCGGCCGCGGGTTGGAACGCCCCGAGACGCTATGCCCGCGATTGCACCCGCCGCTAAGGTTGCCGCGCTGACTGGCATTGCTGTTGCCAGCAGCGCAAGCCGAACAGCGGCACGAGCCCATAAGCATGGTCCAGCATGTCCGACTGCAGGTTTTCGTACGGCTCCCAGTTGGTTTCGTCGAGGTAGAGAAAGATCTCCAGCGCGACGACGGGCTGACTTGATTGCACCTGGCGAATCACGACAGGCATGTCGCGGCGGACGGCCGGATGGTCGCGAAAATGCGCGGTCAGATAGAGACGGTACAGGCCGAGGTTCGTGCGCCGTGCGTCGTCGGGCGCAAATGCCGCGAGCGGCGGGTCGATATCGCTGTGCAGCCGGGCGAGCAGCGCTTCGTCGGGAAAGCGGACCGTGTCGGCGTCGAAATGAATCGAATGCTTGACGCGCCTGCCGCCCGACTCCGTCATGCCACGCCAGTTCTTCACGCCGTTTGTCAGGAGGACGTAGCTCGGCAGCATGACGATCGAGTTGTCGAAGTTCTGCACCTTGATCGTGTTCAGCGCGATGTCGATCACCGTGCCGTCGGCGACGTAGCCGGGCACCTCGATCCAGTCGCCCACTCGCAGCATGTCGTAGGCGGCGAGCTGGATGCTCGCCACGAAGCCGAGCAGCGAATCGCGGAAGATGATGATGAGCAGCGCCGTCATCGCGCTGAGGCCAGTGAGGAAGTAGGCGGGCGAACGCTCCAGCAACACGGAAATCACAGCGATCAGCGCGATCACGTAGAGCACGATGGTGGCGATCTGCAGGAAGCTTTTGATCGGCCGCTCGCTCGAGGATGGGAAGTGGCTGTAGCGCTCGCTGACACTGTCGAGGAACGCGAGCGCGGCGCGCAGCAGCGTGTACACCATGTAGCAGGCCGCCAGCACCGACAGCGGATGCCCGAGCGCCGCGATCATCGGGAACGTGATGCCTGAAAGCAGCGGGCCTGCCGCGTAGACGATCGCGGCAGGCACGAGCGGCGCGAGCCGGTGGAAGACCTTGTGACGCTCGGCGGCTCGCAGCCACTTGTGCCGCTCCTGGCGCGCGAGGCGGCCGACGATCAACAGCATGATCGAGCGCGTCAGGTAGTAGCAGACCGCGCTCGCCAGCAGAATCGCGAGCAGCAGCGCTATGACGAGCAGTACTGCGACGAATTCGCTGTCGGTATAGACGTGGAAGTGGTGCCAGTCCGGTCCGCCTTCGATACGCAGCATCTTGTCGAACATAGACTCTCCCATTTCCGGCGAACCTGTTTCGCCGGGCAGATCTGGTCTGGCTGTTTGAGCGGCGCGCTGTGACGGCGAGCGTGGCGCACGATGCTGCCGGCGTCGCTACTGTGCGAACTCGGCCCGGACCGGACGGCAGGCGCATCGCACGACGGCTATTGTGACTCAAGATCCCCGCAACTCACGCACTCCCTTACCCAACCGCCGCCGCAGCAACGTTCGCAAAGTGTGACCGTCCGCATACCCGACTTGTTCAGCAATGCGATCGACCGTGAGCTTGGTCGTCTTGAGCAATTGAACGGCACGCTCGATCCGCAGATCCTGTATGTACTCGACAGGCGTTTTACCGAGTACTGCGTTCAGACGTCGAGTCAACGTCCGCGTGCTGGTCGCCAATGCATCGGCGACGGCGTCGAGCGAGATTGCCGTGTCGAGACGCTCGCGCACCCAACGGTCGAAACGCTCGACGAGCGGGTCCGAATGGGAAAGGTGATCGGAGATCGCATACGCCGACTGCGACAGCCGCGAATCGAAGACGAGGTAACGGGCTACGAGCGCCGCAAGCTCAGGACTGTTGTTGCGAATCAACCAGAGCGCAAGGTCGACGTGGCTCAGGGCCGCCCCCGCCGTCAGCGCGCCGCCGCTGGAAACGACGATCCGATGTGCATCCAGATGCACGTGCGGATAACGCTGCCGGAATAACGGTGAGAGCCACCAGGTGGTCGTGGCTTCGCCACCGTCGAGCAAGCCGCTTTCAGCCAGCACGAACGTGCCCGTACAGGCGGCCGCAACGCGGGCGCCGCCGCTGCGCCACGCACGCAAGGCACTCGACGCATCGATCACATCATCGCGGCCGAGCAAAGGCACAAGCGCATCGGCTGTTATGCGGTTGAGCGCCGGCAAGACGACCCAATCCGGCGCGGGAGCGTCGGACATATCGCAAACGGGTACCTGCATCCCGAGCGCGGTACGCACCTCGGGCCGCAGCCCCACCACGGTAATGTCGAAGCCCGGCGTGGTCATGCCTGTCGCTTGCGCAAGGCCGTTGGCCATCGTCAGGCTATCGAGCACAGTGGTGAGACCCGTGTCGAACACGCCCTCGAGCGCAAGGACAAAAATTCGCATGGCAGAATTGGTACCAAAATTGTCGATTGGGACAGTATTCCCCTGCGCACTCTGTTTGTACAGTGTCACTCACCGCATGAACCCATCACGCGGACACTGGAGAAACGAAGATGATCAAGCACGCTTTTTTTGTCCGACTTGAAGCCAAACCGGGAAAGGAGCAGGCGGTAGCGGACTTCCTTACCAGTGGCCTTGAAATGACCAATCGCGAGGCGACCACGCCGATCTGGTTCGCCCTCAAGTTCTCGCCGACGACGTTCGGCGTCTTCGACGCCTTTGCGAGTGAAGAGGATCGTCAGGCACACCTGCTCGGTAGCATGGCCAACGCCCTGATGGCGCGCGCCGACGAGATGCTGGCAAGCCCTCCTTCCATCGAACCGATCGACGTTCTGGCCATGAAAAATCAACTGCCCTGACCCGTTCGCGCCTCGGCAGCGCACAAACCCGCGCGGGCGGTCTGTCTCCTGCCGATCGGCGTTAGCGCTTTAGTTGTCGACCAGACTTCGCGCTTGGGCGCCCTGCTCCGGTCCCATGCAACATGGGTTGCTGCAACCGCGGCGCCCCGATTCAATCGCATTCATGTAGATGGAGTAACTCGTGTCGATTCATTACAAACTAGGCGTTGTATTCGCTGCCATTGCGTTTTCCAGCGTGTCTTTCGCGCAAACGCCCGACGTCAAACCGGAACGGATTCGTGGCGATATCGTGTCGTTCAAAGGCGAAATGCTGACCGTACACCGGAACAGCGGCGATACGGTGTCAATCGATGTCAAGCCGGACGTCGGCGTGTCGGCTTTCAAGGCCGCCAAACTTGCCGACGCCAAAGTCGGTTCGTACGTCGGGACGCCGGCGCTCACGGGAAGCGATGGAAAATTGACGGCCACTTCGATGATCGTTTTTCCTGAGGCGGCACGCGGTACGGCCGAAGGGCATTTCGCCTATGACTTCGGTCCTAACAGCACAATGACGAATGCAAACGTAGTATCGGTTGTCACCGGCACCAGTGGCCGTGAACTGAATCTGTCGTACAAGGGGGGCTCCAGCACGGTGACCGTGCCGACAAACGTGCCCGTCGTGACGCCGGTTCCGGTCAGCAAAGCCGATCTAATCGCGGGAAAGAAAGTCTTCGCCGTGGTGACCCCAGGCGCGAACGGCGTTTATGACGCGCACGTGCTGTTCGTCGAAAAGGACGGCGTGGCGCCGCAGTTCTAACGCATGATGCCGGTCTCCGCTGTGGCCGCTAGTGGCGATGATCTTCCCTGATGGCAGCAAGCGCGGCCGGCCCCGGTAGCGGCCTGAATCGTGTTGGAAATCATAGATGACCACGACAGCGGCTACGCGTCACCTCATGCCGTCGACATTCCGATTTTCTTTTCCATTCATTCAACAATCCTAATCCATTGTTGCGCTTCTAATATTCAAGGATTCACCATGCGTTTTTCCGCCTTACGAGCCGCCGCCGTACTCTGCCTGCTTACCACTGCCGTCGCGCCGGCTTTTGCCGCGCCTGTTAAGAATATCGTGGTGGTCCACGGCGCCTTCGCCGATGCCGCGGGTTGGCGCCCCGTCTACAACATTCTGACGAAGGATGGCTACCACGTGACACTGGTGCAACAACCGCTGACATCGTTTAACGACGACGTGACTGCCACGAAACGCGTGCTCAACAGCCTCGACGGTCCGTGCGTACTCGTCGGTCACAGCTATGCCGGCGCGATTATCAGTGAAGCCGGGAACGACGATCACGTGAGCTCGCTGGTCTACATCGCCGCGCATGCGCTCGACGCCGGCGAAACCATGGCGGCCAACGGCAAGAAGTACCCGGGTTCACCCATCTCCATCGTCGGCACGCCGGATAATTTTGTCTACCTGAAACCCGCCGACTATCCGTTGCAGTTCGCACCCGACCTGCCTCGTGCGCAGGCAGAGTTCGAAGCGCATGCGCAGATACCGCTTGCGGCGTCCGAGTTCTCCGCGCAAATTTCCGATCCGGCATGGAAGACAAAGCCGAGCTGGTACATGGTCGCGAAGGCCGACAAGATCATCAATCCGGACCTCGAGCGCATGTACGCGGCGCGCGCTCACGCCAATACGGTCGAGATCAACGGTGCGAGCCATGCGGTGTTCGAATCTCATCCGCGGGAAGTCGCTGCGCTGATCGAACAGGCAGCGCAGCATTCCGGCCAGTAGCGATTGATATTCCGAGCAAGCCGGTGGCTTGACGTTTCCGACGATGCGCAACTTCATCAATCACGAGATCGCTTTGGGCCACGCAACGATTCAACCCGCCTGGGTCCGCATCACCCACTGGATCAATGCACTCGCTGTCGTCCTGATGGTGATGAGCGGCTGGCAAGTCTATGACGCCTCGCCGATCTTTCCAGCTTTACAGTTTCCTTCCGCCATCACATTGGGCGGCTGGCTCGGCGGGGCCTTGCAATGGCATTTTGCGATCATGTGGATGCTGGTCGCGAATTTCCTCATCTACGTCGGGCTGAATATCGCTTCGGGACGTCTGCGCCGGAAACTGCTGCCGGTCAGCTTCAAGTCGCTTGCAACCGATCTCGTCGCCGCACTGCGCGGCACGCTCGCGCATGAGGACCTCACACGCTACAACGCGGTACAGAAATTCGCCTATCTGGTCGTCATCGTCGATATTGCGCTCGTGATCCTGTCGGGACTGGCGATATGGAAGTCGGTGCAGTTCCCGCTGCTGCGCACGCTGATGGGCGGGTACGACAATGCGCGTGTCGTGCATTTCGTTGCAATGAGCGTGCTGGTTGCGTTCTTCGTCGTGCATGTCGTCATGGTCGCACTGGTGCCGCGCTCGCTGCTTCTGATGATTCGCGGACGGTGACCATGAGTTTTCGAAAAAAGGCTGTGGAGCCTGATACGTTTCTTCGGTCTCACGCTGAGTCCATCATCAAGGATGCGCGCAACGAGCTGAAAAATCCGGCCCGCCGGCTGCTTGGCAAGCGAGTTCTCACGCTCGGCGGGTTAGCTTTGCTGTCCGGCTGCGATCTGACCAATGACAAGTCGGTGAACACCATGCTGCGCAGAGTGTCGTTCTTCAACGACGAGGTGCAAGCCCTGTTGTTCAATCCGAACGAGATGGCCCCGACCTATCCTGAGTCGATGATCACGCGACCGTTTCCTTTCAACGCGTTCTACGATATCGACGATGTGCCCGAAGTCGACGCCGCTACCTACCGGCTCCAGGTGGGTGGTCTTGCGACTGGCAAACGCGTCTGGACGCTCGATGAACTGCGCGCAATGCCGCAGGAAAGCCAGATTACGCGTCATATCTGCATAGAAGGATGGAGTGCGATCGGCCGATGGGGCGGCGTGCGCTTCTCCAGTTTCCTGAAGCATTCGGGTGCGGACACCACAGCGAAGTACGTGTCGTTGCACTGCTCGGACAACTACTGGACCAGTATCGACATGCCCACTGCACTGCATGCACAGACGCTGCTTACGCTGACCTACGACGGTCAGGTGCTGCCACCGAAATACGGCTTCCCGATGAAGCTGCGCATGCCGACCAAGCTCGGCTACAAGAATCCAAAGCATATCGTGGCGATCACTGTGACGAACGAATACCCCGGTGGTTACTGGGAAAACCAGGGCTACAACTGGTTCGGCGGCTCCTGAACGGCACACTTCATCGAACGGCCGGGGCGAATTCGTGCTTGCGCTGATTGAACCCCGCTGCAGCCGGGATAGAGCTTCATCCCTGCTCGATGCCTAGCAGCCGCGCGTCCAGCCGCCGCGCCAGCGCCGCGCCGCCTTCGCGCATCACCGCATCGTGGTTCCATTGGAAAACCGGTCGCAACAACGGCGCCAAGGCATTCATCCATGGGCGCTTCGTATGCACGCACCAGTCATAGCGGACTACAGTCAGAGCGCGTCCATCGGTCGAAAAGCTCCACCGGCCGGCGCCTTCGACATCGCCGCTGGCTTCCCCCTCCAGCGCGACCAACGGGTCGACGCGCGTCACCCGCATATCGAACACGAGGCGATAGGGCAACCAGCCTTTCCACGTATAGCGTTGAACGACGCCCACGCCCTGATCGGAACCTGCCTGCAACTGGTCCACGCTCTCGACGTTATGCCACCACTCGGGCCAGCGCGCCGAATCCTGGATTGCCGCCCACACGTCCTGCACTGGCGCATCGATGCGCCAGATGGTGGAAAAGCGGTATTCGACCGTCCGCAAGCTGCCTCCGTTCTTAGTATTCTTCTAGAGATTTTGTCAGATGCTCACTGCACTTGCCATAACCGGCGAAACAGCGCCGCGTTTCCCGCTCTCGGTATCTCGCCTGGCGTTAGGGTTCCAGAACGTATGAGATGAGCGTCGGCCGGAAGCGGACAAACCCGACCGACGCGCTATGGCACACATGATATACGGGGTCTTTTGTTAATCCGTCGTCCCCGCATAGGCGGCTTTCAGCGTGGCGATGTCGAACTTCACCATTTTTAACATGGCGTCGGCAGCACGCGTGGCCCTGGCGGGATCGGGGTCAGCCATCATGTCGAGGATATCGGTCGGAACGATCTGCCACGAGACGCCGAAGCGGTCTTTCAGCCAGCCGCACTCCTCGGGCGCACCGCCGCCCTCGAGAAGAGCGTTCCAATAGCGGTCAAGTTCTGCCTGGTCGGCGCAGTTGACCATCAAGGATATCGAGTGGTTGAACGCGTCGAGTCGCCCCGCGCTCATGGCGATGAAAGGCTGCCCAAAGAGAACAAACTCGACAACCCTCGTGGACCCGGCGCTCGGCACCGCGGTGACCCGAGTGACGCGCGAGTCTGGAAAAATACTCGCATAGAAAGCAGCCGCCTCCTCAGCTTCCGTGGAATACCAAAGAAAAGGCGTGATCTTTTGAATCGTCATGGCAAATCTCCTGTCAGTGGTGGCTGAATGCGCAGGTAAGCCGCATGCTGCCATTGAGACGACGAAGGAAGACCATCAAAATTGACACGGCGGGAAGAAAAAGTTCACTTTTTTATTAGCTTCAGCCATGCGGGTATGACCCCGGTTGAGTAGTTGTTTGTCGCCGCACTCGGCCTCATTTGCCGACTCCCGCCGTCTGTCGTGCGATATGACTTATGCTAAGATAAAAGTTCGTACACGAACTAACTTCCAACAAAAAAGCGCCGTACTCTGGAGCGCAACAGGCGAGGTTGAAACATGGATCATCGGCTCGTATATCTGCTCAATGTGGGCCAAAAGCGCCTGAATCGATGGTCGCAGACCCGCACAGCCGCAGGTGGCGTCACCGCAGCGCAGGCGGGACTGCTTTTCTTTCTCGGGAAAAACGACGGCGCCCTCACGAGCGAGGCGGCGGCGGCACTCGATCTCAAGGCGCCGGGAATGAGCGGGTTGGTCGATAGAGTTGAGCGGGCCGGTCTTGTGGAACGTCATTCGGACGAACTCGATCGACGCGCGTCGCGGCTTTGGCTGACCGCCGCAGGACGCGCCGCACTCAAGCGGTCGAAATCGGGTCTCGCTGAGTTGAATGCACGATTGACGGAGGGATTTACGTCGTCAGAGATCGACGTGGTTGCGCGCTGGCTGACGAGTTTGCAGGACAAGTTTCCCGACGTCGACGAAGAAGCGGCATAGGGTGACACTGAACGCGGCGGCACCGCCGTGCCGCCGTCTTGCTCGGCGGTGTACGCCGCTCACATCATCGCGGAATCTTCGTGAAGTCTGGCCGGCGCTTTTCGGCAAACGCCAGGAATGCTTCTTTCGCCTCAGCACTTGCGAGCCGCTCCACGAATATCGTGGTTTCCCGATCCATCTGGGCCGTCAGCCGCTCTGCGTCCCGCATGAGCCGTTTCGTTGCCGTCAGAGATCCGTAGGGCCTGGTGGCAATTTTCTCGGCAATCCGGCGTGCTTCTGTACGCAGTTCCGCAACGGGGACGAGCCGATTTGCAATACCCCAGGCAACGGCGGAATCAGCCGAAACCGGGTCGCCGAGCGCGAACATTTCGAATGCCCTGACGTGCCCAATCTGTAGCGGCATAAGGTAGCTCGAGGCGGCCTCGGGAACCAAGGCCAGATTCACGAAGGGGGTCATCAATTGCGCCTCTTCGGACAAAAGCACGTAGTCGCAATGGAGCAACATCGTCGTACCGATTCCGACCGCCTTGCCCTGAACAGCGGCCACGATAGGCACTGTCGCGTTAGCCAGGCCGCGAAGAAAGCGGACCACCTGACGTTCCTGTGGACCGTTGCCCGCAGCCTGTATGGCAAATTCCGAGAGATCGTTACCGGCTGTGAACATGTCCCCATCTGACTGGATCAATAATGCGCGAACGTCCTCATCGACATTGGCCCGTTCGACTGCATCCGCAAGCGCGCCATACATCACGTTTGTAATGGCGTTCATTTTTCCTGGTCGCGAGATCGTGACGACCAGCACGCCATTTGCAAGTTCTACATTCACTTCCGCATTCATTGCTTCGTCTCCAAAGATTTGCTCAGGCTATCTACGGGTATGCACGCCTGGGCACATTGGAACGTGTCTAACCGTTCGCATGCGAAGTATATAACATTCGCATGCGAAGTAAACGTCTTTGTCATCGACTGGACATGCATACAGGAAGCCGCAGCGACGCGCAGGTTGCGCTGTCGATCGCCCGCTCTCCGCCGCTCAATGCGAATGGCGCGGCACTTCCGCGCCCCGGCAGCCCACCAGAAAGTCGAAGTCACATCCCTGATCGGCCTGCAATACGTGCTGAACGTACAGATGCCGGTAGCCGCTCGCGTCGGCGGGATCGTCCTGGCGTGCTTGAGTCCATGCGGCGAGACGCGCGGCGAGTTCGGCATCGCTGACGTCGAGATGCAGGCGTCCGGCATCGCAGTCCACTTCGATCCAGTCCCCGTCGTGGACCACCGCAAGCGGGCCGCCCGCGCGAGCCTCGGGCGCTACGTGCAGCACCACCGTTCCGTACGCGGTGCCGCTCATCCGCGCATCGGATATCCGCACCATGTCCGTCACGCCTTGAGCCAGCAGTTTTGGCGGCAGACCCATGTTGCCGACCTCGGCCATGCCCGGATAGCCCTTGGGTCCACAATTCTTCAAGACCAGCACCGAATCCGCGGTCACGTCCAGGTCGGGTGCACCGATGCGTGCCTTGTAGTCTTCGAAGCTTTCAAAAACCACCGCCCGCCCACGATGTCTGAGGAGCGCGGGTGTGGACGCGGAAGGTTTGAGCACCGCTCCGTTGGGCGCAAGGTTGCCGCGCAGTACGTATAAGCCGCCGTCCGGAAAAATCGGCTTATCGAGCGTGCGGATGACTTCCTCGTTGTAAAGCGGGGCATCCTTGCAGTTGTCCCACAGCGACTGACCATTCGCAGTCAACGCACCCGGATGCGGCAGCAGGCCGCCTTCGCCGAGCCGGCGCAAGACCGCAGGCAGGCCACCTGCGTAATAAAATTCTTCCATCAGGTAGCGGCCCGACGGCTGCAGGTCGACTACCGTCGGGGTACCGCGTCCAATCCGCGTCCAGTCGTCGAGTTCAAGGCTCACGCCGATGCGTCCCGCAATAGCCTTCAGATGAATCGCCGCATTCGTCGAGCCGCCGATCGCTGCATTGACGCGAATCGCATTTTCGAATGCCTCACGCGTGAGCAGTGCCGACAGACGTAGATCCTCCAGCGCCATCTGCACGATGCGCATGCCCGACATATGCGCCAGCACGTAGCGGCGCGCGTCCACCGCGGGAATCGCCGCATTGTGAGGCAGCGTGACGCCGAGCGCTTCCGCCATGCATGCCATCGTCGAGGCGGTGCCCATCGTATTGCAGGTACCCGCCGAGCGTGACATCCCGGCTTCGGCGGACATGAAGTCGTGCAGCGAGATTTTGCCCGCCTTCACCTGCTCGCTCAGTTGCCAGACGATCGTGCCCGAACCGATATCGCGGCCTTGATGCTTGCCGTTGAGCATCGGACCACCGGTGACGAGGATCGCCGGCACATCGCAGCTTGCCGCGCCCATCAGAAGCGCGGGGGTCGTCTTGTCGCAACCGGCCAGCAGCACGACAGCGTCGATCGGATTGCCGCGAATCGACTCCTCGACATCCATGCTCGCAAGATTGCGTGTGAGCATCGCCGTGGGACGCAAATTCGACTCGCCGTTGGAAAACACCGGGAATTCCACCGGGAAACCGCCCGCTTCCAGCACGCCGCGCTTCACGTGTTCAGCAAGCTTTCGAAAATGGGCATTGCACGGGGTCAACTCGGACCACGTGTTGCAGATCCCAATAATTGGTTTACCGTGAAATTCGTGATCGGGAATGCCCTGGTTTTTCATCCAGCTTCGATACATGAAACCGTTCTTGTCGGCCGACCCGAACCATTGGGCAGAGCGTAGCGGGCGCTTTCCGTTCTTCATGTCCCTCTCCTTCCAGGTGCCAACTCGATAGTAATACTATTAAATCGGTGTATCGTGCACATCATTCCGGCGACACCAGACCAGGTCCGTCATCGTGTTGCGCCGCACCTCGAGCTGCAAATGAAAAAGGCAAAAGCTGCGCGACAGTAATTAATTAGTCAGACTAGTTAAGGGTATACATCGATTAGTGGGCAAAAGTGCGTGATATAGCATTTTCTGAGGGGTAGTCATGCGTACGCGCGTGCACGTGGGCTTTCCGAAAGGAGTGATGCCCGGCTCCGGTACCTGTCTTGCCGGAGCTTTTCCTGCTTGCGCCGTTATAAACAGTGAAGTGTTCAACAACTGAGAGACGGGAGACTGAGATGGCGCAAGAAAAGGAAGACAAGGACGAAGTGCAAGGCATGCGTCGGGGATTGCTGCAGGGCGCAGGCCTGTCCGCAGCACTGGCGCTAATGGGTGGAATGGGTGGAATGATCTCGCAGGCCCAGGCGGCGGAAGCGGGTTCGTTCCCGGCGCACAAACGGTGGAGAATCGTATTCGTCAACCATGTCACGACGAATCCGTTCTTCGTGCCGACGCAATACGGCATTCAGGACGCGACCGCTTTGCTGGGCATGGACTATCAATGGACCGGCTCGGCCAATGCCGACATCGCCGAAATGGTGAATGCGGTCAACGCGGCGATCGCCTCGAAAGCCGACGCGATCGCAGTACCGATCGTCGACCCCAAGGCGTTCGACAAACCCATCCAGGCCGCGCTCGACGCCGGCATTCCCGTGTTCGCCTATAACGCCGACGCGCCCTCGGATTCCACGAATCCGCGCCTTGCGTATATCGGCCAGGATCTTTATCTGTCCGGTTATCAGATGGGCGAGCGGATCGTGAGCCTCATCGATAGCGGCCTCGTCGCGCTCTTTATTGCCACGCCCGGCCAGCTCAACATTCAGCCCCGCCTCGATGGCGCGGTGGCTGCAATCAAGAAATCGGGCAAGAAGATCGACGTGCAGACCATCGCAACCGGCGCGACCGTCAACGAAGAACTCTCGAAGATCAAATCGTTCTATCTCGGCCACCAGGATCTCAAAGGCATGTTCGCGGTGGACGCGGGCAGCACCCAGGGCGTCGCCGTGGTCATGAAGGAATCCAACTTGCCGTCCAAGGGCGTTCACGGCGGCGGCTTTGATCTCTTGCCGCGCACGGTCGATCTGATTCACGAAGGCTTCCTCGACTTCACGATCGACCAGCAGCCGTACGTGCAGGGTTTCTATACCGTGGTCGAAGCGTTCACCTTCCTCGCCTCCGGCGGGCTCGTCGGACCGGCCAATGTCAACACGGGCCTGAAGTTCGTCACCAAGGGTACGGTGGATCCGTACCTGAACACATCGACGCGCTATGAAGGCAAGAGCACGAAAGCCCAGATCGTGCCACGCACCGGTGCGATCAAAGGGTGACGTCTTCTGTGACGGACGCCCAGAAAGCCGCCCAACGTCCGAGGCGCCGGTCAGGCGCGCTCGGGCGTTCCAGCGAGATCCGCATCTTCGCGGTGGCGCTCATCCTCTGCATCTACTTCGAGACGGTCAACCATGACTTTCTGCTGACCAGCGCGAGTCTGCAGAATCTGTCGCAGTTCATCGCGCCAGTCGCGATCATTGCCTTTGGCGAAATCATGCTGATGATCGGCGGGGAGATCGATCTCTCCGCAGGGATGGTCTTTGCATTTGCGCCTTTCATCATGCACTTCGCCATCGAGGCGGGCTTGCCGCCGTGGCTCGGAATGCTCACCGGCGTGGTTGCCGCGGGCCTCGTCGGTCTGATCAACGGCGCCGTGACGGTGTACCTGCGCATCCCCTCGTTCGTGACGACGCTCGGCACGTTGTTCTTCGTGAACGGCCTCACGTTGACGATTTCACGAGGCACGCCGGTTTCGCCGCCGGAAAACTCAGCGTTTGCGGCATTCATGGGCGGATGGGGGTATAGCGAAATCATCTGGACGCTTGTCATTGCCGCCATCATGCATGTGCTGCTACGTCACACACGTTGGGGTTTGCATACGATCGCCTCGGGAGCGAATCCATTGGGTGCGAGCGAGGCGGGGATACAGGTCAGACGGCTGAAGCTCGGCAACTTCATTCTTGCCGCCTTCCTCGCCGGCCTGACCGGGATCCTCGAGGGTTTCCGCATCACGTCGATCGATCCGCAAGCAGGCGGCAACCAGATCATGTTTCTTGCCGTCGCCGCTGCCGTGATTGGCGGCACGCCGCTCGCCGGTGGCTCGGGCACGATCATCGGCGGACTGATCGGCGCGGCGGTGCTTGGCATTCTCAACGACGGCTTCACGCTGATCGGCATCAACGCCTTCACCTTCAACATGATTCTCGGCGCGGCGATTCTCGGGGCCATGATCTTCAACATTCACGTGGTTCGTCTCGCACGCAAAGGGGAGCTGTAATGTCCGAAGTGCTGGAGGCGCTGCGCGGTGAAGACATTGTCAAGCGCTTCGGCGCGGTCACCGCACTCGATGGCGTGACGCTCACGCTAAGACAGGGCGAGATTCTCGGCGTACTCGGCGACAACGGCGCAGGCAAATCGACGCTGATCAAAATTCTGACCGGTTTTCATCAGCAGACAAGCGGCAAGCTTTTCGTCGGCGGCGAGGAAACCATGCTTCGGTCGGTCGATCACGCCCGTTCGCTCGGCATTGAATGTGTCTATCAGGATCTCGCGCTCGCCAATTCCCTGAGCATCTATCACAACATGTTCCTGAATCGGGAGATCATCCGTCGAGGGCCGTTTCGCCTGTTGAACAATCGCGCAATGCGTGAGCGCGCCGCGGAATGTCTTGAAGAAATCGGCGTGCACGTGCCCTCGGTCGACCTGCCGGTCGAGCAGCTGTCGGGCGGGCAGCGACAGGCTATCGCGGTCGCTCGCGCGGTCAATTCGAATGCAAAGATACTGCTGCTCGACGAACCGCTGGCCGCGATGGGCGCCCGCGAGGCTGGACTGATCATCGACCTGATCCTTCGGCTAAAGGCGAAAGGGGGCCTGTCTATCGTCATGATCATGCACAACTATGCGCAGACGCTCGACATCGCGGATCGCGTGATGCTCATGCAACGCGGACGGGTGACCTACCAGCGGGAGGCAGCCAGCACGTCGGTCGAGGAGCTCATGGAGATCGTGCGACGCGATTATCGGGCAATGCGGACAACGACGCATTGATACGCAGCGGCAAGTCGTGCCTCTCGGGTGAATCGCAGTGGCAGCACAGCGACTGCACCTTCAAGCGTCGAAGCCAAACAAGTTGCGAGGCGTAGCCCACAAAACACGCCGGCGTGCGTCCGGATCGGGAATCAGACGCTGGACCAACGTCAGCAAGGGCGCATAGTCCATTCGCACCGGCGAGCGCAGGAACGGCCAATCCGAACCCCACACACAGCGATCCGGCCCGAACGTGCGAAGAATCTGCCGGGCGAAAATCTGCGCGTCTTCGTACGGATATTCAAGCTGTGAGAATTTTTGCAAGCCGGAAAGCTTGACGACCGTGCGCGCGGTGTCGGCAAGACGCAGGAGCGCCTGGAAGCCGGGCTGATTCAAGCCGGCCGCGACATCGGGTCGACCGCAGTGGTCGATCAGCACCCGCGTCGCAGTCCGCCCGATCAGCGGCTCGAGCGCAACCAACTGATCGCCCGTGACCTGTACTTGCGCGAACATGTCGAGGTCAGCCAACGTATTGAAAAGCGCGTCGGCGTCGTTGAGCGCTTCGACGCCTTCCATCGCCGGATTGAAGGCGACGCCGACCACGCCCGCGCGCCTCATCTCCAGCAACGCTTCCCGGCTCACCCCGTTGTCCACCACGGCGATGCCTTTGAAGCGATCGCCATAGCATGCAATGGCATCGAGCATGCAGCGATTGTCGGTGCGATAGCCGCTCGTCGGCCCGACCAGCAACGCATGTCGCACGCCGCATGCGTCCATGACGTGGACAAACTGCGCAGCGGTGCCGATCTCCTGCATCGATGGCCGGTACGCGGTGTCCGCGCGATAGGGAAAGCGTGCGGGATCGAAAATATGGTTGTGACAGTCGATCTTCTCTTCATCGAAGATATTCATTGCGGCGACTCTCCGAGAGATTCGTGTCGGCGGCGTGCCACTTCAAGCATAGCGCGCGTGCTTCGGTACGCAAGTTCGAGCCGGTCCTTCGCAGGCAGCGACGGCAACGGCATCTCCACGCCCAAAGCCGTGCCGGCAGGCAGCGCGTCCAGCAAGTCGATGAGCGGCAACACCCCTTCGCCCGGCGGCAAACGGCCGGTGCGCGCTTCGAGGATCGTCGCATCGTCACCGACCGGCGCGTGCTGCGACGCGTCGCAAAGCTGCACGGCACGCACCATCCCCACCGGTAACGCCCGAACGTCGGCCGGACTACCGCCCGAGCGCGCGAGATGCAACGCGTCGACGAGAATCGCAAGGTTGGCGCTGGCCACGCGCTCGACCATCGACCGGGCCTGCTTCAGCGTGCCGACATGGCGCCAGCGCATGAACTCCAGATCGACACGCAAGCCATATTGCGCGGCCAGTTCGCACAAGGCCGCGAGGTTGGCGGCAAGCCGCCCGGCGTCGGGATCGTCGCCCGAGACTGTCACGCAACGTGCGCCCAGATCGGCCGCCGCGTCGAACATCGGCGCATAGGACGCGACGTCGATATCGGGCGGCATCGGAATGAACTCGACGTCGTGCACCGTCATGCCCTCGTCGGCAAGCACGCGCCGCAGTACGCGATGCGCTTCGCTGCCCACGATGGACGGGTACGCGATCGCATCCGCGGAGGTCGGGTTCAGTCTCAGCCCCACCGCATCGAACCCCGCGCGCGCCGCTTGCGTGACCCATTCCAGCGGTGTCAGCTCCAGCGCGGTGAGATGCGCGACCGCAAGCTTCGGCGCTTTTGTCGGCGCGCTCAATATGTGGCCCTCCCGCCGGTCAGATCGAACGTGAAGCCGCTCGTAAAGCTGCATTCGGGACTCGCGATCCAGCTAACCATCGCACCGACTTCCTCGATCTGCAGAAAGCGGCCCATCGGAATCTTGGCCTTGCTCGCCTCGATATGCGCGTCGGACATCTCGCTGAACAGTTCGGTTTCGACCATTGCCGGCGCGACGCAGTTGATGAGCACGTTGTCCTTCGCCAGTTCCTTCGCCGCGGCCTTGGTGAACGCGATGACACCCGCCTTCGCCGCCGAGTACCCCGAGATGAACTGAACGCCTTCCTTGCCCGCGATCGACGCCACGTTGACGATGCGGCCGCCACCGCGCGCGCGCATATGCGGAATGGCGACGCGGCAGCAGTAAAACACGCTGTTCAGATCCACCGCGATCACACGTTGCCATGCGTCCACCGGATATTCCCAGCACGGCGCCACCGGTCCATTGATCCCCGCGTTGTTCACGAGAATATCCACTTGCCCGAGATGGTCGAGCGTAGCCGCGAAGGCCTGTTCGACCGAGTTCATGGAAGCGACGTCCACCTGCTGAACGTGGTCGGGCGCGAAGCCCAGACGTTGCGCGCCGCAGTCGTCCACGTTCAGGTCCCACACCGCGACGCGTGCGCCGTCCGCTTTCAGTTTTTGCGCGATGCCCAGACCGATGCCACGCGCGGCGCCCGTGACGATGGCCACTTTCCCGTCGAGAGAGCGAGTCATATCCGATTTATTCCTTTGCTTGAAGAATGTCGTTTTGCAGTTCGATGCGCCTGATATCGCCAACGACGAAAATGTATGAAAGCGCGCCGACCAGCGTGACCGCCGAGATGAAGGCCAACGCATAGACGAACGAGCCCGTCGCGTTGACGATCAGGCCGATCACCAGCGGCGTGACGATCCCCGCTGCATTGGCGAACAGATTGAAGATGCCGCCGCTCAAACCGAGCAGACCCTTTGGTGCGATGTCCGAGACGATCATCCATGCAAGCGCCGACATCCCCTGAGCAAAGTACGCAACGCAAAGAATCGCGATGACGGTTGCAGTGGACTCGACATAATTCGCGAGGACAATGCTCGACGCCGCGAGCAGGCCCACGATCACCGGCAGCTTGCGCGACCAGTTCAGGGAGATGCCCCGGCGCAGCATGGCGTCGGAGATCCAGCCTCCCGCGAGCGTACCCACGGACGCGGCGATGAACGGCAGCACCGCGATCAGCCCGACCTTCAACCACGGCATATGACGCTCGGTGACGAGGTAAGTCGGGAACCACGTCAGAAAGAACACGTTGGTCGAATTGCAGGCGAACTGGCCGAGACAGATGCCGAGCATGCTGCGCCGCTTGAGAAGCGCGCCGATGTCGGACCAGCGAAAGTGCGTGGCCTGCTGGCTTCCGTCGACCACGCCGCCGCCATCCGCGATGTAATCGAGTTCGGCGCGATTCGCGCGCTTGGACTGATGCGGCTCGTGAAAGCGCATGAGCCAGATGCCGCCGAACACGACCCCGACTGTACCGACGATGCCGAACAACGCACGCCATCCATAGCGTTGTTCCAGCCAGAACAGGAACGGGCTCAGGAAAGCGAGGCCGACGTATTCCGCGAACGTGTAGATGCCGGTTGCGCGGGCGCGCTCGCTCTGTGGAAACCAGATCGCGACCACGCGGCTGTTAGTCGGAAAACAGGGGGCCTCGGCAATGCCGATCAGCAAACGCATGATCAGCAGCGAGACGAAACCTGTCGCCAGCCCCTGCAATCCGGTGAAAAGAGACCACAGCGTGAGTGCGAAGAAATACGTCCAGCGGGTTCCGATGCGGTCCAGCATCACGCCGCCGGGAATCTGCGAAGCCGTGTACGTCCACGAAAACGCTGAGAAGATCACGCCCATCAGCGCCGGATTCAAGCCGAGTTCGTGACTCATGCTCGGTGCGGCAATGCCGGCGACGCTGCGATCCAGATAATTGATCATCGTGCCGACCGCCAGCAGCGCGAGTATGCCGAAGCGGGCGCGGGTCCGCCGCGCGGTCGTGGCAACGTCGATTGCCGCGACTCCAGACTGAGTTGCCTGATTCATCTTGTCTCCATCCTGTCTGCTCTTTGTCTTGAGTGCACTATGCAACGCGGGAGACGGGCTCCCGTTGAGCAGATACTAGATAGTTGCCGCAAGCTTGTCGTATGCCGAGTTTCAGCTACCCTATAACTTTTGGTTAATATCCCCGGATACGCGTTCTGGAGGATGCATGCGGTTCAAGCTCAGGCAGATGGAAGTGTTTCGTGCGGTCATGCTGACCGGCTCGATCAACGCAGCGGCGAAGATGCTCTACGTGTCCCAACCGGCTGTCAGCAAGCTCATCTCCCACACTGAGACCACCTTGGGGCTGCGCCTCTTTGAACGCACGAAAGGCCGGCTGATACCGACAGCGGAAGCGCAGGCGCTATTCAGGGAGGTGGAGCAGGTCTATCAGGCGGCGCTGAGCGTCGATGAATTCGCGCGGGCGCTGGCGCTTGGGCCGGCGAGCCTGTTGCGGGTGTCGTGCAGTCCGTCGTTGGCGACGTCGATCGTCGCGCCTGCCATCGTCGAGTTGAAACGGCAGTTGCCGGCGCTCAGCGTGGACTGGCACACCACCCTGATGGCCGACATGCCGCTCGAAGTCTTGAGCAAGGCCGTCGACGTGGCGGTCACATCGATGCCGATCGAGCACGAACACCTCGACGTGGTGCCGTTCATGCGCGGCAGGATGGTCTGCGTCGTGCCGCCGCTTCATCGTCTCGCCGCGCCCGAGCCGATTGCGCTGGCCGAGCTGACTGGCGAACCCATGATTCTCTTCAGGCGCGACATTCCGTTCGGCACGATGATCGCGCGCGCATGCCAGCAAGCCAATGTCGAACTGCAATCCGTGGTGGACGTCACGCGCGCGGACCAGGCGCTGGCACTGGTGAAAGGAGGACTCGGGCTCGCTATCGTCGACGAGTTCGCCGCCGAAGGTCAGGGCTTTATCGTCCGTCCGCTGATCGAGGAACTCGAACTCGTCTCCACCTTTGTCTATTCGAAGTTCTCTCCGCCTTCCCGCAACACGGCGCTGCTGATGCATGCGGTCTACAAGCAGGCGCAACGCATCGACCGGCAGATTGCGGGTGCGTCGCTGCCGGACTAGAGCAAACCCGCGAGATGCAGCACGACGAACGACCCGGCGCCGCCCGCTATCAACACCAAAGCGTTGATTCGGGTCGTCATCACCAGCACGGTCGCGATTGCCGCGGTAAGCCATGCTATCCAGCCGCCATCGAGTTGTTTCATCAACACGTAGACGGCGGCAAGAATAAGACCGGCGGCGACGGGCCGCAGACCCGCCTGCAACGCGTTCAGCCAGCGGGCGCCTTCATGTCTGTTCCACACGTGCACGACACCGCACATCAGGAACGCAGTTGGCCCGAACAAAGCCAGCGTCGCCACGAGGGCTCCGCCAAAGCCGCCCACCTGCCAGCCGATCAATGTCGCCAGCAGCGACCCCGGACCCGGCGCGAGCCGCGCAATCGCGAAGTCGCTCAGGAATTGGGCGTGCGTCATCCAATGATGCACGTCGACGACTTGCCGTTGGACCTCGGCAATGATCCCTTGCCCGCCGCCGACCGTCACGATCGAAAGCGGCGCAAAAACCGAAAACAGTGCGATGAGATTTCTGGACACGTGATGTGGCTTTCTGAAAGTTGCCCGACTGTCGTTATTGCTGCCGCGGCGAACGGACGTATTCGTAGCCGACGCTCAGGACGCCGGCTATCAACACTGTCCACACGAGCGACGCCCTGAATAACGCCACCGCCACGAAGGTCGCGATCAGCATGAGGTACGAAAAGAGCCGCCGCGGCAGCCTGCGCGCGGCGGTGATCGCCATCGCCGCGGATAGGCCGATTGCACCTGCCGCCGCACCCGCCAGCGCGGTATGCGTGAGTGGCAGATAGGCGATGGCCGAGAAGAATGCGCCGAGCAGCACGATCAGGACGGCCGGCGGGAAGATGATTCCGCAAAATCCGGCCAGCGCGCCGCGCCAGCCAAGCAAACGATAACCGATCCAGATGGCCAGATTCTTGATGTTGACGCCCGGCAGCGCCTGCGACAACGCCAGTCCGTTGAGGAACTCGTCCTCGCTCAGCCAGCGCCGGTCGTGCACGAACTCGCGCAGAAACCAGCCACTCAATCCCCCGCCAAAACTCGTGAGACCGATGCGGGAAAAAATAAGGAACAGCCCTAGCGCGGTCACCTCGCCCGGCGCACCTCCGCCGCCTTGCCCGATATCTTCACGCGTCGATGCCGGGTCGAGAACTTCTTGCCCGTTGGTGCCTTTGACCAATGCTCCCTCCTTACGAACTGTGTGGCAAAGCCGGTGAATCCCAGCGCTTCGTTAGCGTCGTTGCGGCCACAACGACGCCGTTACCCCGGTTTGCCCCGAGTGCTAAATGATAGCTGCAATAAGCCGGCCTATTTCACTCATCATGCAACAACGCCAAAGCTTCGCCGCCTGCGCGTCAATGCATACAGTCTCCTTGACACCCGTTCAGGACGGTATTTAATTCCACTATCTGCCGGCCGGGTCACAAAGTAGAAGTACATTACCTGCTGTTGCCGGAGATCGAATTTCGCACCGTGCGTGATTTTCACTTCATGCGGCGTAGTCGTTCGCCTGAGCGCCGAACTTTCTGATGCCGCAATCTCGCCGTGACGGGATGCATCCGCTGCGAATCGAGCCGCTTACCGTGCAGTCAACGCTGGAGACATGCCATGAGCCCGACCATCGATCGACAGTGGAAACGTTGGGCCGCAATCGCGAGTGCCATTCTGCTGGTGTCGTGCGGCGATTCGATCAATTCGAATCCGACCGTCCCCGATTCGATCATGCAGGTGATGCAAAAGCCGATCTACAAGAGCGCGACCTGGTCGATGCGAGTGGTCGACCTCGACTCGGGCGATGTGATCTACGATATGAACTCGAGCGCCCAAATGCTGATCGGTTCGGTGCGTAAGCTCTTTTCGGTCGGCTCCGCGTTGAATCAACTGGGTGCGCAGCATCAATTCGTCACGCCGGTCTACCGGCAGGGTACGGTCAATGCTAGCGGCACCCTCACCGGCAATCTGATTCTGCTGGCAAGCGGCGATCTGACAATGGGCGGCCGAGCCAACCCGGACGGCACGATCGCCATCACGAACTTCGATCACAACGAGGCCGACTCGTTGGGCAACGCGATACTCGCCACGCCCGATCCGCTCGCCGGCTTCAATTCCCTCGCCGCGCAGGTCGCGGCTGCGGGCATCAAAACAATCAACGGCGATGTCGTGATCGACGACCGGCTTTTCGAGCCTTTCAACTTCCGCGGTGAGTTCAATGTGCGGCCGATCTTCGTCAACGACGACGTCGTCGACGTCACCCTGAACCAGAGCGCCGAAGGCTCGGCCGTTCCATTCGACTGGCGGCCCAAAACGGCCGCGTTCAGTGTGCAATCCACGCTCGCGACGGGCAGCGCGACCTCGGATCTGGATATCAAACTCGCACCGGAACCGCCGTTGTGCATCGGCTCATCGGGTTGTGTCGGCAACGTAACCGGTAACGTGCCGGCCGGGTTCGTGCCGCCACTGACGAACGCCTACCCGCTGATTCGCACGTTCCGCGTGACCGAGCCATCCAATTATGCCCGGACGGTCTTTATCGAAGCCCTGGCGCGCGCGGGTGTCACGGTCACGGCGACGCCCGTCGCCGCCAATCCGGTTCAGTTGCTGCCCGCGCAAGGCTCGTATTCGAGCGCGACGCAAGTTGCGCAACTCACTTCGCAACCGTATGAGCAATACGCTAAATACGTCATGAAGGTGAGCTATAACATCGGCGCCGATACGAGCCTCATGCTGTTCGGTCTTGCGAACAACAACGCCAAGACGCTGACCGACGCGTTGGCGGCGGAACAGAGCGTGCTGACCACCACGTTCAAGATCCCGTCGAGCCAGTATCACTTCATCGACGGCAGCGGCGGCGGCGACTCGACTGCGAGCGGCACTGCCGTCATTGCCATGCTGAGAGGCATGAGCACGACGCCGGTCTTTTCGCCCTACTTCGACGCGTTGCCGGTGCTGGGCGTAGACGGATCGCTGGCCACCATCACCGCCTTCGAATCCGATGCGACGCTTGCGGGAGCGAAAGGCCAGGTGCACGCGAAGACCGGCACTTACGTCACGGAGAACCCAAACGCGCCGACGTTACCGTTCCTGAGAGGACAATCCCTCGCCGGCTATATCGACGCGAAAAGCGGCCACCGGATCGCGTTCGTGCTGACGGTGAACAACGTTCCTATTTCAGGCATCATCGACGTGCTATCGGTCTTCCAGGACGAAGGCACGATTTCGGCGATGCTCTGGAAACTGCAGTAACGCGGCGGCGCAGCCTGCCTGCGTTTCGTCAATACCGCGCGTAGACGATGCCGAGTATTTCTGCTTCGTCGTCGAATACATCGAGCGTATCGGTGAGCGCGGCCACCCGACCGGCGTTGTTGACGAACAGCGCGTAGGCGAGCCGCCGTCCGCTCTTTGCGTCGATATAGCCGGCCATGTTCATGGCGATCATCTGGCCGCCCGTGACCGTCGCGCCACTCTTCACGGCGATATGCTCCTTGCCCGGCACGTTTTTACCGATTGCGGCAAGCGAGCCATCGACACCGAGAATCGAGAGTGCGTTCCGATACACCGTGTAGTTCGGCCGGCGGCTCATTACGCTGAGCAGCGTCGCGGTGGTGCGTGCCGTCGCGCGGCTGTCGGGCGTGCCGCTGCCATTGGTCGGAAAATTGAAGCCCGCTCCATCGAGGCCCAGATCGCCGGTCAAGGATTGACGCTCGGTGGCCAGCGCGTCGCCGACGGTCCGCGCGCCTTTCGTCAAACCCTGGTACATCAGGCTCAGATTAGCGCCCGTATTCAGGCTGACCTTGAGGATCAGCTTCGCGAACTCCGAATACGGCAACGACGTAAAACTCGCGACCTGCGTCGCGCTCGTATACGTTTGCGGCGCGGGCAATTTGTCTGAAGCATTTGGCTGGACAGCGGGCGCCGACACCGTCACGCCGGCGCGTGCCAATGCGTCGATGAAGGCGGTCCGCGCAAAGGACGGCGGATCCTCGACACGCAGGTTGCTGACGTACAGGTCGTTGCCGATCAAAGCCGCCTGATAGCCGGCAGGGATCGACGCCGGCGTGTTGAGGCTGGCTTCGCCGGAGATGGTTCCTTTGCAGCCGGGCGTGGCAAGACAACTGAGCGGCCCTTCGTCGAGCGCGTCGCCGGATGTCACGATGTCCGGTGCGCTGTTGGCCGCAGTCGTAATCGACGTTCCCTGCACGGTCATCGCGTTCGTGCGCGGCCGCCAGTCGAGCTCGCCAGGTTGCCCCGCGTTCGCACCCGGTGCGAGCGTCACATCGATCACGTTCTCGTTGATGAGAATCGGCGAAATGAGCACGTTGCCATTCGGCACGCGGAACGCGTCAAAGAGCCTGTCGTCGATGATCACGTCGCCGCTGATCGACGTAATGCCCGCCGCCCTGACCTGTGCGGCTAACTGGTTCACGGCCGTCAATGGATCTTCGGGTGTCAGGATTGCACCATTGAAGGCACGCGCCTCGTTATGATCGAAGTCGGTGAAATCAATCGTGCCGTCGGCCTTCATCCGGCCGCCGAAAGTCAGATCGCCGGATGCCTTGACGATGAGATCACCAGTCAGTTTGCCGGATGCGTCGATGGTGCCATTACGATAGACCGGCGTTTCAAAACGATAATCCGGACCGATGGCGTTGAGTGCCGTCCCCACCGAGAAGAGCTTGCGCACCGAGCCGGTCAATGACAGCACGTCAGGCTGCAGCGAGTACAGCACTTCGCCGGTGCCCGCGTCCATGACGATCATCGACCATTGCGACTTCGCACTCGTATAGCGCGGCTTGTCCATGATCTGCGCAATAGGATCTTGCGAGAGTTCACTGCCGCAACCGGCGACGAACGAACTTGAGGCGATCAACGCCAGAACAGCCAGGAATTGCATGCGCATGGGAATTCCCGCCGATCGCCATGGGAAAGTTTCAGCATAGTATGCCGGCGGCAGGAATACAAAATGCTCTGCTGCAACGCGCGGATTTGTCTCGTACGAGAGGGGGATTCGCTGACGCTAGTTCGTCTTCGGACGATAACGCAGCGAATCGATAATCAGCGCCATCGCTCGCGAAGACTCGGATCGGCTGGCGTAGTACGCATGCAGGCCCGGAAATGTCGGACACCAGTCGTCGAGCACGCGAATGAGACGCCCCGCCGTAACGTGAGGTTGCGCCAGGTCGGACGGTATGTACGCAAGGCCGTAACCGGCCAATGCGGCGTCGAGCATGTGATAAGTACCGTTGAACGAGAACTGGCCCTCCACACGAACCTCGATTTCTCGACTGCCCTTTTTCAGCTCCCACGCGTAAAACGCTCCGAGTGTCGGCAAGCGCAGGTTGATGCAGTTGTGCGCCATCAGATCCTGTGGCTTTTTCGGCAACGGCTGCTTTTCCAAATAGGCCGGCGTGCCGACGATCGACATCTTCATATCCGCGGCAACGCGCACCGCAATCATGTCCTTCGCGACCTGATCTCCGTTACGAATGCCGATGTCGTAGCGGTCCGCCACGATGTCAGTTAAGCCGTAGTCCGTGATGATCTCGACCTTGATCTCCGGATATTTACGGAGCACCTTCGACAACCTGGGCCAGAGCACCGTGTTGGTCGCGTAATCGGTCGCGGTGATGCGAATCGTGCCGGCGGGTTTGTCGCGAAGTTCGGTGACGGCCGTCAGTTCGGTTTCGATCTCCTCGAAGCGCGGCGCAACCGTCCGCAGGATGCGCTCACCTGCCTCGGTCGGCGATACGCTGCGCGTGGTTCGCGTCAACAGCCGCAGGCCGAGCCTGGTTTCGAGCGCGCGGATCGTGTGGCTCAAAGCCGATTGCGATACACCGAGTTGGGCGGCCGCGCGAGTAAAGCTGCGTTCGCGCGCGACGGCGATGAAAGCGAGCAGATCGTTGAAATTTTCGCGTGGCATTGATGAACCGGCCTCATGGGTGATTGCCGAATTTAACCACTAGTCACACAGGTGCGCACTGGTTAAATTCGTTGGGTCAATGCCAGTTTGTATTTCGCTTCGGTTGAGACACGCCACCTCAACTAAAGCTAGCCGCGCTTGCACAGGCATACAGGAATATTCATGAATGCACTTCATAACCTCTTGCGGTTTCATGGACTTAATCTCTAGACGGCGAATGCCTATCATCTGAATTTAGCCGCCGTTTATAGCGTGGTCCGGAAGAGTCGCAGACAGCAGGCGTAGCCTGCATGGAGAAAGCTAATGGATTATCGGTATCTGGGCCGTAGCGCCCTCAAGGTTTCACCCTTGTGTCTGGGCGCGATGATGTTCGGTGGTGAAACGGATGAAGCGACGTCGAAGCGCATCATCGATAAAGCGTTCGATCAGGGCGTCAACTTCATTGACACAGCGGATGTCTACAACGCTGGCCGTTCCGAGGAAATCGTCGGCCGTGCGATTGCCGAGCGCCGCGACAGCTGGGTGATCGCCACGAAGTTCGGCTATCCGACGACGCAGGGTCCGAACGAACAGGGCCAGTCGCGCAAGTGGATCATTCAGTCGGTGGAAGCCAGTCTCAAGCGCCTCGGCACGGACTATATCGACATCCTCTACTTTCACCGCGCACTGCTCGATGCACCGCTCGAAGAAGGTGTCCGCGCGATTGGCGATCTGATCCGCCAAGGAAAGGTTCGCTACTTCGGCTTGTCCAACTTCCGCGGCTGGCGCATTGCCGAGATCGTGCGTCTTGCCGACCAGCTCGGCATCGAGCGCCCAGTCGCCAGCGAGCCGCTTTACAACATGGTGGACCGCACTGCCGAAGTCGAGCAGTTGCCCGCAGCGGCGCACTATGGCATCGGCGTCGTGCCTTATAGCCCGCTCGCCCGCGGCGTGCTGACCGGCAAATACACGGTGAATGGCGCGCCGCCCGCTGATTCGCGCGTAGGGCGCGGTGACAAGCGCATCCAGCAGACCGAATGGCGGCCTGAGTCGCTGGCGATCGCGCAGAAGGTTGCGGCGCACGCCGCGGCACGCGGTACCAATTCGATCGCCTTCGCATTGGCCTGGGTGCTCAAGAACAAAATCGTCAGCTCGACTATCGCTGGTCCTCGCACCGAGGCTCATTGGGACAGCTACGTTCAGGCGCTGAATGTGCAACTGGGGGCCGACGACGAAAAGTTTGTGGACAACTTGGTGCCTCCCGGTCACGCATCGACGCCGGGCTATACGGATCCCGGATATCCGATCGAAGGCCGGCGAGCTTTCTGACGCCTCAAGACGCAAGCTCTTCCACACGGCGAATGCCGGTCGCTGACATAAATACACGCCTCTAAGGATTCCCTGACCCAAAGTTCAGCATCGGCCACTCTTATTTTCTTGATCTCCTGACAGCACCGCGAAAACTGGCCGCATACGATGAACGCACGCCGATCGTCCTTCATCCGAGTGCTGCCATGGTTCCCTATCTGTCCGAAAGAGAAAACTCGATCGAGCACGTCAACGCAATGTGCTTGCATCTCTTCGACCGGTGGTGCGAAACCAGAAGCGTCGTGCCGCTGACGTATCTGTTAAGAGGCTGGCCGATGATGAACGGCGACCCCGAGACCCTTCGGCGTCTCGGAACTGCGTTACGGGAGCTCAGACGGCAACATCTGCACGACTCCAACGATGCCGCCTTTCAGGAAGTCTGCGAGCTATCGGATTGTGTCGAGGATCTGCTGATCCTGTCGTCCCTGCCAACGTGGCTGACGAGCGGCTGGTAGCGCGAACGGCGACGTGGAGGACAGCGTGCATTTCAACGAGATCAGTGACGAAGAGTGGCTGCTGCTCGCGCCCATTCTGGCGGATCCCCCGATTGTTCACCGGCAGCGCGGCCGGCCGCGCGCGGCGGTTCGTGTCGTGGCGAATGCCGTGCTGTGGGTACTGACAACCGGCGATTCCTGGTCGATGTTGCCGGGCCACTATCCTTCAGCGCCGACGTGCCGGCACCGCTTCGAGGCGTGGCGTTCGAGCGGCGCTCTCGCGGAGATGTACCGGATTCTTTCAAGCACCGGACGCAAGTTTCGGTGCGGTCCGCAACTGACACTGGAACGCCGCGACGCCCTGACGCGCGGCATCGACCGTCAGACTCGAGACGCAGGTTTTCGCCGGGTGTTCTGGCGAGATCAGGCGTCGTGGCAGACATCGCGCGAGACATGGCAGTCAGGCGAAACGGCGGACACATTCAAGGATATCGCGCGGCAACTCCCCAATCCCGACAATTCCGCGCATGCCGTACCCGAGCGCGTCGAATCCCGCGCGCCGGTGACACCCTTACATTCGATTCATCGAACTGCCTCACCGTGGATGGGCCTCGCGTCGAAAGGCCAAACCGAATCCGACCCGCGCGGCTACGTCATCTACATTGCCGCCGACCGGCTGGCAAACACCCGCTTCCGAGGATGGGCCGAGATCGTGCGTGATGAAAGGCGAATCGCGCGTTCCGGGCTGATCGGTCCGAGCTTCAAGAACTGCGAGACGGCACAGCAATACGCGCTCGAATGGGCGCGGCGCTGGATCGACGAGGAAAGCAGTGACGACAGCGACGCCGCCGAACTGGACTGCGGCGTCCCGCAACAAAAAGTCCGCTCCCGGTGAGCAACGCGTCGACGCGGCGGATGCCCCGGCGCGTCTGACGAGTCAATGCACCACGCCGAAGATCGCGTTGACGCCCTCCGCCGGCGTCAGACCCACATCGAAATAGCCTTCCAGCCTCAAAGCGGTCGCGTCGTCGAGTATGAAAGGCGGCCTGATGAAGCCAGTCGCAAACGCATGGTCGTACCATTCGCTCAACCACGCGCGCAATTTCGTTTCGTGCCCCGACAGTGTCCTCAGGTTGTCTGCATTCATCGATGATCTCCTTTGTCCGGCCTCGTTCAGGTCACCCGACGAGCGGCTCGAAGCTCATTCTGCACAGGTTCTTTGCCGGCGGGAAGACGTGCCAGGTACCGTCGTCGTGCCGGAAGAAGAACAGCAGGATCGGACCATCGGGACGCCTGATTTCGACGCAAACCCGGCAAGTCAGACCGTCCTGCGAACCATGCAGCGTGAGCACACGGACCGGCAGCGTGCCTGCCGTTGCCAATAATTTCTCGCGCAGTCCGCGTAGTGAGCCTTTCGTCGCATCCACATCTGCCCCCGCACCTCAGGTTCCCATTTGACAATCGTGGGACAACGGCGGGGATTCTTCAGTCAGCAGCGCCGGATTGTTGATTCGGGAAACGCTGCTTCGAGCCTCAGGATTTCCCTAACGGCTCCGTCACTCGGTTACCAGACCGTGTCTGATCGCATATCGGATCAACTCGGCGTTGTTGTTCAGGCCGAGTTTTTGCATGAGACGCATCTTATGGGTGCTGATGGTCTTGGCGCTGAGCGAACACGACTCGGCAATCTCGTTGATGCTTTGACCGGCGGCCAGCATCCGCAATACCTGAAATTCACGGTCGGACAACACCTCGTGCGGTGGCGCGTCGCCGGAATGCGTTTCGAAGACCATCGCGTCGACCAGTTTCGGGTCGATGAACCGCCCGCCTGCCGCCAGTTTACGGATCGCCGCGAGCAGCACGTCGGGATCGCTGTCTTTCGTCACATAACCCGTCGCGCCGGCGCGCAACGCGCGCGACACGACCTGCGCCTCGTTGTGGATGCTGAGCACGAGAATCGGCAAAGGCGGCTGCTCGGCACGTACGCGCCGGATCAGATCGACTCCGCTGATGCCGGGCATCGTCATGTCCAGCAGCACGAGATCGAACCGCCTCGCGCGCAGCCGATCGAGCACTTCCGAACCCTGCGCGGCCTCGGCGGCGACGACGATATCCGTGGTCGTCGCGATAATCTGTTTCAGGCCGCCACGCACCACGGCGTGGTCATCAGCAATCAGGACGTCGATCATTTTCTGCCCCGCCTGTAAGCGGAATGTGAATGGAGATGGCGGTGCCCATGCTCTGCGCACTGTCGATAGTCATCGCGCCGCCGATCAGGCGGGCGCGCTCCTGCATGCCGAGCAGTCCGTAGGAGTAACCCGTGCGCGCCATGTTGGGATCAAAACCGCAGCCGTCGTCACTCACGTGGAGTTCGAGCGCCGCCGCCGTGCTGGTCAGCGTCACGTCGGCCCGCGTCGCGTGCGCGTGGCGCCCGACATTGGTTAGCGAAGCCTGAACGATACGAAATACGGCTGTGGCACAAGCCTCCGGCAGCACCGGTTCGCCGCCGTTGATATGCAACTGGCAAGGAATGCCGTGGCGTCGCATGAAGTCCTCCACGAGCCACTCCAGCGCCGACACGACCCCGAAGTTCAGCGCCACCGGCCGCAAATGGTTCGCCACATTGCGGACCATCCAGATCGTCTTTTCGACGAGTTCCCGCATGTCCTCGGCTTTGCGCATGGCGTCCGGATCTTTGCCGAGGCGCATTTTCAGCAGCGAGACGTCCATCTTCAGGGCGGTCAGCAATTGGCCGAGTTCATCGTGAATCTCCATGGCGATGCGCTTGCGCTCTTCCTCGCGAATCGCCTCCATATAAGCGGACAACTCGCGCAATTGATTGCGCGATTCGAACAGCTCCTGTTCGATACGCTTGCGCGACGTAATATCGCTCAGACCCACGTAGATCGCCGGCGCGTCGCCGAACGTCGCCACGCGCGCGGTCGCCATGGCCCAGAACGCCGAGCCGTTCATGCGCCGCATCTGGACTTCGCTATTGTTGAAACTGCCCTCCGTGCGCAGATGCGACACGAGCCGGTCACGGTCGCCGGGATCCACATAGAAATCGACGATGTTGGTCAGCGTGCCGATGCCCGTATCGATACCGAACAGTTCTCGCAGCGGTTCATTCGCGTACAGGATCACGCCTTCGGGCATCGACGTGATGCACAGCGGAATCGGGCTGGTTTCGACAATCGTGCGAAAACGCGCTTCGCTCGCCTGCAATTTCGCTTCCGCCCGGCGGCGCTCGTCGACCTGAGCGGAAAGCCTCGCATTCGACTCCGCGAGTTGCCGCGTGCGCTGCTCGACCTGCTGCTCCAGTGCATCGCGCGCGCGCGACAATTCGGCCTCGGCCTGGTGGCGCACCGCCACCTCGTTCAGGAGCTGGCGGTTCTGCACGACAAGCTGCCGGTGCATCACGCGCAAGGCGAGATGGGTCTCGATGCGCGCCATCATTTCATTGACGCGGACCGGCTTCGCCACGTAATCGACGCCGCCAGCCGAGAAACCCTCGACCATGTCTTCCGCGCCCGTCAACGACGTCATGAAAATCACCGCGATGTCGCGTGTGCGCGCGTCCGCCTTGAGTCGCCGGCAGGTCTCGAAGCCGTCGATGCCAGGCATCTTCACATCGAGCAGGATCAGGTCGGGCTGGGAAAACAGCGCGCGTTCGAGCGCCTCTTCGCCGTCGAGCGCAACGAGTACCCGAAAGCCGCGGTCCGTCAAACTCTCCACGACCACGCCGAAATTCGCCGGCGTGTCGTCCGCAATGAGGATCGTCGGCCGTTCGCCGGCCTCCACGTTGGGCTCGTTCATGACTTGGGCTCGACATTCAGATGCCGCTCGACGAGATGGAGTATGGCTTTCGACTGATAGTCGCGAGCGAGCGCGCAGAGTTGCGCCGTGAACGAGCGATAACGCGAATCGCGGGCCGCCACGCTCTCGGCCCACGCGATGATTTCATGCATATCGCCAAGGCGGGCAAGATGATGCAGTTCTTCCATCTGTTGCCGAGGCACGGCCGCGAGACTGATTTCGGGTGTAGCAGTGCGATTGGACGGCGGCGATGCATGGGTCCATTTCAGCCCAAGCAGTGTAGCGATCTGGGCCAGCAGCGCTTCGAGGTCGACCGGTTTGGACAGGAATGCGTTCACCCCCGCTTCAATGCTCCTCGCCTTGTTGACTCCGGATGGGCTGGCGGACATGGCAACGATCGGAACATCGGCGAACGCCTGCAATTGGCGCAGGTTGCGTGTCAGTTCGAAGCCGTCCATTTCGGGCATTACGATGTCCGTGAGAATCAGCGCCGGTCGCTCGCGCTGCGCCTTCTCGAGCCCGTCGCGACCGTTTTCCGCCTCGACGGTATCGAAGCCGAGACGGCCTAGCAGATCCACAACGATCGCGCGATTGACCTCGACGTCATCGACGACCAGCACCTTCCTGCGCGGCCCCTCATAACCCGTCGCCGTGAACGGGAGCGGCGCAGGGCCCGTCGCCTTGCGCAACACCGGCGTCACGGTCGCTGCCGGCAGTTCGAAGCGGAAAGTACTCCCTCGTCCGATTTCGCTTTCCACCTCGATCTCGCCGCCCATCGCGCGCACGAACTCGCGGCTGATGGCCAGGCCGAGGCCGGCGCCGCCTGCTCGCCGCTCGGCCGCGCCCAGTTGCTCGAACGGCTCGAAGATCGTATTCAACTGATCGTGACCAATGCCGATGCCCGTGTCGCGCACTTCGAAACGGACGCGGTTCGACTCGGACCTCGAGATATGCAAGCTGACGCAACCCGAATCGGTAAACTTCACGGCGTTGGCAAGCAGGTTGAGCATGACCTGCCGTAACCGTCGCTCATCGGCACGCACGCCGACGGGCGCATCCCCGGCGATTTCGCAGATGAAGTCGAGGCGCTTCTGCTCCGCTTTCACATCGATGATGTCCCGAATGACATCGACAAACCCTGCCAGCGGCACGTCACCGATTTCGACGCGCAGCTTGCCCGCTTCGATCCTCGCGAAATCGAGCGTGTCTTCGATCAACGTCAGCAGATGTTCGCCACTATTGCGGATGGCCGCCACGCGTTCGCGCTGCCGCTCGCTCAGCGTGGCATCGCGCTCGAGGATCTGGGCGTAGCCGAGAATGCCATTTAACGGCGTCCGCAGTTCATGACTCATATTCGCCAGGAATTCGCCTTTGGCCCGGTTGGCCGCTTCCGCCAGATTGCGTGCTTCGCGTTCAGCCGCCGTGTCTTGCTCGTCGCGATACGCGCAGTACAGCCGCGCGCCCATTGCATTGAATGCGGCCGCCACGCGGTCCAGTTCATCCGGATCGCGCCGTTTGCGTCGCTGGAGACTGAACGGCTGGGGCGGTTCACGGAAATCGTAATCCTCCACCGTGCGCGCGATGGCCGCGACGTGCCGCATCACAAGACGGGACAAGATGTAGACGATGAACAGCGAAACGAGAAAAGTGTTGGCGGCCTGAGTGACGAGAATCATCGCAGCGGTTCGCATCAGCTCATGGTAAAGGTCGAGCAGCGTCGCCTCGACGTACAGCTTGCCGATCTCGCGGTCCTTGCCCTGCACGTTATAGAGGAGCGGAAACTCGCGGGCAATCACGGGACCGGCTGAGCGCTGACCCGCGCTCAGGTAGGCCGATTGACCGTCTTTCCCCGCCTCGCGGATTTCCACGGCGCGAATGTCCGCGAGACGCAGAATGCCGTTCAACTCCAGTTGCAGTTGGGCGCCGTCGAGGCGCCAGAGCGCTTCCGCGAGACTGTCGCGACTGCTGCGATCAATGTCCACAAGGCGATTTTCAATCTGCTCTACGCCGCGGTAGTAGTCGCGGTAAAGCTGTAACCCGGTCAACAACACAGTGACTACGCAGCTGACGAGCAGCACCGTCACGAGAAGCCGCGACACAAGGCTACTCCTGAAGCCGCCGATCAAACTCCACCATGCATCGAACAGGTTGTGCTTCATACATCCCCGCGAGTGCTACGGTTCTTGTTTCGTCTATTCTGCACTCGTTGCCGCTGCGCGGCCCAGACCAATCGGCCGCCGCGTCGGCAGGGTGGCGATTTAATGTTTGCCTGCCCCGGCCAGCCAGTCACTCTCATTTCCTGGTCTGCGCCGGCGCTCATTCCGGGTGAAACGCGCCCTGATTAATCTGACGAGAATCTACATGACGTACATGATCGGTTCGACAGACGGCGAATCGGTGATCGCCCGTGGCAGGCAGATCCGCGGATACAACAGAATCTCATCGATGCATGACGTCAGCTCGCCGAGGATCGGCCGGACGCGGCCGCCGAGGGCGTCGGGGTTCGACATCCTCAGTTCGCGCATTCCGTCCGATAGTCGCTTCACGGACGCGTATCCCCAATCCGGTAACGGCCAGCAGTGCAACAGATAGCTGAGCGGTATGACGCTTCTGCTTTCGCACCAGATGTCGAACAGGCGCTCGCATGTGGTGTTGAGGAACTCAACCGCGACTTCGCGGCTTTCTGAATGACCGTTCATAACGGGTCCGCTGATATAGACGATTTCGATAAAACATCCTAGGGAGGCCTAGTGAGTCACACAGTCAGGAAGCCCGGAAAAATGCACTTCCGATCTGCTGAATCTGCCGTCAGGAAATCCTTAACGCCTGCGCATCGGTATTTCGGCCGGTGCGAAGACAGCATAGCTGACTTCCTGACAAAGGGATTACGCGGTTTGTCAGCACGGTCCGGACGTGGCACGATGAAAAACCGATCAGGCGACAATCTGCGCGGACGAGCGCCCGGTCGAGCGCGCCACTCCTGTTTCGAGAAACTATCCATTCATGCATCGCAGGCGCTTTGTACTGGCAGCGCTGAGCGCGGCGAGCGTCACGCTTCGCGCGCGTGCCGCACCTGCCGACCCTCCCGTTCACTTCGACATCGTCTATCCCCGCATTCGGCCTGCCCGCGACGTGCACGCCGCGTTTGCGCTCGCGGTTCTCGATCTGGCCATGAAAACGGCCAACGCCTCGTACACATTGCGCTCAGCCGACATCGAAATGGAGCGGGGTCGCGCGCTGGCGGAACTGGCCGGCACTAACAATATGATCAATCTGCATTGGACGAGCATGGAGGCACGAGCGGAACGTGGCAGGAATGTAGTGCGGATTCCGATACATCGTGGACTGATCGGGCACCGGGTGTTCGTCATCCGAAAGGATCGGCAAGCCGATTTCGACAAGGTCGAACGCTTCTCCGATCTGAAGGCGTTCATTGGCGGGCAAGGAATTGGGTGGATCGATACGGAGGTCCTGAGAGCAGCCGGCCTGAACATCCAGACCTCGACCTATGACACGCTGTTCGAGATGACCCAAGGCGGCCGGATCGACTATTTTCCACGCGGCTTAGTTGAAGCATTTACTGAGATCGATGGACGCCAGCAGCAGGAGCCGGATCTCGTCGTCGAGAACAGGCTCCTGCTGAAGTATCGATCGGATTTCATTTTCTATGTCGCCTCGGGCCACGAAGCACTGGCGGAGACGATCGAAGACGGGTTCATCGCTGCGTATCGCAATGGCAGCTACATGAGATTGTTCAACTCCCATCACTACGTTCAGGACGCGCTGTCACGCGCCAGGATCGCGTCCCGGCTGACCTTCACGCTCGACAATCCCTTCCTCTCCGAACCGGACCGCAGGATTCCAGACGAGTACTGGATAAGCTGACGCAGTCCGCGGCGCGCCACGCGGTTGAAAGGGAAATGCCTGGGCCAAAATCAGGAAATCCTGACATCAAGCCGTCTGCGGCGTCGCCGTATACATGGAAAGGCGGCGCCAGTCCCGCGACGCAACTCCATTTCAAACGCAAGCGGCCCTAAGGAAAGGAAGTGAGCAAATTCGTCCACATCGTCAGGCTCAAGATCATTCATCGCAACCCACGAACGCCTGCACATGGACACTAACCGGTGAAGCCGCAAACGTTCGTCCTACAGGCGCGGCTTTGCGATCGCGCCACGGCGCTCACGACGCGCATGGCCGAAGCGCATGACAAAGCGAAGGAATTGGCCCGCCGCGCGGAGGGTTGTCTCGCGGTGCTGGATCACCTGCGGCAGGGCACGTCCGCCGCCGCAAACGTCTCTTTAGCGGACGATGCCGGACCTTTTATAGAGGCGCTGTATCGGGCGGAGAGTGACTGGCAGAGTCAATTGCAGATGTTGCAGGCGCTGCTCACTGAACTCATGGATCAGAGTAACCGTGGCGAGATCGAGTCGCTCGCGGCGCACGCGTTTCGCTCGCAGACCACTCCTGAAGCGATTGCCGCTGCCGGGCGCGCTGTCGAAGTACACGAGGCCCACTTTCAGGAAGTCGACGCGCAGTTGGAAGTGGCGCGCTCATGGTTCGAACACTTCGACATGCAGATCAACGCGATTGTCGCCCGCTTGCGAAAATCGTCTTGACGATTCGATCGGGTTCTCGGCTGCTACGAAGCGTCGTCGACCGGAATGCGCACGGCGATCGATGTGCCGCTGCCCGTCGCGCTGACCACCGAGATCTCGCCGCCCAGCTTCCGCGACATATTCGGCCTGGCTCCAGGCGAAGTGGCGGCCAGCCGCGTTTGCGCCTTCGACAAGATGGCATTCGTCCGCAAGTGGCTGGGGGTTTACCCTCCAAAACAGCGTTAGCGCTTGCAATCTCCTCGAAATGAAGCTCAAAATGTAAGCGCTATCATTTAGATTACTGAAGTGAAATTGCCAAGAGAATCCGATGAACAGCTCAAAAGCATCTCAGAATGTAAGCGCTAACATATACCACTGAACGACGCCTTCGCCGACGGCGGAAGCGCAATTTCCGGCCGTCCGGCATCGCATCGGCGCGGCTTGCTCACAGCAACCGAAGACATGAAACGGAGACAACGATCATGAGTGCAACACCGGGCCTCGAGCAGGCGCCACCGAGAATCCGCCGCGCCCAGATCGTGGCGCTCACGCTGCTGATGGTGAGCGGCATCGTCAACTATCTGGACCGCGGCACGCTCGCGGTCGCCAATCCGTTGATCCGCCATGATCTCGGGCTGTCGCTCGGACAGATGGGGCTGCTGCTCTCGGCGTTCTCGTGGAGCTACGCGCTCTTCCAGTTGCCGGTAGGCGGCCTCGTCGACCGGATCGGGCCGCGCAAGTTGTTGGGCATCGGCCTGATCGTCTGGTCGCTCGCGCAGGCGGCGGGCGGATTCGTCTCGACCTTCGGCTGGTTCATCCTCGCGCGGATCGTGCTGGGCATCGGCGAAGCGCCGCAGTTTCCGTCGGCGGCCCGTGTGGTCAGCAACTGGTTTCCGCTGCGCGCGCGCGGCAAGCCGACCGGCATTTTCAACTCGGCGTCGCCACTCGGCACGGCGCTCGCGCCACTCTGCCTGTCGGTTCTCGTCGTGCAGTTTCACTGGCGCTGGGCATTCATCGTGACGGGCGTGGTCGGCCTCGTCGTGGCGCTGGTGTGGCTCGCGGTGTACCGCGACCCCGTCAAGGCCACCATGACCGAAGCCGAGCGGCACTATCTCGAAGGCGACGAAACCGACCGCAAGCCGGCACCCACGGTCACCTTCGCCGAATGGCGCTCGCTGTTTTCGCACGGCACGACGTGGGGCATGCTGATCGGCTTCTTCGGCTCGGTCTATTTGAACTGGGTGTACCTCACGTGGCTGCCCGGCTATCTGACGATGGAACGTCACATGAGCCTGATGCATACGGGCGTCGCGGCATCGATTCCGTTCTTCTGCGGCTTCCTGGGCTCGCTGACGGCCGGCTGGTTTTCCGATCTCATCACGAGCCGCAGCACGAGCCCGGTCGCGAGCCGCCGCAATGCGGTGGTGATCGCGATGCTCGGCATGGTCGCCTTCACGATTCCGGCGGCGCTCGTCGAGAGCAACACGATCGCGATCGTGTGCATCTCGGTGGTGATCTTTCTGGCGAATGCCGCTTCCGCCAGTTCATGGGCGCTCGCTACCGCCGCCGCGCCGCCGAACCGCGTCGGCTCGCTCGGCGCTATTCAGAACTTCGGCGGTTTTCTGGGCGGCGCCCTCGCCCCGATCCTGACGGGCTACATCGCGCAGAGCTGGTCGTTCGTCCCGGCGCTGCTGACGGCCGCCGGCATCGCGTTCATTGGCGCGATGAGCTACCTCCTGCTGGTGCGCAAGCCGATCGAAGACCCGTCCGCGCCAACCGAACCCGTGCGAGCGCCTGCGTGAACGCGCGCGCCGCCCCGACTCAACGAACCCTCTCCGGGAGATCACGAGCATGACCACTTCCAAACAAGCCGCCACGTCGATCGAAGGCATCGTCCCCGTAATGCTGACGCCGTTCGACGAGGCCGGCGCAATCGACTACGCCGGACTCGAACGCCTGATCGAGTGGTATATCGCGCATGGATCGAACGCGCTCTTTGCCGTCGCGCAGTCGAGTGAAATGCAGTTCCTGACGCTCGCCGAGCGTGGCGCGCTGGGACGCTTCGTCGTCGACAAGGTGGCGGGCCGCATTCCGGTCGTCGTCTCCGGCCATATCAGCGACGACCCCGAGGCGCAGGCAGAAGAACTCAACGTGGCCGCGGCCACGGGCGCGCAAGGCGTCGTGCTGGTGACGAACCGGCTCGACCCGAAGCAGCAGGGCACGGAGACGTTCGCGGCGAATCTCAAACGACTCCTCGCGCGCCTGCCGTCCGACATTCCGCTCGGTTTGTACGAATGCCCCGCGCCCTACCGCCGCCTTCTCTCCGACGACGAATTGAAGCTGTGTATCGACACCGGCCGCTTCATCATGCTGAAGGACGTAAGCTGCGATCTCGCCACGGTCAAACGGCGCGTCGCGCTCGCCGACGGTTCGCCGCTGAAAATCCTCAACGCCAACGCGGCCATTGCGTGGGACGCGATGAAGGCGGGTTCCGCCGGCTTCAACGGCGTGTTCACGAACTTCCACCCGGATCTGTACAAGTGGCTGCGCAACGATGCGGCGCAAGACCCGGCTCTCGCAGAGGAACTCGCCACGTTCCTCGTGCTCGCCGCCGTCTCCGAATCGCTCGGCTATCCGGCGCTCGCGAAGATTTACCATCAACGGATCGGCACATTCAGTTCGATTCGCTGCCGCGTGATCGACTACGACGTGCGTGAACGTTTCTGGGCGCTCGACGCGGTGCTCGACAAGATCGTCGCCGGCACTGAGCATTTTCGTGGCCGTATCGCGGCACTCGGCGCAAGCCGCTCCGTTCGCTAGCGTTTGCCGGGAGGATTTCCGGATCACAGCAACGTCCGCTGAAACTGTCACGCGCGCTCAAGCTTCCCGCGCGCGCGGGCGGCGGTAAGATGGCGGGCGTTCCCCGATTCACTGTGCGCTTTCCAACCTGATGCCTGACTCCCTCGACCCGCCGGCCGCCGCCCGCACCCCGACGAACCGCGCTCGCCGCAGCACGGGCCGCAGCGTGCTTTCCGATGTCGCCAAGCTCGCGGGTGTCTCCACGGCGACCGTATCACGGGTCTACAACGAGCCGGACAAGGTCTCCGCGAACGTGCGTGAGCGCGTCGAGCATGCCGCGCTCACACTCAACTGGTTTCCGAATGCGGCGGGCCGCGCCCTCGCCTCCACGCGCAGCCACATTGCCGGCATCATCATTCCGACACTGGATGATCGCGTGTTCGCTTCACAGGTGAGCGGGATGCAGGCGGCGTTCGCGGCGCGCGGCATCACACTGGTGCTCGGCTGTTCGAACTACGATCCCGCGCAGGCGCTCACGCAGGTGCGCGCGATGCTGGCGCGCGGCGTGGAAGCGATGGCAGTGGTGGGCGAAGCTCATCCGCCCGAACTGTTCGATGCGTTGCGGCTCTACCGCGTGCCGTATGCCGTCACGTACGCGTATCGCAAAGACAGTCCGCACACCTGCATCGGCTTCGACAATCACGCGGCCTATGCGGAGATCACCGAACATCTGATCGGCCTCGGGCACCGCTCGTTCGCGGTCTGCATCCAGCCGACGCGCGATAACGACCGCGTGCAGGCACGCGTCGCGGGCATTCGCGCGACGCTCGAACGGCGCGGCCTCGCCGTGCGGCCGGAACATATGTTCGAAGGCGAATCGACCATGGGATTCGGGCGGCGCAGCCTGCGCACGATCTGGCAGGCGCCGGGCGAGCGTCCCACCGCGATCATCTGCGGCAACGACCATATCGCGCTGGGCGTGCTGCGCGAGGCGGAAGAACTGGGCATCGCGATTCCCGGCGAATTGTCCGTCACCGGCTTCGACGATCTGGAGATGGCGCAGGAGATTCGCCCCGCGCTGACCACGATGCGCATCGACACCTACGAAATCGGGCGACTCGCCGCGCAATATCTGCTCGACACACTCGACGGCAAGCGTCCGCAGCACGGACAAGAGGTGCATGCCCTCTTCCAACTCAGGCACTCGACGGGACCGGCTGCGAGATAGTTCCGCGGCGGCGCTTTATCGACGGATTACAGCGTGGCGGTCACACCGCCATCCACGTAGAGAATGTTGCCATTGACGAAGTTCGAAGCGCTGCTCGCCAGGAAGACCGCGGCACCGACGAGATCTTCCACATCGCCCCAACGCCGCGACGGCGTGCGTCCGATCAGCCACTTGCTGAAGGTCTCGTCCTTGACGAGCGCCTCGGTCAATTCGGTCATGAAGTAGCCCGGCCCGAGGCCATTGACCTGGATGCCGTGCTGGCCCCAGTCGATCGCCATGCCCTTCGTCAGCATCTTCACGGCACCCTTGCTCGCGGTGTAAGCGGCAATGTTGGGACGGCCCACCTCGCTTTGCACCGAACAGATGTTGATGATCCTCCCGCGTTGCCGCTCGATCATATGCCGCGCCACCGCTTGTCCACTAGGAACACGCTGTCGACGTCGGTCTTCATCAGTTCCTGCCATTGTTCATGGGAGAACTGTTCGAACGGCACCGGCGGCCGTGCTCGACCATTGCATGACATCTTGCAGGTTGCAAGCGCTGTCTTGCGACGCGGAAAATGTTCGCGGTAATGCCGCTTCAATGCGCAACACGAGCACTTCGACGCCCATCAATCGCTCAGCGCGTCCCCATGATCGCCACGCGCTTTGGCCAAAGCGAAATAGGTCTGTAAGGCAGGCGCCGAGTCGTCGCTCAACGAGCAGATTCGCGCCAGCCAGTCGGCCTCGGCGGGCCATTCGCCTTCCACCACGCGCGGATAGATCTGCCGCACGAACTGATGCAGCGCCTTCGCGCCGATATTGCCGCTGATGCCAAGAAGGACGTGTAAGGCTCCGTGCGTCGATTCGAGGTCGCGGGCCGCCACGCTGGCGGCGAGTTGCGCCACGGTCGAGCGAATCTGCTCGATGCCGTTGAGGAACGTCTGGTCCAGCAAATCGAGCGCCACCAGTTCTTCGAGGTGTTTCTCGTCGAGCAGGGGGCCTTCCTTGATCGGCGCAGGCCTGCCCGCTTGCACGGCGGGCCTTTGTACCGGCTCAGCTTTGATCGGCGCATGCGACGCACGTTGCTGGGCAAACTGTCTTGCAAGGGAAGCATAGAGAGCGCCGATCTGCACGGGCTTGATCATGACCTCGTTCATGCCCGCAGCGAGACAGGCCTGCACGGCTTTCATATCGGATTGCCCGGTCAATGCAATGACGGGGACCTGGGCATATGAATCAGCACGGGCGCGAATCGACGCAGTCGTTTCCACGCCGCCCATTCCTGGCATGTTCATGTCCATCACGATGGCATCGATGGGGCCCTTCTCCTCCAACCTCGCCAGCACGTCCGGTCCATGCTCGGCCTCGACGACGCGTGCGCCGCATCGCTCCAGATAACCTTTGGCAATCCGCCTGCTGTAGGTGTCGTCGTCCGCCACCAGAATCGTTTTGCCGGCAAACCCGTCGAACGGATGGCTGTGAACATGCCGATTGCCGCTTTCGAAGAGCGTCTGAAGCGCGGTGATCAGTTCCACCGCGCTGGCGGATTTGCTGATCATGTCGTCCATGCCGGCGCGGCGGGCGAGCACACGCGTCACATTGGCCGGCTCCGCCGTATAGGCGGCGATCAGCACGTTCCAGTTCGGGTCTTGATGGTCGGCGCGGATCTTCTCGGCGGTGGTGTAGCCGTCCATGACCGGCATATTGATGTCCATCAGCACGAGGTCGTACGGCGCTGACAGCCGAAGCGCGCTCAACGCCACCTCGCCGTTTTCCGCTTCGCTCACGTCCGCACCCACCTTCGACAACGCACGGCGGCTTCGCGCCCGCTGAGTAGCATCGTCGTCCACGACGAGAACGCGTTTGCCGGTGAAAAACGGCGTGGCGCGCTCGAAAATCTTCTGCTCATGCTCTCCAACTTCTCTGCTGGAGACGACGGGGAATTGCAGCGTGAACTGAGTAAATTTCCCGACTTCCGAGCGGCAGGCAATCGTGCCGCCGAAGGCGCGCATCGCGCGCTGGCAATAGGCAAGGCCGAGCCCCGTACCCGCCGAATTGCCCGCGGTACGGAAAGGCTCGAACAGATGCGGCAGGAGGTCGGGCGCAATGCCGGGGCCGGTGTCATGAACCAGCACCGTTTGGCGGTCGACTGTAAGCGTAAGCGTCGCCAAAGGATGCGTGGCAATGTGATGGAGTGCGTTCTTGATCAGATTGAATAGCGTGAACAGATAGACGGTTTCGTCGACCTTGAAGATGAAATCTTCCAGCACCGCAAGTCGAACTTTGGCGCGCTCCTTCTGATCGCCGAAGCCGTATTCGTCCAGCGCTTTACGCGTGGTGGCCGCCGCGCTCAGATAGGTGAAGTGATCCGAGCGGATGGGTTTCGCACTGACTTCGTCCAGCGTCATGGCAATAATGCGCAGGCCCCTATCAATCGACAATTGGCCGTGGGCGAGATGCCGATAAAGCAACGCCGCCCTGTCATGCGACAAAGCCGGCGGCGGGTTGGCATCCGTCACCGCGGGCAGCGCCTCTTCCATGCGATCCAGTACGTGCCTCAGTTGGCTGAGAGGATTGCGCATTTCATGAGCGATCGAGCCGGCGAGCGCGCGAAACGCGACATTTTTTGCCTGCGCGACGATGCCCTTCAGGTTGCTGTAACTGAACGTAAGGCCCGCGAAAATGCCGAATGTAAAAACTGGCAGATACGTGTAGAGAAATAGCTGCCCATCCACGTGGAGGGATTGCGGAATCACGATCCTGGCACACAGGACGGCAAGGCCGATACCCAGAATCAGATTGAGTGCCAACGCAACGAAAGACGGAAATATGGCGATCAGGAAAAACACCATGCCCAGCTCGGCCATTGACCAGAGCATCGAATAGTGACCGGCAATCAGGTAATAAGTGAAAAAGAACGGTAGCGTATAGGCTACCGTTACGAAGTAATACCACGGCAGGAAGCGCACGGCCGAAGTGGGCCAGAAACGGCGCAAAAGCAGCAGCGCACAGGCGGCTGTGCCGAAAGCGCGCATTTGCAGGCTTTCGTTGGGTTGAGGATCGATGTACGTCCACCACAGCCAGTACAGCGGATGTCCGATCGTACCGATTACGCCAACAGCCAACACGCTATAGTCCGACACCTTGGCCGAGTCGTAAACCACTCGGTTGAGGTAACGGATGCTCCCTGAAATGGCTCTCATGTCGTGCTTTATGTTTATCTATCCAGCCTCAGAATTTGAAGCTGCTGACGTTGAATGACATGCCGGCACTGCCGACCCAGCACAGCACCCGGTCGCCTCTCTTCAACTGCCCGTCGTCCTTTGCCAGTGAAATCGCAGCCGGGATCGAAGCCGACACGAGGTTTCCGGTTTCCGGATAGATGTGATACATCTTGTCGTCGATTCCGACCTTGGCGCCATAACCCTGCCACGCCGCCTTGGAGGATGCGTGGGTGAAGACGATGTCGATGTCTTTCTTCGGAACAGGCAGTTTAGTCAATACCGCGGACAGTTCGTCCGAATTCTTGTGAAGCTCATGGCCGAATGATGTGAAACGCATGTCGCCGTTTTTCCCGATCCGCTCGGTCGGGTGGCAATACCCTTCGTAGCCGGGAATCGGGATGGTGCACAGGTCCGACACTTCCGGCTTCGCGCGGAAAGCGAAGCTGAAGTTATCCGGCTCTTTTGCGACGAGCAAGGTAGCGGTCGCCGCCTCGCCTATCGTGAACGACGGCAAAGTGTATTCAATCTGAGCCTGGTTCTTCAACGCAAAATTCCCCGGATAGAGTGGACCGCCTGCAAGCATATTGAACTCGGCATTCACAATCATAGCGTTTCTGTACTGGCCCGACTTGAAAAGGCTGTCGATAATCGCCATGGCTCGGGTCCAGCTCATGCAGGCGTCGACCACATCGAAACATTCCGCATTGACGAAGCCAAGCGTGCTGGCCATCATGTGGCTGTTGCCGGGTTCGAGGAACCCTCTTCCAATGCCGACATAAATAAACAGCTCGATATGTTCGGGCTTCAGATATGTTTCCGATAGCGCCTTGCGCGTCGCCATCGCGACATGATCGATAGGCGACTCATGGCTTTCACACCAGCGCCGGTTAACCAGTCCGCTTCTATCGAGCAACGTCTTGATGGTGCGCATCCCCCTGTCGATGTCGCCCTCGTACTCTTTGGAATGGAATCGAATCATATCGATCACTTCCTCGTTCGTAACGATCCTGGAGGGCAAGCTGACTGCTACGTTTTTAATAAGCATAAAGAATCCATGAAAAAAATTAACGCGGTGGGTAGAAGTACGTTTTGCGCCTATGGCGGCGAGTATCTGGGACGCCAGATACCCGGCCTCGCGGCGCTGGTACATTAACGCGTCCACCGCAATTCATGAAAAAAGTCCCGCTTTGGCGTGTTGCCAATGGGGTTGGGGGTGTTGGGGTGTCGGGAAGGGCCGGCGCGCCGGTGGTGGCGTTGGAGGGTAGTTCCGGCGGGAATCAGGGTGTCCCGGTATTCGGGGAACGCAGCGATTGGCGGCCCCGCGAATCGGTCGTCCGGCCCGGTCTCCGACAATGGACCGGCATCCGCCTTCATCCCGCGGACGCGGCGCAGGCGCTTCCGGGAGCGACAACCCGGCCTGCGGCGCCGCGCAGGAACGCGAGAAACTCAGCGGCGGGCAACGGCCGGCTCAACAGGAAACCCTGCATCTGATCGCAGGCAAGTTCGCTGAGCGTGCGGAACTGCGACTCCGTCTCGACGCCTTCCGCCACGACCTCGATCTGCAAGGCGCGCGCGAGCGTCACGACGGCGGACAGCAAAGCGCTGCCGCGGTGACCGGCGGAGTCGAGGTCGCGCATGAACGAGCCGTCGATCTTGATCTGGTCGAACCTGAACCGCTGTAGGTAGCCGAGGCTCGAGTATCCCGTGCCGAAGTCGTCGATGGCCACGGTATAGCCGCGCGCTTGCAGCGCTTCGATCGTCCGGCTCGTTTTCTCGATGCTCTGCATCGCCGTGGTTTCCGTGATCTCGAACATCACGCGACAAGGATCGACGCCGGCAACGTCGAGTAGCGCGTCGATACGCGCCACCAGGTCCGGCACGTTGAACTGGATCGGCGAAAGATTTACCGCCACGGCAATCGCAGGCAGCCCTTGCGCATCCCACAGCGCGATGTTGCGGCAGACCTCACGCAGCACCCAGTCGCCGATCTCGACGATGAGACCCGAGCGTTCCGCGAGCGGGATGAATTCGAGCGGAGCAATTTCGCCGAGCTCCGGATGACGCCAGCGGATCAGCGCCTCGACGCCCGTCACCGATTGGGAGGCAACGCTGAACTTCGGCTGGAACGACACGCTGAGTTCGCCGTCGCTCAACGCGCGATTCAGATCGCGTTGCAGGATCAGCGACTTGAGCGCGGTGTGGTTCATCTGCGGATCGAACACGCGGAACGTGTTGCGTCCGCTTTGCTTGGCAGCGTACATCGCGGCGTCCGCGCTATGGAGCAGCTCGTCGGCATTGCCGCCGTCGCAAGGATAGAACGCGATACCGATGCTCGCGCTCACGCGCAGCGGCAGTCCGTCGACGACGATCTCCTGGGCGAGCCGCCGCAGCACGCCATTGGCGACTGCCGCCGCTGACGACGCATCGGCCACGTTCTCCACCACGATCACGAATTCATCTCCGCCGAGCCGCGCGACCATGTCGGTATGGCGCAAGTCCTGACGCAGACGCTCGGCGCACACCTGGAGCAAGTCGTCGCCAACGCCGTGGCCGAGTGAATCGTTGATCGACTTGAAGCCGTCGAGGTCGATGAAGAGCACGGCGAACATTGATTCTCTGCGCGCGCATTCGGCGACCGCCTGCGCAATGCGCAAGGCGAGTTGCTGACGGTTGGGGAGGTTCGTCAGCGCATCGTGCGTGCCGAGATAATGCAGTTGCCGGTTCGCGCGCTTCAGAGAAAGAGACAGGCTGCTCGTATGGAAACCGAACAATGCGAGCGTGCCGACCAGCACGGTGAACGACGTCGCCGTGACGACGAGCGCCAGCCAGTTCGCGTCGAACTTCTCACCGGAGAGACACAGGCTGCCGGCGGCGAAATTGGCCGCGCTCATGCCGAAATAGTGCATGCCGGTAATCGCGATGGCCATGATGAAGGCCGCGCCTAGCCGCTTGACGACGAGGTTCCCGGCGTCCGATGCACGCAGCGTGAAGGCGAGCCAGAGCGCCGCTATCGACGCGGCGATCGCCACGCCCACGGAAAGCCCGACTTTCCAGATCGTGTATTCGATTCCCGGCGACATCTGCATTGCGTACATGCCGGTAAAGTGCATCCCCGCCACGCCGAAGCCCATGATCGTCCCGGCGATGCAGAGGCGCCTGTGCGACAGCGCGCCACGGCTCGCGGTGGCGAGCGCGATCAACGACACGCTGATCGCGAGGAACAGCGACGCCGCGGTAATGAAAAAATCGTAGCCAATCGGAATCGGCAGCGAGAACGCGAGCATGCCGATGAAATGCATCGACCAGATGCCGACGCCCATCGATACCGCGCCGCCGACGAGCCATAGCGGCCGCCGTTTCGCGCTCGCGAGCGCGTTCAGGCCACCGGACAGCTCCACCGCCGTGTAGGACGCGAGGAATGCGACCACCAGCGACAGGCAGACCAGTAAGGGATTGTAGACACCAGTCATCGGCCCTCTCTCTTTTTCATATCAGTCTTATGCGACTGTTTTTTTGCATCCGGGGCTTGGCTTCCGCGAGCCGCGCCGCGTTAGTTCGGCGGCGCGTAGTCCCCTCTGCTCTAACGGCAGAGTGGGGGATAACTTTATGCTTTTGTGGGGGGATGTTGCGTCGGGCGGGCTCCGTCTACGTCAACTGCGACTGGACCACGGGTTCGAACGGCCGGTCATATTCTCACTCGCGCCCGTAATTTGCACCGGCCCGCTATTTTCACGTCCTGTTCAGTCAACAACTTGATCCAATCCGCCGCCTGAGTCCGCTGCCGCCCTCGGGCGATTAAACTCAAAGCCGGTCTTTCGAGGGGGCTTCTCTCAAGCAAACCCCACCCCTCGATCTTACAACCTGCCGCTCCCTCGGGCGGCAGGTTCTTTTTCGTCGATACTTCCATTCTCTCGCCAGTTGCAGGGCAACCGCACATCGGCCCGTATGTATCAGAGTCTTTGATTGCCACTTTCGATACCAATATTCCCTCGCCGTAGCCGACCGGCAATTGACCAGACCGCGGTATTTGTTGGGAAGAACTGCCAAAAGCATGGCCGCATCCGCCACGCCATGAGGTGTTTTGGACCTGAGCCAATTACCCATCAAGTCAAATCGCCATGCCATATGAAACGGTCATTCCCGCCTTCGTCTTTATAGACAAGGCTTCCCATCTTTTCGCAGCGCCCCACGAATCGTATCGATGTGATCGCAACCCCCTTCGAGGCTACCCGAAGTGATCAAGCGAAATCGCCCGCAGTTGTGCGAGACTTCTAGCGAATAGAACTGCTGATCCACACGAGCGGGGTGCACATGGATGAGAAAGTAACTTACGTGTATGAGTACACCGGTGGCTTTGGTACATACCGTACTACCGGTACACGGGCAGCACACCAACTTCCCCTTGTCGGCGACAACGTAACAATGAAGGTCGACGAACTGGGATTCGATGGCGTTCTGCGAGTGAAGTCACGGCTCTTCGATTACGATAAAACAGGTTCACTAACCGTCATTCTGGGTCTGTCTCACACGGTTGCTTAGGATCGCTCGTGAGCTCGCAGCGGGAAGAGTCAACTTATTGATGCACGCAGCCTGAATCCAATACATGTGTACCGACTCACCACACAGCAGGCACTAAAAGAGGAGTGTCCGCAATCCCGGGACATGACCGCCCTGTTCCAGAACGCTTCACTTTTATGAAAGAGTCACTGATGGAAGACATTCAACAGCTGCGGATGCAACTTCTCGCGTATCAGACGCTAATCGCAGCGCTGCTCGCCAAGACATCTCCCACAATCAACGAACTGGAGCGTATGCGACGTGCAATCCGACGCAGCGCCACGTTCCATCCGATGGACGAACAGAGTCGCGATTCGGCGGGCGAGTACGCTGCAGCGATTGAAGACGTATTTCTGTCTGCGTCGCTGGTCATTCAGGACCTGAGAGAACCACCGGCTGTGTCTTAGTGAGCGGCGTCCGCGGGCCGAGGTCTTGCAGAGAGTCTGCTGACCATCGCCGTGGTTGAGAAATGTCCGCCCCGGCGGACAAAAAATCGCGCGCCGCATTCGAGGAAACCATGCAGCTACCGAGCGTTGATAATTTTGTCAAAGACCAGCAACACGGCATCACGTACAACATTTGCGCCTATCGAAAACTTTCCTGGGACGAGATGATGCGCGCCGTGCAAGTCTTTAATCAACAACAAGGAGGACGCCCACCCAGGCAAGGAGCGGTCGTCAAAATTTTTTCAGTGATGGGACTCAACGATGGGTAGTCGCGCGATTTCGCCGCCCCGCTATGGGGCCAACCGCGTGTCCGAATGGCAAAACGTCTCGTCGGTATCTTGTGCGTTCTAATTTGAAGCGAAAATAGCGGCTCACTGTGCAAGTGATCCGCCAATCGGAAAACAGTGAACCGGAACGAACATTTTCGTCTCTTTTATCGAACCGTCTTATGTCACTGCTCAATCCACCGCGGAATGCCCGGCCACAACCCGCGCTTTGCGTCTAATTCAGGATTGAAAGCAGATCGGCAATGCTCACATTGGGTAATTGCTTGGCGATCATGTCCCAGAAGATCACATCGTGCATCGCGCTCGCATCTTCGGCCGTTCTCCACTGCCGCGCGCCGACGATGCTATCGGCGGTTTCGCTGGCGGCATCAACGATTGTCTTAATGTGTTGTTTGTGCATGAACGGGTTATCGGCTGCGCGGCCGACTTATTTAGGCCCTCGCGCAATCGTTTGCTTAATGTATGACTGGCCTTGACACAATCCTGCTTGAATCTGACGGCCGCAACCAGCCCCGTGCGGCGAACGCACCGCGTGGCGCGTCCACATGATACGGGCGTCATCCTTCAAAAATGACTCTGGAAAGCCCTACCCCGAATGTTCCGGATCAATTGGAGTCAGACAATCGCTGCGCAACAGCAAATCGAAATCAGGATGACGCCGTGTGCACGGCCGGTGCGATTCTATCAATCCCGGCTCGATCTTCCTCCGAGCGGCGGCTATCGGAAACATTCTGTCCGAAGAGGCACCACCGTTTCGACCGCGCTTGACGAATTGCTACCGGCCATAGGTTTCCTCGCGTCAATGGCGTTCTGCGCACCGGTCTCAAACGAGGATGAAGAATGCAAACCTCGTCCAATTCAGAATCGTTACGCCATGACAACGCTTTTTCCGCAGGCCTGGTGACGCGCGTCGAAGCCGCAGACAAAGACAGATTCCTCATTCTGTTATTGCGTGAGACGGGATTCGGAATTACAGCGAGATAGAATACTTACCGGGCATTACCCAAGCGCGCGCTGCACGGGTACCAACACCTCGAATAGGGCTTTTTCTCGTGTCTGGTATAAATCATTTTTGAAGATTCCCTATACATTCCGTCTCAGTCTATCCAGGATATCGTCTCGACGTATTCGAATTTTTTTCCGTTTAAACGCGTGCCCCAACTCGGTGCTCCCATACCCACTCAATGTCTCCACTGCCAATGTCTTGACTAATTCAGCCTATAATAATGGCGCCTGTATCATTTGCATAACAGGCCTCGACAAAAGAATTACAGGGTCTTGAGAGAGGCTTTACAGGCCACAACATTCCGGGGTAAAGAACCAATGGGGCTGGTACATATTCCGCCGCTCAGCTCGCGGCAAAGTGCGGTGCCGGCGCAAGTGAACGCGACGACTCACGTCGACATAGTGCTGTTCAATGGTTTTGCGCTGCCCAAGGTCGCAGCGCTCATCGAAATATTCCATAAGGCGAACGCGCTCGCCGCGTCGCAACGATCGGGCCGCGCGCGCTACGACGTCTCGCTGCTTTCGGCTGCGGGTGGCCGCATTGCGAGCTCGTCGTCGGTGTTCGTCTGGACGGACAGCGTCGATTCACACAAAGGCACGAGCGACACGCATCTGATGTTCATCGCAGGCGGCGCGGGCGCGCAAGAGGCACGCTGCGATGAGCGCCTGCGCAATTGGCTACGCCACAGGCATCCGTTCAGCGAAATCGTTCACCCAATCGCTGAGGGCCGGCTGCTTCTGGAGGCGGCTGGGCTTCCAAGCCGCTATTGCCCGCTGCTGCGCAGCGGCTCCGAAGCGTGCGACCGAGGTCCGGCACGGTCGCAAGGCGACACGCCCGCGGCCGTGCGCACGGCACTGCACATCGTTGAAGAAGACCTCGGGCCTGAACTGGCGCGTCAGGTTGCCGAGTCCGTCGCGCCGCCGCATAAGACTCCTTTCAGCTCTTCCGTCGCCCGCAGCGGGGCGCCGCAGGTTAGCGAGAAGATCATGGCGTCGGCCCGGTGGCTGGAGGCAAACGTCGATCGTCCCATCTCAATCGACGACGCGGCGCGTCTCGCAGCCATGAGCGAGCGCAACTTCTTGCGGCGCTTCAAGAACGAGATCGGTATGACGCCCTCCGACTATCTGCTTCGCGCGCGTCTGAACCTGAGTTGTCAGATGCTCATTGAATCGCGTTTGCCCATCGACAAAATCGCACGGCGCTGCGGAATTGGCAGCGGCGGTCAGTTGGCTAAGCTTTTCAGAAAGTATCTGGCGACCACACCCACCGATTACCGGCTGAGCAAAGAAGCCTCTCCGAGTAGCCTGAGCTGAGCGCGCAGCGTGGCGCTCCCCTGAAAGCGAATACCTGCGCACGGTGATCCGCCTTGCGGAGAAGCGGCCGAGCTCATTCCGGGCTGCTTCCACCGACGCCCGCCGCTTCTGTTTCGATTGCCGATAGCCCTGCGACGGTGCAGTGCCCTTAGCCAGCCACCAGGCAATCCGATGCATCGATACGGCCGGCACAAGCGATACGGATCGACACCCGTCATGGGAGCGCACCCGACAAATTACACCCAAAATAGTCAGCAACTGATGCCAATGTTTTCGGGTCTATTTTTTCCTTTCGGGTCTTAGTGGCGAACTGCAATTAGCGCAATAGCGAGCATTAATTCACCACTGCTTTTTTCACATCGCGAACTTTTCACATAGAAAAAAGAGCTGGCTGAACCTGCTATAGCGACCGAAATGATGCAATGTGTATAACTCAGTTAACCACCCACACTCGCCACACCACCCTGATATATCGTCATTTCGCCATGATTTGACCGCATTTGAGTCAGCTGGCAATGAGGCTCCAGACGCGGACTATCGCGACACGGCGCCCTCTTTCGCGCCGATACCGCGCGCCAAATATTCAATTGCCGGATATGAAGCCAATATGAATTTCTTGGCGTTCGTCAGCGGCAAATCGATGCATTTCGTGTCAAAAAATTACCTGCCTGGATGTTCTTGATCAAATCCGCCAAGAGCATGGTTGAATCGGACGCCCCTGTCTGATCGGAGCACCCCCGCGAATATGATGCGCTGCAGAAAACTCATTTTCGCTAATAGTGCCGGGGGCCAGCGGTATGGAATGTGCGACTGATATAACGAGGAAAACAATTCATCTCATGATGGGCGGGAGCGTGGGGTTGGCGCGCCGCCGCAGACAGGTTGTGATTCTCCTGTTCGAAGGTTTTTCGCTCATTCACATGGGGCGCCTGGCGGAGACATTCAGTCTCGCCAACCGTTTGCGTCATCCGGACAACGCGCTACACAACTACTACGACCTGCGTCTCGTGTCCGCCAGCGGCGGAGCCATACGCTCGTCCTCGGGCGTGCTGATCTGGACCGACGCGGTCGACGCCCACTATGCGAAAGATGTTCATGCGCTGTTTGCGCTCGGAGCCGTGAGCGCACCCGTCGAAAGCGACGAACGGCTGATCTCGTGGTTACGTCACGCCTATCCGCATGCGGAGGTGGTGCAGGGGATCGGCGGAGGTAATGGCGTTCTCGAAATGGCTCGACTCGAACCCAAGGATGTTGCAGTGACTGAGATGGCAGGTGGTGCCATGACCGCAAGTGCGCTGTCCGCAACCAGAACCGCCGGCATCGACGCCGACGCTAGTGTCGCGCTAACCAGCGCGTTGTCCGTCGTCAAACGTGATTGTGGCTACGAGACGGCCAGCCAGGTCGCGCACGACCTCCTGCCCGTCACGCCGAAACAGTTCACCCACTCGGTATTCAATTCCCGCGAGGCGCGCGCCAGTGACCTGATTCGCACGTCAGCGTATCAGTTGCGGGTCAGCAGCGAGAGCCGTATATCGATTGCGGATGCCGCTCAGGCTGTGGCAATGAGCGAACGCAATTTCCTGCGCCGCTTCAAACAGGAGATCGGCGTGACGCCGACGGAGTTCGTCCTGCGGGTCCGCCTCGAAAAGGCCTGCCACATGCTGGTCGATACCGACCTGCCCGCCGACAAGATCGCCCGTCGTACGGGTCTGGGTAGTGGCGACCGACTGGCCAAGCTGTTCCGCCAGCACCTGCAAATGTCACCGACAGAGTATCGGACCAATGAGCGCAACCGGTTGGCTGATAACGGGTCGTCCGAGCCGCCCACCGTCAAGCGGGTACGCCGCCCCGTTTCGTAGAAGCGAGCGATAGCTGGCTGCTTCCTCAACCGGCTCCACGGAGATTCTCATGAAACAAGCTGTCGCACGCCTGATCGATAGCGGGTGCATTGCGCTCGCGGCTGTCATCGCAGCCCATATCGCTCCTGCGCAGGGCCACGAAAGCGGCCCACTTCAGTTGCTGTTCGCAATCGTTATCCTGATGTCGTCAGCGGCTCTTCTGCCGATTGTTCGCGTTTACGCCGTATCGCCCATGCGCTCGTTGTATCGCCTCGGGACCCGAGTTCTGCCGGCATGGCTGGCCCTGCAGTTCGCCGGCTTGCTGCTCCTGCTGTCCATTCAGCACCAGGATGAGACGCTGGTGTCCTGGATCGCATGGTGGACCTGCATAGGCGTCGTACTGCTCGCGGCATGGCGAGTGATCGCCTCCACGATGCGTTCCTCCCCGCGTGTTGTCGGGTTGCGCGCCCGTAACATTGTCGTCGTGGGCAACGGCGAATACCTCAAGCTGATCGTTGCGAAGGTCGACTCCAGCAATCACCCGGATTTCCGCGTCGCGGAAGTTGTCGAGTTGCACGACGCCGGCGACCGACCCGGCTCCGCCATGGGCGAGCACGGCCAGACCAAACTGGCCCGTCTCGCAGGGCTAGCGGAGTCCGGCGGCATTCACGAGGTATGGCTCGCGTTACCGCTGTCGGCCCACGCCGCGGCGGCCCATTGCATCGAAGCGCTCAAGAACACGCTGGTGGAAATTCGGCTGATGCCGGACTTCATGCCGCTCGGACTGTACGCCGGCGTCGCGTCGCTCGGCACACTCGACATCCCCTCGCTCAGTCTTTCTCCGTCGGCCATTTCTGATGAGGCGATGACCGGCAAGGAGATCTTCGACAGGGCCTTTGCACTGGTTGCGCTGATCGGGCTTGCACCGCTATTCGTGGCGATCGCGATCGCCATCAAGCTCTCGTCGCCGGGTCCGGTTTTCTTCCGGCAACGCCGCAAGGGCCTGAAGGGACGGCCGTTTTCAATCTACAAGTTTCGTTCGATGCGAGTTCATGCGCAAGAGCGTGGCGTAGTGCGTCAGGCGACACGCAACGATAACCGTATCACGCCCGTAGGGCGCTTCCTGCGCCGCACGAGTCTCGACGAGATTCCGCAGTTCATCAATGTCCTGCGCGGCGAAATGTCGATCGTCGGTCCTCGTCCCCATGCGCTTGAACACGACGACCTGTACGGACCGCTGATCTCGGGCTATCTCGACCGCTATCGCATCAAGCCGGGCATTACCGGCTGGGCGCAGATCAACGGCTATCGAGGCGAAACGGACGCGCTGGAGAAGATGGCTGGCCGCGTTGAGTACGACCTGTATTACCTGCGTCATCGATCGTTCTGGATGGATATCAAGATCGTGCTACGCACGGTGGTCCGTGGGTTCTTAAGCAAGCAGGCGTACTAGTCATCGTGGGGAGCCGCGGACCGCGAGAAGGAGGTCGGCGAGCCCAATAAAAAGGAATCGGAGTGAAGCAATTGAAAGTCAGGTCCAACGCGCTGCGTCGCGGCGGTGTCAACATGTTTTCGATGAATCGGGTTGCATGGATTGCGGCGCTCCAGTTCGCCTTGTCCGCCTGTTCGGTTGCGCCCGGCATGAAAATGCAAAAAGCGTCTACGTTGCCGATAACCAGTGCGAGTGAGCAAGCGCCGGCCGAGCAATTGCCCGTACCGATGACCGAAGTGACCTTGTCGTCAATCGACGAGATCCGCAGTGAAGCTGAGCGTCGTAACGATGCCAGCGCCAGCGCCCTGCTCGGCCGCGGCCAGGCTTATACGATCGGTGCTGGCGATGTGCTCCAGATCACGGTCTGGGACCACCCGGAACTGGCTGCGGCTTTGGGCGCGCAGCCACCTGCGAACGCGCGCACCTACGACCCGCCACCGGGATTCGTCGTCGACGACACAGGCTATCTGCGGTTTCCCTTCGTCGGAAATATTCACGTCGAGGGCATGAAAGTCGACGAAGTCCAACGCAAGCTTGCGGCGGAACTGAGCAAGTCGTTCCACGATCCTCAGGTGACGGTGCGTATTGCGTCGTTTCGCGCGAAGCAGGTGTACGTCGACGGTGAAGTACGTACGCCGGGAGCGCAATCCATCAACGATATCCCGACGACACTGTACGACGCCATCAGTCATGCCGGCGGGTTCAGCGCGGCTGCGGATCAGAGCCGCATTACGTTGACTCGCAACGGTCAGTCGTACGACATCAATTTCACGGGGATGCTGCAGCGCGGTTTGAATCCTTCGAAGATCATGCTGCGTCCCGGCGATCTGATTCGCGTCTCCGCCAGAGAAGAAAACGGCGTGTTCGTGCTGGGTGAAGTGACAAAACCCATTACCGCGCTGCCGCTACGCAGCGGTCAGTTGACGCTGAGCGACGCGCTTTCACAGGCGGGCAGCATCAGTTCGACCACCGCGGACGCCGCGCAACTGTATGTGATCCGCGGGCTCGGCAAGGACGCACGTGTCTTCCACCTCGACGCCGCGTCGCCCGTCTCGATGATTCTCGCCAATCGGTTCGAACTACAACCGAAGGACATCGTCTACGTCGACGGAAACGGGCTGGTTCGCTTCAGCCGCGTGTTGAGCCTCCTGCTTCCTGGTATCAACGCCGGACTTACGGCGGGGTTGGTGACGAAATGACCATGATATTGCGATTTCTCCGAAGCCAGCGCATGACGGTGCGGTCATGGTGAATCGCCGTTCCGCAATGGGTCTCTCAGCCGGCGCCGCAATACTGGGCGCCACCGCTGTCTCGCGTGGGTGGGGCGAATCCATTGAGAATCGATCACCGAGCGGATTTCGCTGGATCAGTGACTTCGCCGTCAAGGGCAAGGGTGCGACGGACGACACCGGCACGTTCCAGCGCGCGATCGACTACGTGCGCAATATCGCACTGCGCACGCGCGACACGTCGTGCTTACCGGCCTTGATGATTCCGGCCGGTCGATACGTACTCACGGAGACGATCGACACCGCGCCCTGGATCAAGCTGTGCTCGGTGGGCGGCGTCCTGCTCGACTTCTCTCAGTTGCCCGTGGGTTGGGACGGCTTGACCTGCAGAAACGAAACCACGCTTCCCGCGACAGAGTTGCGTTTTCCGGGTGACCGCTCGCCGTTCCTCGACGGCACAGGCGGCACGATCTCGATACTTGGTCCCGGGAAGGCGCGGGCCGAAGGATGGGGCATCGTGATGGGCAACCGGCAAGCCGGATTTTCGGGCGCCGTGAGAGACGCGGGTGGCCGCAATGTCGTGGTCACGGGCTGGCGTGGCGCGCTCCGGATCGATCCGCTCAGTACGTACCTCACCGCGTGGTTCTCGTCGCGGTTCGAACAGAACCGCGAGAACGGCATCTACGTGGCTGCGGGGGTGGGCAGAAGCGTGAATAGCGGCGAACGGATGACCTTCGTCGATTGCACGTTTGCCGGGTCCGCGCGTGCCGTCGACATCAACTCGGACAGCATGGATTTTGTCTTCGATGCCTGCTCGTTCGATTTCAACGGCGACGTGGTGTATTTCGGCCGTCAGGCTCGTTTTGGCACGGTGGCGCTCAACCACTGTCACATCGAGGGTATCGACGGACTGCTGGTCAACGCCACGGCTTCGGGTAAGCATCTTCGCACCGTGTTCCGCGACTCGATCGTGTTGCCGAGACGCTGGAAGCGCAAGGACCTGAACAATGCGCCTCGTCAATTGGTCGCGGGCACCGCGAAGTTCTCCGCCTCCGGCGTCGAGTGGCGTTTCGAGTCTCCACCGCAGGGGGCGTTGACGGCGTTGATCGGTGACGAGGTGCCCGTCGAGTCGGTGACCGCCATGAGCTTCCAGAAGGTTCAGGCGCTGCCGTGGCGGGGAAGCGTGATCAACGCCGACAGTCTCTTCACGCTGGATCGCCCAGGCACGCGCGTGGACGCGCTCACGCACTGGAGCATGTCAGTCGCCACGCCCGGTCAGACTGCAGGCCAAATCGTCGCTTCGGATACGGTTGCCGGAAACAGCGCAGTGGCCAGCTCGAGGCAGGCCTTGCGGCTGGCATCGAACGATCAGGATAACGCGCCATTCTCGGTGATCACACGTACACCTTTCCCGGTCAGTCCCGGCGAAACCGTTCTGGCCGCGTGTACTGCCACAGCGACGGGCATAACGGGCCGCACGGCATTCGCGTTCCAGTTTTTTGCCGCAGGGGGCGTTCCGCTAAGCGTGAGTGAATCGCAAAGCGCGGCGAATGAACTTCCGTCTGCACAAGCAGCCGTTCCAGCCGGCGCCGTTCAGGCTGTCCTCAAGACGACCTTCACCGGCTGGACGGGAAAGCTCGAGATCAACGAACTCGCGGTATGGCGCTCGTCATGACGTTGGATGCGCGAACGCCCATTCGAGTCAGCAACGTCTCAACACAAAGAAAGAACAACCAGATGATTTCCAACGTTCTAATGGTTTGCCACGGAAACCTTTGCCGCAGCCCGATGGCTGCTGCCCTTCTTCAGCAACGCGTCGAAGGTCTGCGCGTCGGTTCCGCCGGTCTGGCGGCCGAGGTGGGACAACCGGCGGCGACCGAGGCCGTCGCGGTACTTTCCGAAATCGGCATCGACATCCAAGCGCACCGCGCCACGCAGTTGACCCGACAGATCGCGAACGACGCGGAGCTGATACTGACGATGACCGCAGCACAGACGCGAAGCCTGCAGTCGCTTTATCCGCTGATGCGCGGCCGCATCTTCTCGATACGCGGCTTCGACGATGCGGATATCGATGATCCGATGGGCATGCCCATCTCCGCATTCCGCGCGTGTCGCGAGGCATTGACAGACGGTATCGACTACTGGGTACGGCGACTGAAAAGCCTGAATGAACCAGCAGGCGACCGCGTCTATCCGGAAGCGGTCTGCGTTGGCGGAGGTGCACAGTGAACCCGCCGTATGCTCCGCACGAAGCAGCCGCCACTGAGAAAGAGTTCAACCTGGCGGCGATGCTCGATGTCTTCATGCTCTATCGCCGCATGATGCTGTGGATTTTCGGAACCGTCTCGATTCTCGGCATCGCGGCGGTACTGCTATCGGATCCGCAATATCAGGTCAACATCATCACTCAGGTCGACGAGGGTTCTGCCGCAACCACCGCGTCGTCGCTGCTGGGCCAGGATCTTTCGTCGATGCTCGACGTCAAGTCGTCCGCCGACACGGAAATGCAGGTGCTCCAGTCGCGGCTTGTCGTGGCTTCGGCCGTCGATAACCTGCGTCTGGATATCGAGGCGGAGCCCGCGCGTTTTCCGTTCATCGGTCGCGCCATCGCGCGATCCAGCAAGGGGCTGTCCCACCCTGGCTTCCTCGGCATGGGCGGATACACGTGGGGTGACGAGAGCGCAAGCGTCCAGCGCTTCGACGTTCCCACCGGATTCGAGGGAGAACAGTACCGCTTGACGGTTCTGGGCGCCGGAAGCTACCGGCTTTCGGGCGCCGGCCTCGAACAGGACGTTGTCGGCCGGATCGGCAAGACCGAGACTTTTGTCAGCGACGACGGTCCGATCACCTTGCACGTGAGCGCGATCCGCGCGGCAGCTGGCGCGCGCTTCAAGCTCACGCGGCAATCGCGTCTGGAGACGATCGACAAGCTTCAACGCAGTCTTTCCATCAGTGAGCTGGGCAAGGATTCCAATGTTCTTCAGGTCAAGCTGCGCGGCAGCGACCCGGTGCTGATCACGGCAATCCTGAACGATATCGCCCGCCACTATGTCGGCCAGAACGAGGACCGCAAGGCGGAGCAGGCCGCGCGATCGCTGACCTTCCTGCGCGGCCAGGTACCCGACTTGCGTGCGAAACTCGATGCCGCCGAAAGTGCCTATGCCGCGGTTCGAAGCAAGCTGGGATCGGTGGATCTCGACGGTGAGGCGCGCGCCATCCTGCAGCAATCCGCCGACAATGAGACCCAGGTCAGCACGCTCCTGCAAAAGCGCGCGGAGGCGCTGACCCGCTTTGAGCCGACGAATCCAACGGTGGTCGCGCTCGATCGCCAGATCAAGGTGCTGCAGGCGCAATCGGCCGGGTTCAGTCAACGCATCGATCGTCTGCCGGAGACCCAACGTCGGGTGGTGACGGCACAACGTGACGTCAAGATCAGCAATGACCTCTACGTCGGCTTGCTGAACAACATCGAACAGTTGCAGATTCTGGAGGTGGGACGGATCGGGAACGTCCGCGTTCTCGATAACGCGTTGTTGCCCGACCAGCCGATCCGGTTGTGGCGCCCCGTGTTGTGTCTCGTCGTGGTCGTGCTCGCCGTGTTTGCAGCGGCCGCTACCGCGTTCATCCGCGATCTGCTGTTCCGTGGGATTTCCGATTCACACGAGATCGAAGAACAGACCGATCTCAGCGTGTTCTCCGTGGTGCCGATGGCGAACCGCAGTGGCTTCCGGTTGTCCGGGTACTTGCGTCGAAAAACACCCCCGCGGCGACCGCTGGCGTTCGTCGATCCGGCCGACCCCGCGATCGAGAGTTTGCGCAGTCTTCGTACGGCATTGCAGTTTTCGCTGTCCGACTCGGGCAACAAAGTCGTGATGTTCACCGGGCCGTCACCCAACATCGGTAAATCGTTTATCGCGTCGAATGTGGCCGCGGTTCTCGCACGGACCGGCAAACGTGTCCTGTTGATCGACGGTGACCTTAGACGCAGCGGACTGAGCCGTGCCTATGGCTGCCACTCGGCCGTTGGGCTATCTGACGTGATCGCCGGTGCCAGTGGGCTCGACGCGTCGATCCGCAACGTCGAGCGCTCGACGCTCGACTTTCTCCCAAGCGGGTCGATGCCGCCCAATGCTGCCGACCATCTGAGCAGCCCGAGCGTGTCCGATCTTTTCCAGACCCTCTCCGCGCGGTACGACGTGGTGATCGTCGACACCGCACCGCTCCTCCCTGTACCCGACGCCGCCATTCTTGCGCCCTATTCCAATGGCAATGTGTTCCTGGTGGCGCGCGCCTCCATCACGAAGCCGGCGGAACTCGAAGAATGTGCGCGCCGCCTGCGGCAGGTCGGCGTCGACGTGAAAGGCGTGGTACTCAACGGGATCGATCGGCACGCAGGACGATTCCGGTATGGCACGACCTACGGAAGCTATCGCTACGCGAGCTCGCGAAGCAAAGATCCTCGCCCCGTGCTGGACGAGGTCGCGCAATGACGCAGCGAGGCCGCGATGCCTGGGCGGCATCTTTGCTCTCCGTCAGCGCGCTGGGATCGGCCGGGCTGGCGTTCGCCGTACAGGCGATGCTAGCGCGGTCGCTGTCACCTTCGGAGTACGGACAGTTCGCCGCCGCGCTCGCCGTCGTGACCATCATTGCCCCGGCGGTCGGCTTCGGCGTGCCGTCCTTCTGGCTAAAGGCCTACGGCACCGAAGGCTGGGCGGCAAAGCGCTGGATGGAGGCATCGGTTCGTTTCATCACTCGCAGCGCGCTCGTGTGCCTCGTCGCCGCCGCGCTCTGGGCATGGGTCGGCACGGCCGACGCGCGCACCAGCCAACTGCTGCTGTCGATGCTCCCCGTGGTATTGACACAGGGCGTAATCGAAATGGCCTCGGCGAAACTGCAGCTCGAAGAGAAGTTCGGGCGGGTCGCGATGTGGCAGGCGCTGCAGCATGCCGGACGTCTCGTACTGGTGCTGGCTTGCTGGCAGCTGGGGGCAAGCAGCGAGGCGATTGCGCTCGGCTTCGGCTGCATGGGCGCAATCGTAACGCTGTGCGCCTGGCGGTCGGTCTCCGCGCTGCGGCGTGGTGCTGTGGAACTGATTGGACATGGGGCGAAATCCGCAGCGCGACGGATGAGCGGGAGTTTGCCAACGCCGTCGATCCATGAACTCTGGCTCAACGCCATGCCCTTTGGCGTCTCCAGTCTCCTTTTCTATGCGTACGGACAAAGCGGGCTGGTGATCGTCTCGCACCTCGGCACGTCGCAGGACGTCGGCGTCTATAGCGTCGCCGTGACGATCCTGACCGCGCTCTATCTGTTGCCAACCGTTTTGTTCCAGAAGCTCCTGATGCCGCGCCTTCATCGTTGGGCTGCGTCGGGCGACGAGCGTCTCGAACGAGTGTACCGGGACGGCAACAAATGGATGTTCGCCTCCGGTGTCGCACTGGCCGGCATCGCAGCATTGCTCGCGCCGTTCGCAATCCCACTGGTATTTGGCAGGCAATACGAGCAATCAGTGAATGTGGTGATGCTCATGACGCTGAGCACGCCATTCAGATTCCTGACCGTCAGCGCCTCTTCCGTGATGACGACCCGCAATCTGATTCATGTGCGTAACCGCTGCGCTTTCGCTGCGTTGTTATTCAGCGTCATTGCTGGCGTGATCGGCGTGTTGCTCGCAGGCATCGTCGGCGCCGCGGTTGCGTCGGTCGCAGGCGAGGTCGTCTGGGCTGCGCTGTCCGTGCTGTGCGCCCGTCGTTTCCTGGCCGGTGCACGGCGCAAGCCGGCACCTGTCACCGACGTTCAGCAGGATGCCCAGATTGCGCCCTCCTTGCTATCCGAACAGATTCCGGTAAGCGTGATCATTCCATGTTTCAACTGCCGCGCTACGATCGGGCGAGCCGTCCAGTCGGTATTCCTGCAGACGTGCCGCCCACGTGAGCTGATCCTCGTCGACGATTGCAGCACCGACGGCACACTCGACCTTCTCGGCCAACTGGCGCTGAGGTATCCAGCCAACTGGATCCGCGTACTGCCGCAGCCTCGCAACGCTGGACCGGGTGCAGCGCGTAATGCCGCATGGGCGGTTGCAACACAGCCCTACATCGCGTTTCTCGACTCGGATGACAGCTGGCATGCCGCCAAGATGGAGATCCAGTACGGATGGATGCGTGCTCGTCCGGAGGCGGCGATCACTGGCCATCCTGTGGCGCAACTCGAGCCCGGCGAGCATCCCGAATCGCAACCATGGCCTTCTGCCGTCGCGCCGCGCCGCATGTCGCGACAGCGCATCCTGTTCTCGAACCGCTTCACGCCGTCCAGCATTCTGATGCGCGCAGATGTCGGCGCCCGGTTCGACGAGAAGAAGCGGCACGCTGAAGACTATTTCATGCTGCTTGAAGCTGTTCTCGTAGAGCAAGGCGAGGCCTACCTGTTTCCGATCGCCCTTTCATACGTCTACAAGGCGCAGTTCGGTGCGCAAACCGGCCTGAGCGCTCAACTCTGGAAAATCCAGAAAGGTGAACAGGATAACTACCTCCACTTTCGCAGACGCAGAGTCATCAGCAACGTCGAATGGCTATGTTTTTCCCTGTTGAGCGCAGCCAAGTATTTTCGGCGCTGCGTGCTGTCGCGGAGATTTACGTGAGAAAAGTACCCGCATCCAGCGCACAGCACCAACCGGCGAGGCGTTCAGAATGACTTACTACCTCGTTCCCCTACTAATCTTTTACTTCGGCGTGGCGCTGTGCATTGCCTATGGCGGCACCAATCCTGCCGTCGTTCTCACGTGTGCGTTGCCGATGGTCGCTCTAGCCGTTTTGCGTGGCCATAGCGGTACTGACACGGCTGCGTATTACCAGGCGTTCACGGACCTCGGCCAAGGCAACGGCTATGGCGCCGAGCCGCTATTCAATGCGTATGCGCAGTTTCTCTGGGCCATTGATCCCGACCCGCGGTTCGTCGTCAACAGCATTTCGATGACAACTGCGCTGCTGTTGCTGTGGTCCATTTCCCGTAGCCGCTTCGGCATCTGGTTCGGTGGACTGGTGCTCGTGCCCGGCATGTTCTACGAGCTGACCATGAATGTGATGCGATTCGGTCTCGCATCGGCGATTTTCCTGCTCGCGACCCGCGTTTCACCACACCAGAAGCCGCTTCGATACTTCATTTACGCTTTGATCGGCACCTGCGTGCATTTCTCTTCAGCGCTCCTGTTCCTGCTTTTCATTGCGACGACCCGGCGCGGACACACGCTGATGTTTGTCGGCGTTGCGGTTGCCGTCATCGGCGGTTCACTTTTGATGCCGGACTACTTCGCCGACAAGACCAGTCTCTACACCGGCATAGCGGCCCCGAATGCGTCGTCCGGACTGCTCTTTCTGATGATCCAGATGCTGATGCTGGGCGTGATGATGGTGTACCGGCGGCAGTTCGCCATTCCACCTATCGGCTGGCTGATCTGCGCGTTGCTGGCGGCAGTGCTTTACGGCATGACCCAGGTGACTTATGCGGGCATCCGCTTTCAGTTGATCCTCGTGAACCTGATGTTGGTCGTCCTCTGGCGTCAGTTCGCTCCGCCGACTGGACGCATGCAGACAAATCTGGCGACGTGGCTATTCCTCATTGGACTGATCGCGCTCGCGGGACGCATCCACAACATGACTGATGAAGAAGGACACGGGGAATCACCGTTCTTGCCTTATCAGATGGCTCCAGCAATCCAGGAACTAGGGTAAGCGATCATGCGACAAAAAATCGTACACGTAACGGAAGCTCTGGGCGGCGGCGTGCTGCATTGCGTTGCCCTACTGGCCAATCGTCAGGCAGCCGCAGGTGACCAGGTCGTCGTGCTGCATTCCATGCGGCAAGACACGCCGCCTACTGCGAAGCTGGATCAGTTGTTCGATCCGAGGGTGCATCGTCAGGTCGTCGACATGCACACCAGCATCGGAGCCCACGATATCGTCAGCGTGTTCCGGCTCCTCATCGCTCTGTTTCGGGAGCGGCCGGACATCGTTCATCTTCATTCGTCGAAAGCCGCCGCGTTGGGGCGGATCGCGGCGCGCTTCCTCGGCATCACGGCGCATACCATTTATTCGCCACACGGGTTCGCCTTTCTCAAGGAGGACATTTCGCCGCTCAAGGCAAAGCTGTTTTTGCTGATCGAGCGGATGCTGCATGCAACGGGTGGACACATCGTTGCCTGTTCGAAGAGCGAATTGCGTTATGCACGAATGCTGCTTTTGGGTGCGGAGCGCACAAGTCTGGTCGAGAATGCGGTGAAACTCGATGGGTTCGATCCGGGCGGCCACAGACAGGCAGGCGAAGCCGTGGTCGTATGCACGTCGGCGCGGGTCACTTATCAAAAGGCTCCATGGCGATTCACGCGTCTTGCGCAAAACATTGCGGGAACCTCGAACGCGCACTTCCTGTGGATCGGTGATGGCGAAGCCGACGCAATCGACCGTTGGATCGATCGCGACGCGATTCAGTTGACCGGCTGGATTCCCGCGGGGGACCTTCGGCGACGACTTCTGCAATCCGACATCTTCGTTCTGCCTTCGCTATGGGAAGGCATGCCGATCGCACTAATAGAAGCACAAGCCGCCGGGCTTCCGGCGGTAGCCAGCCGCATTGTCGGCAACCGCGATGTCATCGTCCACGGCGTCACGGGCTTCCTCGCGAATGATGATGAACAGTTGGAACATTACACCCGCCAGTTGATCGACGACGCTGAACTCCGTCAGCGGATGGGTGCCGCTGCGACTGCGCACGCGCGCGCCCGCTTCGGCGACACGCAGTTTTTCCGTTCTTACGTGGGAGCCTACCGGCGATTACTGACGCCGGTACCAGGCCGCCGCTTGCCGGCCGTGACGCACACACTTTCACATGAGGCCCTGAAATGAGCGCGCCCGAAACCGAAGCGCCGTCCGCAGTCGCATCGAGCCCTCGCTCCGCTCGCGAGTCGCAACACGGCGACGTCCATCCAGCGTTTATCCGCCGCGAGACACGCATCGCTTTCTTTGGATTCTATGGGCGGCACAACTTCGGCGACGATTTGTTCGGATACTTGCTGCAATCGATATCGGTCAGAGCACCGGGGATTCGTCCGCTGATAGTAGGTGCATCGCCCGCGCAAGAATTGACGCATCGGTTCCACTTGCCGCTTGCCCGGGCATTGTGGGGGCGTCCTGGCGCAATGGGCGCGGCGGCGCGATCAGTGACCTATGTGGCTGCCATCATGCGTGCGCGGGCAGCGATCTTCGGCGGAGGCTCGCTATTCGGCGCCCACGCATCACTACCCTTTGCAAAGCTGATCGTCAACGCGGGGCGACGGTTCAACAGGCCCGTCGCCGCGCTTGGCGTGTCAGTCGGGCCATTCGCAACGGCGGAACGGCGCCACGCGTTTGCGAGCGTGCTTAGAGCGATCCCGTGCATCGCGGTCCGCGACGAAGCGTCGGTCCGCGCGGTCGCGGACGCAACGGGATTGGCACCTGTCAATCTCAAGGACCTCGCTTTCGCGTTGCCTGCTCTCTATACGCCAAAGCGCAGGAGCGGTGATCGACGTACTCTGGTCGTGTCCATTCATCTGCGGCAATACATGGATGCCGTGCTCGCCATACTCACCAAAGTCGACAGCCAGCGCCTCGTAGACGAGGTGCTGTTCGTCTCGCTCGACGACGAAAGCGTCGCGGTAACCGGAGACATTGCTCGCCTGTTCTCGCCATCGAACGTTTCCGTGGGGCGCTTTCAATACGGCGATTCGATTACCGAGGTGGTTGATCTGCTTACTTCGGCAACGTGCGTCGTCACCTCGAAACTGCACGGCGCGATCGTGAGTTTTGTGTATGACGTCCCTATCATGCTGTTCTGCTATCAGCGCAAGTGCGCTGAATTTCTGCTGGACAACGCATTGCCGGGACCACAAGAACCACAGCCGCCGGACGACGTGTGCGTTAGACATGTCACGGAGCTTCTTTCACGCGGCAGCCGTGAGCAGCGGTATTCGAGCGCCGGGTGGCATCTCGACCAGTTCACGCAGTTCATCACCGCTATCGGCAACATTCAGACACGCGCCGGCGCTGTTTGAGGCCTTGTGGGACGGTGCGACGACACTATCTGACGCCGCACCGGTTTGGTTCCTGGCGGCGAGGCACAGCCCCGCCGCTCGGTATCGTTTTTATGTTTGCAGCTCCGTCATGCGGGCGGCGAGATAGTCGCTGAAGTCAGCCGACACCTCGGGATGGCGCAGCGCGAACTCCACCGTCGCCTTCAGGTAGCCAAGCTTGCTGCCGCAATCGAAACGCGCGCCGTCATACCGATAGGCTAAAACCTGCTCATCGTTTAGCAACGACTGGATTGCATCCGTCAGTTGCAACTCGCCTCCGCTGCCCGGCCGCAATGCGCGCAGATGCTCAAAAATCCGTGGCTTGAGCACATAGCGGCCGACCACGCCGTAGCGCGAGGGCGCGTCCGCGGGTGCCGGCTTCTCGACGATACCCGACAGCTTGAAAATATTCTCTTCCCATTGCTTACCGTCGATGACGCCATAAGACTTCGACTCGTCCTGCGCAATCTCTTCGACACCTAATACCGACGTATGGTAATGGTCGAACACATCGATCATCTGCCGCAACACAGGTGGCCTGCCGTCCAGCAGGTCGTCGGCCAGCACCACGGCAAACGGGCTGTCGCCAACGAGCTTTTCCGCGCATAGCACGGCATGCCCCAAACCCAGCGCTTCGGCCTGGCGAACATAGAAGCAATCGACATGACTCGGCTTGATGCTGCGTACGAGCGAAAGCAACTTCTCCTTTCCACGCGCCTCGAGTTCCGCCTCGATCTCGTACGACTTGTCGAAATGGTCCTCGATGGCGCGCTTGCTGCGGCCCGTCACGAAGATCATTTCGGTGATACCTGCTGCGATGGCTTCTTCGACGGCGTATTGAATCAGCGGTTTATCGACAATGGGCAACATCTCTTTCGGGCTGGCTTTAGTTGCCGGAAGAAAGCGGGTACCGAGCCCCGCCACGGGAAAAACGGCTTTCGTTACTTTAAGCATGGGACTTGAATCTCGCGTGTGGAATGATCAGGCTTTAATCCGGAAATGTCGGTGCTCGGTCCGTAAAAAGAACCTGCCCGAAAGAATCCAGAAGCCGGGCAGGTTTAACCGAGGCCTTTCGGGTTTGCCGAGAATGGCAACCCCGCACAAGTATCGTCTTCCATTAGTCGAGTCGGGTGTGGTCTTGTCGGATCACGCTGATCAATTGACCGAACGCTACAGTAATGTCATTTACCAGCGGCGGCATTTACAGCCAAAAACGTTTTGGCTGTAAATGGACCGGTGAAACAGTGACCGTTGATATGGCGTATTGGCGGAATGAATCAAGGTTTTGTCACAAACGGGAATATCCGCGCGAGTAAGCTTTAGCAAAAGCATATCACCGGGAAACGATCGGTGATGAAACGTCAACCTTCGCATGCAAGATAGACCATTGACCAAGAAATCAGATAGCCTGCAGGCGATCGCCGCATTTAACCAATCGTACCTCCTGCTCGCGCAGCGAATGCTCAAGGAAGACCGGGCGCAGGCAAAGCGCGCACTCGGTCTGTCCGATTCTATGGCTACACGGATCTGCTCATTGACGCAGGCCGAGATCGAAATACTCGCCGATAGCTCGGACCTGATCTGCCAATTCCGAGCGGACGCGGCGCCGGGCCGGGCGTGACACCTGCCGGCTATCCAAACGCCAATGCATCACGACACGGCCGCAGTACGCGTGCCGACGAAATCACCACCGCAACAGATTGACCTTCGCGCGGTTGGCAATCCGCTGGCCTCGCCCGTCGATTACTGCGCGCAACATGAATAGCCCGAAGCGCCAGGCCTCGTCGATAGTCGTCACAGGCGGCATCACGAGTTCTTGACATGCGCCCACGACATTGGCGAGCGCCGGCTCGGGATGCGTGAATGCGTCGAGCAGCGACTTTCAGTTCCCCCCGATGCTCGACGAGCACGCCTCTGATACCCATCACATTCCCCATCGCGGCGAAGTTCGGATCCGTCAGGTCAGAGGCCGTATCGACGACCCCGCCCATCATCATCTTGAAGCCGTCGTCGCCGGATATCGAAACACATGCCGGTCTCCTGAAGGCGGCTCGCCGAGCGTGCCTTTGACCGTAACCCTATCGCAATCACACGGTCTCTATCCGCACGCACGAGTGCGAACATCCCTACCCAAAGAGGTGGGCGGCTGACCGGTCGGCGCCTGCGGATGCGATTAGACAAAGCAGCGTGCAAGCGCGAAAGAAACTACCGGTCCACACGACGATACTCGATCGCATGTCCAATCCCATCCTTGCGCGCCCCGCATGTACTCCAGAGCGCGCCGCGGAGAACACACGATGAACGCGATCAGATTTCGGTGGTTCCGAACCGGCTACCTCACCGCTGCCGCTTGCCTGTCGATCGGCGCATCGTGCGCGCTGCAGGGACCCGGCCTGATGCGGGCGGTCATGACTGTCGGGACGGACGTGCAACTGCCGCTCGAACGCATCGCCACCGATAACCGGGCGCACGCGCAATCGCCGGTTCATTCGTGGAAGCAGAGCAGCCACCGCACGGACGCCAATACGCGCGCCCCCCGTCCTACGCCCGGCTATCTGCGGACGATCACGGATTTCAAGTACTGGACGTAATGGTGCCGCGAGTGGCCGTCGATGGGCGGATTGAGGCCCATCATCCGCCACACGGTAAGAACACAATCGCTCGATAAAAAAGCTGGCGATACTCGCGCAGAGAATCGCCAGCCTTCATCTGTGCTTTACGACTGCAGGAATTCCAGCGAGTCCGCATTCACCCGATCCGCATGCGTCGTGCACATGCCGTGCGGCGCGCTAGCTTAGATTATCGGATGCAATCGTAAGCGCGCTTGATCGACACTTGCATACCGGCCAACCAGAACCAGTCGATCGTGCCTTGCGACACCTTCGCATCCGGCCGGTTGAAGCCGAAGAATGGCAGCGCCAGAGATATCGCACGCACGCGAGGTGAGCCCGGTGGCAACGCCAGTGAGCACGACGACGTCCAACCAGCGCAAGCCGCGCAAAAAAGAAGCGAGATCAGGCTTGCGTTGCGTCGTCGAGAGCGGACGTCAGGATCATTGCGTCGGCATTGCGCGGCGCAGGCCGGCAGGGACGCGGCTTGTACACGGCGTCGCCGCGACGAATCGGGCGCCCGCTCATCGCGCAGACGCCCTCGGTGCGAGCCCGCGACGCGCACCAGACCTGGTCGCCATAGCAGCAGCGCGTCGAGTCGCGCCAGGAGATCGTCGCGGTCGAAGACGTCGGCCGGTCCAGCAAGCTCACCGTGACGCAGTGAAGCGCCGTGTCGTCCACGTGACGCGCCCGGGTGCCTTCATTCAACCCACTGCCGCGGTCTTTCGACCCACTCGCAGGCACGGACAACAAGCCAATGGTTTGCATCCACGGATCAATCAAATTTGCGTTTGCCAGCATGTCGCGACTCCGGTTGAAGAGTTAACTGGTTGAATGGCTTTGTATGGGGATCTATCGCAGCGCGTCGACGCATTCACAAAGCGCTTCGCCGTGCGCGTAGACCGTCACAGGGGTTTCGTCGGCTTTTGGGCCGTCGTTGACGGACAATGAATCGCCGGTGTGCTTTAGAAACGCCTCGCTGATCCTGAGAAATGACTGAACCTGCTTATCGAGCGCCATTCGCTTTCGTCCTCCAACAGCAAGGCGTCTCACCGACAAAGCGTTTGAACACAGTGGTGAAATGCGCTTGCGAGCGAAAGCCGCAGCTCAGCGCGACATCGAAGACGTTGTGCTTCGAGCTCAGCAACAGCTGTTGTGCGTGTTCGATCCGGCGGCGCAGCAGGTATTCATGCGGACGCAGGCCCGTCGCGCGCCGGAATTGCGCGGCGAAATGCATGCGGGTGAGGCCGGCGCTCGCGGCAATGTCGGCGAGACCAATCGACTCGGACAGATGCGCGTCGATGTACTCGATCACGCGGTTCATGCGCCACTGCGGCAGCGCGGCCGCCTCACGGTTCTGCGCGTTCGATGCAGTGAATTGACGCGCGACAATGCGCGACACGATGGCGAGGCTGACACTCTCCGTAAAGACCTTGCCCAACGCGGCGTCGCTGGTCTGTGAAACGACCAGCGCCTGACCAAGCCGATCGAGTGCGGCATCGCGGACCAGCTTCGGGTCGCCAAGCACGATGTCGCCCGCATGCGGCTGTTGGAACAGATCTTCGTAGCACTCGGCGAGAACTTGTTGCGACGCGAACAGATGCAGCACGTCGACGGACGACTCGAACACAGCGCTGACGGACACCGCGGGCGCCGTCACCTGAACCACACCCGCCGTCACCCGCCCTTGCATGAGCCTGCGGCCCGCGTGATTGAAGGTCAGCGACACGCATTTCAGCGCCAGGCCTATGCAGTGATCGGACCCGTTGCCGTGACTGACGACTTCGAGCGGCGTGGTGATATTGCGCGTCCAGCGCGACACCTGTACATCGCCGCGCTGCCGGTGTGGCTGCGCTTGATGCGCGCGCGGGCTGCGCCATTGATGCTCGGCGTCGATCGAGCTGGCGATGCGTTGCGGCGCAATGTCGGCACCGGGTTCAGGATACGAGAGCAGCGAGCTGGTCATGATATGTCCGTCCGATAGAGTGATCTGCCTGCGGTCGAAACACTTGCACCGCGATGACTCAAAGTTAATCAAACGGAGCTCGCGCGCCTAGCCGTACATACGGTTGCCTACGACGCCAAATGGTTGGGTCAACCTATATGAAGGTTTAATGCGGGCGGGACATGCGCAGATGAAATAGCCGCGCGACGGCATCCGTCCGCGCGCGGGGGCGTCGCATTGCAAGGGATTCGAGCGAGAAACGAACGACGATGCGATTTTCGCCGTTCGGGAGGCAAAGATGCCCGCGCGGTTCAGCCGCGCTGAACGCGCGGCGGCGTAGTGGTGCCTTGGGGCGATTTGACGCCGAGAGCTTCCGCCTTCAGCACGAAATCGGCAAGCGAGCGAGACTCCATCTTCTTCATGGCCTGACCGCGGTGAATCTTCACCGTGATTTCACTCAGCTTCATTTCAGCGGCAATCTGCTTGTTCATCAGGCCGCTCGCGACAAAAGCCATCACTTCGCGCTCGCGCGGCGTGAGCGACGCGTAGCGGCGGCGCAGATCCGCGACCGAGCGGTCCGCTTCGCGCCGTTCTTCGTCCTTGCCGAGCGCGGTCGCCACGGCGTCCAGCATGTCCTGGTCGCGAAACGGCTTCGCGAGAAAGTCCATCGCGCCGGCCTTCATCGCCTTGACCGACATGGCAATATCGCCATGCGCGGTCATGAAGATAATCGGCACACGCACTGCGCCCGCCGCAATCTGTTCCTGCACGGCAAGGCCACTCTGCCCTTTGAGCCGCACATCCAGAATCAGACAGCTCGGCACATCCGGCATCTGGAACGCAAGAAATTCATCTGCGGACGCGAACAGTTCAACCTGCAAACCCACTGAGCGCAGCAACATACCGACCGCTTCACGCATCGAGTTATCGTCGTCGACGACATAGACAATCGAGTTAGTCGCGGTGTTGCCTGTTTCACTGCTCATGACAGGTTCCCTCATCGAGCGGCAGAATGAACTGCAGCACTGCACCCTTTCCCTCTTGCGACTCCGCCCAGATCCGGCCACCGTGCGCCTCGACAATTGAACGGCAGATCGACAATCCCATTCCCATGCCTTCCGCCTTCGTTGTAAAGAATGCGTTGAAAAGCCGCCCGGCGTTCTCTTCGCTGATACCCGTGCCGGAATCTTCTATGACCACCTGTGCGTGCCGCGCATCGAAGCGGCGCGTGCGGATGCGCAATTCCCGCGGCCGTCCCGTGATGCCCGACATTGCCTGCACACCGTTCATCACGAGGTTGATGATGACCTGCTGCAATTGCACACGGTCGGCGCACACCTGCGGCGGCGGACATGCGTAATCGGCATCCACTTCGACACGGTGCCCATCCAGTTCGCGTCGCACCAGTTCGATGGATTCTCTCACTATAGCGTTCAGATCGAGTATCGCCTGACTCGGGTCGCGCTTTTGCGCCATCGCCCGGATCTGGCGGATCACGTCGCTCGCGCGCCTGGCGTCGCGAATCATCTGGTTAATGGACTGTCCGACTTCCTTCAGATCGATCTGCGGACGATTCATCCAGCGCAGAGCGGCGTCGCCGCACGTGACGATCGCCGCGAGCGGTTGCGTGACCTCGTGCGCGATCGACGCGGCCAGTTCGCCGAGCATCGTCACGCGCGTCACGTGCGCGAGTTCGGCCGTCGAACGGTCGAGTGCTTCCTGCGCCACCCGCCCTTCCGTCACGTCCATCAGCGCGCCGACGTACTCGGGATGCGCCGACTGCGATGCTGCGAGATGCGCGACGTAGTGCACATATTTGACGCTTCCATCGGGCATCGCGAGGCGATGTTCGATGTCGACGAACTGCGCGCCCGCGAGACTCTGCTGATAAGCTTGCCTGACGAGCGCGATGTCTTCGGGATGCGAGCGCTCGAGGATCAGCCGGAAAGTGGGCGTAACGTGCTTCGCATAGTCGAAGATCTGATACGTTTCGTCGGACCACCACATTTCGCCGTCGGGCAGTTTCGTCGCGATGCTTCCGGTGCGGCTCAGGCGCTGGGCGTCGGACAGGAACGCTTCGCTGCGCTCGAGCGCCTGCTCTGCCTGCTTGCGTTCTTCGATATCGGTGTTCACGCCGTACCAGCGCAAAATGTTGCCGGCGTGATCGCGCAGCGGTTCCGCGCCGATATGCATCCATCGGTACACTCCATCGCTGCGCCTGATGCGCGAGACGTTTTCAAACGGCATGCCCGTGGCAATGGCCTGGTTCCAGGCGTGCTGCGCCGCGGGGTAGTCGTCGGGATGAACGATCGAGCGCCAGATATCGCCATCATTGTCGGCAAGCGTCACGCCCAGTTCGTTCCAGCGCCGGTTGATGAAACTTAGCCGCCCGTCGCTCGACGAACTCCAGACCATGCCAGGAATCGCATCGATCGTCGCGCGCAATTCGTCCTTCTGGCGCTGCAACTCGCCTTCCATCTGCTTGCGGACAGTGATGTCGTTGTTGGTGGCGAGCACGGCGCGCGGCTTACCCTTCGCATCGCGCCACAGGGCCCAACGGCTGGAAATGATGACGGTGGTGCCGTCATTGCGCACGCGCTGCAATTCACCTTGCCAGCGGCCCGAACGCAACATCTCACTGCGAATCTCGTCGAGTGAAACTGAGGAATGGGTCTGCGTCAATTCATGAATCGGCTGGCCGATTGCCTGTTGCGCGGTCCATCCGTAGAGCGCTTCCGCGCCGTGATTCCAGAACGTGATCAAATCGTTCATGTCGTACACGACGATTGCGTCATGCGTCAGATCGAGCAACTGCAGTTGCTCTTGCAGCGTTGCGGTGTTCTTCTGATTGCGCAACGCCAGCACCGACGTCGTGCCGATGGCGAGCAGGCTGACGGCACAGCGCGCCAGCGCGCCGCCCGAGTAGTGCTCGTCATGTGACATCGCAAACGCAATCACCGTGAGCGCCGCGCAGCTCCACGCGGTGAGGATCGCCGCAGGCCGCGACCCCGTCGATGCGACGAGCAGCACCACGACCACATACAGCACGGCAATCGCGATATCGAGTGGCGTGAACGCGTCGATCAGGAATACGACCAGCGCGATGACGGCCGCGAGAACGGACAGCACGCGCGCGTCATGCCGCAGCGGTTCGCCGGCACGCGAGCGGAATATCATGACGACGATTGAACGCGCCGCGCGGGAAGGCGGGGGACTAAACGGCGCGATGTTGGCATAGGCATTCCAGGCAAACGTTCGTTGACGAGCACCGGAACCCTGTCTTGTGCCGCAAGCACGGCACATCAAAGTCAGACATGCAGGACGCCGACTCATAATCCGATACTTATTTTATCCGAATTTTTTAAAATTCAACTATTGAGGTCCGCCGCGAGCGGGCTTCAATGAAGCTCGCCGCCTTCGGCCTGGAGCGTTTCGAGGCAGCGCGACACGGCAGCGCCATCGACAGGCTTGCTCAGCACGCACATCGCTCCGTCTTCCAGGGCCTGGCGGCGCACCGTTTCCGACGCGAAGGCTGAGATAAAGATAATCGGCAGCGCAATCCCACCGTCGAGCAGACGCCGCTGCATCTCGAGCCCGGTCATGCCCGGCATCTGCACGTCGGAGATGACGCAGGCGACATCTCCGATCTGGCCGGCGGCGAGGAAATCTTCGGCCGACGCATAGAGCCGGACGTCCCAACCCAGTGAACGAACCAGGCTCGATGTGGCGATGCGGACGGATTCGTCGTCGTCGATGATGGAAACAATCCGATGGGTATGCAAGCGACTATCCTCTGCCATACATGCGGTTACGACGGCACGTTGTTGTCTTGTCCGCCGTTCAGGTGTTTCTATCTTATGGACAAAACCCGGCCGCGAAAATCATATGTGTGTATAGGGAAGGCCGGGAAAGTCGGCATCAAGGCCGCATGTCGGCGTCGCGCGGCGCATGCGTTTAGCGCCGGCCGTTACCCGTCGTGCGTATTCGAAGTCGGGCGTGCCTTCACTAAACGATGCTTGGGGCAAAGCCGCTACATTGGCGAAATAGATAATGCATTCGCGGCCCACTCTTCTCGATCCGCACAATAGAATTCACGCCCAGGAGCGACCTATGTCGACACTCATTGAACGTCTTGAAGGAGAAGCGCGCGAGCGGCTGATCTGTTGGCTCAGGCGTCGCATGATGGAAAGCGAGATCACGATCGAAGCGCTGGAACACGCGCTCAATCGCGATGTCGAGGACGAGCGGATGATTCGCTATCGCGATGCGTACGGCAACGTGTGGACGGGTCTCGGCGAGATGCCCGAGTGGCTGCGCCGCGCAGTGGCGGCGGGCCAGAGCATCGATCACTTCCGCTGCGGCTGAGCGTCCCGCTTTGCGCAATGGGTGTGTGTCGCCATCTGCTTGCCGACTGCATCGGCGAAGCGCTCGAGCGCAGCGAGCGAGCCTTGCACGCTGCGGTATTCCGTTTTGCCGATCATGCCGTCCAGCACGACCAGCAGGCCTGAGTCTGTTGCGAGCTTGACGATGTCCATTGCAGTCTCCCGATCTTCGCTGTCCTGTTCATGACGATATCCTCGCGCCGCGGATGAATCGTTTGTCACGATTTAAAGGTACGCGCGACGCGCGTCCAAAACCATTCTACGAACGGCCATCTGGATGGTGCATTCGCATGGGTCACTCATCCATCTGTATAGGTTGATCGAAGACATGCGATGCGCAGCGCCGTCGCCCCAAGGTTCCAGGTTTATGTAATAGCCACCCCGTGTCGCGCTCACTACCATGAGTAACGCTGGTGGCGACGCCACGGTCAGAGGAGAGCGGGACGGGTTCCGGCGAGAAGTGCTTGCGAACGCCGGTCGGCAAGTGGTTCGGACCGGGCGTCGCGCCGAGGTCGAGTTGGCCGACCGAAGAGCCGCCGGAGATGAACAAGGGCTTGGCCATGACCGTCGGACTGGTCCTGCCCCGTATGCTGTTTGAGCGGTTCGCGACAGCACGCCCGGCCTCTTGACTGATCTTCAGAAAGGGGCCGCCGTTCGCCTGCCACAACGCTGACCAACCGCCGCACCCCAATCCCCGAGCCGCCCTCCGGGGCTTCGACGTCATCCACGTCTTCCCGCTCGCGCGAGACGCGCGGGCCACCCGCCTGCCCCACCGGCGAACGGCGCGAACTCCAGCTTTATGTAATAGCGGTTTTTCTTCCTGCTCACTATCATGAAGACAAGGTAGTGTCCCGAAGTGAACCCCAGCTCGGTGAGCGTTCAATGCTCCAGCCGCTGGTATGTCATTGCCTAGGCATCGCGTGCATCCCCGCACAGCGGGACTGATTCGTACCGCGCCCGATAGTAGGTACTTCTGGAGCCGGTGCCAACATCATTGCTAACGCAATCCAATGACTGTCCGGGAGCGCATTTGCGGCCCGACCTGCGGACTCGAACAACATGCCTCCATTTCCCCTTACGTCGCGCCGAGGCTTCTTTCGCTCGGCCGTCGCTCTGGTTCCGGCAGGAACGCTCGCCGCGTGCGATCTGAAGTCGTCCGGCACGTCCGCGCCAGATTCGAACGCGTCCGCGGACCGCGCGTCCGGCGCGGACTACAAGCCGCGTTTCTTCGACGCGAAGGAATGGGCGTTCATCCATGCCGCGGTCGACCGTCTGATTCCGCCGGACAGCGAAGGCCCCGGCGCCGTCGAAGCGGGCGTGCCCGAATTCATCGACCGGCAGATGGAGACGCCGTACGCGCATGGCGCGCTCTGGTACATGCAGGCTCCGTTCACGCAGGGCGCGCCCGAACTCGGCTATCAGTTGAAGCTGGTGCCGCGCGATCTGTACCGCCTCGGCATCGCGGCAGTCAACGCGTACTGCACGAAGACCTACGCACACCCCTTCGATGCCCTTGATGCTGCCACGCGTGACACCGTGCTCGGCACGCTCGAGAAAGGCAAGGTCGATCTCGCCGACGTGCCGGCCGAGGTGTTCTTCGGACAGCTGCTGCAGAACACCCGCGAAGGCTACTTCTGCGATCCGGTCCACGGCGGCAATCGCGACATGGGCGGCTGGAAGATGATCGGCTTTCCCGGCGCGCGCGCCGATTTCATGGACTTCGTCAATCAGAACGGCGCGGCCTATCCGTATGGCCCCGTGTCGATCGAAGGAAAGCGCACCTGATGTCTACCCAAACCAAACCGCACGTCGACGCGGTAATCATCGGCTTCGGCTGGACCGGTGCGATTCTCGCGAAGGAACTCACCGAAGCGGGCCTCAAGGTCGTCGCGCTCGAACGCGGCGAATATCGCGACACCTATCCGGACGGCGCGTATCCGAACACCATCGACGAGCTGACCTATAACGTGCGCAAGAAGCTGTTCCTCGATCTCTCGAAGACCACTGTCTCGATCCGCCATGCGCCGAACGATACCGCCTTGCCGTATCGCCAGTTGGCCGCGTTTCTGCCGGGCGAAGGCGTCGGCGGCGCGGGCCTGCACTGGTCGGGCGTGCACTTCCGCATCACGCCGGAAGAGCTGCGCCTGAAGAGCCACTACGAGGAACGCTACGGCAGGCGCTTCATTCCCGAAGGCATGACGATCCAGGACTACGGCGTCAGCTACGACGAACTCGAACCGCATTTCGACTTCGCCGAGAAGGTGTTCGGCACCTCGGGCCAGGCGTACAAGGTCAACGGCAAGGTGGTCGGCGACGGCAACGTGTTCGAAGCGCCGCGCAGCGACAACTTTCCGCTCGCCGCCCAACTGAACACGTATTCGGCCGAGCGCTTCGGCAAGGCCGCGCGCGAACTCGGGCTGAACCCGTACCGTCTGCCCTCGGCGAATACGTCGGGGCCGTACACGAACCCGTACGGCGTGCAGATGGGCCCGTGCAACTTCTGCGGCTTCTGCAGCGGCTACGCGTGCTACATGTATTCGAAGGCGTCGCCGAACCTGAACATTCTGCCCGCGCTCAAACAGTCGCCGGACTTCGAACTGCGCTCGCGCTGCCACGTGCTGCGCGTCGAACTCGACGACACAAAAAAACGCGCCAGAGGCGTGACCTATGTCGATCCGGCCGGCAACGAAGTGTTCCAGCCGGCCGATCTGGTGATCGTCGCGGCGTTCCAGTATCACAACGTCCACCTGCTTCTGCTGTCGGGCATCGGCAAACCGTACGACCCGGTCTCGGGCGAAGGCGTGGTCGGCCGCAATTTCGCGTACCAGAACCTCTCGACCATCACCGCGTTCTTCGACCGGGACACCTTCACCAATCCGTTCATCGGCGCGGGCGGCAACGGCGTCGCGGTCGACGACTTCAACGCCGACAACTTCGATCACGGCCCGCTCGGCTTCGTCGGCGGTTCGCCGTTGTGGGTGAACCAGGCGGGCACCAAGCCGGTCAGCGGCATCGCCACGCCCGCCGGCACGCCGAACTGGGGCGCCGACTGGAAGAAGTCGGTGAAGGACCACTACGCGCACACCATTTCGATGGACGCGCACGGCAGCAACATGTCGTACCGCGACGTGTTCCTCGACCTCGATCCGACCTACCGCGATTCGTACGGCCAGCCGCTGTTGCGCATGACCTTCGACTGGAAGGACAACGACATCAGGATGGCGCGCTACGTGACCGGCCAGATGCAGAAGATCGCGCAGCAGATGGGTCCGAAGTCGATCAACGTCTATACGCGCGAATTCGGCGCGCACTTCGACTCGCGCCGCTATCAGACCACGCACCTGGTGGGCGGCGCGGTGATGGGCACCGATCCGAAGACGAGCGTGCTGAACCGTTACCTGCAAAGCTGGGACGTGCACAACGTGTTCGTGATGGGCGCGTCGGCGTTTCCGCAGGGCATCGGCTACAACCCGACCGGCCTCGTCGCGGCGCTGGCCTACTGGTCGGCGCGGGCGATCCGCACGCAGTATCTGAAGAACCCCGGGCCGCTGGTGAGCGCATGACGAAGACGACCGATATCCAGCGCCTCATGCGGGCGATGAAACGCGTGGGCCCGGCGGCTGTGCTGGGCATGACCACACTGGCGGCGCACGCGGCAGCGCCACAGAACCAGAACGACGCGGCACTGATCGCGCACGGCCAATATCTCGCGCGGGCCGGCGACTGCATCGCGTGTCACTCCGCGCCCGCGGGCAAGCCCTTCGCCGGCGGCCTGAAGTTCGACACGCCGATCGGCGCGATCTACTCGACCAATATCACGCCGGACCGCAACACCGGGATCGGCGCGTGGACCTTCGCGCAGTTCGATCGCGCGGTGCGCGCCGGCGTGAAGCCGAACGGCGATACGCTGTATCCGGCCATGCCGTTCCCGTCGTATGCACGCCTGAGCGAAGACGACATGCACGCGCTGTATGCGTACTTCACGCAAGGCGTCGCACCGGTGAACCAGACGAACCGTCCGGTCGATATCGTCTGGCCGCTGTCGATGCGCTGGCCGCTCGGTATCTGGCGTCACCTGTTCGCGCCCGGACCGGTTTCGTTCGACGCGAAGCATTACGCCGATCCGGTTATCGCGCGTGGCGCCTATCTCGTGCAAGGGCTCGGCCATTGCGGTGCGTGCCACACGCCGCGCGCGGCGACGATGCAGGAACGCGCATTGAGCGACCTCGATGGTCCGGCGTTTCTCGCGGGCGGCGCGACGATCGACGGCTGGATTCCGTCGAGCCTGCGCGGCAATCCGCGCACCGGCATCGGCGCGTGGAGCGAAGCCGATCTCGTGCAATTCCTGAAGACCGGACGCACGCAGCACAGTGCGGCCTTCGGCGGCATGACGGACGTCGTGCAGCACAGCATGCAGCACATGAGCGACGCCGATCTGACCGCGATTGCGCGTTATCTGAAGACGCTGCCGTCGACGGATCCGAAGGAAACGCCCTACGCGTACGACGACACGGCCGCGCGCGCCCTGCGCACGGGCGACGCCACCGCGCCGGGCGCGTCCGTCTATCGCGACAACTGCACGGCCTGCCACCGCAGCGACGGCCGCGGTTACAACCGCGTGTTTCCGGCGCTGGGCGGCAATCCGGTCGTGCAGGGCAAGGATGCGACCTCGCTGGTTCACGTGCTGCTCAGCGGCAGCACGCTCGAAGGCACGAAGACCGCGCCCTCCGCGTTCACGATGCCCGCCTTCGGCTGGCGCCTGAACGATCAGGAAGTCGCGGATGTGACAAACTTCGTGCGCAACAGTTGGGGCAACGCGGCGCCGATGGTCAGCGCGACGGATGTGGCGAAAGTCCGCAAGACCGTCACGGTGCACGCGCCGGAGATGCCGCCGGGCGCCGCCTTGAGCCATTGATCGCACGCGGCCTTGAGTGGCGTGCCCCCGCTTCGGGACGCGTCGCGAGGCACGCGCTGTCGATGGGTTTTGTCGCCGTGCCACGCTATTACGCACTGGCCATGTAATCCCGCGAACCAATCCTTCATTTGGTGATGTCGTACGATCTGCCTCGCTACACCGTGAAGCAACATCGGCATGCGCGTTCCCATCGCGATTCCGGCAATGTCTGGTTGAGACAAACCATTGCCGATCCTGTGCCCCCTGCCGTGATGAATCGCCCGTATGATCGGCCGCCCGAAAGAAATCTCATCTGCGACTTTGAGGCCTTCTTTAAGCTCCTCAAGTCGCGCTCACTTTCCGGTGCAAACCGAGGAAGGGACCTTTAAAAGATCCCTTCACGTGTAGCTCCAGCCCGTCGCGAGAGCTGCCTAGCCCGCCAGTTGTTCGTTGGTAAGAACCACCGCACTTGTCATCGCCGGGGCGGGATGCCAGCCCACGAGGATTTGGCCGTTGGTGTTTTCGCGCACCAGCCAACCCAGCGGCAAACCAGGAATTGGATACGTCTTATTACAGGCCGTCGTAGACCATCTTCGTAAATTGACTGCCGTTGAACACAAAATTCCCCCATTTGGCGTCGAAGGCCGCCGTCGGCTTGGCGGCAATAATTTCTTCCAATGATTTACCTTGCGATTTCAAGGCTGCAACGTTGTTGCGTACCGTGACCAACATGTCGCGGAATTCGATTAGTTGGGCGCGTGTACCCACTGCGCCGTGGCCGGGAACGACGATGGTGTGGTCTGTCGCAAACGCCACAGCCTTGTTGGCCCATTGGATCGCACCGTCGATGTTGCCGCCGTCTTCATTGTCGATATACGGATAGATTCCGTTCCAGAAGGTGTCTCCCAGCGCTAGTACGTCAGCGTTTTCGAAGTACACCCATAGATCGCCATCGGTATGGCCATGACCGAAGTTTTCCACTTCGATGTTCGTTCCCGCGAAGGTGAAGGTCTTTTCATCATTGACGATCAGCGTCGGGCGCGCGCCTGCCGGCACCGGATCGAAGGTCCAATTCCAGGCATCGACATGCGTCGTCTCGGTCAGACGCCTCAAGGTATTCTTGTGTGCAACGATGGTGGCGCCAGCTGCATGCATCCACGCATTGCCATCGGTATGGTCCCAATGCCAATGCGTGTTCACCACGTATTTCAGCGGCGCGGGACTGATCTTGTCGAGCGCGGCTTGCAGTTTTTCCTGCGATTTGCTGATGCCCGCGTCAACCAGAAACTTGCCTTCCTTGCCCGACAGGACGGTAATGTTGCCGCCCGAACCCATTAGCACGGTGATATTTCCGCGCAGGGGCTCCACGACGATATCCCCATCGGCACGGCGTAAATACCGGGCGCCCGCACCGGTATGAAAATAGTCGTCTGGCGCGGCGTCCTTTCTTGACGAAGACTGATTGCCGGTTTCGGCGAAGGCTACCGTAGAGGTCAACGGTAAACCGGCAGCAATGACGATCGCTACACACAACAGTTTGGACAGTGCGCCTGATCTTTCTGCTAACTTGAAAAACGTATTCATGGTTCTTCGCCTTCGTTGAGCAGACTCAATCGTCTGCATGTGTGTCGAGTATGGGGATAGCCGGTTTCGCGATAACGGTGAACTGCCCGACTTCATTGAAGGCAGAGCCTGCGGCATTGCTGCCGATGCGCCGCCAGCCAGCTGCCGATCAATAGGGTCGAAAAAAAAGCACCGGCAACGCAAACTCCTGACCAGCCCGCCTTGTAATAAGCCACGCTAGCCGCACTTGAACCGATTGCGCCGCCAAAGAAATAGCAGGTCAGATAAATGGTCGTGATTCGGCTCCGCGCGTCTGGAGCGAGTGCATAGATCACACCCTGGTTGGAAATGTGCAAGCCCTGTACGCCCACGTCCAAAAGCAGAACGCCAACGATCAATGAAGTCAGCGAGTGCGCACCAAGGTAAATGAACACGAACGACGCCAGAATCGCGCTGCTGAAAAGTCCGGTCGCACGATGCCCATGCCCGCGATCTGCCATACGCCCCGCCGAGCCGGCCGCGAGCGCACCAGCGGCACCGGCCAGACCAAACACTCCGATCTTCGCCTCGGAGTAGTGGTAGGGAGCGGCATTGAGAAGAAATGTCAGTGCGGTCCAGAAGATACTGAAGCAGGCATAGCCCAGAGCGCCATACAGTGAGCGCAGGCCGATCGTTGGGTGTTGATCCAGCAGTGTCAGCAGAGACCGCAGCAACTGACCATAGCGCCAGGCTTGATCACTTCTTCGGTCTTGCGGCAATGCTCGCAAAAGGCACAAGGTGAGAAGCAGGATCAAAAATGCGGCGACACCATAAACGATTCGCCAGCCCGCCAATTGCGCGATGGTTCCGGAGACTGTTCGTGCCAGCAGGATGCCGAGAAGCAAACCGCTCATTACGGTGCCTACTACGCGTCCACGCTCGTCGTCTGATGCGAGCGAAGCGGCGAACGGAACTTGCAACTGTGCAGCGCACGAGGTGGCACCGAGTAGCATGCTTGCCGCGGCAAACAGCTTGAAGTCAGGGCTCAGAGCCACTGCGAGCAACGCGAGCACCGTGAGCAGAAGCAAGGATACGATGAGTGTGCGCCGATTCAATACGTCGCCGAGTGGCACGATCAATAGCAAGCCACACGCGTAGCCGAGCTGGGTGAGCGTAACCAGGAAGCCAACCCGGGCCGGACTATAGCCGAAGGTACTCGCAATAGCGGCCAATAGCGGCTGTGCATAGTAGATGTTCGCGACAATGACGCCGGAAGCAAGCGCAAACAGTAGCGTCAGCCGTCTCGTCAGATCAGGTGTTCGGGCAGACATGAATGTCCTCGTCACGAGTGCGAGCCGCGTCAGGTGTGGTCGGAAAACCGTCGATCAGCTTTTGCACCGTCATCGCCTCAAGCCAGGGGTTGACGAGATAATGATGGGCGTTGGCTATAGCGTCCAAGATCGGTTTACTATTCGGCCAATAAGCATCTCCTATAGTTGAGGCGTCTTGCTGCTGCGGCACATTCGCGACTTCCAACACTGTCGCAACGGATCAAGCAGTTGGAATACGCAATGGGTGCGCAACTCCTGGAGCGGTCAGGACGCACGATCCGGCTCACTGATGCAGGCAGAGGTTATGCACGGTACGCCCGCCGTGCACTGCAGGATCCGGATGCCGGAAGGCGGGCCATTCATGAGGTGCAGGGACTGACTCGCGGTGAGCTTCGATTGGCGATGACGCCGTCGCTCACCGCATCTCTGATTGGCCCGGTGGTAGAGAACTTCAACGCGCGCTATCCGAGGATCAATCCCAGCGTTACGGAAATGAACCGGCAGCGCGTCGAGACCCTTCTTGCGCAACCCGACGACGCCCGTTATCCATTCGTGAGTTCGAAAAGGAATCGCTCGTGCTGCTGAGCAGCGATTCTTCGACACGTGAACATATAGACCGCTATTGCCAGGCACAACGCGTCAAACCCCAAATTGCGATCGGGGCCAATTCGATCAGCGGGATCATCCAGCAACAGTCACCCGCCGCCGACGTCTCCTTTTTCGCGGTGGTCAGCGCTTCGTATCGTCTTGCCTGGAACCCAGGGCCGCAGCAATGCGGCTTTGTGCAGCGACGAGTTGGTCATCAGTAGTCGCCACCAGCCATAGACGTGCGTGCTCCGCAATCTGGCGGTTGTGGTCCTTCAACGGGCCCATCGCGGCGGCTGCCTTCCAGACCACCGAGCCGATTCGGCTTCGCCTGCCCGATGGCGCGCCTACAAGCAGGCAGTACGGTCCCAGTGGAAGCGATACAAACGGAAGCGCCGGACTGGCGCGCACGCGCCAGTCGATGAAGGGTGTCTCGCTGATAAGCAGCGGCGTGGGCAAGCCGTAAAGCACACTGAAATCGTACAGCGCCAGTTGTTCCGGCATGCCGGCGTAACTACGCCGGATGTCGTCGACAACCGCCGCGCGGATCTCGTCCTCGAACATGGGTTCCTGCGCGTAGCGGGCAAATGCCTCTCGCGCCGCCAATTGATATGCGCTGAACAGGCCGAGTTCAACGCAGTCCTGCACTGCGCGTTGAACCTCCGCTACAGAACCAGCCTCCTCTGGCTTGCCCAACTGCGCAGCCCGCAAAAACCGCGCAAGTCCCGCCTCCTGGATCGCAGGCCCATCCACAGATACATCGTCTCGAGCGTCCTTACCAAGGGGCACGTAGGTGTATTTCTCGGCTGCGAAATGCGATTTCTTGCCTTCATCAAACTTGATCTCGCCATCGACGCAGTCCAAATAGCGAGTCCCGATTCGACCATGTTCCCAAACCCAATTTTTCAGGAGTGGACGTAGTGGATGCAGTCTGTCGTGATCGGTCATTGAAACCTCCAGGTGCCCCAGTATAGTTCCAAGTTGCGGATTGTTCCGTGGACGACATGGCGATCGTTCAAACCGATGGATCGGCCCTCTCCAATCAAGCCAGGCGGAGCCCTGCTGGCTCAGCAATGACCGGCCCGACAGACCAACATCGACCCACGACGGTCCATCAGGTATATGTAAAGCGGCCATTCAAATGCTGCCGCTTCTATCTTGAACACCGCTTGGCGCTCAGATTGGGCGTTATCGCGCAAAATGCCTGTTTCTTAGAATAGGATTGACTGCATGCGAAACCAACGGTATTTTTTCTGACGGGGCATCACGCCCCCTGCGCCGCCTCACAGTTCATTTCGGTTCCGTGCCGGCTGTGAAGGCTCGTCGGCACGGATACTCGGACCGAAGCCATGCGTATCTACTTCCAGAACGCGTCCATCCCGACGCGGGCCGCCAATCGACTCAAATACCGCCTTTCTCTAAAGGAATCCCAGGCGCGCCAGGTGACCTCCGAAGTCTTCGGCTATAGAGACTGGACCGACCTCCACAGCGAGCTGGGCAGCAAAGCAGCTTCCGCGCTCGACGAGGCGTGTGACAGCGCGACGCTAACCGAGAGACGCGTCTATCAGGTGTCGCAATTGCTCGCATCGTCAGTTGATCTTCACGGCGAATCCGCGGACGACTTTGTTCGATGGTGGCAACCATCGGCCGCGCATGCGCACGAAGAAGGTCGCAACGCGCCAGAAACGCCGTTTGCCGGTTCGAAGGAAGATCTGAGTTTTCAAGAGGCGCTTAGCACGTTGGCTCACGCCGGGCAGCATTCCGTCGGCCACTTCGAACAAGCGCTCGTGACCGGCATACACAGAACGGAAAACGAAAGCTCGCTGAGGTTTGTAGAAACGATTGCTGATGAGTTGCTAAGCGGCAACCGAAACCGGGAGCCCGAAGTGGCTCGTCACCTCCTTGAGGCTTTGGCCTCGCGAGGGCTGCCCCGGTCGATACTTAACCTGGCGACGAGTTTGACGCTTGGCGATGGTGGGCCCAAAGACGAAAAGAGAGCCGCGGACCTGCTTGAGCAGTTGGCCGGATCTGCTTCAACCCCCGATGATCTGAAGCGGATTGCCGAATCGCGCCTAGGCACCGCCTAAGCATTTGGCGCTCCGCAGAAACCCAGTGCGTCAATAGCTCTGCATTTGTGGGAGTGAGCGTCGGAGATGGGCGACGTCCCCGCTGCATTCAACGCCGGACCGTATCGCGACGCGCGGTGAAAAAGAGGGATCAACCAGCGGATCCGGCGAAAGCTGCTCGTACCTATCGGCTCGTAGCGGTCAACCAGAAAACCATTCGTGCGATCGCGGGCCGTCGAACGATCGCAACGGAGCGGGCATTGTCGATTGGGCGCTCCGGGACATGCCGGGACGACACTCGAATGAAGCGGCAGGCCGCCGATATGGCTGCATTACTCATACGCCTGCATTGCCCGCGCCTGCGTCGTATCCTTGAAGACGTTCGCGACAGAACATGCGGAGACGAGGATGAAGACCGACAACGTATTGGAAGGAGGCTGCGCATGCGGCGCTATCCGCTATCAGGTCACCGTTGTTCCGACCGACGCCGGCTTTTGCCACTGCCGCTTGTGCCAGAAGACCACCGGCGCAGCGGTGACCGCATCCGCGTCGGTGCCGATTGGCGAGTTCAAGTACGTCCGGGGTGAGCCGCGGGTGTATGAGTCGAGCACCTGGGGCGAACGGCGCTTCTGCGGTCATTGCGGTACGCAACTCGAGTATCGCGAGTCGGCGGCGCCGCAAACGGTCGAAATCAACTACGCGACGCTCGACGATCCCACAAGAGTCCGCCCGTCATGGCACGTGTGGTGCGCGAGCATGTTTCCTGGCCTCTCGTTGAGCGACGACTTGCCGAAGTATCAGGACGGCGCGTAGCCCGCTTCGCGGAATCTCGAAAGTCCGTTCGGTTCAGACGGCTCGGGCGGTTCACGACGCCTGCGGCTCACACGTGCTGCATCAATGCGGCCGTCAGAAAGATCAGCGATGCGGCAAGGCTCGACACGCTGCGCACTGCATGAAGTCTGCCCCACTTGTCGAGCAACGCCCTCGTTTCAGCCGACGCGAGATCCCGCCCTTGCGCTAAAAGCTGTGCGTTGGTGGGCTTAATGATGATCAAGGTGAACGGTACGACACTGCCTATGAGCAGCGCACCGACTAGCCATAATGCGGCTCCCTCGAGCCACCATGCCACGATACCGGCAATGCAGCTCAAAACGGCCAACGGTGCTTGCATGATCGTCGCCCGACGGTAGCTCGGCGCCCAGACCGTCGCAGCCGTCCTGGTGTCGCATTGCATCCGGGCTGGATGTTCGACGAGACTGATGTAGATCGCCGCCCCAGAAAAAACCGTACAACCCAGCGTGGCGATGAATTGCGCAACTCCCAGCATGCAAGCCTCCCTATAGGGCGATGGCCGATGAACATCCTGATTGATACATACCTCTATGCCTTTCCAAAGACCCGCAACTTGTGGCCGCCTACGTCCGGTCGCAGCATGCATGGCCTGATAGGTTCGCGGCACCCCGATTTGGTCGGGTCGAAAAATGCATAACCTATTGATTATCGTTACCATGAAAAACATTAACTATCGTAAATTTCAAGCTGATCCTACTCTCTAGTCACCCCTCACGTCGTGCCTCGCTTGCAGCGCTCGAGCCGCCGGCAGCGTGACCGGGGCGAGGCCGAAGGAGAGGGTCATGAACACCGCCGAGAAGTCCCTGCATTACGTGGTCGAAAAGTGGCTTGCACCCGTTCCGCCGGTGCGGATCCGCGTGGTTCAGTTCGGTCGTATGCGTGCTGACGGCGGCCGCTATGTGCATGTCGAGGCGTCGGCTCCGGCCGGCTCGCGTGCAATCTTTTTCTTTCGGCACGATGACGGCCGCTGGTGCGTATTTCCTCCCCGGATCGCGCAACCGTCGATGACCGGTTATCTGCTTGCGGCTTGAACTGCGTCGCGTGTCCGGCAAAGCAACGGACAAAAAACGAAACGGCATCGCCATGCAGTCCGCCCAGATGCAATGCAGCGAATCCGAGTTATTCGCGTTGTGAAAAATGTCGACGGTCAGCGGCCCGGTCTTAGCGGGAGATCAATTGCGACTTCACCGCGCGTCGCGCCAGGTTTTCTCGGATAATGACGCCCAGTCAGGGATGAGCGTTGATGCGCCCAAGTCCCATAGCTATGGGAGGTCACTATGCATCTCGCCGGCACCATACTTCCGATCTTTGCCATCATTCTAACGGGATGGTTTGCCGGCGCCTCCGGCTACATGCCGCGCGCGCTGGCCGCACCGCTGATGCGCTTTGCCTACTACGTGGCGATGCCCTCCCTGGTCTTCCTGACGATCGCCGATCAGTCGCTTCACTCCCTCCTTGACTGGCGCTTTCTTGCTGCGTTCGGCGGCGGTTCCATGATTTGCTTTGTGGCTGTGATGATGTTTGTGCGAATCGCGTGGGGCGCAGGCGTCGGAAAGAGCGGAATATTGGCTGCTGCCGTGTCGATGACGAACACCGGATTCGTTGCGCTCCCTATATTGAAGTCGCTTTTTGGCCCACCGGGCGTGCTCGCGGCTGCGATCGCAACCGTCTTCGTCGGCGCCATCATGTTTCCGATACTGGTACTGCTGCTCGAGATCGGGCGATACGATACATCGCGCAACATACGGACGGCGGCGCTGTTGCGGCAGATCGCCACCAATCCCGTCATCCTTGCCACGATTTTCGGACTGCTTTGGTCGATGCTCGGTTCGGAACTGTCCGGACCGGTCAAGTCATTTCTCACGGTGCTCGGAGAAGCGTTGACGCCATGCGCGCTGTTCGCAATTGGACTTGATCTAACAATCGCCGAACTGCGCGAGCGGCTGGGTCTCTATGCGTTGCTGACGGCGCTCAAACTGGCCATCATGCCGCTCGTGGTCTACGCGCTTTGCCTTGCGGCAGACCTCGACCGGACTGCGACCGTCGCCGCCGTCGTGTGCTCTGCCGTGCCCACCGCCAAGAGCGCGTACGTGCTCGCGGTTGAATACGACGTCGAAAAGGCCGTAGTGGGCGCAGTGATCTCGATGACTACGCTGTTTTCAGTCGTCACGCTGCTCGCTTGGCTTTACGTTTTGTAGCGCGGAGTCGCCATGGTCGCAGAACCTTTCTTCGGACCGTGATAACCGAGATGTCGAACTTCTTCCGGGTCAATAACCGCGTGTGCGGTCGACGATGTTCGTCAGCAGCTCGCCGCGCAGGAATCGCGCGAAGTTGCCCAGCCAGAGTTCAAGCACCCGCAGATTGTAATCGGGCGCATCGCACGAAATGTGCGGCGTGACGACGAGTCCCGGCACGTCCCACGCCGCATGCTCCGTCGGCAAGGGTTCAGGGTCGAACACGTCGAGCAGCGCGCCGCCGCACTCGCCCGAATGCAGCCGCTCGAACAGTGCGGCATAGTCGATCAGCGCTGCGCGTGAGAGGTTGACGATGCCCGCACCGGGCCGCATGCGGGCGAGGCGCTCGGCGGAAAGAAGACCGCGTGTGGCGAGCGTAAGCGGCGCGGTGACAACGACGAAGTCGGCTTGAGGCAGCCAGTCGTCGAGTGTGGAGATCGTTGCGAGCACATCGACCGCTTCCGCCGTCGGCGCGGCGCCGCTCCGGTTCAAGGCAATCGCTCGCAGGCCGAGCAAACGTGCTGCGCGGCTCGCCGCCATGCCCAGATCGCCGAAGCCGATTATCAGCGCCGTCTTGCCGCGAATCGATGTGGTCAGCCGCACGTCCCAGCGATGCGCCCGCTGCGCCTGAAACACGGCCGGCAGTTGCGCATTCAGCATCAATAATGCCATCTGCGTGTACTCGAAGGCTTTCTCACTATGAACGCCGCTACTGTTCGTCAGGATCAAGTCGGAACGCAAGCGATCGAGCGGCATCAGATGATCGACGCCAGCGCCCGTCGTGTGAATCCAGCGTAGACGTGGCGCGTCGTTCACCACGTCATGCGGAAATCTCGACGCCAGCAGGAAGTCGACGTCGTCGAGCGGACGCGCGAACCGTTCGCCGTCCCAACCGAACGTCACATCGATGCGTTGTGCGAGATCGGGATGCCGCGCGCAGGCGGCCTGCCACACGGTTTCATGAAGATGGAAAGGTGGCGGCTGACGCCGCTGACTTTCGAGGTGCAGCCGGTAACGGCGGGTGGGCTCGGTCATCCGGGCAGCATCCTTAGAGAGGAAGTGCAACGAGCGTGTCGTAGCGGCACGAATCCGTGACGACCGTGCGCTCATGCAGCAACGCGCGGCCGCCCGCGAGAACGACCTGATCGACGTAACGCCCCGCGCTAAACACGACCATCCCACCTTCATAGCCGGTTCGCACGACCATGTAGCTGGTTTCGCAACCGATCAGCCCGTCTTCGACGCTGACGACTTCGGTCGGCCCAAGCACGTGACGGTAGACATGCGGCTCGAACACATTGACCGACTGGATCGAACTGACGCGATCCAGCAGCATGCCGCGCGTGTTGCAGAACCAGATACCAAAATCGCGGCCCGCTTCGAAATCGGTGCGCGTGAGAATGCGGTAAGTGCAATCTTCAGTGAAGAACTCCGGCCAGCGGCCGAGATCGCCATTGTCGATCGAACTGCAATAGTGGGTCATCAGGCGTGCGATACACGCGCCCGTCTGGGTGCTGACCTCCAGGTCAGGATAGCGCGCAACACTAGACATCCATCAGCTCTCTATAGAATTTCCAGAAGCCGCGCACCGAGGTTTCGGTTGCGCGGGTCGCCATCGGGCCGGTGCCCTTGCCGCCCATCTCGATCACCGCAGCGTCGTCAAGATCGCCGCGAATGCCCTTTTCGACGAACGCGCCGATCGTGCCGTCTTCCATCGACACATAACCCGCGGGGCCGACCAGATTGCTTTGCTTGCGCCGGATGAGCGTTTGCTCCGGCGTGTCTTCCTCGAAACCGAGCACCGTCCAGATCAGTTCGCATCGATCCACGCCGAGCGGCACCACCTGCCGCACGCCTATCGAATTCATGATCTGATGCAGCACGAAGCCGGGGAAAATGCTCTGGATCGCGTTCGTGATCTGGTCGGGATACTCCATCCACTGATCGATCAGCGAAGGATCCTTCAGACCAAAATCGTCGCGCATGGCACGAATCACACCGGAGTCGTATGCCTGATCGCCGATGTCGGTATAGCGCTTCGTAAAGGTGATGTGATGCCGGCTGTCTTCATCCTGCAAAGTGCCGCCTTCCGCCGACAGCCGGTTGATCTTGAAGGTCGAGAAAAACGCGTGCAGCAGGCTCGGGTGATAGTTGTCGCGGCTATTCTCGACGTAGAGCTTCCAGTTGTTGTGCATCACCTGGCTATAGCGGCCAAGTATTTTTACGCGTCCATATAGCGTGCGCTCCATGTGCCGCACCATCGTTGGCCCGAGATAGTCCTTCAGTGCAGGGGCCTCGTCGGAGAAAGTGCCGAACACAAGGCCGCGGATGGTCTCCACGCGCAGCTTCGTCAAACGGAACTTCGACTTGTCGAAATCCTCGGGCATACCACCTTTACCCTGCACGCCCTTCTCGAATGCGACGCTCGTCAGTTCACCGTCGAAGTTATAGACCCAGTTGTGATAGGGGCAAACGAAGTTCGGACGCTTGCGGTGACCCTGCGCTTCATAGCAAAGCACTGAGCCCTTGTGCACGCACTTGTTCACAAGCGCACCAATGGTGCCGTCCTGCTGGTGCACAACAATTACCGAGGTATGACCGACCTTGGTCGTAATGTAGTCACCCGGTTTGGGAATCTCGATGTCGAGGCAGAGGAAACTCCATGTGGGCCCACGGAACACGGCATCCTGCTCGCGCTCGTAGGTCGCCGCATCGGAGAACACACGCAGCGGCACGCGCGTAATGCCCTCTTCCGGCCAGCGGATCCGACTAGCGGGAAATCCAATGGTCGCGACCGTACCGTCGCACTTTTCCGTCATATTGCTGCTCCGTTGATGAAGGCCCGTACTCCGGTGTGGCCACAGCGGCCACGGGCCCATTCCCAATATCCGCTCATTTGACTGCTTCCGAGTCGAGATAAGGCTTCTGATAGAAGAGATCCGCGGGAAGCTCGCCCTTCAGCGTGCCGGCGGCCTTGAAAACTTCGAATGTGCGTTTCAGTGTGTCGATGTCACCCGATTTGAACGAGACCGTATTCATGGTCGTCCAGTGGTCGCCGTAAAAACGCGCTCCCTGGTCGCTCATGTTGCCGGCCTTCTTCAGAATCGCCACGACCGCGTCGGGATTGGCCGCGCCGAAGGCCAGCGCCTGGCGCATCGCCGCGAGCACCTTCACCGCATCCGCCGAGTTGTCCTTAAGCCACTCGCTGCGCATCACGGCGACACCGATATAGGGCGGTGTGCTCGCCTTCGTCATCTGTTTCCATTGATCGGACAATGTCGTGATCACGCGGACTTTCTGCGCACTGTCCGGCACTTGCGCCACCGTGGTGGGACGCATGACGGCGGCATCCACGTTCTTCTGAACGAGGAACTGCGCAAGACGCGGCTCGTCGCCCGCCACCAGGCGATAGTCGGCAAGCTTGAGTCCGTAATTGCCGTCGAGCACGGCGGTGCCGACGCCAGTGGTCGCACTGCCGATTGGCGACATGCCGATTTTCTTGCCGCGCAGTTCACCCGCGGAATGGATGGGCGAATCGGCAAGCACGACGATTTGCGCATCGACGATCTGCGTGGCGGCCACCATCCGGACCGGCACACCCTGCTGGCTCAGGCTGAATGCCCCCGCGAGGCTGGTGCCGAATGCCAGATCGATCGCGTTCGAAGCCAACGCGGTAGTCGGTCCATTCACGTCCGGAAAGTGGACAAACTGCACCTGCAGGCCCTGCTTCTCAAAGAACTTCTGCGCTTCGAGCACGGCACCGAAACCGAGGCTGGTGCCACTGGTCCAGTAGCCCACTCGCAACGGCGCCGCATACACACTGGTGAGGCACACGCCGACTAATGCGAGTGCGCATACTGCCTTTAGAACGGAACGAAACGATTTCATTGTGCTCTGCCTGAAATAGCGACGCCGTCGGTCTCCCTGGCATCGTCTTTAAAGGATTACTAAATGTCCTTATCAAAACATGAAGCACGGTGCAACCATCCATCGAGAGGTTCCGCCTGAAAGCAAAGGCGGAACCTCCGTATCACTTGCCGATCGCTACCAGCGGCGTGTGCTCGAAGTCCTGTTTCATGCTGCGGAGCACACGCTCCATCGTCATGTCGCGAAACTTCTCGATGTGCCGGCGCGCAATGCGCGCGCCTGCCTTGCCGTCGCCTGCCGCCAGCACCTCGACCAGTTGGCGGTGATCGTCGGAAATTTCCGGGCTGTCGTCTTCGTCGCTGAAACCGAGCGCCACCAGTCGCGTCATTTCGTCGAACAGCACCGAGATGCTGCGCACCAGACGGTCGTTGCCCGACGCCATTGCAATCACCAGATGAAATTCACGGTTCGCATCGAGGAAAAAGCCGATCCGGTTGCCGTGATTCTTCGACGCCGTATTGCCGCGCGCTGTGCGGTCGATCCGCATCAACGCCTTCGCGTCCACCTTGCCGGCCGCGAGCCGCGCGGCTTCGGGTTCGAGAATGAGTCGCAGCGCAAACACCTCCTCGACATCCTTCAGCGTGACCGGCACGACGACGTAGCCGTGTCGCGGAACCGAACGTACCAACCCTTCGTGCGTGAGACGCGCAAGCGCCAGCCGGCATGTCGACTTGCCGACGCCGTATTGATCCATCAGCGCAGCCTCGGTCAGCATGCTGCCCGGTTTCAGCGAACAGGACAGTATCGCCTGCCTCATCGCCAGATAAGTCGACTCGCCCAGCAACTTGCCCTCGGCCGCCGCCTTGCCCCCAGAAATTACTTTTCCTTCCATGTGGCCCCCCGTGCGCTCTATCCTGGAATGGCTGTGTATTATGCTTACGTCTTTCTGTAGGCACCTCACCAACCTCAACTCATTCTAGGAGATGCATATAGGGAAGTAAACTGGACACAAAAAAGCACACCGCGTATCAGCCGGCAGTGCCGCTCCATCGGCGCACGGTTCGTGATTCGATATCGAACAGGTCGAGCACGCGCCCGAGCGTATGATCGACCATCTGATCGAGCGTTTCCGGCAGCGCATAGAACGCCGGCACTGGCGGATAGACGATCGCACCGGCGTCCGTGACGGCGGCGAGGCTGCGGATATGACCGGCATGCAACGGCGTTTCGCGCACCATCAGCACGAGACGGCGACGTTCTTTCAGCATCACGTCTGCCGCTCGCGACAGCAGCGAACTGGTGCAGCCGGTAGCCACTTCCGACAGCGTCTTGATCGAGCACGGCGCAACGATCATGCCGTCGACGCGAAACGAGCCGCTCGAAATGGCCGCACCGATATCGGTGTTCGGATAGTTGACGTCAGCGAGCGCCTGCAGATCGGCGAGCCGCATTTGCGTTTCCTGTGCGAGTGTCACCTGCGCCGAACGGCTGACCACCAGATGCGACTCGACCTCCAACTCGCGTAACAGATGCAGCAGACGCACGCCGTAGATCGCGCCCGACGCGCCGCTGATACCGACCACGAGGCGTCGCCGTGCGGCGGATTGGGATTTCATGCGATACCTCCGTTATCCACCGGATGCGGCCATTGCCCGCGCAAACGCGTCATCATGGCTTTTGACCCGCTATGATCTTCTTTGCCGTTTCGTACGGCCCGGTGACGAATACATCGGGCGGAAGCGTCCCTTTGATCGCGCCGCTCGCCGCGAAGATCTGCTGCTCGCGCTTGAGCGTATCGATATCGACTGGTTCGAAGGAAATGCTGTTCAATTCGGCCCAATGCGCGGCATAGATCTGCGCGTCGCTTGCAGGCAGATTCGCTACTTTCTGCAGGATCGTCGCGACCTGGTCCGGATGCGCGTTGCCCCAGGCGATTGCATTGTGAATCGCAACGATCAGTTTCGCGACGGATTGCGGATCGCGCTGGATCAATTCCGTGCGTGCCGCAGCCACACCCAGATAAGGCATCGCATCGGACTTCGTCAGCTTGTGCCATTCTTCCACCAGCGTGCCCAGACGCCGCGTCTTCACTTCAGTCAATTGCGCGACCGTGACGGAGCGCAGCGCCGCGGCGTCGACCTGATGCTGTACGAGAAACTGCGCGAGACGTGCCTCGTTGCCCGGCACCAGTGAATAATCGCCGGCGTTGAAGCCATAGTTCGCTTTCAGCACCGCGGCCGTCATCAGCGCGACCGAACTTCCCGACGGTGACATACCGATCTTCTTGCCGCGCAACTGCGCAATCGATTGGATCTGCGAGTCGGCAGGTGTGACAAATGTGACATCGGCCGGCGCTGTTGCACCGAAGATCTTGACCGGCACGCCGGTCGCCGCGATGCTGAACGCGCTCGCGCCTGCCACGCTGAAGCTCACGTCGATCACGTTGGCGGCGAGGCCGCTCGCCGGTGCGTTGACCTCGGCGAAGTGCACGAAACGCGCGTCGTCGATGCCGGCTTTCTTCAGGAAGTCGCCAGTTTCCAGCACGGCGCCGAGGCCGAGGCTCACGCCGCTCGTCCAGTAGCCGATGCGCAGCGGCGCGGCTTGCGCGGAAAGCGCAAGCACGGAAATCACGGCGGCGAACAGCACACGCCTTGCAAGCAGGTAAGGTTGCATCACGTCAGCTCATCAACGGGGTGAATGGAGCGCTGCCGGCCTGCGCAGCGCACTGAAGGACATCGCGGCAATCAGCGCCGCGTCGGCGGCACGGCGTCGAAGCGCGAACCGCGCACGCACAACTTGCCTTCCGCGGTTTTCCACAACTGCTTGCGTTCATGCAGTTCGCCGAGCGCGCGGGCCAGCGTGCGGAAGTCGTATTTCGACAGCCGCTCGGCGAGTTCGGTGTAGTAAAGCGGCGTGTCGCCGATGAGCGCGATCGCTTCGGCTGCGGCAGCCTCCACCTGTTCCGGCTCCGACACATGCACCATATCGGCCTTGCCGCCGACGTAGTCCGCGATCTTCGCCGTGTCTGCGTACGCATACGAAATGCGCTCATAACGCTCGTGCGGAATGCCTTCCGAGATCGTTGCGTCCACACCGACCTTGGCGCCCGTCGGCACCGTGCCAGGCGGCATCACCGGCAGGCTCGGGTCGAGCGGCTTCGCGCGTGCGCCGGGGATCACGATCAGATCGCGGTCACCCTGCACGCGCGTCGCGATCGCCCATTCGACCTGTTCGCCGTTGAACACGTCGATGTCGTCATCAACGACCACCACGTGCTTCAGATCCATCACCGACAGCGCCGCCAGCAGCGCGTTCTTGCCTTCGCCGGCCTGCTTCCTGATCGAAATAACCGCGTGCCAGAATGCGCGGCCACCCAACGTTACGTTGATGTCCTTTACCTGCACGCCTGCCGTGCGCAGCGCGCTGCGAATCGCCTGATAGCGCGTCGGTGCCGCGAGCCACGTGTTTTCCCACGGCATGTGCAGCGAGTAATACATCGCATCGCGCCGATGCATGATCGCCTTGATCCGCACATCCGGATTCCAGTGCAGCCCGCCCATCAATGCGGTGAATTCGCCGAAACGGCCTTCCGGTTGCGTCCAGCCCGTCGGCAGGATTTCTGCTTCGATCACGATTTCCGAGTCGGCGATATACGGCAGATCGACGGTCTCGCAAGGCGCCAGTTCGACCGGCACGCCACGAATGCCGCCCGCGATCGCCATCTCATCGACACCGATCGGCGCGCGATAGCCGGCGCCCATGATTTCCATCGGGTGGTTACCGATCGAAATGGAAATCGGGCACGGATGTCCTTGTTCATACGCACGCTGCGCGAACATGCGCATATTGTTCGGCGTCACGATGTCGATGCCACTCAGCGCTTTTTCCTTCACCATGAAGCGATAGATGCCGCTGTTCAGGCCGTACTCCGGATCGCGCGAAATCACGATACCCGCGGTAATCATCGGGCCACCGTCGAAAATCGAAGACATCGGAATGGGCAGGCGGAACAGATCGACATCGTCGCCTTTGTAGATCACTTCCTTCGTGGCCGACGTGGCGACGTATTTAGGCGGAATCGGGTTCTGGATGCCATGCGCCAGCATCTTCTCGATTTCCGAGTAGCTGTCGCAGCCCATTGCCATCATCGCGCGCTCCTGCGTGCGGATGATGCCCGACAGCAGCGGCATGTCGTAGCCGATCACGTTATGAAACAGCAGCGCCTTGTCGCTCTGGTCGACGAGCGTGCCCACGTGGCGGATGTCGACGGGCTGCCGTATATCGATCAGTTGCTGTGCCGCGCGCAGCCGTTCCAGGAACTCGCGAAAGTTCTCGTTCATACTGAACTCCATAATGTTGAATGTCGTGTCGGTTTCACTTATGCGGTCTCGCTATCCTGCAACGACGCAAGCGCTATCGCTTTCAATGCGGCGCGATCGATCTTGTTCGTCGACGCAAGCGGCAATGCATCGACGAACCACACGCGTCGCGGGTGCTGGTATGCGGGCGCATGAGTCAGCGCGTGCTGTTTGGCTTGCTCTTCCGTTAGCGACGCGCCCGCGCGCCGCACGACGAACGCCACCGGCTTGGTTCCCTTGATGTCGTCGGCAACCGGTACCACGCAAGCCTGGACAATATCCGGGTGTGTCTCCAGCATCTGCTCGACTTCACCCGGAAATATGTTTTCGCCACCCGACACGAACATGTCGTCCGCACGGCCGACGAACGCATAGAAGCCCTCTTCGTCGCGGTGAAATACGTCGCCCGTTATATAGAAGCCATCTGCTGTCACCGGTAGCGGCAGGTCCGGCCGGTTGTGGTAGCCGAGCATGACGGCAGGGCTTTTTACAGCCAGCACGCCGGTCGCCACACCTGTCGGCGGTGCGTCGAGCAACTTCACGCTGACTTCGGGATGCGGATATCCGACCGACAGCAAAGGCGGTTCGATCCCTTGCGGATGGGGCCCGAACACGATCGGCCCGCCCTCGGTCGTGCCGTAGACGTTAGTGAGCTTCGCATTCGGCAGTACCTCGCCGATTTGCGCAAGCAGACTCTCGCTAACGGGCGCCGAGCCCATCCGGATGAAGCGCACCGACGAAAGATCCGTGCGCGCAAGCAACTCCCTTTCGCGCAGCATCATCGCGATCATTGGCGGGACGGAGGTGAGCCACGTGACCCGATAGCGCTCGATTGCCGTGATGTACATGCGCGCGGTGAATTGCGGAAGCAGCACGACCGTACCGTTCCCGTACAGCGACATCAGCACGAGCGTCAGCGCGTTCATGTGATACATCGGCGCGGCCACCAGAAAGCGATGCGCCGCCGGTGGCTGCGCGCGCGCACGCGTACGCGCCACCCACAGATGGCTGCCGTGCGAGAGCATCACGCCCTTCGGCTTGCCGGTCGAGCCGGACGTATAGAGAAACATTGCCGGCATGTTGGGCGTCGGCACGAAAGTCTCGAACGGGCCCGGTTCGACGAATGAAGCGAAACTTTCCTCTCCGGTCGAATCGAATACGACTGTCGGCAGATCGTCCGGGCAATCGGCAAGTCGCGCGGCGTCGCAAAATACCAGACGTGCACCGCTATCGCGGATCACAAAAGTGGAGAGCGCGGGCGGAAACCTGTAGTTGACCGGCACCGCGACCATTCCCGCGCGCATGATACCGAGCAGCGCCGCGACATACTCGGCGCGATTCGCCGCAAGAATGGCGACGCGTTCGCCGACTTTCAGGCCGCGCTGCACCAGTGCACGCGCGACGCCGTCAGCCAGCGCGTCGAGTTCCCCGTAGGTCATGCGCGTATCGTGCCACGCGCAACCTGTTTCATCCGGTTCCCCAAGCGCGATCACTGCAAGCTTGCACGGATCGCCGTCGGCTTCGATCAGATCGCCGAGATTCTCAGGCGTGGGCATGTTCAACTGCTCCGATAAATTCAATGACAGTATTGAGTTCGCCTAACAGCACGGCTACGGACGATGCGTCACTCTGCGCATGGGCCGACGGCATCAGTCGCACGACGCTCTCGTCGGCATGGGACGTGAGCGCGTCCAGACGTGCACGCATCGCGGCAAGGTCTCTTACCTCGACGACGACCGCGCCAAAATAGCTGTCGCGCCCAGCTGCGTTACATACGAGGTCGCCATAGCGCGCGCGGTAGGCCGCGCCATCGACAAAGTCCAGACCGAAATCACCCAACGCAATGCGCGAGTGCCGGGCGGACGGCGATTTGAGATCCGACTCCCCAGCGATCAGCGCATAACGGCGCGCTTCGTGCTGCGGATCGTCACTCACGATCACACATTCCCTCAAGCGCTGCGCGCCGTTCGGATGCTTCGTCCATTCGGCACGGAAGACCCATTCCGGCGTCAGGTGCTCGCAGAAATAGACGCGCCCGGCGGACAGTTCTTCGGCCGCGAGCCGGGTCGTCCTGAAACGGGCGATCTGCTCGACGCCTTCAATATCGACGGGTCGCGTGAACGACTGCGGTTCACTGGCGCGCACGCCGGCGTCGATTAAACGCGCATAGGTTTCCTGCGCGTCGTCCGTCTTGAACACGAGACCGTCTATACCTAGACGGCTTTCGAGAATCTCGCGTCGCAACGTGGTGGCGCCGGGCGGCAGGCCAACCAGTTCGAGATAATGTCCATCGAACATCATCAGGTGATTGACCGAGCCAAGCGAGTGATAGCCGCGCGGCGTCAGCGCGAAGCCGAGCGCTTCGAAACACGACGCCGCGGCGTCGGTTTCGAACATCGCGTTCACGACGACATGGTCGAGCGTCGATGTCGCCGTGTTCATCATGCCTTCGGCGCGGGTGCCGGCGCGGTCGAATAGACGCCCCGGCCGCTTGCGAGCAGCGCGCCGGACTGGTCATAGATGTGCGCCTCCGCAACCGAAATCGCGCTGCCGAACTTCACGACCTTGCCGCACGCGATGAGGTCGCCGGGCATCGCCGCGCGGTGATAGTCGACGCGCAGATCGATCGTCGGTACGCCGCGGCCCGTTTTCGACACCAGCGCCCAGTCGGCCGTGAGGTCGACCAGCGCGGCAAGAATGCCGCCGTGCGTATAGCGGCGTTCGGGGTTCACGACCCACTCTTCGCGCCACGTCGCGGCGATTTCGATTGAGTCGTCGCCGACTTCGAGCACACGCAGACCGAGCCACTGATGATAAGGACCGCGCGTGAGCATTGCCTGAACCTGCTCCGCGGTAAGTTGCTGGTTATCAGCCATTCGAGTCTCCGTATTTTTATGGGGTAACGACAATCTTGCCGAGCACTTCCCGATCGCGAATCATGCGCAGGCCTTCGGCGGCCTGTTCGAGCGGCAACACCTTGTCGATCTGCACTGCAATCTTCCTGGTACGGATCAATTCCATCAGTGCAGAGAGGTTGTCGTCATAGAAACTGTTCGAACCGATCACGCGAATCTCGAAGCTCCAGATGTAGCGAAGGTCTTCCTTGGGATCGTGGCCCGCGGTCGCGCCGCAGACGAGCAGACTACCGCCGCGTTTGATGCATTTGAGCGACGGCACCCACGTATCGCCACCGGTGAAATTGATCACGACATCCGCACCGCCTTCATAGCTCCGGCGTTGTGGCTTGCCGTACTTCTCGATGACCCATTTCGAGAAATCGGTGTCGCGATAGTTGATGACGTGGTCGGCGCCCATGGCCTTGAGCCGTTCAGCCTTGTCCGCGCTGCCGGCGGCCGCGATCACTTCCGCGCCGAGCATTTTGGCAAGCGTCACGCAGCCGGTTCCGACACCGCCGCTCGCACCCAGAATGACCACACGATCGCCCGGCTTGATGGTGTTGTGCGTGACGAGCATCCGGTGCGCTGTACCGTAGGCGACCGGCAAAGACGCCGCTTCTTCGAAGGTCACGCCTTCTGGCATTGCGATCAACTGGTCCGCGCTGACGAGGCAATACTGCGCCATGCCGCCGTCGAGCATTTCGCCCATCAGACCTTTCTTCTTGTTGAGCGGATTGACAAGCACGCGCGCACCGACCGACCAGTTTTCGACGTTGTCGCCAACCTCCGTGATCTCTCCCGCCATATCCAGACCGATGACCACAGGCAGCGGCACCTTGATGCCCGGCATGCCCTTCACCGTAAAGACGTCGTGATAGTTGAAAGACGACGCGCGCACGCGGATGACCACGTGACCCGGCACCGCCTTCGGCATCGGTAGCTCACCGACATGGAGTTTGTCCACGTCACCGTGTTCAGAGAGAATCAAAGCCTTCATCGTACCGCTCATATGTACTCCTATTTATAGAATGCAAACGCGCTACTTCTTCGTAAATTTCGATTACTTCAGCCCGCGGCGCGGCAGCAGTGCGCCGCGAGCCATTCTTTATGCTCGCTTCTTCCAGCGGAACAGGTGGTTTTCAAGCGGCTTGAGAATGCCGTACTCGAGCACCACCATCAGCACGACCATGGTGAGCGTCCATGCGAACACCTGATCGGTCTGAACAAGGTCCGCCGCCTGACGCAGCCGGTAGCCGACGCCGTTCGACGAACCGATCGTCTCCGCCACCAGCGACACCCGCCAGCCGAAGCCGAACGCAAGGCGCGCACCGGAGAAGAAATACGGCAGCACGGTGGGCAGATAGATCTTGGTCATCACCTTGCTGCGCGACATCTGAAAGCTGCGGGCAAGCTCTACGTATTCGGCGTTGACGCTTTGCGCGCCCTGCCACACGTTCGTGAGAATCAGCGGCATCGCTTCCATGAACACGACGAAGATGGTCGTGCCGTTCGAGATACCGAACCAGATCAACGCGAAGATGGCCCAGATCGCGGCGGAGACCGTGTTGACCACCGACAGCACCGGCTCGCAGAAACTACCGAGGCGCCGGTTCGCGCCGAGCAGGATGCCGAGCGGCGTGCCGACGAGCGCGGCCAGCAGGAAGCCCGCAACGACGCGGTACAGCGTAATGCCGAGGTCCTCGGCAAAGGTGCCGGTGGCGATCAGGTCAAGCAGCGCGTTCCACGTTTTTCCCGGGCCGGGCAGGATGAAGGCAGGCACGCGTTGCGCCGCCAGCCACCACAGGATCAGGAATATGGCGAGCAGCGAAAGACGTTGACCGGCGACTTTCGCGAAGCGGGTCAGGCGGCCAAACCGTGCGGGAAAAACCGTACTGGCGGTCGAAACAGAAGACATCGCAACGTCCTTAAATGAGGGCGCGCACGCGGCGCACCGTTTCCGCGACTTCGGCGGCGAGCGGATCGCGCGGACGCGGCAGGTCGATCATCAGCGCATCGCGCACACGTCCCGGCCGCGGACGCAGGACAACCACCTTGTCCGCAAGGACGATGGCTTCTTCCACGTCGTGCGTGACGAATACGACGGTCATCTTCAACTGCTCGCGGATTCGCAGCAGTTCCGCGTGCATCTGCGAGCGCATCTGCGGATCGAGCTTGGAAAACGGCTCGTCCATCAACAGGATGTATGGCTTCACGACGAGGCTGCGCGCGAGTGCCACCCGGCTACGCATGCCGCCCGAGAGTTCGTGCGGATAAGCGTGTTCGAATCCTTCAAGGCCGGTCATCTTCAGCGCGGCCAGCGCGCGTTCGCGCCGCCGTTCGGCGTTGAGCGAGCCCGCTTCGAGACCGAACTCCGTATTCGCCACGATAGTGCGCCACGGCAGCAGGCGGTCTTCCTGGAACATGTAGCTGACCACGCGTGTATCGTGAGTCGGCTCGCCGGCAACTCCGTCGATCCGCACGCCGCCCTGGTCCGCCTGCACCAGTCCCGCGATGATGTTGAGCAACGTGCTCTTGCCGCATCCGGACGCGCCGACGATCGCTAGCACCGAACCCGAAGGCGCGGTCAGGCTGATGTCTTCGAGCACCGCCAGCCTGCCGTAGTGCTTCGAGACGTGCTCGACTTCCACCGCGTTGCGCGCGGTGGCGGCCTTCTCAAACATGGCCTGGGTAGTTACCGCGTTCATCGTGCGCCTCGCAACGGGACGATCGGTGCGCCTGCATGCGTGTCGCGCAGGCTCGCCATGACCTTTTCCATCGTCATGTCGCGGAACGTCGCCACATGCCGGTGCGCGATCTGCTCGGCACGCTTGCCGTCGCCGCTCGCGAGCGCGCTGATCATCGCCGTGTGGTCATGCCGGATCTCCGGCTTCGTGTTCTGCACGCCGAAGCCGAGCGACACGAGCCGCGCCATATCGTTGAGCAGGCCACCCAGCATGCGAACCAGCCGGCTGTTGCCCGAACATTCGGCGATCGCCATATGGAAAGCGGCATTCGCATCCATAAAGATGCCGATCCGGCTGCCGATGCCAAGCGACGTATCGTCGTTGCGACACGCGCGCTCCAGCCGGTTCAACAGGTCGATATCGGCCTTGCCTGCGGCGAGGCGCGCCGATAGCGGTTCGAGTTCCAGGCGAAGCGCAAACACTTCTTCGACGTCCTTCAACGTAATCGGCGTCACCACGTAACCCTGACGCGGCACGATGCGCACAAAGCCTTCCTGCGCGAGACGCTGCAGCGCCACCCTGCAGGTTGCCTTGCCGATGCCGTAGCGTGCGGTCAGCGCGCTTTCTGTCAGCGTGGCGGCCGGTTCGATTACGCAGGACAGAATGTCCTGACGGATCGCCGAACACGCCCGCTCACTGAGAAGTTTTGCTTCGTTCGAACAGTCGATCAATTCCACCGTCGGAGCTGCAGGATCTTTCACGACACCTCTCCTTCGTCTCGTAAGCTGCTCACGTGGATCTGCGTGGGCAGGTGATGAGTTAACTTAGAACAGCCATTAAAAAAATGCACGGAAAAAAAACGTGACTTCTGAGCTGTTCAGCCAATGCGTTGAGCCCTATCGCATGCCATATACGCATGACGCTCACGGCGCGCTCATGCCCTTAGAACGAATGCAGAATGCCGAGCTGTGCGCCCGTCACCCCGTCTCCACGCGCCGGCGTGTTCGGTGTGATGGGGCCGTTGGCGATCAGCGCATAGGTCGCGCCGTGACGGTTCACGAGCCGCTCAAGCGTTCCATAGATGAGCGTCCGCTTGCTCAAGCTGTAAAACGCGCCAACGCTTACTTCGCCCGCGTTGTTATGCTGGCCTGAGCTGTCCTGCGCGTAGCCGATGCCGGCCGCGAGTCGTAGCGCGGGCGTGAGGTTGTACGTCGTCGATAGCGAATAGACGCTGTGATATTTGCCTTCGACATTGGTTGCGGTATTCGAGCCGAGGTTGTTGCCGCGGTAGTAGCCGAAATAACCCGTCAAACTGCCGAACTGATAGCTGCCGCCGGCGAACGTCGTCTTCGTATTGATTTTTCCGTTCGCGCCATTCTGTTCCGCGTGGCTGACGCCGAGGTATAGCGGCCCGCGCTGATAATCGATCGAACCGACATAGGCGTTCAACGCGTCATGCGGCGACGTCTGACCGCCCAGGCTCGCACCCGCGGAGAACGTGAATCCCGCGACGTTCGGCGACCAGTACGTGATCATGTTGTCGTAGCGGAATACGAACATCGAAGCGTTGTGAAGAAACGAGCCGTACGTACCGCCGGAAAATGCGTCGAACTTGCTGTGCATCAGCAGCAGCACCGAGTTCTGGCGTCCGAAACGGAATTCGCCATACGGCGTGCCGAGACCGACCCACGCACTGCGACTGAAGGCGAGCGTGGAATCTGTCGCGGCCCCGGAGTTCGTGAGAATGCCGTTCTCTAGGTCGAACGTCGCACGCAGGCCGCCGCCGAGATCTTCACTTCCTCTGATCCCTATGCGGCTTGCCGACAAACCGCCGCTCTGCATCGCAGTCTGTGCACCTTTGCCGCCTGCGTTCGTGTAACCCAGGTACGTATCGAGAATACCGTACAGCGTGACATCGGCTCGGGCCGGCGTCATTGTCACGGTGCCGAGTGCAACGAGCGCTGCAGAACAAGCCAAAGCCATCTTGCGCATTTCAAATTCCCGTTTCGGTAAATGGTTAATGTCGGATTACTAAACATCTCGTCGTGAAATGCTCTGTCGATTAATATTTCCATGTGACGCGTAGGAGAAACGCACATCCGTGAGGTGCTTACAAATAACCGGTAAGCGCTCGACAATTGACTTTAGAACGACAAAAAAGAGAAGCACAACAACTATTTCTGGACATCTCAAGCGTGAGATGCTTACGCGCGGATCGCGCCCTCTCGATCAGGCTTCACTATTTTTCCGCGCGGTGTCGGGTGAGTGGCTCGCTGCTGCAGGTTGAACTGCACGGCAAGAGACCGCCACGCGGAGCTGCTACTGGGCGGGCTATTACGTGAACATCGCCTAAAAGCCGGGCAACAACTGGGAGGGGCAACCGTTGGGGCGCTGTCACGTTAAATTGCGCGCGACACATAGCGGAGAGGACACGCTTGCTCAGAAAAATGGACTGAACTTGGGTGGCCTCGGTGAACGATGCCTGGTGGTGAAGCGTGCGGCGAGCTGTTTGCGATAGAGTGAGGTGCGTAGAAGGTGTCGCTTGAGCGCGAAGTGCTGACGCATCGGACCGAAGCTGGCTAAGAAAACCTGCGTGCTTTCAGGATCGCGGAAGCCACGCATGCGTCGCTCGCGTTCGCACGTCGGCTGATGACTTCTATGAGCAGAAAGTTGTCGAGGCCAATTGCGAACTGCCTCACAAAGGATAGGTCAAGTCTTGCTGCTCGCTGGCGCGGAAGCGCACAGCTGGGTCAAGGGAAATGAAATTCTGCCGGCCTTTAAAGCCTTAACTGGCGGAAGGCAGCCGGAGTCGAACCGACCTGAGAGCGTCTGACGCCCTCAACTGGGTTTGAAGCCCAGCCGCGCCACCGGACACGAATGCCTTCCTACGGTGATTGAACTACACGTTGCCGATGATCAGAGCAGATCGAGCCAGCGACTATCCGTGCGCAGCAGATGCAGGCCACGGTGGAAGCGAGTATACCCAACCCGGTCGAAGAATTCCAAAAGCTGAATCGCGCGTTTGCGGCCCAATCCGGTGACGTCGCGAAACGGTGCGGCCGCAACCGTGCCGGCATTCTTTTGCGCCTCGGCAGCCGCAATCGAAGCCAGTTCGCGAATCATCTCCGGGTGATAGAAGAGATCGCGCACGACCTGAAACAGCTCGCCCTGCCGCGCGAGCTTGCGCATCAATTGACGCACACGCTCCTCGGATACGCCGTGCGCGCTGGCCAGATCGCGTACCCACGGCGGATCGAAACGCCCCGCTTTGACTGCGGGCAGCAACGTAGCCGCGAGCGCGCGATCAGCGTCGTCGAGCGTCACCGTGTGGCCCGGCAGATGAAGCCAAGGCCCGCGTTTGACGATCTCGCCACGCGTCGCGGCATCGTCGACAAGCGCGCGCCACAGCGCGTCGTCCACCAGCGGCGCGGCAATGCGTCGCAAGCGCGAGATGTCCGGGCCCAACTCGTCCGGCGAGCGTTCGTGGTACTGCGCGAGCGTCGTCGTCAATCGCTTATTGAGCGCTTGCCAAAGCGCGTCGGCGACTAGCAATGCGTCCTCGCCTGGCAGTTCCACTACACGCATGTTGGACGGCAACGCGAGCACGGCCGCCGGCATGCCCGTCAAACTTTCCAGCAGCGAGCGCGACAAGCCATGCGGCGCTCTCGCAAAGATGGCGTCGAGCGTGCCGGTGTCGAGCATCGTCTGAAGCGCGTCGAGCCACGCCAACCGCTCGGCCGAACGACGCTTGCGCGACGGCGCGAACGGATCGAGTACATGGCCACCGCCGATCGTGCGATTGGCCTGCGCGTTGCGCACCACGAACCGATCGCCCGGCAGCGCGCAAACCGGCCGCTCGAACACGAGTTGAACGCGGGCACGCTGACCGGCGCCGAGCGTGTCGCCATCGAGCAACGCGACATGCGCGACCTGGTGCTGCGTGCCCAGATGCACGTGCAACGGCGCCCAATGCTCCAACGTAAGCGGTGCATCGGCAAGCAGCGTCAGCATGACGTCGATTCGCTGCGACGCCTGCGAAAGCCGCGGATCGACGATCCAGTCGCCACGATCGATCGCGCTCTTCTCGATGCCCGCGAGGTTCAATGCGCAGCGCTCACCGGCGCGGCCGCTTTGCGCCGGACGATTCTGCGCATGAATGCTGCGCACGCGCACCGGTTGATTCTTCGGCGCGAGCAGCATCGTGTCGCCGACCGCCACGCGGCCCGACACCACGGTGCCGGTCACGATCGTGCCCTGGCCCGAGAGCGTGAAGACACGATCGACCGCGAGACGGAACAGGCCGTCGTCGCGCTTCATCCGCCACGCCGCGGCGGCCGCGTGCAGGTGCGCCGTCAACGCGGCCACGCCGGGATCGTCGGTGCGCACCGCGCAAGTATCGAACACGGGTGCGTCCTCGAGCACGCTTCCGCTTAGAAACGCGCTGACTTCGTCGTGCACTTCGCGCAGACGCTGCGCGTCCACGCGGTCTACCTTGGTCAACGCGACGGCACCTTGCCGAATACCTAGCAGCTCGATGATCGCCAGATGCTCACGCGTTTGCGGCATCACACCGTCGTCGGCGGCAATCACGAGCAGTGCGAAATCGATGCCGCTCGCACCCGCGGTCATGGTATGCACGAGCTTTTCGTGGCCCGGCACGTCGATCAGGCCGAGCACGTCGCCATTCTCGAGCGGCACGTACGCGTAGCCCAATTCGATCGAAATGCCGCGCGCCTTCTCTTCTTTGAGCCGGTCCGTATCGACGCCCGACAGCACTTTCACCAGGCTCGTCTTACCGTGGTCGATATGTCCCGCCGTACCGACGATCATGCGCGCACGCCCTTCAGCTGCTCGATCAATTGCGCTTCATCGGCGGCTTCGAGACAGCGCAGATCGAGGCGCAATGCATCGTCCGCGATACGGCCGATCACGGGCCTCGTCATCTCGCGCAGCCGCTTTTCAAGCGCGACTAATTGACGGCCACCGCGTTTGCCGTCCGCCATTCTGACGACGAGGCCGTAACTCGGCAGCACGTCGACCGGCAAAGCGCCGCTGCCGATCTGGCTGAACATCGGCTCCGCCGTCACCGCATAGCGTTCGCCGAATGCGCGCTGCAACGCGGGTTGCACGCGCTCCGCGGCGAGCCGGATGTGGTCGGCTGGACGGGTCAACAAGCGCAACGTGGTGAGCCGCTCCGTGAGCTTCTCCGGCGCACGGTACAACTGCAGCACGGGCTCCAGCGCCGCGAGCGTCAGTTTGCCGACGCGCAACGCGCGCTTGAGCGGATGCTTCTTGATCTTCGCGATCAGATCGCGCCGCCCGACGATCAAACCGGCTTGCGGACCGCCGAGCAACTTGTCGCCGCTGAACGTGACGAGGTCGGCGCCGGCTTCGACGGTTTCACGCACCGTCGTTTCGCGCGGCAAGCCCCATTGGCTCAGATCGACCAGCGTGCCGCTGCCGAGGTCCACTGCAACCGCAAGACCGCGCGCATGGGCAAGTGGCGCGATTTCATCCAGACCAACCTCTTTGGTGAAGCCGCTGATCGCATAGTTGCTCGCGTGGACTTTCATCAGCAGCGCGGTTTGCGGGCCGATGGCTTCCTCGTAGTCCTTCAGATGCGTGCGGTTCGTCGTGCCCACTTCGCGCAGTTTCGCGCCCGCGCGGCTCATGATGTCGGGAATGCGAAACGCGCCGCCGATTTCAACCAGCTCGCCGCGCGACACGATGACTTCTTTCTTCGAAGCCAACGCGGACAGCGTGAGCAGCACGGCGGCCGCGTTGTTGTTGACCACGGTGGCCGCTTCGGCGCCGGTCAGTTCGCAGATGAGCGCGTCGATCAGATCGTCGCGATCGCCGCGCTTGCCGGTGGCCAGATCGAACTCGAGGTTGGCGGGTTGCGTGAGCGCTTTCATCACGGCCTGCACCGCTTCGTCGGGCAGCAATGCGCGGCCGAGATTGGTATGCAACACCGTGCCGGTCAGATTGAAAACGCTGCGCAAGCGCGACTCGTTGCGCTTGCGTAGCGCGGCTTCGACTGAACGCTTCAGTTGCGCGACGTCGAGCGCGCTCACAGACGCATCGCCCGACTGCGCGCCGGCGCGCCAGGTGTCGAGCGCTTCGCGCACCGCGCTCAACACCTGGGTGCGGCCGTATTCGCCGATCAATGCCGCGAACTCGACCGACGCCAGCACCTTTTCCACCGACGGCACGCGCGCCATCAGCGCCTGCAATTCAGAGCCGCTTACATCGCTCACGAGGCCATCCCTTTTCTAGTCGCATCCACTCGCTGCTAGTCGGACTCGCCGGAAGAGTCATCCGCACCGACACCCTGTTCGGGCCACAGCCACGGATGCGGCGACGCGCGCCGGTAACCTTCCGCCCCCATCAACAGATCCAGCGTGAGACTGGCGAGATCGTCCGCGAACGGTTCGAAATCGTAGTCTTTCGACTGAAGGCCGATCTTTCGATAAGTATGGCATTCGTCGCACGATTCCGCTTTCAGCGCGGCGTTCTTCGATTCCGCTTCGCGCGTAGCCTCGTCGGCATCGGGCGAGCCGACCGTGTGATAAGCGATGCCCTTGGTCGAATCGCAGTTCGAGCACTTCGTGCGAACCATGTGCCACTCGGTCGAGCACAGGCCGCATTGCAGGTAGCGGTAATTGTCATACGCGCCGCCCACACGCACGATGCTCGCCACCGGATGCGATCCGCACACGGGACACAGGCCGAGTGTCTCGATGTACGGCACCTCGCGCTTGTCGATATCGGCAGCGAGGTCGGTCCACACCACTTGCAGCGCGGCCACGATGAACGGCGCGCTCGCCGGATCGACCTCTTCGAAGCGCTGCGCAAAGATTGCGTCGGCCTGGAATTCGAGCCTAGCGGTGTCGAGCGTGCGCAGCCTGGCAATCAGCGCTTCGAGCGGCGGCGTGAGCGGGCCCGCGGTTGCCACCTTGTCGAGCAACTGGCGCAGCACGTGGCGCCACGCCGGGTCGCGCACGCCGGAAAGCGCCGGAATCAGCGGCATGGAATGCTGCTGCGCACTCGCGATCAACTCGGGGCTGGGCGGCTGCGCCTTGAAGCTCGTCATCACGGCTTGCTGCGCATCGGCGAGCACGGCCATCAGGCGCAAATAGCCGGCGATCGGATTGTTGAGCGCCGCAAGCTGGCGCAGCCGCGCGGCGCGGGCGGAAAACACCGCGAGCCGTTCCGGCGTGCGAATGCGCGGAATCGCCGAATGATCGAGCGATTCGATATCGCCGGCTTCGAGAATACGTTGAACCACAGTATCGACCTCTGAAAACTAAGGAGCCGCCGCCGTTCATCGAACAAGGACGGCGGCTCGGGTGCAGCGCGCCGGAATCCGCGCTGCCTGGGTTGCCTATGCGTGGCCCGCTATTTACCGATGATTTCCTTGAACCAGTTCGGATGATGTTTCCGCGCCCAGCCGTAGGTCACCGTGCCGCGCGTCATGGCGCCGATCGACCCCTTGATCCACAGCGCCGCATAAATATGCACGACGATCCCGACGATCAGCACGAACGCCGCCGCGGCATGCACGAGCGCCGCGAGCCGGATGATCTCGATCGGAAAATAGAACGAGAAATAGCGGCGCCAGATCACGATACCACTCGCCAGCAACAGCAGCAGGCAGATCACCATGGTGAAAAATAACAGCTTTTGACCGGCGTTGTACTTACCGATCGCGGGGAGCTTTTCCTCGCGATTGTTGAGCACGTCGTCGATCTGCCTCATCCACTGAAGGTCGGCCTTGTCGAGATAGTTGTGATGCCAGAAGCGCAACGCAAGAATCAGAAACGACAGGAACATCACGCAGCCGACGAACGGATGCAAAATCCGCGTCCATTGCCCGCCGCCGAAGATCGCGTAGAGCCACGACATGGCCGGATGAAACATGGCGAGGCCGGACAGCGCCAGCAGAACGAACGTGATCGCGGTGATCCAGTGATTCGTACGCTCGTTCGGCGTGTAGCGCACGATCAGACTGTTGCCCTTCACGTCCTTCAGATCGGTATGCTCAGGGTGCTTCATTGGATGCCTCCCGCGAACGGCGTGCCTCGTCGGCTTCGTGCTGGGCTTCGGCTTCATCCGCCTCCGACACCTCATTCGGACCGACGCGCGTGTAGTGGAAGAACCCGGCTATGGCCGCGAACGCAATGCCCGCCAGCGCCAGCGGCTTGGCCAGCCCCTTCCACACGGCAACCATCGCGCTGATCTTCGGATTCTGCGGCAAACCGTGATACAGGTTGGCCTTGTCCGCGTGATGCAGCACGTACATGACGTGCGTGCCGCCCACGCCGGCAGGATCGTACAAACCGGCGTTCTGGAAACCGCGTTCCTTCAGATCTTCAACCCGGTCCGCGGCCTGCTGCTTCATGTCCTCCTTGGTGCCGAACATGATCGCGCCGGTCGGGCACGTCTTCACGCAAGCCGGTTCCTGGCCGACCGCCACGCGGTCCGAACACAGCGTGCACTTGTACGCCCGGTTGTCCTTCTTCGAAATGCGCGGCACGTTGAACGGGCAACCGGTGATGCAATAGCCGCAGCCGATGCAGTTTTCCTCGTGAAAATCCACGATGCCGTTGGTGTACTGCACGATCGCGCCCGGCGACGGACAAGCCTTCAGACAACCGGGATCCTCGCAGTGCATGCAGCCGTCCTTGCGGATCAGCCACTCGAGATCGCCTTCGGTGTTCTCGTATTCCGAGAACCGCATGACGGTCCACGAATGCTCGCTCAGGTCGCGCGGGTTGTCGTAGATGCCGGTTGTCGTGCCGATTTCATCGCGCAGATCGTTCCATTCCATGCAGGCGGTCTGACACGCCTTGCAGCCAATGCACTTCGACACGTCGATGAGCTTGGCGACCGTGCCCGTGACCGGCTCACGCACTTGCGGTTCAGGCAAGGTCGTGGCCGAGAGGCGTTTGATGTCCAGTGATTGCAGTGCCATCTCTTCTCCCTATGCCTTTTCGACCTTGACGAGGAACGATTTGAATTCCGGTGTTTGCGAATTCCCATCGCCCACGGAGGGCGTCAGCGTATTGACGAGATAGCCTGGCTTCGCGAGTCCCTTGAAGCCCCAATGCAGCGGCAATCCGACTGTCTGGACTTTCTTTCCTTCGATCATCAGCGGTTTGATCCGCTTGGTGACGAGCGCCACGGCAATGATGTGCCCGCGATTGGACGACACCTTGACGCGATCCCCGGCCACCACGCCCACCTCCTTCGCCAGATCCTCGCCGATCTCCACGAACTGTTGCGGCTGCACGATCGCATTCAGGCGCGCGTGCTTGGTCCAGTAGTGGAAATGCTCCGTCAGACGATACGTGGTCGCCGTATGCGGGAATTTCTCATGCGTGCCGAACGCGGCCCGGTCATCGGGGAACACGCGTGCCGCCGGACTGCTGACGACCGCCTTGTTGTTCGGATGCAGCGGGTTGTAGCCGAGCGGCGTTTCAAACGGTTCGTAGTGCTCCGGGAATGGCCCTTCCACCAGACCATCGCGCGAGAAGAAGCGCGCCACGCCTTCCGCGTTCATGATGAACGGATTCATGCCGTTTTCCGGCGGTTCGTCCGCCTTGAAGTCGGGAATGTCCGCGCCCGTCCACGCCTTGCCGTTCCAGGCGATCAGCTTGCGCGTCGGATCGAACGGCTTGCCGCTGACGTCGCACGAAGCACGGTTGTACAGAATCCGCCGGTTCGCCGGCCAGGCCCACGCCCAGTTCAGCGTATTGCCGATGCCGGTCGGGTCGGAATTGTCGCGGCGGCCCATCTGGTTGCCCGCCTGGGTCCATGCGCCGCAGAAGATCCAGCAACCGCTCGCGGTACTGCCGTCGTCGCGCAACTGTGCGAAGCTCGCCAGTTGCTCGCCCTTTTTGGCAAGCACCTTGGTTTTGTCGGTCGGGTCGGTGACGTCGGCAAGCGCCTTGCCGCTGAACTCCATGGCGATCTCTTCAGGCGTCGGGCTTTCCGGGTCGGCATACGGCCAACTCATCTTGAGAATCGGATCGGGATACTTGCCGCCGTTCTTCCTGTAGGCCTCGCGGATGCGCAGCCACAAGCCCGACATGATCTCGAGATCGCTCTTCGCTTCTCCGGGGCCGTCCGCGCCCTGCCAGTGCCATTGCAGCACGCGGCTGGAGCTGACCAGCGAACCGCGCTCTTCCGCGAAACAGGTGGTCGGCAAACGGAACACTTCGGTCGCGATCGAAGTGGGATCGACGTCGTTGAACTCGCCGAAATTCTTCCAGAACTCGGAGGTTTCGGTGGCGAGCGGATCCATGATGACGAGCCACTTCAGCTTGGCCAGACTCGCGCCGATCTTCGCCTTGTTCGGCGCCGCGGCGAGAGGGTTGAAGCCCTGCGCGATGTAGCCGGTCATCTTGCCTTGATTCATCAGCTCGAAGACCTGCAGCATGTCGTATGACTTATCGAGCTTCGGCAGGTAATCGAAACCGAAGTTGTTCTCGGCGGTCGCGTTATCGCCCCACCATGACTTCATGAAACTGACATGGAAAGCGCGATAGTTGCGCCAGTAGCTCAACTGATTCGGCCGCAACGGCTGGCTCGCGCGCTTCGCGATGTAGGCGTCGAAGTCCTGTTCGGCTTCCAGCGGCAGCGTCATGTAACCCGGCAACAGATTCGACATCAGGCCGAGGTCGGTCAAACCCTGAATGTTCGAGTGACCGCGCAGCGCATTCATGCCGCCGCCCGCAATGCCGATATTGCCTAGCAGCAATTGCACCATCGCGCCGGTGCGGATGATCTGCGCGCCGATCGAGTGATGCGTCCAGCCGAGTGCGTACAGGATCGTGCCGGCGCGCCCCGGGACAGCCGTCGATGCGAGCATCTCGCACACCTTGAGGAATTTTTCCTTAGGCGTGCCGCAGGTGCTCTCGACCTGCTCGGGCGTGTAGCGCGAGTAGTGCTGCTTCATCAGTTGATAGACGCAGCGCGGGTGCTGCAGCGTCGGATCGACTTTGGCAAAGCCGTCGTCGCCGCGTTCGTAGTCCCACGAACTCTGGTCGTACTTGCGCTTGTCGGCGTCGTAGCCGGAATAGAGACCGTCGGTAAATGAGAAATCCTCACGAACGATGAACGGCATGTCCGTGTAGTTCTTTACATACTCGTGCTGGATCTTGTCGTTGGTGAGCAGATAGTTGATCACCCCGCCCAGGAACACGATGTCCGAGCCGGTCCGAATCTGCGCGTAATAGTCCGCAACCGATGCCGTGCGCGTAAAGCGCGGATCGACCACGATCAACCTCGCCTTGCGATGCGCCTTGGCCTCAGTGACCCATTTGAAACCGCACGGGTGCGCCTCGGCCGCATTGCCGCCCATCACCAGAATCACATCCGCGTTCTTGATGTCGACCCAATGGTTCGTCATCGCTCCACGGCCAAACGTCGGGGCAAGACCTGCCACCGTCGGGCCGTGTCAGACACGTGCTTGATTGTCGAATGCGAGCATGCCAAGACTGCGGACAGTCTTGTGCGTCAAATAACCGACTTCATTGCTACCGGCCGATGCTGCGAGCATGCCGGTGGTCAGCCAGCGGTTGACCTTCTTGCCGTCTGCCGTTGTCTCGACGAAGTTGGCGTCGCGATCTTCCTTCATCAATTTCGCAATGCGATCGAGTGCGTCTTCCCACGACATGCGCTTCCATTCATTCGAGCCGGCCGCTCGGTACTCCGGATACTTCAGACGGCTCGGGCTGTGAATGAAGTCGATCAGGCTCGCGCCCTTCGGGCACAGCGTGCCGCGATTGACCGGGTGATCGGGATCGCCTTCGATGTGGATGATGCTGGACTTTGCGTTCTTGGCGTTGTCGCCGAGTCCGTACATCAGGATGCCGCAGCCTACCGAACAGTACGGGCAGGTATTGCGGGTTTCGGTTGTGCGCGACAACTTGTACTGACGGACTTCCGCTAACGCGGGCGTCGGTGAGAAGCCCATGAGGGCGAGACTCGATCCGGCTAGCGTGGTGGCGGAGACCTTCAGAAATTGTCGCCGGGACATATGGGTCATTGAATGGCCTCGGCTCTTTATGGGGACACTGATAACGATTATAGAGACCGGTATGAATTCCTGCAGCGAGAACTTAGGCCTTCTACAGTGCAACTAAATATGAAATGCCACAGCCGATTTCAACAAAGTCGAGGCATTGTTATTGCTGAGTCAGTGAGTCACGCACCGACACTTACTCCAGATCTTTGGGCACTTATGACCTATCCCCTTCTCAAATCTTCTCTCGCAGGCAATCTTTACGGCGCCGTGAAATCGTGTGCGTCGGTCGGCGTTGTCTCGCTTGCGCTGGGTGCCGCGATACTCGCGCTGAGTCCGCCCGGTATTGCTCAGATCACACAAGGCAGCGGTTCGTCGCAGCAGGAGAACCGCACTTCTTCGATGGGATCGGCGCCCGATTCATCCGCGTCCGCCGTCCATGAATCGCACAAGCCGCAGACAAAAGATGGCGGTTCGGCGAACTCGCGCGGCAAGACTGACGGGAAGAGCCACAAATCCCAAGGCGCGGGCGGCTTCGATAACGGCCTCTATGGCACCGGGGCCGGCAGCAACAAATAGCGAGTGAGTTTGCCGCGCTTTTGTCGCACTTTTGCGTCAAGCGCATTGCGACCGTGCGGCGCTTTGTGGGCAGGCGCGGAGGAATGCACGGCGTGTTTCGCGTTCTGTCCGGATCGCTTCGGCGACCGCCGGTCCCTGCGCATTGCACGAACAACCATCATAATGGCGGTCATTCGTAGCCTGAAATGCCCGCCACAATGACCAATACCCCCAGCCACACAAGCGCTTCGCCCCGTCTGACCAGTCTGTCGCACGGCGGCGGTTGCGGCTGCAAGATCGCGCCCGGCCTGCTTGCCGATCTGCTCAAGCGCAGCGCGCCGCTGCCGTTCTTTCCCGATCTGCTGGTCGGTAACGACACGGCCGACGACGCCGCCGTCTATAAACTCAACGACGAGCAGGCGATCGTCGCCACCACCGACTTCTTCATGCCGATCGTCGACGACCCGTTCGACTTCGGCCGCATCGCCGCGACCAATGCGCTGTCCGACGTCTACGCGATGGGCGGCAAGCCGCTGATGGCGCTGGCCATCGTCGGCATGCCGATCAATGTGCTGCCGCACGACGTGATCGCAGCCGTGCTGAAGGGCGGCGAATCCGTGTGCGCCGAGGCCGGCATCCCGCTCGCCGGCGGCCATTCGATCGATTCGGTCGAGCCGATCTACGGCCTCGTCGCCATTGGCGTGGTCGATCCGAAGCGCGTCAAACGCAACGCGGGCGGGCAAGCGGGCGATGTGCTGATCCTCGGCAAGCCGCTCGGCGTGGGCATTCTGTCGGCAGCCCTGAAGAAAGACCGGCTCGACGCCGCCGGCTACGCCGCCATGATCGGCGCGACGACCAAGCTCAACCGGCCTGGCGCGGACCTGTCCAGACTCGACGGCGTGCACGCGCTCACGGATATCACCGGCTTCGGCCTGCTCGGCCATACGCTAGAGCTGGCGCGCGGCTCGAACCTGACCGCGCGCGTGCGCTATGCGGATCTGCCGTGGCTGCCAGACGTGGTGAGCCTCGCGGAAGCCGGCATTTTTACCGGCGCGTCGGGACGCAACTGGGACGCATACGGCAAAAACATCGTTCTGCCCTCCTCATTTCCTGCGACGGCGCGCACGCTGCTCACCGATCCGCAAACCTCGGGCGGCTTGCTGGTCTCGTGCGCGCCGCAAGCCGTCGACGAGGTTCTCGCCCTGTTCCGCGCCGACGGGTTCGGCGAGGCGTGCGTGATCGGCGAAATGGTCAGTGGAGAAGGACGCGTCGAGGTCATCTGAGCCGCGAGCGGAAGAAGGAAGGATGCGGGGCGCGCGGCCGGGAAACAGCGCTGAGTGCTCCGCCGGCCGCTATTCACGGCGCGTGCGATAATTTCACCCTTCCCGCCGGCCCGTTTTGTCCCTAACTCCTTGAAAAACCTACTCGTCAGCCTCGAAAAAGCAGGTGATTTCGATGAAATCATCGATGTGCGCACGCCTCTCGAATTTGCGGAAGACCATATTCCGGGCGCGCTCAACGCGCCCGTGCTGAGCAATGAAGAGCGCGTGCTGGTCGGCACGACGTACAAGCAGGTATCGCCGTTCGAAGCCACGCGGATCGGTGCGGCGCTGGTCGCGCGCAATATCGCGCACCATCTGGAAACGACTTTCGCCGACCGGCCGCGCAACTGGCGGCCGCTGATCTATTGCTGGCGCGGCGGCAAACGCTCGGGTTCGGTGACCACGCTGTTCAATATGATCGGCTGGCAGGCGCGCCAACTCGATGGCGGCTACAAAACCTATCGGCGGGCCACGCTCGACACGCTCGCCACCTTGCCGAAGACGTTCTCGTACATCGCGCTGGTGGGCCCGACCGGCAGCGGCAAGACGCGCCTGCTCGCGGCCCTGCACGCCGCGGGCGCGCAGACGCTGGATCTCGAAGCGTTGGCCGCGCATCGCGGCTCGCTGCTCGGCGCCTGGGCCGGCGTGGCGCAGCCGTCGCAGAAGCGTTTCGATACGCTGCTCGTGAGCGCGTTGCGCACGTTCGATCGGGCACGGCCGGTGTTCGTTGAAGCGGAGAGCCGGCGCATCGGCTCCGTCGCGCTGCCGCTCGCGCTGCTCGAGACGTTTCATCAGGGCCGCTGCGTCGAGGTGATCTCGAGCCGCGAAGATCGCGCGGCATTCCTGCTGCACGACTACGCCCATCTGTTCGACGATCCCGATTCGCTGAAGGGGCAACTGCAACGGATGATCGGTTTGCATAGCCGGGAACGTGTCACGGGCTGGCAAAAGCTCGTCGACGACAACCGCCGTGCCGAGCTCGCGCACGAGTTGATCGGGCGTCACTACGATCCGGCGTATGCGCGCAGCAGCCATCAGCATTTCGTCCAGTTGCCGCGCGCATTGCAATGGAATTTCCGCCCCAACGACGCCGATGTCGTCGACCAGGCAAAAGCACTGCTCGTACAGCTCGACAGCAGCGCGCTCGCTGTCAACTGATTAAAACCAACGTTCAAGACCACCATGCAATCAACCCTTCGACAACCACGAGTCGCTCTTGGCTGGATCGTCTTTCTGCTGATCGCTGTGGTCGGCCTCTTCTATGTGAAGTGGTTCCCGTACTACAACCGCGCGTTCGTGGCCGCGAGCCAGCACTCCATCGGCAAATCCATCCTGATGGGCACGTCGGCGAGCGCGCCGGCGGCATCGTGGCAGGCTGCCATCAATTACGCCTTCGCCTACGGCAAAGCGATCTGGCAAGCGATGGTGCTCGGGCTGCTGCTCGGTTCGGCGGTGCAAGCGCTGATTCCGCCGCAATGGGTCGCGCGCGCGCTCGGCCGCACCGATTTCAGCAGCGTCGTGAAGGGTGGCCTGCTGTCGTTGCCGGGCATGATGTGCACGTGCTGCGCGGCGCCGGTCGTGGCGGGCTTGCGGGCGCGTCAGGCGGCGCCGGGCGCGGCGATCGCGTTCTGGCTCGGCAATACCGCGTTGAATCCGGCTACGCTGATCTTCATGGGCTTCGTGCTCGGCTGGCAGTGGATGGGCCTGCGCCTCGCCCTGGGCATCGTGATGGTGTTCGGTCTCGGCTATCTGGTGAACCGGATGGTTACGCCGAAGGAAGCCGAAGCGTCGCGCGAAGCGATGGCGCAACTGGTCACCGGCGATGTGCCCGGCACTGCCTTCGCACGCTGGGTGAAAATCCTCGGCACGATGACGCTGCGGCTCATTCCCGAATACATCGTGCTCGTGCTGATTCTCGGCGCGGCGCGCACGTGGCTGTTTCCGCATGTCGGACCGGATATCGACAACAGCCTGCTGTGGATCGTCGCGCTGTCCGTCGCCGGCACGCTGTTCGTGATTCCGACAGCGGGCGAAGTGCCGATCATCCAGGCCATGCTCTCGTTCGGTATGGCGGCCGGCCCGGCTGGCGCGTTGCTGATGACGCTGCCGCTGATCAGCGTCCCGTCGATGGCCATGCTCGGACGCTCGTTTCCGCGGCGTGTGCTGACGGTGGTGGCGTTGGCCGTCGTGGTGTGTGGTGTGATCAGCGGGTTGCTGGCTGTCGCATTGGGGTTTTAAAGCATGAAACGTATTGCCGCATTTGCTTTGACGTGCTGGTCGGCTGCCGGCCTGCTTTACTTCGGACAGCATTCGGTGGCGCTGATCGTGGTGAGCGGGGTTGTTGCGCTGGCTGGGTTCGATCTGCTTCGTCCATGATCGCGCGCTGATGCGAAAGCGTGAGCGTGGATCGCTTACGCGAAGCGTATTTCGACGGCGCGTCTTATTTGTAGAGACATGAGCGTCGGCGCTCGGATCGCACGGCTAACAGCATGAGACCTCTGCTCTGCTGTTAGCCGTTTTTTGTTTCGCGCAATCGAGCGTTTGCGCGAGTTCGCTTACTTCTTCAACGCCTCGCAAATCGCAGCGAGCCACAACGCCACCGCATGCGCACCCGGATCCACGTGACCTAGCGCGCGATCGCCGACATAACTCGAGCGCCCGCGCCGTGGATGCATCGACGCCGTTTGCGAGGCACCTTCGGTTGCCGCGTCGACGGCCGCGTTCAACGCGGCATCCAATGCCTCCTGGCGCGCGAGAGCGGATTGCAACGCGTCGGCGGCCGGCTTCAATGCATCGACCATCGTGCGATCGCCGGGATGCGCACCGCCCAGTTCCATCAAGCCGTCGACACCCGCGCTGAACGCCGCCGCCCATTCCTTCGGCGTCGATCCGTCTGATCGTTCGAGCGCGACCGCCGCGCGCACCAGCATCACCGCGTAAAGCGGGCCCGACGTGCCGCCGATCACGCGCCGCAGCGTCGCCGACATGCCGCGCAATACGGCGCCTGGTATTGTCTCAGCCGGATAGCCATCGAGTTCCTGAAGTATCGCGCGCGCGCCACGCGAAAGACTGATGCCGAGATCGCCGTCGCCGACGCGTTGATCCATGTCAGTCAACGCCGGCTCGGCTTTCAGCAGGCACGCGCAAACGGCTTCGATCACGCGGCGCAACGTCGCTTCACGCGACAGCGACGCACCGCTTGCGCGCTCCGGTTCGGCAGGCGCGGGCCGCACGGAAACCTGCGCGATGCGGCCGCTCAGCGCGGGCCACGCACTCGTATGCGCGGCGGCGTCGAGCCAGCGGAGCCGTTGGTCGTCCACGCGCAGCAGCGTCAGCGAGATGCCCGCCATTTCCAGCGCGCTCAGGAACGTGCCGGCCCAGGCGCGTTCCACCTTGATGCCGCGGCTCGCCAGATAACGCAGCGCGGAACCGGCCACAATGCTCAATTCGCTCGACGGCGTGCCGCCTAAATTGTTCACCAGCAACGCCACCCGCTCACCGGCCTGCAACGACAGATCGCCGACGATCTTCGCCAGCAGCTTGTCGACGATCGCGGCGGCAGGCTCCATCGCACCGCGCTCCACACCCGGTTCGCCGTGAATGCCGAGACCCCATTCGATCTCGCCGTCCGCCAGCTCGAAGCCCGGCTTGCCCGCAGCCGGCACCGTGCACGCGGTGAGCGCGACGCCCATCGTGCCGAGCGAAGCCGCCACGTCGCGCGCGATCTGCGCGACTTCCGCCAGTGGGCGGCCCGCCGTGGCAGCCGCGCCTGCAATCTTGTGAACCAGTACGGTCCCCGCGAGCCCGCGACGGCCCGCGTGATCACCGCTTGCCGTCAGCGCGACGTCGTCGGCGACGATCACCATTTCCGTGGCGATGCCTTCGGCGCGCGCGATCTCGGCCGCGAGGCCGAAGTTGAAGCGGTCGCCCGTGTAGTTCTTCACGATCAGCAAGGCGCCTGCCTTACCGGCCACCGCACGGATCGCGTCGAGTACGGCGTCGGTGGACGGCGACGTGAAGATTTCACCCGCGACCGCTGCGCTCAGCATGCCGGAGCCCACATAACCGCCGTGGGCGGGCTCATGGCCCGAGCCGCCGCCCGAGATCAGCGCGACTTCGCCGCGCGCCGCTGCGGCCTCGGCATCCGCCCGCACGACGATCGTGCTGCCTTGCAACAGGCAGAGATTGGGGTTGAGCGCCGCGAGTCCGTCGAGCATGTCCGGGACGATCGCGGAGACCTCGTTGATGAGCTTCTTCATTGCGTCAGCTTCCTTTTAAGCTGCCCGCGCTTTCGTCCCGCGCTGACGGCAGTTTATTCAGTGGCGAAACAGGAAGGCTTAACTGTACCGCGCATTGGCGAAAGACGACGTGATACGGCAACGTTGAACGCACAAGGCATTCGCGGCGCACGAGTGACGCTGCGGCGAGTTCAAGGCTATGGAGAGGGGAGAAACTGACAGGACAGCGGCACAACGAACTGTGCGCCGAGGCGATGCGAGAACCTGACAGTAGACGAAAGCGAAGCCGCTTTCGTCTACGTCACGGATGCGTTGGTAGGCTCGATTGGATTCGAACCAACGACCCCCACCATGTCAAGGTGGTGCTCTAACCAACTGAGCTACGAGCCTTTAGAGGCGCGAATTATAGAGAACCCGCACGCTCAGCACAAGCCCCTAAGGGCGCTTCTGTCGACTAGCGCGTTGCACTCAGTTCGTGGATGCCCACTCGGTCTGCCCATCGAGCGGAAAAACCGGCCGCTTCACGCGCTTGAAAGCGAACAGGCCATAGTCCGAACTCGTCACGCCGCGGCTGTCGCATTCCACCAGCGCCGCGGCGATCGGCACGAACACCGGCCGGCAGTACATGCGTGATTTGAGCAACAGGAAACGCGCGCGACGCGGATCGATGCCGACGCTCTCGAACACGCCGAGGTCCCACGGTTCGTGCGTGCGTTCGGTCATCACGAGCTTGACGGTGCCTGTGTCGAGGACCGCGGCGCGTCCCATGAAGGCGCGCTGTCCGGTGTACGTCGGGCCGCTGATCACGTACTCGCCGTCGGTCAGCGCGCGCACCACGCCGGTCACGGCAAGCGGCGGACGTGGCTTGAGCGCATCGCTCGCGACCTTGTTGCCGATGGTCACCGTCACCGTACTGCCGACGCCGGCCGACATCAACGCCGCGACCGCTTGCGGATCGCACAACGGCCCGCTAACGATGCCGTCGAGCTTCTGCTTCAAGGCTTCTTCGAGCAGATCCATCGTGTCGCATGTGCCGCCCGACATGCAGTTGTCGCCGTGATCGAGCAGCAGCACGGGCTTGTCGGCGTCCACCGCGAGCACGGCGGCTTGTGCGACGGATTCAGCGAGCGGCGCGCTGCGATACACGAAGTCTTCGCGCTCGTTCCAGATCTGCCGCGCGATGCGCTCCGCTACCTCTTCGGCGTGAGTGCGATCGCCATTGCCCACCACCACGACGCTGATGCACGGCGCCTCGATATCAGCGAGCGAGAAGCCCGACAGCACCGACACCGCGAGCATGCCGTCGGCCTCGGCGGCGCGCGCGGCATCCACAGCGCGCTTCATCGCGCCTTCGGCAGTCGCGCTGCGCAGCGTATGCGTGAGCAGCGGCGGCTGGCGCCATGCGATCACGGGCTCCGCCTTGCCGTGGATCAGATCGAACATCAGACGCGCCGCATGTGCGCCGGTCTCGTACATATCCACGTGCGGATAAGTCTTGAAACTGACGATCACGTCCGCATTGTCGATCATCTTTTGCGTGACGTTGCCGTGCAGATCGAGGGCGACGGCGATCGGCGCATCCGGCAGCAACGCGCGCACGCGTTCGAGCAAGTCGCCTTCACCATCGTTGGAATTCTCGGCGACCATCGCGCCGTGCAGATCGAGCATGACGGCGTCGCAACCTGTCGCGGCCGACACGATCGCTTCGCAGATTGCATCGTAAGCGGCGGCTTCGACCGGCCCGCTCGGATTCGCCGACGCCGACACAGGCGTTACGATGTCGGCATGCTCACGCTCGGCTGCGTCGATGAACGCGGCCATCGCCGTCTGCATGCCTTTGTTGTCGTCGAACGCGTCTTCGCCATAGGTCGGACCGTTACGGCCGAATGCCGCCAACGGCGTGGCCACCGGCGAAAACGTATTGGTCTCGTGATTCATTCGCGCGATAAGGATCTTCATGCGTCTGCGCTCCCCGCTTTCTGCGCGGCGCTCAGCATGGCCTGCAACAGCACGTTGCAACCGGCTTCGAGATGATCCGCGCGTGCGTCTTCGATTTCGTTGTGGCTGATGCCGTCTTTGCACGGCACGAAGATCATCGCCGCGGGCGCGACTCTCGCAAGATAGACAGCGTCGTGGCCGGCGCCGCTGATCACATCCATCGATGAAAAGCCGAGCGTGTCCGCGCCCTGCTTTACGGCACCGACCAGTTCCGCGGCGAACGGTTGCGGCGGGAAATACACCACCTGTTCGACGTCCACCGTGATGCCGCTTTTCTCGCCTGCCACCGAGCATGCGGCGCGCAACGCGCTGTCCATTGCTGTGAGCGAGGCATCGTCGGCGGCGCGCAGATCGACGGTGAGCGTCACGCGGCCTGGAATCACATTGCGTGAATTCGGATGCACGTCGAGCCAGCCGACCGTGCCGCGGCCGTGAGGCGCGTGATCGAGCGCGATGCGATTGACGGCGTGAATCAGATCGGCGGCGACCAGCAGCGCGTCACGGCGCAGTTCCATCGGCGTCGGGCCGGCGTGCGCTTCCATGCCGTGTACCGTCACATCGTACCAGCGTTGGCCGAGCGCGCCTTGCACCACGCCGATTGTTTTATCGTGTGCTTCCAGGACGGGGCCTTGTTCGATGTGCGCTTCGAAATAGGCGCCTACCGCATGTGGTTTTGTGGTTTCACCGGCATATCCGATCTGAGATAGCGCGTCACGTACGGTGATGCCTTCTCGATCGTGTTGTTCGAGCGCATGCTCCAGGGTGAATGCACCGGCGAACACGCCGGAACCCATCATCACCGGCACGAAACGCGAGCCCTCCTCGTTGGTCCACACGGCGACTTCCAGAGGCGCGAGCGTCTGCACGTTGGCGTCGGTTAGCGTGCGCAACACTTCGAGTCCCGCGAGCACGCCGTAATTACCGTCGAACTTGCCGCCTGTAGGCTGCGTGTCGATGTGGCTACCGGTCATCACGGGCGGCAAGTCGTCACGCAGACCCGCGCGACGCGCGAAGATATTGCCGATGGCGTCGATCCGAACGCTGCAGCCGATCTCCTTCGCCCACGCGATAAAGAGGTCGCGCGCCTGACGGTCCAACTCCGTGAGTGCGAGCCGGCACACACCGCCTTTCGCGGTGGCGCCGATCCGCGCGAGTTGCATGAGACTGTCCCAGAGCCGCGCGCCGTCGACTCGCAGATCGGCGAACGTCGCGACGGTTGTTGATTCATGAACTTGCATCGATGCTTCCTCATGTTGAAGACTGAGTGCGCGTCAGACCACGCCGACGCCGAGATAACGGTCCTTGATCGAGTCGTCCGCGGCAAACGACGCGTTGTCGCCTGCATAGACGATCACGCCTTGTTCGATGATGTAGTGCCGATCCGCGAGTTGCGTGCAGACTTCGAGGTTCTGCTCGACCAGCAGAATCGCCACGCCCGCCTCGCGAATCAGCTTGAGTTGCGCGACGATTTCTTCGACGATCACCGGCGCGAGGCCTTCGACGGGTTCGTCGAGCATCAGCAAACGCGGGTGATTCATCAGCGCGCGGCCGATGGCGAGCATCTGCTGTTCGCCGCCGGAGAGCTGCGCGCCCCCATTCGTACGCCGTTCCTTTAAGCGCGGAAAAATGCGGTAGATGTCGTCGAGTTGCCACGGCGAATCTTTGCGAGCGCCGAGCCGCAAGTTTTCTTCGACCGTGAGCAGACGAAAGATACCGCGATGCTCGGGCACAAAGCAGACGCCTCGCGACGCGATCTTGTGCGGCGGCAGGCCGCTGATCCTGGCATCGTTGAACGTGACCGTGCCGCGCTGCGGCGCGACGACACCGGCGATCGCTTTCAGCGTGGTCGATTTGCCTGCGCCGTTGCGGCCCAGTAGCGTGACCGTTTCACCATCGTTGATCTGCAAGGACACGCCCTGCAGGATGTGGCTCTTGCCGTAGAAGCCGTGAATCTGCTGCACGTCGAGAATCATGCGCGGCCTCCGGTGATCATGTTGCCGAGATAGGCGCTGCGTACGCGCTCGTCGCCGCGAATGTCGTCGGGACGGCCTTCCACCAGCACTCGCCCTTGCTGCATGACGGTGATCGTGTCGGAGATGTCCATCACGATGCCCATGTTGTGTTCGATCAGCACGACCGTGTAGTCGTCGCGCAGACCACGAATCAACTGCTTCATGTCGTCAAGGTCGTCGATGCCCATGCCCGAGGTCGGCTCGTCGAGAAAGATCGCCTTGGGGCGCGCGGCGAGCGCCATGCCGACTTCAAGCCGTCGCTGCTGACCGTGCGACAGCGCGCCCGCCGACACCTCGCTGAACCGCTGCAACGCGAGCCGCTCAAGCACGCTGTCGACGATGTCCGCATGCGTGAGCGCGCCGTGCGGCGGCGTCCACGCATTCAACGCCCGCACCGCGTCGACACCTTGCGCGGCGAGCCGTAGATTTTCTCGCACACTCAAATTGGCGAACAGGCTCGTCACCTGAAACGAACGCGCGACGCCGCGCCGTACGCGTTTATGGTCCGGCTCGTGCGTGACGTCGTGGCCGTCGAAAACGATCTTGCCTTCGGTGATCGGCAGCGTGCCGGTCAACACGTGAAAAAGCGTGGTTTTGCCCGCGCCGTTCGGACCGATCACGGAATGCACCGTGCGCGGCATGATGTTCAAAGTGACATCGGAGAGCGCCGTGAATTTGCCGTAGCGCTTCACAACGCCACTCGCTCGCAGAATGGCTTCGCTCATACGGGCTCCTTGTCTGCGTCGTTGCCTGCGTCGGCGGATGATTTGCGGCGTAGCGATTGCCAGATGCGTTCGCCCAATCCCCACAGACCGCGCTGCATGAACAGACTGACGGCAATCAGCACGATGCCGAGCAGCAACAGCCAGCGCGGCCACAATGTGGAAAGCCAGTCGGCGAACAGCACGTAGAAGGCGGCACCCAATACGGAGGCGAACAGATTGCCTGTGCCGCCGATCACAGTCATCACGAGAATCATCTCGCTCGTGTGATAGTCGATGTTGGAGAGCGGCGCGATGCCGGTCATCAGCGCGTGCAGCGCGCCCGCCAGACCCGTGACCGCGCCGGAGATCACGAACGCCATCAGCTTGAAACGTTTGACGTCGTAGCCGACCGCAGCGGCGCGCGCTTCGTTGTCGCGAATCGCGAGCAACGTGCGGCCGAATACAGAGTGCGATACACGCATCAACAGCCAGAACACCACGAGGAACAACACGGCCACGAAACCGTAGTACTGCCACGGCGAGGTCAACGGCACGATCGTTTTGCCGAATAGTCCGAGCGCCGGGCGCGGGATGTCGAGCAAGCCGTTGTCGCCGCCGGTCAGATCGGGCGTGGTGTAGGCGAGGAAGTAGAACAGTTGTCCGAACGCGAGCGTCAGCATGACGAAGTAGGTGCCGCGCTGGCGAATCGAAAACCAGCCGACCAACGCCGCGGCCGCCGCGCCGATCACTGCCGATGCAAGCAACGCCACAGACACCGGCAAGCCCGCTTTGGTGAGGACCAGTCCCGCGCAATAGCTGCCGAGCCCGAAGAAAATGCCCTGTCCAAACGAAAGCAAGCCTGTGTGCCCAAGCAGCAAATTGCAGCCGAGGGCGGCAAGTGCGAACACGAGCACTTCAGTAGCCAGCGATCCGGAGCGCAGCGTCAGCGGCAACACGCACACGACCAGCAACGCCAGCAGCAGGAAACGATAGCGATGCAATGAATGCTTCAGGCCCGATTGAGCCCTTGCGGAAGAAGCGCTCTGCACGATAGGTTTCGACGTATCGATCATGCCGCCCTCCCGAGCAAACCGTTCGGTCGCAGCAACAGGACAGCGGCCATCGCGACATAGATCATCAATCGCGCGCCTTCCGGCCACAACGTGCTCATCACGCTTTGCACGATCCCCACCAGCAATCCGCCGACCAGCGCGCCAAGAAAATTACCCATACCGCCGACCACCACCACGACGAACGCGACGCTGAGCGCTTCGATACCCATGAACGGATCGACGCCGCGAATCGGCGCGGCGAGCACGCCCGCCAACGCGGCAGTCGCAGCGCCGAGCGCGAACACGAGGCTGAAAACGCGCAGCACGTTGATGCCGAGCAGCGAGACCATCTCCGTCGATTCGCTGCCCGCACGCACCGCGCTACCGAGCCGCGTGCCTTCCAGCACCCACCACAAAAGCGCGGCCAATATCGCCGTGAAGCCGATCACGAAGAGACGGTACTTCGGATAGACGAAGCTGCCCCAGATCACCACGCCGTTCAGCACGTCGGGCACGGCCACGTTATCGCCGAGCGGTCCCCAGATCAGGATCGCGCATTCCTGCACGACGAGCGCGAGACCCACGGTCACGAGAATATGAAACTCATGCTGCTGCGCATAGACGTGGCGCAGAATCAGTTTCTCGACGACCCACGCAAGCGCGCCCACGACGATCGGCACGACCACGAGCGCGGTCCAGAAGCTCATCGACCACTGCATCGCCTGATAGCAGAAGTACGCGCCGAGCAGATAGAACGCACCGTGCGCGAAGTTCACGAAGCGCAACAGGCCGAACACGATCGACAAACCGACGGCGAGCAGGAAATACAGCATCCCCACTCCGATACCGTTGACGATCTGCAGGAGATAAACGTTCATGGCGTCCGTCTAAAGGGTGGTGCGAAGGGGAGTCACGGTGCGGTGTTGCGATTTTTTCGCGCTACGCCGCGCTCGCGTGCGGCACGGATGCGTCAGGCCATCTTGCAGCCGGTCTTGTCGAGCGGAAGGAACGATTGGCCCGAGCTCACGATATCTGCGTAGTCGTCGGCGTTTTTCATCTTGTTCTTCGCCTTGCCCTTTAACAGATAATAGTTCTTCAGCACCTGATGGTCGCCTTTGCGGACTTCTTCCGGACCCGTCAAACCGTCGTATTTCATGCCTTCGAGGGCGGCGACCACTTTCTTCGGATCGACGTTGCCTGCTTTTACGATGCCGTCGAGCAGGATCTTCGTGCAAATATACGAGCCTGCGAGGCTGTAGTTGGGGTTTGCCTTGAATGCGGCGTTCGAACGTTTGACGAGATCGCGATTGAGCGGCGAATCGATATCGTGCCAATACTGTGCGCCGAAATAGACACCTTCGCACAGGTCCGCGCCGAGCGATTCGAATTGCTCGAGTCCGGACGCCCACGCCATCAGAATCGTGCAATTGTTCTTCATGCCGAAGCTCACGGCCTGGCGCAACGTATCGGACGATTGCGAGCCGAAGTTCAGAATCAGCAGCACGTCAGGCTTCGCAGCGACTGCGTTCGTCAGGTAGCCGCTGAACTCCTTCTCATTGAGCGAGTGGTAGCTGTTGCCCACATGCTCGATGCCCTTCTCTTTGAAGATCGCCTTGGCTGCCGAGAGCAAGCCGTCGCCGAACACGTATTGCGGCGTGATGGTGTACCAGCGTTTCGCTTTGGGCATCATCTGGATCAGTGGACGCACGGTCTGCTCGATCGCGCCGTAGGTCGGCACGGACCAGCGGAACGTGGCGTCGTTGCAGTCCTTGCCGGTGATTTCGTCCGCGCCTGCCGTCGTGATGAAAATGCCGCCTGCTTTCTGGACTTCCTTGCCCATTGCCAATGCTTCGGAGGACAGAATACCGCCGGCAAAGAAGCGCGCATTCTTCTGTTGCGCGATTTCCTGCACACGGCGCACGGCGGTTGCGGGCTTGCCTTCCGTGTCGAGCACCGTATATGCAAGCGGTTGACCCAGCACCTTGCCGTATTGCTCGATAGCGAGCTTCATGCCGAGGTCGGCGTATTTGCCGTTCGCCGCGAATGGACCCGACATCGGCACCGGACAGGCGAACTGCAAGGTGCCGGCCTGCGCGAACGCGCTTCGCGCGACCAGCGAACCCAACGTCCCCGGAACGGCCGACAACGCGGCCAGCTTCAACATATTTCGGCGATTCAAAATGACGCTCCTTAGGAAAGAGACACGCACTGACCGACTACGAAACTGCACGCATTGCGCGAACGACTACTTGAGCTTGCTGGCCGCCGTGAAGTTTTCCACCGCATCGGCTTTGTTCTATTTATCATGATAAATAGGTTGGACTTGATCGTAGGTACAATAAATTCGGGTGTCAATAAGGCAAAATTCCTGGCGGCATCGAGGCAGCCTGCCGGGCTGCGACTGCGCCGGCGAATCGGTCGACGATCGTGCAGGACAAACTGGGAGCATCGAATATGGCCATGGACCGCGCCAAGGCTGGCGCCGCGATTGAGATCAAACAGCAAAAACGCGGCGATCTGGTCGCGGAAGAAATCAAGCGGCTCATCACCGAGAAAGACCTGAAGCCAGGCGACCGGCTGCCGCGCGAGGTGGAATTGCAGCAGCTCTTTTCGGTGAGCAAAAGCACGATCCGCGAGGCGTTGAAATCGCTCGAGGTGCAAGGTCTCATCAAAGTGACCACCGGCCCGAGCGGCGGCGGCATGGTGGTGGAAGTGCCGCTCGATCGCACGTTGCAACTTCTGCAAAACTATCTGTTCTTCAAGGACGTATCGATCGACGACATCTATACCGTGCGCAAACTGCTGGAGCCCGAGCTCGCGGCAGGGGCCGTGCCGCATCTGACGGAGCAGGACTTCGAGGCGCTCGACGCGAGCATTGCGTGTTGCGATCGACCGGCCTCGTCACACGGCGGGCAGGACATCGTGCGGCAACGTCAGGAGGACGTGAATTTCCACGACATCCTCGCGGCGGCGAATCCGAATCCGTTCCTGCGTTTTAGTTGCGAGTTGATCAATGAAATGATCCGTCAACTCATCGAGTTTCGTAACGACACGCCGCAAGCTGAGCATGAGCGGTTCGGTCAGGCCAACGTCAAGATTCACAAAGCGATTACGAAGGCAGCGCGTGAGCGTGATGTGGAGAAGGTGCGTGAGTTGATGGTGATTCATATGACCGAGGCGCCACGCTATGTGAAGCGGATGAAGGGGAAGCTGCGTGGACGTCTCATCCTGGATTCGGAGATTCGGCGGCGCGTGCGGGCGCGAAGTGTGGCGCCGTCTGCGGATGAGGGTGATGAGGAGTGAAGCGGGGGTTTCGATGCGGCTTGCGGGTGGGTTGCGGGTGGGTTGCGAGTTGCGGGTTTCAAGCCGAAGGCAATTCCGCTATGGATGCCGGTTGGGCGTCTTGCTGGGAGAGCGGAGACCATCTGCTCTGACGAAGCGATGCAAATGGTTTGATGCGCCCGGCATAGGGCAGAAGGCTTGGCGCGCTCGCGATATCGGCGCCACGTAGCGCGGGATCCGGGTGGGTGAAATGCCTTTCGCATAAAGGAAGATCGAAAGGCATCGCGCTCAGGTTAGAAGGGCGCACGCGGCGGGCTCCGCGAGAAAGAATCGTGGCGAAAGCAGCAGCTAGTCGGCGTTCCAGTCGGTCCGCCTGTCGCGTGCACGACGGAGGGCTCAATCTTTTGCGAGCCGCGCCGTTATTGCATCTGCACAGGCATAAACATTGGACCTTCATGGCACAACCTATTCCGTTCTCCCGCCACACTGGCGCTGCGCGTGCCCGGCATGCCAAGGCCATGCTGTTGCCGATCGCCCGGCAGACCGCCGACGACCTCGCACTGCGGGTCCATCTGGCACTCGACGCCTTGCGCCGCGGCGCCGGCGGCATGACCGACGCGCAAACGCTCACGCAGATCATGCTGTTGACGGGCTTTCTGGCGGAATCGGGTTTCGGCTCGGCGACCGGTGAGCAACTGGGTGCGGCGGAACGCGCAGTATCGGCGGTGTTCGATATCGGCCGTGAAACCGGCAATTGGAAACTGGATGACGCCGGATTCGCGCTTTTTGCGACGATCGCGACGAATTACGACCGGCAGTTGCACAGCGCGCCCCTTTGGGCGATCACCGATGCGAGCGAACGACTCGATCGGTTTACCGCGGGCATGTCGTATCAGACGCCGGCGCGTAAGCGGGCTTGATTGATCACGTGATGTGAGACGACGAGGGAAGCCTCGTCGACGAGGTTCATGCGACTGGTGAGGCGCACAGTGTACTGGGTGGGCGCGACGCGGTGAGCCGCGAAGGCGTAGATGTATTGACGGGCTACGCGAACGCGCTGCGGATGGGGAGGGATTGAGGGCGGTTTTCCCGTTCGTTCTTCGCCTGTTTTTTCCGGCTGCGTAAACGCAGAAACCCCACCTTTTTGGGGTGGGGTTTCTGTTTGCTGCGGGGGAGCCTGACGATTACCTACTTTCACACGGG